>CAZLWG010000020.1:0-54884 GCA_964563315.1 uncultured Anaerolinea sp. | reverse complement strand
TGTCTTCATTGTCGGTCTCGATGATGGCATCATTCCGCACAGCCGCTCCTTCGATGAAGTCGAACAAATGGAGGAAGAACGCCGCCTTTTTTACGTTGGCATCACGCGCGCCAAAGACCGCCTCTATCTGCTTAGAGCCATTCAACGCGGCGGACGCGGCATGGCGGAAGAAACCTTCCCATCACGCTTCATGGATGATGTCCCTTCGGATTTATTGGTCGGACGCACGCGAACTGGACGCAGCCTCAAAGGCGCTCCCTCCGACATAAAGTGGTCGCTTCCTTCTCCTACGGGGAAGCCTGCTCCTATCACCCAAGCTTTATACAAAGCCGGAACCCGCGTCAAGCACCCCACGTGGGGCGACGGCATTGTGCTCGACTCACGCATGCAAGACGGCGACGAGATCATTGACGTGGTATTTGAGTCGGTGGGAATCAAACGTCTCGCCGCGAGTCTGGCAAATTTGAAGATCATTTAATAACTATGGACAGTGGACGATAAGCCGTATCACATCGTTCGCTGTCTAGAGTCCACTGTTCATGTATTACAAACTCCTCTACTTCGGCTTCAGAATCTATTGCTTCCTTTTCCGCCCTGTGCGAATGGGAGTCCGCGTGGTCATGATTCAAGAGGACAGGGTCTGGCTTGTACGCCATACCTATCTTCCGGGTTGGTTCCTTCCCGGCGGCGGATTGAACCGGGGAGAAACACTCGAACAAGCCGCTCACCGCGAAGCCCGCGAAGAGACGGGCGGGGAGCTGAATGATGTCACCCTGCTTGGGGTCTTCACGAATTTCATCCAATGGAAGACCGATCACACGGTTGTTTTTCTATGCAGAGACTTTACGATAACAGGCAAATCCGATGGAGAGATCGCCGAAGTGCGTTCCTTTCCATTGAACGCACTTCCTAAAGAAACCTACATATCCCACCGTAACCTGCTGGAAAGATACAGAGCAGGAACATTGTCGCCCATTTTTGGAGAATGGTAACAATTTTGAAAACCGCCGTTACAGGGGATTTTGCAGACGGTATAATACGGAACGGCAATATCATAACAACTCAAAACGGATGTCCAAATACATGACCGAAACCTTGAAGATCGTCATCCCCATGGCTGGCTGGGGAACCCGCATGCGCCCACACACGTGGAGCAAGCCCAAACCGCTTGTGAGCGTGGCGGGCAAGACCTCGCTCGAGCACCTGCTGGATATGTTCAAGACCCTGCCCGATCCTGAGAATGCGGAGTATGTTTTTATCGTCAGTCCTCATTTGGGGGAAGAGCAGATCCCAGCCTTCATTAAAGATAACTTCCCAAACATGAAGGTGAATTATGTGGTCCAGCATGAAATGAAGGGACAATCACATGCGCTTTCGTTGGCACGCAACTATTTGCACGGGCCCATGATCATGTGCTTTTCCGATACTTTAATGGAAACCGATTTCTCCTTCCTCGATAAAGAGGAAGCCGACGGCGTGGCCTGGGTCATGCCAGTGGAAGACCCGCGCCGTTTCGGCGTAGCTGAAGAAGGCACGGACGGTTGGGTAAAGCGCTTCATCGAAAAGCCGCAAAGCATGGACAACAACCTTGTAGTGGTCGGATGTTATTACTTCAAAAGCGCCGAACGCCTGCTCGCCGCCATTGACGACCAGATGCAACGCGGTGTGATGCTCAAAAATGAATATTTCCTGACCGATGCCATCTCCATCATGATCGAAGGCGGAGCAAAAATGCGCACAAAAAAGATCAGCACCTGGCTGGACACGGGCACCATCGAAGCGACGTTGGATACGAACCGCATCCTGTTGGACCGGGGGGCTGATAACTCCTCCAAAGCGGGAAACAGGCCCACGGTCAAGATCGAGGCGCCTGTCTTCATCCACCCGACCGCGCAAGTGGAAGCCGCCGTCATCGGACCGTATGTGTCCATCGGCGCGAATTGCAAAATCCATTCTGCCGTGATCCAAGACAGCATCGTCGAGGAAGGCACACAGATCACACGCGCGGCGCTTAAGCGTTCATTGATCGGGCGGAATTGCCGCGTGGAAGGTCAGGTCAATCCGAGCGAAGCTTCTTCACTGAACATCGGCGATAACAGCGAGGTGATCCACCCATGACCATGGATGCTGTCGAATGCCGTTCGGATACGGAATACGCGGATCGTCCTCTGTCTTTGACATGGGAGGGGCGCCGCTATGAGATCGCAGAGATATTTTCGCGCTGGCGCGGGCCCGGCGAAAAGGGCTTCTGCGTGAAGACGACCGACGGCTCGGCATTCGAATTAACTTACATGGAAATCTCTGACGATTGGAACGTACAACCCATATGAAACCAGGAGGCTCGATGCAGGAAATCAGTGAAGTACAAAGACTTTCAAAGCGTGTAGCTGGGCTGAAGCCCAGCGGCATCCGTAAATTCTTCGACATCGCCGCCACGATGAAGGATGTGATCTCGCTTGGCATCGGTGAACCGGATTTCACCACGCCCAAGCCGATCCTCGATGCGGGCATTCGCTCGCTTCAAAACGGCGAGACGCATTACACATCCAACCATGGCAAGATCGAACTACGCCAGGGTATCGCCGACAACCTGAAGAAGTTGTATGGCGTTTCGTATGATCCCGCCAGCGAGATCGTTGCAACCGTCGGCGTTTCGGAAGCGTTGTATCTCACTTTCACCGCCATCCTCGAGCCCGGTGATGAGGTCATCATCCCCACGCCATGCTTTGTTTCCTATCAAGCCGAGGTGATTCTGGCAGGCGGCGTGCCGGTGGAAATCCCCGCCCGGCTCGAAAACAATTTCACCATTGACCCTGATGACATCCGCAAAGCCATCACGCCCCGCACCAAGGTCATCTTTATCGGTTATCCATCCAATCCAACCGGCGCGGTTGCCCCGCGCGAAGTGATGCTTGAGATCGGCAAGATCGCGGAACAACATGACCTGCTCGTCGTATCGGATGAGATCTATGACCGCCTCGTCTATGACTTTGAACATGTCTGTTTCCCCGCGCTGGATGAAAGCCTGAAGCGGCGCACGATCTTGCTTGGCGGCTTTTCAAAAGATTATGCCATGACCGGCTGGCGCATCGGGTACGCCTGCGGACCCACCGACATCATCCTCGGCATGGTACGCATCCACCAATACACCATCATGTCCGCGCCGACCACCGCCCAGGACGCCGCCATCGAAGCCTTGAAGACAGGCGAGCCTTATGTGCAGGACATGGTGGCGGAATATGACCGGCGCCGCAGATTGCTGGTAGCCGGACTCAACCGCCTCGGCCTCTCGACCTTCGAGCCGAAAGGCGCCTTCTATGCCTTTCCCAACATCCAAGCCTCCGGCATGGATGACGAGACCTTCGCCGAGAAACTCCTGCGTGAAGAGCGCGTCGCCGTGGTGCCGGGCAATGCCTTCGGTCCCGGCGGCGACGGATTCGTCCGCGCATGTTATGCAACCGCATACGAGCAGATCGAGGAAGCACTGCATCGCATGGAAAAATTCATGAGCAGGCACGGGTAGTTTTTAGGCGGATGTTCACACGAACGTCCGCCTTTTTATTAGGTATACTATGTAAATGGAGAAGACGACTCTGCCTTTTGGGAGGGCAGGCAAACTATTCTGGTGCATTGCGGGGCTTATCCTCTTGTTCGGGGTCGCCATTCTCGATTATGTTACGGGACCAAAAATCTCCTTTTCTATTTTCTATCTAATACCCATCGCCATATTTACGTGGATATTTGGCGGCCGCATCGGGGTAATCAGCGCCTTTATAAGCGCAATATCATGGCTGATCGTGGAGATTCGCACCAACACCCCGCTGGACACGTTCGTTTACGTCTGGAACACCATTATCAGGCTCGGCTTCTTTCTATTTCCAGCCCTCTTCCTGCGAAGTCTCGAAAGGGAAAAGGCGCATGCGCGCACCGACTTCCTGACGGGCGCGATCAATACCCGCTATTTTCATGAATTGATGGAAAGAGAAAGGGAACGGTCTCTGCGCTACAAGCGTCCGTTCACAGTGGCGTTCGTCGATATTGATGATTTCAAAACGGTCAACGATACGTTTGGACACACATTTGGCGATTCTGTTCTACAGATGATTGCCGAGAACATCAAGAGCAACCTGAGGAAAACGGATATTGTCGCACGGGTGGGAGGCGACGAGTTCGCGATCCTTCTTCCGGAAACAGATGTATCACCCGCCCGCAAAGCCATATCAAACTCGTTCGAAGTATTATTGAACGAAATGCGTGAAAAACGACTGCCCGTCACCTTCAGTGTCGGGGTTTTAACCGTGTCTGCGCCGGGGATTTCGGTGGACAAAATCCTGGGCATAGCGGACAAACTGATGTATTCCGTAAAACACACCGGGAAAAACAATGTAAAGTACGCTTCGCATACCGATGAAGCATCGTAAACCCCTCTATCCCCCCGCGATCTTTACCTTGTAACCAAGTCTCCGCAACACCTCAGCTATCCGCTGACGATGTTCCCCCTGTATTTCGATTACGCCATCCTTGACCGTTCCGCCTGATCCGCATTCCTGTTTGAGTTTCCTGGCAAGAGTCTTCATGTCCTCTTCAGTGAGGACGAGGTTCTTGACAACAGATACCACCTTCCCGCCTCTGCCGCCCGACTCGCGATGCAAATACGCAGTCTGCTGCTGCGGCAGCAGGGAGTTGGCATGAGACGCAGTTTGATTTTTCTTGCGAAGATCTCCGTCTTCCGAAGACCAAACAGTACGGTTGTTCTTGGGCATGGGATAATTATAGCGAAATAATTCACAGTACAATGAAACCATGGACGAAAATCCGCTTCGCACCCTCCGATTCCTGCTTGCCCGCCTCGAGCGAATCTCCGCTGATTCTGTCGTCGCCCATCGCGCAAGCGGAGTCCGCGGGGCAATGCTGCGAGCCGTGGAAAAGATCGAAGAAGGCAGACCAATTTCAGGTCAGGAATTGAAGCGGCTGATCGAGAGCGGATACTCTCTGCTAAAGAAAGCGGCAGAGGAGAAAGTCCGATAATAAAATCAGACCCCGAGTAATTCGGGGTCTGATGCTTTATGCTTTCACCACGCTGAATTTTTCCTTGCCAATCTTGTAATTGCCGCTTTGTTTGATGACTTGGGCAAGCGCGTCTTCGGGAATATCCACAAACGAGATTTTTTCCTCGATGCGAATCTTACCAATGACGTGACCGGGGATATTCGCATGGAAGGCGATCTGCCCGACGATGTCGTTCGGGCGGATGTTGTGCATTTTGCCCTTGTTGATCTTCACGCGGATCATGCCCTCTTCGTGGGATGCGCTTCCTTTCACCCTCTGCCTGCTACCGCGGCCAAAACCTTCTTTACGTCCAAACGTCTCACGCTTCGCGCTGCGTGAGAAATCGCGTTCGCGCTTCTCGAATTTGATTTCTGTAATTTCCGCAATGGGGCGCTGCTTTTCGTCGGCGCGGGCGATCTTGATGGCGGCGGCAGCGATATTCATCACATCATGACCAGCGTCCATTAATTCCTGCACCATTTCCAGCTCGCGTTTGTACCGTCCGCGACCAAGCCAAACCTTGAGTTTCTCCACCAATTGCGTCTCTCGGTGGCGGACGATGTCTTCGGCGGTGGGAAGTTCCATCTTCTTGACCGGCTGTTTCGTGATGGCTTCCACTTCGCGCAAACGGCGTTTTTCCTTTGGCGAGAGCAGGGTGATGGCAACGCCTGTCTTGCCTGCGCGCCCCGTGCGCCCAATGCGATGAATGTAAACTTCGGCGTCGTCGGGCAAGTGATAGTTGAAGACGTGGGAAATGTCGTCAATATCCAAGCCGCGCGCGGCGACGTCGGTGGCGACCAGCACTTTCAACTGATTGGAGCGGAAACGTCCCAGCACACGCTCGCGGGCGTTTTGGTCCAGGTCGCCGTGAATGGCTTCGGCAGGGATTCCGCGCACGACGAGTTCGTTGGCAAGGGTGCTGGTCTCGGCGCGGGTGCGGGCAAAGATCAAGGCAGAATGAATGGGTTCGATCTCGAAGAGACGAGTCAGCGCATTGGTCTTGTGACTTTCATGAACGAGATAGAAGCGTTGTTCGATGGCTGAATCGGTGAGCGTACTTCGTTTAACGGTAACAGATTGCGGGTCCCGCATGAAGCGGTTTGCCAGGGTGCGGATGCGTGGAGGCATGGTGGCGCTGAACAAGGCCGTCTGTCGTTCAGGAGGGGTCAATCCAAGAATTTTTTCGACATCTTCGATGAAGCCCATGTTGAGCATTTCGTCCGCTTCATCGAGGACGACGGTTCTGATTTCGCTGAGGACGAGCACGCCGCGCTCGAGCAGGTCGTTCAAACGTCCCGGCGTGCCGACGACGATATCCACGCCGCGTTTGAGGCTGTTGATCTGCGGTCCGTAGGGTTGACCGCCATAAACCGCCAGCACACGCACATTGAGATGCCTGCCGTATTCGATCATCGAATCGGCAACTTGCAAGGCAAGTTCGCGCGTGGGCGCGAGCACCAATGCCTGCGGGTTCTTCTGTTTTTGAAGGTTATGTAGAATGGGGAGCGCGAAAGCGGCGGTTTTGCCTGTGCCTGTTTGAGCCTGACCGATTACGTCCACGCCGGTAAGCATGAGGGGAATCATGCCCGATTGGATGGGGGTTGGCTCGGCATAGCCGAGTTCGGTGATAGCCTGCATGATCTCATCACGCAGGTTGAGAGAAGAAAAATCGGTTGTCATCGTATCCTTTATTTTTGCAGGGGCGGGGTGGGCCCGCTCCGACATATTATGAATTGTTTCGATGACTCCGTTTAACGTTCTTCCTGTCAACAAGGTACGCCTTCGCAGGCAAACCCGCCCAACAAAAAAGCCCGACTGCGTCCATCGGGCTAATCATTCAGAGCGATCAAAACAATTTCCCAGAAATTGCCCTCCATTGAGAGCGGCGGGAGTATAACACAGATTTGGCGAAAACCTACTCCAATGTTTCCATGCTGAGAAGCGCCCATGCACCTTGATCTTTGACGCAATACACGCGGTACAACCGCTTCGGCTGGATGACGTCGAGGAAGGATTCAGTGATGCGAAACTCGATGCTGTCCATTTTCAGGATGTGGGAAACTCCGGGTGATTGATGTCCACGGCGGTTGATTCCACCAGTAGATTTGTACGTCTCTGCCCGCGCTTCGATGACCTGTATTTCGCCCAGCGGACTCGCCGCAAGCGGCGCGCCCATGCCTTTCGCCATCTCCACAGTGGATTGGTATTGGCGCGGCACAATGACAAAGATGAACAAGGTAGCAAGGACTGCAACCCCCGCCATTACCGGCAGGAACAATCCGCCGAGCATCGATTGCAGCAGATCGAACACGCCTACAAAGTACAAAATGCCTGCGAACACGATCAAGCCGAAGCCAAAGATCATGGAGATCCACGGGCTTTTGTTCCCGTATTTCGCCGCATTATATTGCATGAAGTCCCGTTCATTCTGAAACCGTTGCAACTGGTCTGGAGAGTATTGTCCCTGTTTATTTGCTTCGAGGTCGGCGGTGGTGAACATGCCTTTTTGCTGTAATTCGTAATTATGTTCATACGTGGAAGCCATGGGGCAATCTCCTTATATTGTCATTAAAATGATGGCTGTCAATGCACATATAACACCGATCCATTGGTTGCGGTTCAAACGTTCCTTGAGGAAAATCCAGGCAAGGATGACCGTGGCGCCGGGAAAAAGCGAACTCAGCACAGACGCCACATCCAGCCGCCCGGCTTGCCCGGCAAGGATGAAGAAGAAGTTACCGCCCAGATCAAGCAGTCCATTGAGCGAGATGATGGGCATGGCTGTAATATCGATCTTCCATGATGAACGAGTGACCAATAGATAGGCAACGATGAGCGCCATGCCGCCCATGCGCGAGAAGACCATGTGCCAGACCGCGCCGCCGCCTTTGGTGGCTTCGTGCATGAGGACAAAGTAAAAGCCGAATCCAATGCCTGCAAGCAGGGGCAGTTTCAAGTCCGAAAGATGCGAGAGGATATCCGTCACGCCGCCTTTGCTTTGGGAGATCAGCCACACGGCAAGCAGGGCGAAGCCGAACCCGAGGAATGTCAGAAAGCCGGGAAAGCCTTGAGTGAATATGCCCACCGCCACCGGCAGCGCTGCCGCCAGCAAAGCGGAAACGGGCGCGGCGATACTCATCATCCCGATGGACATGGCGTGATACAAAAGCATCAACCCGACCGTGCCAAGCATACCTGCCAGCACAGCAAAGATACGCGAGCGCGCATTTGGCAACGGCTCATCCACAAAGCCAACCACGATGAAAAGAAAGATGACGCCAACCACTTCCGCATAGAACACGGAGCGATATGCGCCCACCCGGCGCGCCGCAAGCCCGCCTGTAAAATCACCCGCGCCCCAACTGAGCGCGGATGCAAGACCGAATAAGATGGATAACAAATTTATCTCCTAACGCTTCGCGCGCGCCAGCACTTTCTGCGCGTTCTTCAGCAATGGCATGTCGATCATTTTTCCATCAAGCGAATATGCGCCCTTGCCTTCTTTTTGACTGGCTTCGAAGGTCTCGACGATTCTTCGCGCGTATGCGATTGCCTCCGCAGACGGAGTGAACGCTTCCTGAACGACTGGGATTTGATTTGGGTGAATGACCTGTTTCCCGCTGAAGCCGAGTCTTGCACCGAATTCCGCTTCGGCTTTGAGCGTGTCCAAATCCTTGTAATCAATGGTGACGATATCAATTGCCTGCAAGTCATTCGCCGCGCAAGCGACAATGACCGCCTGCCGCGCGTACAACAGTTCGATGGCGTCCTTGGTTCGGATTGCGCCTATCGAAGCTGCAAAATCCTCACCGCCGAAGATGACCGCATCCAAACGCGGATGTGCCGCGATCTCTTTCAGGTTCAGAATCCCCTTCGCTGTTTCCACGCCGATCAAAATTCGAATCGAATTGACCTGCCAGCCGTTCTTCAACTCGGCGTCTTCGATGATCTGGCTTGCCCACTCGACATGCTCGAAAGATTCGACTTTGGGAATCACGATCCCATCGGGGTGAAACGGCAGTACCGCTTCTATGTCGTCCTTCTCCCAGCCCGAACCGACCGAGTTGATGCGTGCCAGTTTCTCGCTTTCGCCAAAGTCCAATTCCTGCAAAGCCTTTGTAATCGTGGCGCGCGCTTCCGCTTTTTTGTTGACGGCAGTCCCGTCTTCCATATCCATGCAGATCGAATCCACGCCCAGCGTGATGGACTTGGTGATCATCTTCCAGTTGTCACCGGGCATATAGAGCAGCGCGCGGCGCGAGCGCATCAATTTTTCATTCATTCAGCATTCATCCTTTTAAGAAACATCGCTGTTCGTTCAAACTCCACCACAACCGTACCATCCGGCTTTTTTCCCCAGCATTTGATTCGCACGATCCCCGCATTCGGTCTTGATTTCGACTCGCGTTTCTCGATGATCTCACTCTCGGCATAGACCGTATCGCCGTGAAAAACAGGATTGGGATGTACGACCTTGTCATACCCCAAATTTGCAACGATGGTTCCCTCGGTCAAATCCGCAACAGTCAAACCAACAACCAGACCGAAAGTGAAGATTCCATTCACCAGCCGCCGACCAAACTCAGTCCGTGAAGCAAAATCCTCGTTAACGTGAAGCGGCTGTGTGTTCATCGTCAGCGCGGAGAAGAGCACATTATCCATCTCCGTCACGGTCCGCCCGCCATGCTTGAACTTCATCCCCACTTCGAGTTCGTCGAAAAATTTTCCAGCCATCAGCCCTCCATTTCGATGAGGATCTGTTCGCGCTCCACGGTCTGCCCCTGCGATACAGAAACCGATTTGACAACTCCATCCATCAACGCCTGAATGCGGATCTCCATCTTCATGGCTTCCATCGTGAGCAAGGTCTGACCCTTCTTCACAGCATCGCCCACGCTGACGGAAACGCTTCGTATCTGACCCGGCATCGGGGCGATCAATCCCCCGGCATGATCGTGCCTGACGCCTTGTTTCGCGCCGGATGTTTTTGTGAGCA
Organism: uncultured Anaerolinea sp.; assembly: GCA_964563315.1. GTDB lineage: Bacteria > Chloroflexota > Anaerolineae > Anaerolineales > Villigracilaceae > Villigracilis. The sequence continues at coordinate 44,839 of CAZLWG010000020.1, read as the reverse complement.
TCACGGTCTGACCGTCGATGGTTACCCAGCGCTTCGCCATCTCTGAGGAGACGTGCGCCGTTACCCGCTGACCGTCAATGAGCAGGTCCATGCGCCCATTATTTGCGCGAACGACCTGCAGGGAAACTGTCTTCCCATCCAATACGGCGACAAATTTTTCGCCGGATGGATTGATCTCGATGGTCTGTGTGCCGAAAGTTGTTTTCATACTCTGAAATTGCCCGTTTGTTTCCACGGATTGAACGGATCGGTCTCGTTCGAGACCGCAGGCTGTGCCTTGCCGCTGGCAAAGACCACATCCGCCAGCGCAGCGGCGATAAGGATGGGTAATCCGGGTTGAACAGGAGTCCACTCATTGAATTTTGACTCGACCCATATTGTCGAGACTTTACCCGTCTTGAAATCATCCGTTTCTAAAACAGCCCGCATGAAATCAATGTTTGTGACAACGCCATGCACAACGAAGTCCTTCAAAGCGGTTTTCATACGTTCAAGCGCCGCATCCCGGCTCTCAGCATGGACGATCAACTTTGCCAGCAACGGGTCGTAAAAATGGGTCACATCGCTGCCAACTGCGAAACCTGAATCCACACGAATGCCGGGTCCGTGCGGCTGGATGAATTGCAGAAGTTGGCCTGTGCTTGGCAAAAATCCGTTAGCCGGGTCTTCGGCATAGATACGGCATTCGATGGCATGTCCATGTTGGTGGAAATCGCCCTGTGTGAACGGGAACTTCTCTCCCGCTGCTATGCGAATCTGCCACTGGACAAGGTCAACACCTGCGACGAGCTCGGTGATGGGATGTTCCACCTGCAGGCGGGTATTCATTTCGAGAAAATAATATTTCAAGTGTATCGGATCGAAGATGAATTCAACGGTCCCTGCGTTGAAATATCCCACAGCCTTGGCGGCATTGACCGCCGTTTCGCCCATTTTCGCCCGGAGTTCGGGTGTCAGTAAAGGCGAGGGTGTTTCTTCGATGATCTTTTGATGGCGGCGTTGAACGGAGCATTCGCGTTCGAATAAATGCACGAGGTTGCCCTGCTTGTCGCCAAAGACCTGAAACTCGATATGATGCGCCTCGGGCAGATATTTTTCGATCAGCAGGCGTTCGTCGCCAAAGGCATTCAGGGCTTCGCGGCGCGCCAACCCGATGGATTCGTTCAACTCATTTTCCGAGTTGACAATGCGCATCCCTTTGCCGCCCCCCCCCGCTGCCGCTTTGACAAGTACAGGATATCCAATGTTTTTTGCGGCTTTTTTAAACTCATCGAATGATTCCAAGCCTTCATTGCCGGGGACAGTTGGAACACCCGCTTTCTTCATCAGGATTTTCGATTCGGCTTTATCGCCCATGGCACGGATGGAATCCGTTGAGGGGCCGATAAAGGTCAGATGGGCGGAATCCACTGCGACGGCGAATGAGGCGTTCTCGGAGAGGAATCCATAGCCCGGATGAATGGCATCCGCTTTTGAGTCGAGCGCGGCGCGGATGATCTTGTCCGCACTCAAATAGGATTCCTTTGGCGAAGCGTCGCCGAGCAAAACAGCTTCGTCGGCAAACTGAACATGCAGTGAATCCTTGTCCGCTTCCGAGTAGACGGCGACTGTCTTGATGTTGAGTTCGCGGCAGGCGCGCATGATGCGAATTGCGATCTCGCCGCGGTTGGCGATGAGGATTTTATTGAACACGCAATTTCTCCAGCAGCTCCTCTTCACGTTCTCTGGTCAGCCCTGCCTTCAATTCATAACCGGCAGGGAGATCTGATACCCATGCAAGAATATCCTTCACGGTTTCGTTGAGCGGGGAGAATGTCAGCCCGGCGTTGACGGCTTTGGAAATGTCCACATGCGCGAAGCCCGCATCTTCACCTTTGTCGGGAAGCCAGGCAGGCATATCACTCCACGGCGCCACGTTGTTATGTTTTAGAAAATCAGGCGGCGCCCATTCGAATTTTGCGTCACTGCCGCTGATCAGTTTGCAGGTTTGGAACACTGTTTCAAGGGAGATCGTTTCGCCCGTCGCATTGAACACGCCGGAGATATTTTGCTCGATAAGTGTGACAATGAAATCAGCAAGGTCGCGCACGTCAATGAACTGTGTCGGCGCGTTGGGGCGGTCTGGCGCAAGCACATCACCACCGCGCGCAATGCGTGAAACCCAATAGGTGAAACGATCCGTTGGGTCGTGTGGTCCAACAATAAGACCGGGGCGAATGATGATCGAATCGACCCCGAACACTTCCCGCACAACATTTTCGCATAAAGCTTTCAATGCCCCATATGTTTCGCCGGTGAACTCTTCCACACTTTCATCTTCGATACGGCTGACGGGGTCGCTTTCGCGAATCCCGATCTTGCTGAAATCGGCGTACACGGAAATGCTGGATATAAAGACATAAAGCCCGGCTTTATCCTTCAACGCTTCGGCAGACATCTTGACGACTCGCGGGATGTATCCACTGGTATCAATGACCGCATCCCACTGACCCGATAACTGGTCCTAGTCCCGTTCCCTGTCTCCCCGGATCTTTTTGACCTTTTGAAAAAGTTCCGGTTTTGTCTGTCCGCGGTTGAACAGGATAACTTCGTGTCCCCGTGCGCGCGCGGAGTTGACAAGATGCCTTCCAAGAAAACGCGTACCACCAATGATGAGAATCTTCATTGCTTCACCCTCGCAAGCGTCATTTCCGCCGCCTTGGCTTCACCGCCTTCCGGGATGATGTTGTAGGCAGTGATCAAGAGTTCCTCGCCGCGCAATTCGACTTCTGTGCGCCAGCCCCAGTCCGGCCCGCCTGCAGGATCGGGATAACTACCACGGACGAAAAACCCATTTTCCTTTGCATTGCCCGTGCAGAACATGATAGCGGTGTTGTTATGGAATGAGTCCACCCAGGAGGCTTCGTAACGGTCCAGCAGAGTGTTGTAACCGAACGTGAACATGCCATGTTGGGCTTCTCCTTCAATGGATGATTGGTAAAGAAAGAGGGCGAAGCGTCCATCCAAAACGATCTGAATGGTGCCAACAATGGGAGATTCACCAGCAAGCTTATCAGGTTCGAGCCAGAGTTTCGATGTTCCGCGCCAGTGACCGGCGAGTTGAGCAAGGAGGTGGTGGGGGGAGGATTCTTTGTGTGTCATAGTGAGTAGAAAGTGGTGAGTGGGCTGATTTCAGAGTAAAGAAGAAAGAGGAAAGAATTAGGGCATGGGAGTTTCTAATTCAAGCGAAAATATTGAAGATTGAGTCAGGTATTCGGATCGCTCTTCCCGAATGGCGTTCTTGCGTTGGTGAGGAATCATTGGAGTAAGCATTCCTACAATATGGGTAATCAACCCAATTCGATGTGAAACGACCTCTGTTTTCAAGACATGGCGAGACTTGTAGTACCAATCGCGGCTTTCGCGGGCAGAGCCGAGTGAAATTTCAATAAAACGAGCACGATCAAGCCCTTTACTGCGTGAATATCCTTCGGTAAGGTTGGCGCTAATGGAGCCAAGGGCGCGATGAAGTTGATCGGCAATGCTGTACATTAGATTGACTTTCGACAAAGTCAAGACATCCTGCCAGCCAATATCTCCCGCGAATAAAGCAAGGCGATAAACTTCAAGTTTCCAGATCGGATCATTCTTGATCTCAGCAAACACAGTTTCCTGCCATTCAAGATACTTCATTGCGCCACACCTTCTATCATCTTTCCTCTTTCGTCAATTACATCCTAAACACGCCAAATCCGCCGTCTTCCTTTGGTGCATTCAGCACGATGGACAAAGCCAATCCTAATACTTGGCGGGTATCCACTGGATCGATCACGCCGTCATCCCAGAGACGGGCCGAAGAATGATAAGGACTGCCTTCGCGCTCGTATTTTTCAAGCAAGGGGCGTTTGAATTCTTCCGCCTCTTCCACGCTCAAGGCTGGTTTGCCCTCGCGGGCGAGTTGATCCTGTTTGATGGTAAGCAGGACGTTCGCCGCCTGTTCCCCGCCCATGACAGAGATACGGGCGTTGGGCCACATCCAAAGGAAGCGCGAGCCATAGGCGCGCCCTGCCATGGCGTAATTGCCCGCGCCGAACGAGCCGCCGATGACCAAGGTCAGTTTGGGGACTCGGGTGGTGGCAACGGCATGAACCATCTTCGCGCCATCTTTGGCAATGCCCCCGGTTTCATATTCTTTGCCGACCATGAATCCCGTGATGTTCTGAAGGAAGATGAGCGGAATCCCGCGCTGGTCACAGAGTTCGATGAAATGCGTTCCTTTCAATGCAGACTCGCCGAACAAGACTCCGTTGTTGGCAATGATACCCACAGGATAACCGTGAATCCGCGCAAAGCCGCAGACGAGTGTCGTGCCGTAACGCGATTTGAACTCGCGAAATTTCGAGCCATCCACGATGCGCGCAATGATCTCATGGACATCAAAGGATTCTTTGAAGGTACGCGGCAGGACCCCGTACAATTCGTCGGCGGCGTACAAAGGTTCCTCAGGTGGAGCAACTTCGAGCGCGGAAAGATGCGAGTGGACGTGACCACGGGGCAATGTCTCGACGATGCTTCGCAGCATCTCGATGGCATGATCGTCATCCTCCGCAAAATGATCCGCAACTCCGCTTCGCCGCGTGTGGACGTCTGCTCCGCCCAATTCTTCGGCAGTGACATCCTCGCCTGTTGCCGCTTTGACGAGCGGAGGCCCGCCAAGAAAGATCGTGCCCGCACCTTTGACGATGATGGCTTCATCGCTCATGGCAGGGACGTATGCGCCGCCCGCCGTACAACTTCCCATCACCGCCGCGATCTGCGGAATGCGTTTGGCAGACATGCGCGCCTGATTGTAGAAGATTCGCCCGAAATGATGAGCGTCGGGGAAGACCTCGTCCTGCAGCGGCAGGTAGGCGCCGCCCGAATCGACAAGATAGAGACAGGGCAGATGATTCTCTTCGGCGACCTGTTGAGCGCGCAAGTGTTTTTTGACCGTCATCGAAAAATACGAGCCGCCTTTGACGGTGGCATCGTTGGCGACAATCATTACCTCGCGGTTGGAGATGCGCCCAATGCCCGTGACAATGCCCGCGCAAGGCGCTTCTCCTTTATACATATCCCACGCGGCCAACGCGGAGAGTTCAAGGAAAGGCGCGCCCGGATCAAGCAGGCGTTCGATGCGTTCGCGGACGAATAACTTGCCCTGTTCTTCGTGGCGTCTGCGGTATTTTTCGCCGCCGCCTTCGCGAATGAGGACAAGGTTCTTTTTCAACTCCTGCGCAAGGGCGCGGTTGTGATCGACATTGGCTTTGAACTCGGGGGAATTGGGATCGAGGGCGGAGGAGAGGGTTTCCATAGCTCAGTATAAAGTTTCCAGTAACCGGTATTCAGCAGAGATAATTCGTTGGGCGAGTCTAGCATAAAAAACGGACTTGCGAAATGTTTTCCGGATATCCGCGATGACAGAACATGGAAGAATGTCAGTTGCAATTTAAGTCGGTTTCTGCAAAGATGGAACTATCTTGATTAAGAGGAGGTTTGCCGATGAGACCGGTGTATGCAATCTCAGGTGGGGTATCCAAGTTTGCCAAGGCAAGACCAGATAAGACGTTCCAGGCGATCATCAAAGAAGCCTATGACTACGCAATCGCCGACATCGGATTGGATTTCCCCACGTTCACCAAAATTGTGGATGGATCCGTCGCTTCATACTTCTCGGATCATTTCACCCGACAACTGATGGCTGGCATCATGGCTCAGGATTTCCTCGGGCTGTGTCCCAAGCCCGGACACCGCGTGGAGGGCGGCGGTGCGACGGGCGGACTGTGCTTTCAGGAGGCATGGAAGTCGGTTGCCAGCGGTCATATGGATGTCTGTGTAGCCTACGGTTTCGAGACCATGTCGCATGTGGAAACTTGGAAGGGAAACGAGTTCATCGCCTTAGCCTCCGACGTGTCGTTCGATTATCCCGTCGGAGGTTTTTATTCGGGCTACTATGCCATGATGGTGACGCGGCACATGAAGGAGTTTGGCACGACCGTCGAGCAGATGGCGCACGTCAGCGTGAAGAACTACATCAACGCCTTCCATAATCCGTACGCGCAGAAGAGTCAGCGCATCACTATTAAAGACGTCCGCAATGCGCCGATGGTGGCATGGCCCCTGACGCGACTCGATATCTGCGTGATGTCTGATGGGGCGGCGGCGATGATTCTGTGTTCTGAAGAAGGACTCAAAAAGCTTGAAGCCGCGGGGGCAAAGATCGCACGCCCACTTGTGAAAGTGACAGGCATCGGGCGCGGCACGGACGCGATGCGTATGGCGGACCGTCCGCATGTAGATTACGACTTCTTCATGGAGAACTACGCCACCGAACAGGAGAAGTCATCGGATGAGACGAAAGCGTATTACAAGAAACTTTGGGAGCATGGCACGCGCTACCCTGGAGTCCATTCGTTTCGCGCGGGACGGGCAGCGGGCAACATGGCATGGAAACACGCGGGCATAAAAGATCCATTGCATGAATTGGATTTCATTGAACTGCATGACGCATATACCTCATCGGAAATTCAAACCTATGAGGATCTGGGATTGTGCCGCTACGGGGAGGGAGGTCCGTTTGCGGAATCGGGCAAGGCGTTCCTGCCGAATATCGATTACGGCTTGAAATTGAAGGATAAACCTGTCTGTGCGGTGAATCCTTCGGGCGGGTTGATCGCCTGCGGACATCCTGTTGGTGCGACAGGGCTCATGCAGGCGGTCTTCGCTGCCTGGCAGCTTCAGGGGACGATCAAAACTCATTTCCGCGATGACCAGCTACAGGTCAAGGATGCGAAGCGGGGCGCCATCCATAGTCATGCAGGCACGGGCACGTATGTCACCGTCTCCGTTTTGGAGCGCGAGGATTAACTTCACGAGAATTCACCACAGAGCACACGGAGATCACAGAGGTTTTATATGGTCTTCTCCGTGGACTATGTGGTCTCCGTGGTAAAAGGATTTAGGAGATGACTATGACCAAGTTACCTTCCCAAAGAGAAGAAACCTTGGGCGGCTACATCGTCCACGGTATTCCATTTCCGGTGAGTATGGATGAAGAGGCGCTGGAGTTTCTGAAGAAGATGGCGCCGATCCAGATCGAGCAGGAGTATAAGATCACGTACCTGCATTCGTACGGACAGGACAGCCCATGGTTCGCGGCGCTGACGAATAAACGGCTGCTTGCTTCACGTGATCCCGCAAGCGGATATACGTATGCCAACCCGCGCGGTCACGACATGTACTCCGGCGCGGAGACGAAATGGATCGACATCACGAACGTCCCTGCGCATGTGCATGCGTTTACCGTTTGTTATTTCGGTTCGCAGGAGTTTTTACCCGAATGTCCGTTCGTGCTGGCATTGATCGAGTTCGAGGGCGTGGACACATTGTTGTTGACGCGCCTGATGGGCGTTGACCCCGATGCGCCGTCGCTGGATTGGATCGGGATGGAGGTGAAGCCGAAGTTCCTGCGCAATTCGAAGTTAAAGCCAACGGATGTGTATTTTGTGCCGAAGGAATAATGTCACTCTGAGGGAGCCCTTCGGGCGACTGAAGAGTCTCGCGCAATATTAAGAGACCCTTCGCCACGCTCAGGGTGACATAACAAATAAAAATGCAAGTTTCATCCGCCCATTTCGGTACAGGCGTACCATTGAACCCGGCTCCCCGCAAGCGTAGAATGAACAAAAAGGAGCATCACATGAAATTTATGAAACTGCAGAACCTCTACCTGCTCAATGCCGGGCTGGCTCTCATTTTTGCGCTGGGCGCGCTCTTCATGACCCCCACCATGCTCAGCCTTTTCGGGTTTGACAACACGGCAGATACAAGACTGCTGGCGCAATTGATCGGGGTGGAACTGGCGGCTGGCGGGATGGTCACTCTGCTTGTCCGAGACACGGCAGACCCCAAAACGCGCAGCGCCGTCAACTACGCCAATCTGATCGCCTGTATTCTGGGCTTTGTCATTGCATTGAACGGCACGCTGACCGGTGCGATGAACGCGCTCGGTTATCTGCCCGCCGTCCTCTACGCCGTTCTTGCGCTTGGCTTCGGCTACTTCCAATTTTTCAGACAGGCGGGGTAACGTCCGTACACACAACATCAGCCGCTCATCCGAGCGGCTTTCTTTTTGATTTCATCCTGTGATACCATCCTTGTCCGTGTCATGAAATGCCGAAAACTTGCGATATTTATCGTTGTCCTTCTGCTATCCGCGTGCATGCCGCAGGCGACTCCCCTCGCCGCCCCTTCGCCGTCAGCGACCTTTGCGAGACTCATCCCAACCCCGAGATACGATGTCCCGACGCAGGACCAGTTCACCGTCACGCCGGAAGCCATAGAAACGTCTCGCGCCGCGCCGACGGCTGAATCCACATCCACAAGCATTCCCCCCGCTGACAACTCATGGATGAACCTGCCCGTGCTTCCGTCGCCGGGTGAGAACATCCGCGAGGTGTATAAGCGTGGCTTGTCGCTTGGCAACAACCCGAACGCCTTTTCCATCTTTGGCGATTGCCAGGCAAGACCCGATGAGTTTTTCGGCGTTTTCGAAACCGACCTTTCGACCTTGAACACCCTCCCTCCCCAACTGCGCGAAACCGTGGAACGCTTCGAAGGTTCGTTCAACCGCGAAAGTCCCACCACCCAGGATGGGACAACGCCCGGTGCGTTACTTTGGTCGCAATGGCATCGCGGCGAGTTCGGCTGTACCTTTCTCGAAACACCCGTTGAATGCGAACTGCGGACGCACAAACCCTCGTTCGTCATCATCCAAATCGGCTCGCATTTCGAATCGCGCAATACGGAATATCTGCGCCGCGTCATTGTGCAGTTGGTCAATAAGGGTGTTGTGCCGATCCTCGCCACCAAAGCCGACAACCGCGAACTCGACCACCGCGTCAACCGTGATATGGCAATGCTTGCCGCCGAATTCAACCTGCCGCTTTGGAACTTTTGGTCGGCGGTGAGCCACCTCCCCAACCGCGGGCTGTACACCCGTCAAGACCGCCCGCTGCAAGGCGATATTTATCTCACAGAGGAGGCGCAGGAAATTCACCGCATGACCGGGTTGGAAGCATTGGATATTGTCTGGCGCATGGCAGCAGGGGAATAATCTGTAATTCCACGGAACACATCCAGACAAAATCTCTCGAAACGCCCATCTTCATCTTGTGTTTACATAGTATCAGGGATACCACCGGCTGATGGCTATTGCCCGAATGGCAGGCGAGGTTCTATCCGCAGGTTTCTGTAGATTTCCACCAGAATTCCAAACTGCATATTCGGAAAATTTTTTGCTTGATTTCCGAGAATATTTGTTACTGACAATTTAATAATTGCGTTTCAGGAGAATTCTTAATGGAAAATCTTAGCATCTACCTACCTTCCGACCGCCGCCAGGCTCTGGCAAAGGGGAAAACGCTTTCCAACCGCGCAAAAGGGACCGCCTTGTTCGCAGACCTGTCCGGTTTCACCAATTTGACAGAAGCATTGTCCCTGGTACACGGTCCAAAGCGAGGCGCGGAAGAGATCACAAGCCACTTGAACCAGATCTACGATGCATTGATCATTCCCGTCGAACGGTTCCGCGGTTCCGTCATTGGTTTTAGCGGCGATGCTATGACCTGCTGGTTCGACAAGGACGATGGACTGCGGGCGCTTGCTGTTGCGTTCGAGATCCAAAAGGCGATGGGCAAATTTGCAAATATTGCCGTGCCGCAACAGGGAAATGTAACCCTTAGCGTAAAGGTTGCGGTTGCCAGCGGGACGATAAGGAGATTTCTGGTGGGCAATCCGTCCATACGGTACTTGGACGTGATCGCCGGCGCAACCGTGGATCGTCTCTCGGCGGGTGAAAAGCATGCGCGCAAAGGCGAAATTCTTGCAGACGAATCCACCATCAATTCCCTCGAAGGCAGTATCAGACTGGGCGAGTGGCGCGGGGAGGATCGTGAACGTTTTGCAGTCGTGGACTGGCTCGATCCTGACGCCGTGCCAAAGGTGCGGAAGTCGCGCAAATCCATCGATTTGAGCGATGAGCAGGTGCGTCCCTGGCTCATTCCTGCCGTATATGAACGCCTCCACCATGGACAGGAAGGGTTTATTTCCGAACTGCGTTCCGCCGTGCCTGTTTTTATCAAATTCAGCGGCATTGATTACGAGGGTGACAAGTCGGCCGGTGTAAAACTTGATGCGTTCGTCCGTTGGGTGCAGGGCGTCTTTGCCAAATACGACGGTACGTTTTTTGAATTGACCTTGGGAGATAAGGGCAGTTACATCTATGGGGCTTTCGGCGCGCCGACTGCCCATGATGATGACGCCCTGCGCGCCGTGGCATCCGCGGAGGAATTGCGTACCCCTCCCTCCGAATTAGATTTCATCAAGGATATTCAGATCGGCGTCAGCCGTGGGAGGATGCGCGCAGGGCCTTACGGCGGCACGACACGCCGATCCTACAGCGTTATAGGTGACGAAACCAACGTTGCAGCACGCTTGATGGAAAATGCAGAGGCAGGGCAAGTCATCGTAAGTAAGAATATCTTCCAGTCTGTCGAGCATCGTTATCAATTCAGCCCGCTTGGCACGATTGCAGTTCGGGGCAAGACCGATCCGATTACGGTGTTCAGATTGCTTGGAATCCGCTCCAACGCGAAAGGAGAGGGAAGCATCGGCCCCGCCGTCCGTAAAAAGGAATCCATTGTTGGACGCAGCACCGAGCGGACCGAGTTGGATGGGCAGGTCCGGCAATTGATCGATGAGCGCCGTGGTGGAATCACCCTCATCGAGGGCGAGGCAGGCATCGGAAAATCACGCCTGGTATTGGAAGTGATCGAACGGGCTCAAAGCGCAGGCGTCACCTGCGTCTCTGGGGCGGGTGACGCGATCGAACAAGCCGCCTTGTACCATGCTTGGAAGCCCGTATTCCTGCAATTGCTGGGGCTGAACCTTCTGGCTGATGATGGAGACGCCCGCCGTGAACATTTACTATCGCATCTTGCCGCAGCGGGGGATGATCTTGAACGATATGCGCCTCTCTTCTCCGCCATCGCGCCGCTGGACATTCCCGACAACGAGACCACTTCCATCCTCAGCGGGCAGGTACGTGCAGAATCGACCCGCGGCTTCCTTGCGAAGTTGGTCGCCCGTCACGCACAGAATGCGCCTCTGATGATCGTGATCGAAGACGCCCACTGGCTGGATTCATCTTCATGGGCGCTGGCTCAACGTGTTGCCACGTTAAGTGAATCGTTGATTCTGGTGATGGTTACCCGCCCGCTCGGTGAACATCCTTCACAGGAGTATCAACAGATTTCAGCCATGCCGAACGCAAAGCGGATCGAACTGGGCATGCTCGAAGCGGACGACACCATCGAACTTGTAAAATTGCGTCTCGGCGTCAGCGAACTTCCGGTATCAGTGATGAACCTGATCAGGGAAAAGGCTGAGGGAAATCCATTCTACAGCGAGGAATTGGCATACTCGCTCCGGGATGCAAATTTGATCGTGATCCGAGGCGGGGTATGCGAACTTGCGCCCGGGACGGATCTGCATCAGATCAGTTTCCCTGCCAGAGTCGAAGATATCATCACCAGCCGCATCGACCTTCTCTCCCCGCCGCATCAGCTTGCCCTCAAAGTTGCCAGTGTGATCGGACGTATCTTTACCTACCAAACCTTGCGCGACATTCACCCTGTCCCTGAGGATATTCCACACCTGATGGAATACCTCGACATGCTTTCCAAAGTGGACCTAACACCGATAGAGTCCCCAGAGCCTGATCTCGCTTACATGTTCAAACATATTATCACGCAGGAGGTTGCCTACAATCTCATGCTCTTCAAGCAGAGACGGCGACTCCATCAGGCAATTGCCGAATGGTTCGAGGGACGACACGCCGACGATTTGTCGAATCACTATTCCACACTGGCTTATCATTGGAACAAAGTTGCAGAGGGGCAGGATGCAGACCCCGCCATCATTTCCAAAGCGGTTGACTATTTGTTCAAGGCGGCAAACCAGGCATCGCAAAACTATGCCAACGCGGAAGCCGCTGCCCATTTCAAGAATGCGCTCACACTGCTGCATCGGCTCCCGGCCTCGCCTGAGCGGGACCAACAGGAACTGGGCATGCAAACCATGCTGGCGTTCAGCCTGGTCACACAACGCGGCTATGGCGACCCGGAGGTCGAAGCCGCCTACAGACGCGCTGGCGAACTTTCCGCCGCCGTGAATGAGACGGCGCAGTTGGGATTCATTCTATACGGCATATTCTCCTTCCACTCTTCGCGTGGCGAATACAAACAAGGCGACGAATTAGCCGACCGCATTTTGGCTCTAGGCGAAAGCATGAACGACCAGCCGCTCCTTGCAATTGGGTATCAAAGCAAAAGTATCGTTGCCTTCTGTCGGGGGGAGCTCAAGAACGCCATGACCTACGCCCAAAAGAGTTATGACATTGCCGACCCGCTGGATAACTCGGCATTTTTTGCAGTTGGCGGGGATTTCCAGGCATACACCAGTGCATGGCTGGCGCTTTCCCAGCTGCTTTCCGGGTATCCCGACCAGGCTCGCAAGACGTTTGAGCATGCGCTCTCGGCGACGGAGCACCAGCCTTACCCACACTGCTTTATCCTTGGATTTGCCTTCCTCCCGCAGCTCATGCGCGACATCCCGGCAGCGCTCACACGGACCGAAGAATTGGTCAGTCTTTCCCAAAAATATTCCTTTGTTTTGCTTGGGTTGCAAGGCAATATCTTCCGCGCGTGGACGATGGCAGTCGCCCAAAAGGATCCGATGGGGGTGCAGATCCTCGAAGGCACCACCCCCGTCCCGAAATTCGTAAAACTGGATTCGTTTGTTCCGTGGTATCTGGCATTGCTGGCGGAAGGTCGAAGCGCGGTTGGAGAACATGAATCCGCCCTGCAAGCCGTGGACGAAGCCCTGGGTTATGTCGAATCGGCGGGCGGGAACTTTTACCAGGCTGAATTGCATCGCCTCAAAGGGGATATCCTTCGGGCGCAAGGCGCTGATTCGGAAACAGCCGCCCAACAATACATGGAGGCGGTGAGGCGTGCCCGATCCCAAAACGCAAAGTGGTGGGAATTGCGCGCGTCCACAAGCCTTGCGCGTTTGCTTCAATCCCAAGGGAAACATGAAGAGGCGCGTACAACGCTGGAGCCGGTGTTTGACTGGTTCACAGAAGGCTTCGATGCCCCCGACCTGGCACAGGCAAAATCCCTGCTCGCCGAACTTCAACAATCATAAAATTTGATACAGGAGCAAACCATGTCAACAAACCTGTTTCCCCAGCCACCCAAATTTTCACCCTGCGGGTCCAGCGTCCCGCCTCTCCTGCCACAAAAATTCCGCGCAGTAGCCTTGTTGACTCCCTTTGATGATAGCCAACTGGTCGTTGTGGAAATCACCTATGACTGGTCGGTGCGCACCATGCGTGTCACTGCTTATGGATTGGAAGAAGGTTACGGAGATTTTCTCTATACGCCCGATGGCTACTATATTTTAGATTCGGTAAACGGTGGGCCTCCGGTAAATATCTTTGGTCCGATTGCCACGACCGAGCGGGTTCCCGCGCCGACCTTTCTTTCCGATATCGGGGCAACCTGCAACGGCATGCAGGAAGTATTGGGAGTTGTGACGAATTGGTGGTGTGCCCTTCGGATGAATACGAATCCGCCCGCGCCTATTCCACCCGATCCCACACCTCACATCGCTGCCAACTGGTTTTGGATGCGCAACGACAACCAATATCCATGGCGAATGATGTTCATCAACACCACAAACGATTTCAAACTTCCGTTCATTGGGCGCTTTGCCTTCGTTCACTTCCCAACATTCGAAGCAATTACAAGCACGAATTCTCCTGCGCTTCTTCAAAGCGCAGGAGAACATGGCAAAAAGGTCGATTCAACGAATGCGGCATTGTTGCAAAAAGAAAAAACGCTGGAAACCTACAACCTTTTAGAAAACAAGACCTTCCTCTCCAGCACCGTGGAACGGTTGAAAATACTCGGCAGGATCCAGGAATTGATCCCGGGGCTGACCCCGCCGGACAATAATCCCCTGCCAACGTGGTCTCCAAGGCAATTTATGACCGCTCTCACCACACCGACGTTTGAACCTCATCCCTTCCCCAACCAGCCCTATCCCACGCAGATCTTCTACGATTGGAAAATCCAGCGTCAATTGACGCGCTTCTTCCTCCCCGACAGCACCATGCAGGATATTATCCTGACCAATTCTGCATCATACATTGTGCTGCGTTCCCCCAATGGAAAGCATACCTGCATGGGAAAGTTACCAGTCGGTTTGCCCTACCCCAACTGGCCCGAGCGCGACGGCGGTGTTTGCAAGGGCATCATCACCAATAATCCGCAGCTCAGCCCCAACAAGACAACGCAAATATTCACGCTGCAATCCATGCCGCCGCGCAACTTTTGGATATGGTATACGACCGTCAACGAAGCTATCATGTTCGCCGAAGTGCCCCAGGCATGCAACGTGGAACTGGTCCTCACGGATTACTTCGATTTCAACTCGACTCCACCGCCCTTTGACCCGTCTCTGTTCGTTGTACCGCCCGATTGTCTGGCGGTTTCCCCACAACATGCGGCAAAACCAGAGACTTCCAAACTTGCGAAAAAAGCGACTCTAAAATCCACCAAAAAGACATTGACCCGCAAACCTGGAAAAAAGTCAACCACAAAAAAACTGCCGAAGAAAAAGAGGACAGCCAAAAAGGTGTCAGCTCGCAAGCCTGTAAATAAGGTGAAAACGAAAAAACCGATGAAGAAAAAGGCAACAGTCAAAAAGACAGAGGCGCATAAGCCGGTGAAAAGAACCTCAGCACGTAAGTCCGTCAAAAGGACTACAGCCCAAAAACCGGCGGCTACCAAGAGGAAATAAGCGACCTGATTCAAGCATTTCGTTTATCAAACCAGGAGAAGCAATGGCTATCAACTCCAACAAACACAAGCACCTGAAGAAAATGCGCATCGCAAATTGGAACAAAGCGGATGACAACCTCTTCAATAAACTGGGCGCGACCCGTGAGGAGCTTGCACAGCTCCAAATGACCTTCCAGGGAAAAATCGTCCTGCCTGTTGACCCTGAATATGATCAGGACAGGCAGGGCAACCCCCTCTACCCTGAATACCCGAAGATCATAGCTTATTGTGACGGCCCCAGCGACGTGCAGATCGCCCTTCAATGGGCACACACCAAACCGGATTGGGTAGTGACCTGTCGAGGAGGTGGGCACAGCACTGCGGGTTATTCCGTCAACAACGGCATGGTGTTGGATGTCAGCAACATCAACTACGTGCTGATCGATAAAACCTCGATGACAGCCCGTGTTGGTGCAGGCGCAAATTGGGGACAGGTCATTGCAGAATTGAACAGGCAGGGGGTGCATACGGTTACAGGAGGTTGTCCTACTGTCGGCGTCGCTGGGTATACCATGGGTGGCGGGTATGGATTCACATCCCGCGAGTTCGGCATGGGGCTTGATAATGCTCTTCAAATGACCGTCATGCTTCAGGATGGAACAGCAGTGGTTGCCACACCTACCAACAATTACCAGGACCTTTTCTGGGCGATGTGCGGCGGGACGGGCAATAATTTTGGAGTCCTTCTTGAAGTAATATTCAAACTGTATAACAAGAACATATTCTGGGGATTTGGAATCCGCTGGCCCCTTGAGAATGCCGCCAAGGCATTGACGGTCATGCAAAAGTATTTCATGAAAGACGGCGTCACGGGAAAACTTGGCTACCAGACCGTTTTGGCAACCTTGAGCGACAATACAAAGGCTTTAGCCATGTTGGGGATGTTCGATGGTCCCGTCTCCGAAGGGCGGACTGTTCTCAAGCCGCTTTTGAGCACCCCGGGCGCAAACCTGTTCTTCGACGAAGTGAATACCTATGCCTATTTGAACGAACACCTCCTGGATGACAACCTGCACCCGCCTGCCGATGACCTGATCGAGTTCAAACACTCCGGTTACATTGCCAAGCCATTAACTGAAGTTGACTGGGCAAAGATCGTGGCATACTTCGACACCGCGCCCAATGAATATGCCATTGCAGGGATCGAGCCGTACGGCGGCAGAATCAATGCGATCCCCAAATACAACACTTCCTTTATCCATCGCGACGTATATATGGATTTCTTTGTCGATTCATTTTTCTATGAATCGGGGAAACCCACGTCCCGCGAACAGGCACAGAAATGGCTGGATGGCTACATGAACCTCATGCAAGGATACTTCAACGGTCACATGTATCAAAATTACCCGATCCGCGATTTCCCTGGATTCCCCAACGCATATTGGGATGATCTTGCCTTCAACCAACTGCGAAAGATCAAAACAAAATACGATTCCGGGAATTTCTTCCGTTTTGAGCAGAGCATCCCGCCATTTACGGTTGCTGAAGACATTAAAAAATCGTCGACAAGCCTTTTAAGCCTGAAAAAATTACGGGCGGTCAAAAAAATATTGAGATCTGTGAAGACCAAAAAATCAACAAGGACCGCAAAGCAAAAACCCACATCGAAGAAACGGCGTGTGTCGGCAAATAAAAAGTGACCTTCCAATTCACCTGAGAACAAAAAACACAGGCCTTTTGCGCCTGTGTTTTTATATGACGTGTTTCTTGTTAATGCGGAGTGCTCTCATCGTACACGAACACCTGAACATCCATCCCATCGCTGTTAAGCATATCGATTGCGGGCTGAAAGGTCGCATCCTTGATCTTCTGCATGTCACTTGCGGGAGCAAAGACTGAAACCCGCGCCTCTTCGTCCGACATTTTGGCAACCTTGATCTCTGCGTTTGCGCACGCAGTTTTGATTATGTCGGTCATTTTATTAACGGCATCGTCAATGGACATGGGCGTCTCCCTTTGAGTTATTAAAAATTATAAACCAACTCAACTCCGTCACAGTCTACGAAACGGTTAGGTGTCAACTTGCGTTCAGTTTCACCACAGTTACACCTTCGCCGCCTTCGGTGGGCCCGCCTTCCTCGAATGATCTGACATACACATGACCCTTCAACGCATCACGCACCGCCTGACGCAATTTGCCCGTCCCCTTGCCGTGAATGATCCTCACCCAAGGGAGCCCCGACAGATACGCCTGTTCCAGATAACGCTCCATCTTATCCAGCGCATCTTCAGACATCAACCCGCGTAAATCCACTTCCATGCCCGGCGAAGAGGACGATGGACGATGGACTGCAGATGATGGCTTACGGTTCTTTTCTCTCTGCGGCAGTGCTCCCCTTGTGGATCCATCGTCCGGCGTCTGTCGTCTGATCAGATCGGACATCTTCGCCCGCACCCGGATTGTCCCGATCTGCACTTCCGCATCAGACTCACTCAAGGCTGTCACAACACCCTCGGCATTCAACGTGCCGACGGTGACCTTTTCTCCAAGGGCAAATGATCGTCCACTCTCTGCAGTTTGCCTTCGTTCCACCGGCGCTTCCGCCTTCGCCTCCATCTTTTCCATCTCTGCTTCGATGGCTTTGATGGCTTGCAGGGGCTGGCTGGCTTTCTTCAACTGCGACTTCAATGAATCTATGTTACGTTTCAACACCGCTACTTCCAACTCGCCTTCTGCGCGGGCTTTGGCAAGCGTCTCGCGGCGTTCATCTTCGATCTTTTCCAGACGTTTCTCGAGTTCGAGAGTCTGCTTTTCGATTTTTGCGCGGGCTTTCTCCAATTTCTCGCGCTCACGTGACGTGCGGTTGCGTTCCTTGCGGATGTCGTCCAGCAGTTTGTCGGCGCGCAGATCGAGCGGGTTGATCTCCGCCTTCGCTGATTCGATGATGGATTGAGGCAGTCCCAGTTTTTGGGCGATGGCTAAGGCGTTGGATCTGCCCGGAAGACCGATGGTCAACTTGAAGGTGGGACGAAGCGTTTTAATGTCAAATTCCAGCGAAGCATTGACCACGCCTTCCGTCGAATGGGCGAAAGTTTTCAATTCGGGGTAGTGAGTCGCGACGAGGGTCACACAGCCGGTTTCGAGCAGGTGACTGAGAATCGCGCGCGCGATGGCAGCGCCTTCCTGCGGGTCGGTGCCGGAGCCGAGTTCGTCGAAGATGACCAGCGAGCGGCTATCAATCTGTTTGAGGATGCGGATGATGTTGGTGATGTGACCGCTGAACGTGGACAGCGATTGCTCGATGGATTGCTCGTCGCCGATGTCGGCATAGACCGATTTGAAGAACGGCAGTTCCGAGCCGCTTTGCGCGGAGATATGTAATCCGCTTTGCGCCATGACCGCCAGCAAGCCGACGGTTTTAAGCGAGACGGTTTTGCCACCCGTGTTCGGACCGGTGATAACGATGGCGCGAGTTCCTTCACGCGGGTCCACGTCAATTGGCACGACGGTTTCGGGATCGAGCAAAGGGTGACGGGCTTGGAGCAGTTTCAGGTTTGCAGGTTGAAAATCGGAAGATTTACCGTCAAAGGTCATAGGTTGAACATCATCTGACTTTCGACTTTCGACTTTCGACGGCTCTTTCAACATTGGTTCGCTTGCGTGTAATTCTTCCGCGTATTTCGCTTTCGCAAACGCCAGATCGAGGGCGGCGAGATTTTCCACACCATATTTGATCTCGGAAGCATGAGCGCCTACCAGCGACGAGACCTCCGCAAGGATTCTTCGTTCTTCATCGCGCTCGGCGAGTTGCAATTCACGTATCTCGTTGTTGGCTTCGACGACGGGCAAAGGCTCCACGAACAGCGTCGCCCCGCTGGAGGATTGATCGTGGATGATGGATTTGATCCTGCCTTTGAATTCGGCGCGCAGAGGAATCACGTAGCGTCCGTCACGCTGGGTGATGATCGGCTCCTGGAGCATCGAGACCGTTTTGGTATCGGTTACGTATTTTTGCAGGCGGCTCATCAGCCGATCATGCGCGGTTTTTAATTTGCGGCGGATGTCGGCGAGAGCCGGTGAGGCGGAATCCAGCACTTCGCCGCGCTCGGAGAGGATGCGGGTGATGGCATCCACGATGCCGTGTGTGTCGGGGAGTCCATCCGCGATCAAGGCGAGGCGCGGATATTCATCTTCTTTTTTCTCGAAGGTCTTTTTCAACTCGCGGCACGAAATGAGCGTGGATTTGACATCCAGCAGAGCGTGCGGGTCGAGTACCCCGTTTCGGGCGGCGAGATCGGCGGAGGGGCGGACATCGTGCGCTGCGCCGATGCTTACACCCTGAATCGAAAGCAATTTACGCGCTTCCGTCGTTTCGGCGATGCGGGAGGCGGCAAGGTCGTAGGAATCGGTCGGTTCGAGGGCGCGGGCGAGTTCCACCGAAGCGGAAAAATCGCAGAAGCCTGCCAGACGTTCGAGAATTTTCGGGTATTCGAGTACGTTGAGAGTCTTGCTGTCCATGATGGGGAAATTATAAACCACAGATGAGCACGGATAAAATAAGGATGGAGGAACTTATGAGACTCAAAAATAAAGTTGCCATCATCACAGGAGGGACGTCCGGCATCGGGAAAGCCGCCGCGCTTCGCTTCGCAGACGAGGGAGCGGACTTGGTCGTCACGGGGCGGCGCGTCAGCCTGGGAAAAACTGTCGAAGCGGAATGCAGGTCGAAGGGAGTCCGATGCGTGTTCGTAGAGGCGGATCACTCGAAGGTGGAAGACTGCCAGAGAGTTGTGGATGTCGCGCTTAAGGAATTCAATCGTATTGATATTCTGTTCAACAATGCCGGCATCGTCACAAAGGGGACGGCGGAAACAACAAGCGAAGAGACCTGGCAAAGCACGATTGACATCAATGTGACGGCGGTATGGAGGATGTGCAGGCTTGTGATTCCCGTCATGAAAAAGCAGGGGCGCGGCGCGATTGTCAACAATGGCTCGGATTGGTCGGTGGTGGCGGGGAAGGATGCGTTCCCGTATGTGATGAGCAAGGGCGCGGTGGGAATGATGACGAAGGCAATGGCGTTGGATTACGCATTGGATGGAATCCGCGTGAATGCGGTTTGCCCGGGTGATACGTTTGTGGACCGCTGGATGGAGAAGGGATACTTCGAAGGTTCAGACCCGGTGACGTTGGAAGAAGCGATCAAAGAATCAAGCGCATATATTCCGATGGGACGGTTTGGCAAGCCGGAAGAGATCGCCAATGCAGTCCTGTTTCTGGCGTCGGAGGAGGCTTCCTTTGTGACAGGTCATCTGTTATTGGTGGATGGAGGCAACACGGCGCAATAACCATTCCAACTTCCTTTGAAATTCAGATACAATCAGTGAATTCTTAATTCGAAAGCGAGGAGAGTGCCATGACCGGAAAACCTGTCACGTCAATTGATGCGCGCCAGTTCATCTCAAGCATCACCGCAGGGCTTGTCATTGGGCTGATCGTAGTGGTGTTGAGCGTTACACTTGCCACGCTTGTGTTTACGGGGGAAATGAGTCCCTATATCACGCGCGGAATCGGTATCTTCGTTTTCAGCGGGTTCGTCATGTTACTGGTTGCAGCATTCTTCGGCTCGCTGCCTGGAACGGTCATCGGTCCACAGGATGGTCCCGCCGCCTTGTTGGCAGTGACAGCGGGAGGCATTGCGGGCGCGCTGGCAGGATCGGCGGCGCCGGAAACGGTTTTCTCCACCACAATGGCAGGCGTCATCCTCTCTTCCATAATAACCGGCGCGATCCTCCTGCTCATCGGTCAATTCAAATTGGGGAATCTCGTGCGCTACATCCCCTACCCTGTCGTCGGCGGATTTCTGGCAGGGACGGGCTGGCTGTTGACACGCGGCGCCCTGGAAGTGATGGCTGGCAAGACGTTATCGCTTCAGACTCTCCTCAGCCTGATTCAACCTCCCAATCTTATGCGCTGGCTCCCGGGGACGGTCTACGCCATCGTTATCCTCGTCGTATTGAGAAAATCGAATCACTTCCTCGTCTGGCCCGGGATCATCTTTGGAGCGGTGGGAATATTTCATGCGTTCCTGCCCGCCTCAGGCATATCCATTGAAGAGGCGCGGAACATGGGGCTGTTATTAAATACCTTTCAAACCGGCGGACTTTGGAAGCCTTTCACTTTTGCCGACCTGTCTCATGTGGATTGGGGCGCATTGGCAAGCCAGGCCGACACGCTGATCCCAATACCATTGGTAAGTTTGATCGCCCTTCTGCTGAACGCCACCGGCTTGGAACTCGTCGCCAAACGCGATATGGACCTCAACCGCGAATTGCAAATGACCGGACTTGCCAATATCATCTCAGGGTTGGGCGGAGGCGCCGCCGGATACCATTACCTCGGTCCGACCGCCCTGGCATTGCGGATGGGAGCAAAGTCGCGCACCGTCACCGTCGTCGCCGCGTTGATATGCGCCCTGGCGCTGGTGGTGGGCGGGGGTTTCGTCAGTTTATTACCTGTGGCGCTGTTCAGCAGTCTGCTTTTGGTGCTGGGGTTATCCTTCCTGATCGAATGGGTGTACGAAGCCTGGTATAAACTTCCGCGCAGTGATTATTTCATCGTCATCCTCAGCCTTGTGGTCATCGCCCTGTTTGGTTATCTTGAGGGAGTCGGGGTCGGAATTGTGATCGCAACCATTTTGTTCGTCGTCAAATACAGCCGGATCAACACCGTCCGCGACAGTTTGAACGGCAGGATTTATCACGCCAAAGTGGAACGTCCCGCCGCGCAGCGAGAAATCCTCCAACAACATGGCGAAGGGATTCACATTTTCCGTTTGCAGGGATATATCTTCTTTGGCACATCGGATAAACTGCTGACACGCGTCCGCGAACTGCTGGAGGATTCAAGCAATCGCGAGCATTTCATCCTGCTGGATTTCCACCGCGTCCACGGGTTGGATTCGTCGGCGGTTTCCAGTTTCACGCGCATGTATCAACTGGCTGAAATGCATGATGTGTATTTGGTGGTCACCCAGGTTACATCGGATATTCGCCAGCAAATGATTCGCGGCGGGTTCAAGCCGAGTCAACGGGTACAAATCTTCCCCACGCTCGATCATGGCATGGAATGGTGCGAGAACATGCTTTTGCAAAAGCACAAATCCACCACGGAATTCATTCAGACCAGCATCAAGGCGCAATTGCGGAGCACTTTCCCGAAACCGGAACTGCTCGACTGTCTGCTCACATATCTTGAACGCATGGAAGTGGAGAGCAATACCACCCTATTCCGCCGCGGCGACCTGCCCCAGGCAATGTATTTCGTCGAAATGGGCAGGCTGAACGTGATTCTCGAAACAGGAGAAGGAGAAATAACACGCCTGCGAAATGTCCGCAGTGGGACTGTGGTTGGCGAAGTAGGGCTGTATTTGAAAAGTCTGCATACCGCCAATGTCATCACCGAGCAAAAGAGCGTACTGTATCGTCTGACAATCGATTCGATGAAACAAATGGAGAAACAAGACCCCGAAGTCGCATCCGCCCTGCACGAATGGATCGCCCGTCTGCTGGCGGAACGCATGGCGGATAATACCCGCGCCGTCGAAGCGCTGCTGGATTAATACATTTGGAGTTAAAGGAGAAATAATGATCGTCGTTTCAGACATGATGGGAACCCTCACCACTGGCTCGCCCTTCCTCGGGCTGGTGGATTGGATCAGACACAATCAAAGCAAACTTCGCGCAAGCTGGTACACGGCATCCATCATGCCGTCGTATTTGCTGGCGAAAAACGGCTGGATCGATTGGCAGACATGGGGGCAGAAACTAATGATAGACAGCCTCGCTTACATCAAGGATGCCACGCCGGAAAAAGTGAAACACGCCTCCGAGTGGACGGTGGAACATAATCTATGGAAACACCGCCGCGAAGACGTCATCGCGCGGCTGGTCAAACACCGGGAAGACGGCGCAAAAGTGTACATTGCAAGCAGTTCCGTCGAGCCGTTCATCGAGCCGTTTGCCCGGCGCATCGGCGCAGAGACCATCGGTTCCGCTGTCGAAATCGTCAACGGGCGGTTGAAAATGGTCGGCGGACTTGTCGCGGACGAGAGAAAGATCGAGCAGGTGTTGAGCCGCCTCGGCGTGGATCGCGTGGATGTTGCCTACGGCGATACGATCCTCGATGTGCCGCTGCTCGAACATGCCGACCATCCTGTGGCGGTCTATCCCGAGGCGAAGTTGAAAGTCATCGCTCAGGAACGCGGCTGGGAAATCATCGGCGACACGCCGAGTTACGGGTAGGAAAAAGCATGGAACGAACGACCATTCGCAGGTCCAGAAAGAGGCGGGCGGAAAATAAAATCTATTTGTGCGCCCCGGTCAATGCGCTCGTCGAAGGCATCTACGAGCAAAACATCCCGTTTTCGGAAATCAAAAAACACGGGGATTTTGGACTTGGCACGTTCAACGATCTCGATGGCGAAATGCTGATGATGGATGGCGAGGTGTATCGCATCGCCGCCGACGGGACGGTTGCCCTTGTTTCTGACGACGATACCCGCACCCCGTTCGCATGTGTGACGTTTTTCCAACCATCGAGTGAAGAAACGCTGGCGCAGGAATTAAGTTACAACGACTTCCTGAAATGGATGGTCGAACTGATGCCGTCGCCGAACATCTTTTATGCCTTCCGCATTACGGGCGAGTTTGCGTATGTGAAAACGCGCTCGGTGCCGAAGCAGGAGAATTACCGTCCGCTGGTGGATGTGGCAAAGGAACAGCCGACTTTCGAGTTCAACGATGTAAGCGGGGCGATGGTTGGGTTTTACACGCCGTCGTTCATGGCTTCGCTAAGCGTGCCAGGCGTGCATTTGCATTTCCTCACCGACGACAAAACCAGCGGCGGGCATCTGTTGGAATGCCGTCCGCGCAGCATCAAGTTTGAATTGCAATTCCTGTATACGTTGGAACTATCCCTGCCTGTTGACCTCGATTATCTCACCTGGGATTTTCAACGAGACATCGGCAAGGACCTCGATAAAGCAGAGAAGTAAAAGGGAGCAAAAATGAAAAAGCCAAATTGGACCTGGATCGGCATCATGTTCGGTGTAAGTTTGTTCTTGGGGTATGCCATTTTTGCGGCGGCAGTTGGCGCATTTTTCCCCGCCATCAACACCATTTCGAAACCGCTCGTATGCCGGGGCGAATTCGAAATCGAAACCACGCGCTATTCCTACAAGCCCGGTCAGTTTGGCTGGCAGCACAATGTTTACTGTGATGGAAGGGATGTAACACTTCCATCCATCCTTGTAACCGGAATGTTCTTTTCGCTTCTTTGCTTCGCCGTTATCCTGATCCGTTTCCCAGGCTTTATCTTCCATCCTGAAAACTTCGGAGAACTCGCCAATGACTTGAAAGCCGCGAAAAAATCAGGCGGCAAAAGTTCGCTCGAACGCATGGCTGAGTTAAAGGAAATGCGTGATAAAAACCTGATCGCGGATGCGGAGTACCAAAGAAAAAAAGATGAAATCATGAATGAACTCCAGGCACGGTGACGGACATTCGAGCGTAAAGGATTTATTTTGACAGACAAACCGCAAGCAGTGGAGCGACGGCATCTCAGCCTTTTGATATTATCCTTCGGGCTTTTGCTTGGGGCGTTTGTGCGTTTCCTGCCGACGTTGATGGTTGGTTACCCCGTGACCGACGGCGGCTTGTTTTATGAAATGGTCAGGGCGCTTCAAGCCAGCCAGTATATTCTGCCCGCCTTTGTGAGTTACAACGGCATCGAGATCCCGTTTGCCTATCCGCCGCTTGGCTTCTACCTCACCGGCGCGGTTTCCGATCTCTTCCACATGCCGCTGATCGAAGCCTTCCGTTGGGTTCCAGCCGCTGGCAGCATTCTCTTCACAATCGCCTTCTATCCGCTGGCATCCGCAATACTGAGATCGGAATTCAAGGGCGTCCTGGCAGCAGTGTTCTTTGCCCTCCTGCCGCGCTCCATTTCCTGGTATGTCATGGGCGGGGGCATCACCCGCGCGCCGGGAATTTTATTCATGCTGCTCACCCTTTTTGGTGCCCACAAGTTATTCACCAAACCGTCAAAAAAATATCTCCTGCTCACCATCCTGTTCGGAAGCGGCGTTGTTCTCAGTCACCCGGAGGCAGCCATGCACACTGCAGCGCTCTGTGGTGTGGTGTGGTTGTTTTACGGCAGGTCGAAAGAGGGGATGAAGAACGCGATGCTGACCGCGTTGGGAATCCTTCTCCTGACCTCGCCCTTCTTCGCAACCGTCATCGCGCATCACGGACTCGACCCGTACCTGAATGCCGCCCAGACGGGTTTTCAATCCCCTCTTGCCTGGGTCGCCTTGCTCACCGGCTCCTTCGCCGACGAAAAATTCGTAACCTTGATCTCGGCTTTGGCTCTGCTTGGGCTCATTACGGCGTTCCTGCGGCGGGAATTCCTTTTGATTGTTTTTCTCTTTCTGCCCGCCGTCATCAATCCCCGCAGCGCGGCATCCATTTCGACATTCGCCTGGGCAATGCTGGCAGCCATCGCCTTTGCGGATATTGTCCTCCCGGGCGTCTACGCCCTGACGAAAAAGGATCGCGCTAATCCCGACTTTGAAGAAAACTGGCATATCTATTTCATGAAAAGCGCGGGAGTGAAAATCACGCTGTCCGCCCTTATCTTTTACGCCTTCTCCGGCGCAATGCTTTCAGTTCAGGTTTATCCCAAAATCAGCTTGACGAAATCCGACCGGGGCGCCATGTCGTGGATAGCAGAGAATATCCCACCTCAAAGCCGCTTTGTCATTTTAACGGGCGGCACAGAAGCATTTTCAGACTCAGTTTCAGAATGGTTCCCCGTACTTGGAAAGGGCGTCAGCCTGGCGACCATTCAGGGTTACGAATGGCTGCCCGATCATCTCTTTCAAAAAAAGATGGGCGAATATTACCGGCTCCAAGCGTGCCTGAATAGAACGTTGGAATGTGTCGAGGAATGGGCGTCAGCCAGCTGGCAGGGTTTCGATTACATCCTTGTTTCACAGGATGGGCTGGAGGGCAGCGGAAACCCGCTCGTTTCGTCGCTCAGGGAATCGGAAAATTACACATCCCTCTATGAAAAGGGTGACGCGGCAGTGTTCAAGGCTGAAAAATAACACCTGTTATTTCATCTGGCTGCTCAACGCCTGTACAAAGACTTCCGCCATTTTTTGGATGTTGATCTCTTCGGAAACGATGCGAAACGACTCCTCCCCCATTCTTCGCAAACGCGCCGCATCCGATAGTGCGTTTTTTATTGCAGAAACCAGCGCGCCGTAATTCTCCGGCTCGATCTGCCAGCCATTCCCCTCCCGGACAAGGTCATCCTGCGTGCCGTCTCCCTTTGCAACGATGATGGGCAAGCCATAACTCATGGCTTCCTGTACGGCAAGTCCGCCAGTGCCGGGCAGGACGAAGAGATCGGCTTGCTCGAAGTATGGCTTCAATTCCGCACCGTGTTTTGCGCCAATAAATTCTGTGGATGGATAAATGCCCTTCGCGAGCGATTCCAGCGCCGGGCGTTCGGGTCCGTCCCCGACGATAAGCAGGCGCGGCTTTGATTCCATTTTGGCGCAGGCGCGGAGGAGCAAGTCGACTCGTTTGCGGGCTTGTAACCTTCCCACGAACAACAAACAAGGTCGAAGGCGTTGCCCTGAGTTTATCGAAGGATCGAAGGTCGAAGGTCGGACGGGCATTGGGGCGGTTGGCGCTGGCGAGACGGAATTATGCGCCACAAATATTCTTTCGCGCGGAAAACCCAGGGCTGAATATTCCTCCGCTCCGCGCCGGCTGTAGGCAATCATTTCGTCGAACTGATGAAGGAATTTTGCCCTCACCCCCGCCCCTCTCCCGGTAGGAGAGGGAAACCCCAGCCCCCACCCAATGACCTTGCGCCCGCGCTCATGCATCCATTTGACGGCGGCAGGCGTGGAAAGATAACGCGGATTGGCTTCCACAATCAGCGCGTCGGGATTCCAATCTTCGAGCCAGTTAATGAATCCGCGCTGATAACACAGGTAGAACGAGCCGCCAAACAAATGAATGTTTTTCGCCTCGACATGACGGGCAAGCTGGGTCGCGCCGCCTGTGATCATTTCCACCGGACGAGGCTGACCCGCGAATAGACTCATGCCGCCCTCGCAGCGACTCGCAAGCAAATCAAAGAACGGGACGCGATACCCCGGCAGGACGCGCTGCTGCAAGCCAAGCCTTCCTATGAAGTTCATTTTGCCTCACAACGAGAAAAGATGACGGCATATTCATCACGATATTCTTCGCACCAAAGATTCGAGCCTTCAACAGCCTTGAGCAAAACACTCTGAGAACGTGACAACAGCAAAAGGTTGATGCCATGTTTTTGAAGATACTCATCCCAGCCAGGTTGGGCAGATTGAACAAAAAGATATCCCCGCGCTTCTTCGGCAGTGTAAGCAACTTGTATCCGCGTATCTATCCAAACCGGGCGCGAAGGCAAGGCGTGGATCAAATAACTGCCAAAAACAACTTCATTCCACATTTCGCCCGGAAGTTCAGGGTGCTTCGCCAGCCAGTCCACAGCCGCAACCGGCGTCGCCGGGTCAACCACAGGAGGGCTGTCGCTCCACCATGTTTCCCGCCCCCCCGGCAGCAAAAAGAAGGGCAATACAAGCAGGACAATTCCAAGCCCCATATTCACAAAAGGCACTTCGATTTCAGGCACATGGTCAAACCAATGAACGATTCTTTCGGGCATCAAACACGCCGTCAATATTGCAAGGATGAACAGGTCCCAAACGACGTAACGGAGTCCTCCGAGCGCCAGCCACGAGAAGACAAGAAACAGCGTCCATTCGAGCAGGCTGACCTTTCGATGCGAGAACGCAGCGAGCGGCACAAGCGCCAACAGCCAGGCAAAAAAGATGTTCATCTGCCAGCCCTCGTTTCGCGGAGGAAGCCACTCCGGACTTAGGTCGCGGATGCCGGGAGCAGTAAACGTTTCAATCACACTCTGCCAGAGAACATATCCGCGCGGATTGAGCAGTGAAACGCCCAGTACTCCCAGAGTGGCGACAAAAAGATTCCGTTTATTGCCTTTGCCAAAGAAGATGCCAAGTCCAAGAAACACAAATAACAGCACGAACGAACCATGCAAGTTTACCCATAGAAAACCAATGGGAAGAAGCATCCATAGCCGCCGATCTTCACGCCGCTCCCATTTCAACAGAATCCACAATGCGCCAATGAACAATGGATAGGCAAACAACTGCGGACGAATTCCCCAATTATTGCTACCGGATACCCCGGCAGCAATAACGAGCAACGTACCAAGACGCGGACCAAGTCCAGACTGGCGGATCAACATCCAAAGGACAGTATAAATCAACCCAATCAACACCGCCGCCATGAATATTGTGATGGGAATTCCGCCCGATTTATACACCAGCCAAAGCAAGACCGCAGACATCCATGATTGATACACCACCGGCTCGCCCGCCCGCGTGGAACTGAAGGTATCCACAACCGGCACTGCGCCCGTTTCCAAAACATCCCTCCCCAATCTTAAATACCACCAATAATCATGCGGTTGCAAAGGCAAAAGGATTATTATTGTCAAAAGCACAAAAAGCGCAATTGCCAGCCAGAGGAAATCATAGGAACGATGGTCACGAGAGTTCATTCAAGTCCTTTTAACAACAAACTTTAAATGGTGGATGGTGGAGCCACTATGACCCATCGTCCAACAAAACTTTGAGATACGACTCGACCATTTTATCCAGTCCGAATTCCGACTCCGCGCGCCTCCGCGCCGCCGCCCGGAATTGATCCTGTTTCTCCAACACCTCCCCCGCCGACGCCGCGAGCGTATCCGTGTCGGGTGTTTCCAACCTCCAGGGATTCGCCCCGTATGGCGCGACGCACCCCGCATCTTCGCCGACCAATTCCTTGAGCGACCCCGTATCAAACCCGATGACGGGCAATCCGCAAGCCAATGATTCAATGACCGAATTCGGGCAGGGTGGGTTGACTTCGGCGCAGTACATCAAATGCGACGAACGCGCCAGTTTGGGTATATCCGCGCGCGGAACCGTGCCAAGAAACTTCACAGGGACTTTGCTTTGCATCTTACGTCGAGTGGCATCATCCACCGTTCCCGCCACGACAACTTCCATCGGATATTTCACGGACATTTCCTCCGCCACGCTCACAGCATGAAACAAACCGGAATTCAATCCGCGCGCGAGGCTGCCTTCGAGCAACAGCATTCGGTACTTGTCCGTTGGGCGTTCGTGGCTGCCTTCGGGCGTGTAGGTCTGCAAATCCACGCCGTTGATAATGACGGAGGCGGGGGCGTTCGCCGCACCATACCAATCCTCCCACCACTTGCGGATGAATTGGCTTTGGTAAATGACCCTGTCCGCGAAACGGCTGCGGATGAGGGAAAGCATGAAGTTCCCGTACTCCGCGCGAACGGTGTATTTGAGTCCCGACCATTTCACGCGATGCACCCAGTTGACGCCGTCCAATCTTTGGACGACGCGAATGCCCCGTCGGCGGACCCGGTTCAGGTCAGGAAGGAGGCGCGTGCCAGCAATGACGAGTACGGCGTCGGACTTGTCGTCCAGATCATGGGTCACGTCAATGTTGCGGGCATTTAATCCCTGCTCGAATTTCAAACGGAAGGATGCCATGCCGCCCGTCCCCTGCACGAACGGCGTGACGCAAATGCGGGTCATGGTCAAAATTATAACGTAACGGATTTATGGTATCCTTTGCTCAACACTTTTCGGGAGACATCGTTCATGTATATTGCCATCGAGGGCGTGATCGGCGTGGGCAAGACCACGCTCGCCCGCCTGCTACAACCCGTCTTTGAAGCAGAAGTATTGTTGGAGGTTTTCGAGGAGAATCCATTCCTTTCAGATTTTTATGCCGACCGCGCGCGCTACGCCTTCCAAACCCAGATATTCTTTTTATTAAGCCGCTACCGGCAGCAGAACAATAACGTGCCGAACATTCTCGCGGACGGGAAAAGCCTGCTTTCCGATTACACCTTCGCAAAGGACGCCTTGTTTGCGGGTATCAATTTGAAAGGCGATGAACTGGATATGTATCACAAAGTGCATGAAGCGTTGGGAGAGAAAATTCCCAAGCCCAACCTGCTTGTTTATCTGCAAGCCAGCACCGAAACGCTCATGCAGCGCATCGCCTTTCGCGATCGTCCCTATGAACGGCAGATGGAACGCAGTTATATTGACGAATTGAATACGGCATACGAGGAATTCTTCTCAAAGCCATATGACCATACCCCCGTGTTGAAAATCGATACCAATGACCTCAATATCATCCAAAACACAAATCACCTTAAGCTGGTCGAAAATCGTATCCGTGAAACGCTTGGGCTGGCTCCTTTTCAACCTGCCCTGCCTTTAAAATAACCATGCGTGTCACCCGCGAATCCCTCATTCGTATTGCAAAAGAAACCGCTCAGGAGCGGGCGTATAACGACCCGGACATCAT
This sequence comes from uncultured Anaerolinea sp., assembly GCA_964563315.1. GTDB lineage: Bacteria > Chloroflexota > Anaerolineae > Anaerolineales > Villigracilaceae > Villigracilis. The sequence goes on along the minus strand of CAZLWG010000020.1, from coordinate 14,366 downwards.
TGCCGCCTACCTGACCGGCTCCCTGCTCACCGTTGACCCCATGCTTGGCGGCACAACGGATATTGACATTGTCTTTGTCCACAAGAACCAACCCGACAAGCCGCGCGAATTCGTCAAATTGACTCCCGATTTTCATCTTGATATTTCCCGACGCGCCAAGGACGAGTTCAATGCCCCGCGTGAATTACGCGGCGACCCCTGGATGGGCTACGAAATGTATGATCCTATCCTTCTGTATGAGCGGGAGAAATTCTTCGACTTCGTACAAGCCAGCCTGCGTGCAGGCTTCGAATTCGAACAGCCGCCGCTCACCCTCCAACGCTGCCGCACGCTTCTTCGTCATGGGCGCGGGGTTTGGATGGACCTCTCCGAGTTCGAAGGCGAAGCGGGTCCAGGCGAAATCAGAACCTACATGAAAGTCATCTTCCACGGTGTCAACACAATTGCGGAGTTGAGCGGTCCGCCCATTTGGGAACGACGTCTTCTGCTGGATTTTCCAGCCCGTGCTGAAGCCGCGCAAAAACCCGGCATGGTTGCGGCAGTGTACGGTCTGATCGGCGCAAACAAAGTGGATGCAGACAAGGTCAAAGGCTGGCTGGGCGATTGGAAAACAGCCTTCACTTCAGCTTGCGGTAATAAAAATGTAGACTCGCGCATCCATAAGACGCGCGTAAATTACTACGAAAAAGCCATCAAAGCCATGCTCGCAGGCGAGACGCCTCTCGCCGCGCTCTGGCCTGTCCTGCACACCTGGACCTTGGCCACGTCCGTGCTGGGGGGCGACCATCTGAAATTCTGGCAGGACGCCTGCACCGATCTCGGCTTGCTGGGAAACGCCTTCGCCGAACGTGTGCAGGGACTTGACCACTTCCTCGACGAGATCGAGATCATGCTGGAGGAAATCGCCGCCGCAAACGGCTTGGACGCCGAACCATTGGCAGGAATCTAAATGCGGGTATAATCAGCGCCGATGTTCAAAGGAAATCCCTTGTTTCACCCGTTTGAAATGTCCCATACGGACATATTATTTTTTTCGATTTTCGTTCCCAAGAAGCCTGACAATTAATTGTCAGGCTTCTTTCTTAATAGCCTTTGTGTATTGTCATGCTGAGCGAAGCGAAGCATCTCTCAAGATTGTTGAAGAGATCCTTCGTGGCGACTTCAGTCGCTTATTTTGCCGAACGACTAAATTCGTTACTACGTTTTCGTGATCTACTGAATATCTAAATCCAAAGGAGTAAAACATGCCCACAGACCCTCAATCCCCTTACCTGCCGTTTGGCGAGAACAAGCACGCCGCGTGGTTTGGCAAGGATATCATATCCGTCAAGCAGTTCAGCCGCGCCGATCTGGAGTACGTGTTCGGTGTGGCGCACGAGATGCGCGGCATGGTCGAGCGTGTTGGGACGTTTGACCTGCTGAAAGGGAAAATTCTAGCGAACCTTTTCTATGAACCGTCCACGAGAACATCGTCGTCGTTCACTGCCGCGATGGAACGGCTCGGCGGGAGCGTCATCCCGATCAATGAGGTGAAGTATTCGTCGGTGACGAAGGGCGAGAGCCTTTCGGACACGGTTCGCACGCTCGAATGTTATGCCGATGTGATTGTCCTGCGGCACCCCGAAACGGGGTCGGCGGCGATCGCGGCAAAGGCGGCGCGCAAACCTGTCATCAACGCGGGCGATGGCACGGGTGAACATCCCACGCAGGCATTGCTCGATACGTTCACGATCTTTGAAGAGTTGGGTGCTGGACAGGTGGACGGCATGACCGTGACCATGCTCGGCGACCTGAAATATGGGCGCACCGTCCATTCGCTGGCGTGGCTGCTGTCGTCCTTCAAGGTCAAATTGAATTACGTCTCGCCCGATATTTTGAAGATGCCGAAGGAAGTGATGGATGAGGTCAATGCGAAGGGGATTCCGCAAGCCGAGTTCAGCACGCTAGAAAAAGTCCTGCCTGAAACCGACGTGCTGTATGTCACGCGCGTCCAGAAGGAACGCTTCGAAGACCCCGCTGACTATGAAAAGGTCAAGAGCGCTTATGTGATCGACCCCGAGATCATGAAAGCTGCCAAACAGGAGATGATCGTCATGCACCCGCTCCCGCGCGTCACCGAAATCAGCATGGACTTCGACGACGATCCGCGCGCGGCGTATTTCAGGCAGATGGAGTATGGGTTGTATGTAAGAATGGCGTTGCTGGCGATGGTGTTGGGTAAGGCCTAGTTGATCAATAGTTTGAAGGTTAAAATAATGACAGGTTGGAAAAAACCTTCCAACCTGTCATTATTTAACATGTAAACGTTTTAATCTTCCGCCGCTCTTGCCACTTCCTCGGGCTCGAAGACAACTTCTTCTTTTCCGGTCAGTTTGTCGTCGATCTTCGAGACGATCAAGCGCAGATGACCGTTGTGAGCCACATAATCCAGATCATCCGCAGGGACGGCAAGTACTGGGCAGAGCGTAAAGTTCTCGATCCAGGTTTCGTATAAATTATTGAGGTTCCGCAGGTATTCCGCGCTGATCCGCTTTTCGTAATCGCGGCCGCGCATGCTGATGCGGCTCAACAGGGTATCCACAGAGGCACGCAGGTAAATGACCAAATCAGGCGGGGGCAAAAATTGAGCCGCCGTCTCATATAGTTCGCGATAGGTGCGGAAATCACGGTCGCTGATGTTTCCCTGCTTGTACAGGTTGTAGGCAAATATCTCGGCATCTTCATAGACGCTTCGGTCTTGAATCACTGAATTGGGATGTTGAGCCAGGTTGAAGTGCGAGCGGAGGCGGTGCGTCAGGAAGAATATCTGCGAATGGAAAGCCCAGGCGGACATGTTCTGATAAAAATCTGCAAGGTATGGGTTTTCCGTCACCGGCTCGTAAAACGGATCCCAGCCCAGTTGGTCGCACAACATTTTTACAAGAGTGGATTTTCCTACACCAATATTGCCTGCGATGGCTACAAATTTTTTCATGAGCTTCCCTCGAAGTTTTTTTGTATCTTACCACCGCGCCGAAATTCATGGCGGAGTTTTAAGAAAAAAGGCGGGCATTTCGCCCGCCGGAAAATCCGAACTTAGTTGGTGATCTCTCCTGCCAGTTCCTTGTCTATCAACTGTTGGAAGTTGGCAAGGGGCTGGGCGCCCACGATCGCCAGTCCGTTGACGAAGAACGTCGGTGTGGATTGCACGCCGAGATTGAACGCAAATTTCATGTCTTCCTGAATGAACTCGTCATGCTTGCCGCTGTCAAGGCAGGCGGTAAACTCACCCACGTCCAGTCCAAGGTCGGTGGCGTATTGGATGTAAACGTCCGTGCCAAGCGTTTCACCGCCAAATAATTTTGCGTGATAATCCCAGTAGGCGTTTTGGTCGTTGGCGCACAACGATGCCACAGCGGCAGGCATTGCATCAGGGTGGATGGACGTGAGCGGCAGGTTGCGGTACACAAAGCGAATCTGTCCAGGGTATGCATCCAGCAAAGCCTGATAGGTCTGCTCATGGAAGCGGCGGCAGTACGGACATTGAAAATCGCTGAACTCCACGATGGTGATGGGAGCATCGTCCGGCCCAAAACTTGGATAGTCTTCCGTGGGGATATCATATCGGACAAATTGGGGTTCCTGGGTCGGCGCCTCAACCACCGGACCCGAGGGCTGTTCAACCGGACCCTGAGCGGGCGCAGCGGCTGTTACCGTCGTGCCCCGGCCCCAAAGGACATAGCCGAGAAGGAGTCCGACGCCAAAAGCCAGCACAACGAGTACTGAATAAAAGTGACTGCGCTTGAAGGTGATGAATTCTTCCGGGTCTTGAACGACCGGTTCCTCTTCGACAATAGGAGTGGATTTTTTGGTTTTCGTAGGCATAGTGGGGAAATTATAGTCGCATCGTCCAGTTTTTGCGGGGGTACTTAAGTTTATATCATCTTGCATCTTCTCCGCCGAAACTGCGTATACTAAAAACGGAGGTTCCAATGACAGATCAAACTAAAGGAAAAATCCCCTGGTATTTGTGGCCCTTTGCTGCAATATGGAAACTGCTGGCGACCATCGTCGAGTTGACGGGGCGTTTCGTTGCAATGGTAATCGGCATCGTGCTCATCATAGTCGGCATCCTCGTCAGCCTGACCATCATCGGCGCGATAGTGGGCGTGCCGTTGGCGGTCATCGGTTTATTGTTGTTGATTCGCGGGATATTTTAATAAAAACAGCGGTCTCCTGAAAGAGACCGCTGTTTTTATTAGGGCGCATCCGCCTTCGGTTGTTGATTCTTTTTGATGGGTGGAAGCAGGCGGCGGGTTGAAAGAGAGGCGAGGGATTTGCGAATCGCAGGAATCCGGATGATCAGAAAGATTGCGATGACCAATCCATAGATCAGCGGGCGGACGATGTCGCCTGAGAGGGAGAAGATGTCGCCCTTTTTGCTCCAGGCATAATGCAGGACGGCAAGCGGGGCGATCCAATAAACCAGTTTGTGCAGGCGTTTCCAGTTTTTGCCGAGGCGTTTCTTCCAGATGTCGAACGATGTGAAGGCAAGCGGAATCAACAAAAGAAAAGTAGTAACGCCGACGACGATATACGGCTTTTGTAGAATCGTTTGCAGGATCAAACTCCATGCGAGGCCGTAGTCCAAATCCACGAAGATGATGACGTGGATGGTCGCGTACATAAAGGCATACAAGCCGAGCGCGCGGCGACGCTTGAGCGGCTCGCTCCATTTGAAGAGTGTGTTGAGCGGCGTGCAGAGAAGCGAAAGAACAAGCAATGTGATGGCGTGACGCCCCGTACGTTGTTCCAATTCCTGGATCGGATTAATGGAAAAACTGCCAACAAGCAACTCAATTATGATCCACACAAGCGCAGACCATGCATACACGTGGATGGCGATTTGAAGCGGGGTATAGCGGGAGAATAATTTCATCTATCTTTCCAACTAGGTCTTCGGAAGTCGTGAGACTTCCGAAGTTTGATCATCAATAGTTCGTGCGCAGATCCATGCCTGCATAGAGATCGGCGACCTGTTCGCCATACCCGTTGAACATGAGCGTGGGTCTGCGGCTGAGTTCGCCGATGCGGCGCTCAGAAGCCTGCGACCAGCGCGGGTGATCTACTTCCGGGTTGACGTTGGCATAGAAGCCGTATTCGTTCGGCGCGACAGCCGACCAAAGTGTGGCGGGTTCCTTGTCCGTTAGTTCGATCTTGACGATGGACTTTATGGATTTGAATCCATACTTCCACGGAACGACAAGGCGGATCGGCGCGCCGTTCTGCGGCAGGACCGTTTCACCGTACAAGCCAGTGGCAAGCAGAGTCAGGTCGTTCATGGCTTCGTCAAGGCGCAAACCTTCCTCATAGGGCCAGGGATAGAACGGGCTTTTCTGTCCCTTCATTTCTTCGGGACGATAGACCGTTTCAAAGCGGACGTATTTCGCACTTAATGCCGGCTCTACCATGGCAAGCAGGCTTGCAAGGGGGAATCCATTCCATGGAATGACCATGCTCCACGCCTCAACACAGCGCAGGCGGTAAATCCGTTCCTCCTGCGGGAAGAGTTTTAGCAAATCTTCGATTCCAAACGTCGTCGGCTTATTGACCATGCCATAGATTTCCACTGTCCAAGGCGCGGTGGTGAAGCCTTTGGAAAGTGGAGCGACCTCTTCCTTGCCGGTGCTGAACTCGTAAAAGTTGTTGTAGTTCGTGATCTCTTGATACGTGTTGGCGAGGTCGCCAAGCTCGTCCGTTTTTCCCGAAGCGGAAGGAACGTTTGCCGCTTCTTCGCTTTCCGCGACGGACGGCGCACAAGCGGCGAGAGCGGCGCTTCCGGCAAGCAGACCCGCGGCTTTGATAAAGTCGCGCCGGGAAAGATAGGCATCCTTGGGTGTGATCTCATACGAGCGGATTGGAACGGATTTAAAAGGGTTACTCATGGGGGTTCTCTCCTCGTTGGTCAAATCAGTTTACGGATAGACTTCCGCCAGCAAAGCCTGAATCGCTGCTTCGGTCTCTTCGTATCGTCCTTCACCGATGTGAATGTAACGAATGTGTCCTCTCTTGTCAATCAGATAGAGTGTGGGCCAGTAACGGTTCTCGTAGGAGCGCCAGGTCTTTCCATTGTTATCCTGGGCGACGGCATATTCGATGCCATAATCCGCAACCGCGGCTTTGAGATTGCCGAGGTCTTCCTCGAAGGAAAATTCGGGGTAATGGTTGCCGATGATCACAAGTCCCTGATCGGCGTAAGAATCATGCCATGATTTAAGGGAGGGGATCACATTCTTGCAGTTGTAACATCCGAAAGTCCACATTTCGAGCGCCACCACTTTGCCGCGCAAGTCGGCAAGACGGAGAGGCGCATCCACATTCAGCCAGGTATCGTTTGTCAGTTCGGGAGCAGGCCCGAGGTCGGGGTAAGAGGCGTTGAAGATCGGCATGACAGGCTCGACGGTGGAAGATGTCACTGTGGCGCAGGCAGTCAGGAAAAGCAAAAGTACAAGGGAATATCGTTTCATCGATCACCTCACGGATGAGGCAATTGTAAGAAAACTTCCTTACGAAAAGGTTACGCGTGTGTGAGAGTTTTGTTAGGGCAGGTGGAACGTGAAGCGGCTGCCGCGATCGATCTCGCTTTCGACGCGCAAGCCGCCGCCGTGCGCCTGCACAATGCCGCGCGAGATGGCAAGCCCCAGCCCTGCCCCGCCTGTAATCCGGCTGCGCGACTTTTCGCCGCGATAAAACCCGTCGAAGATGTGCGGAAGGTCTTGGGCATGGATGCCTTCGCCCGTATCGGAGACGCTCACTTCCACGCCTTTGTCTGTCCTCCGTACCAGGACGTTTACTTCGCCGTTTGCGGGGGTATGCCGAATCGCATTGCCGATAAGATTATTCAACACGCGCCCGATGCGCTGCGTGTCCATGAACACAGGGTCGACGTCCGCTTCCACGCTTCCATTCAGCCTGACCTGTTGACGCGAGGCGATCTCTGTAAATGATTCGAGCGTGTCGGAGACCAAATCTGCAATTGAGGCGTTTTCGCGGTCGAGCGTGAAGCCGCCTGCGTTCAACTGTGCCATCTGGAAGAGGTCGTCTATCAAACCCGATAAGGAACGGACATCCCGCTGGGCGGTGTTCAAATAGCGTTTGACTGTGGCAGGGTCGTCCACCACACCGTCTTCCAGCGCCTCGAGGATCGCGCGAATGGAAGCCAATGGCGTTTGGAGATCGTGTCCCACCCAGGCGATCAAGTCCGCACGCATCTTTTCGAGCTCGCGTTTTTTTGCGTCCACAGCCTCGAGTTGTTCTGCCATTTGGTTGAACGTCTGCCCAAGCATGGCAACTTCGTCGCGCCCAATGACGGAGACGCGCGTCTTCAGATCGCCTCCGGCGAGTTTTTCGGCGGCATCCTTCAAGAGATGGATGCGGTCTGTGATCGCGCTCGAAAGAAAGTATCCCAGCACCATTGCCATGCCGCTTGCAAATACCAACAAGACAATCGCAAGCAGCAGGTCGTGCGGACTGGCGAACATCATTTGGGCGGAGAACCAGACGTTGAAGAACGTCAACAAACTCGAAAGCGCATACCCGCCAAGCAAAGACCAACGCAGCGCCGGCGAAAGCGTCAGCCAGCCGAGGCGGTAGGCAAGATATCCCGCCAATGCGGAGACGAAAGCCGTCACTCCGAGGAACAGCGCCATCAGCCTCAACTCGTACAGGGGCGGCGCCATCATCATATTGAAGATGGCAAGGGAAATGATGAAGATCAGCAGGACGCCCGCAACGAAACGAAAGACAATCGAAACTTTCATGGCTCGAATTTGTATCCCACACCCCAAACGGTCAGCAAGTGCTTTGGTGAAGATGGGTCGTCTTCGATCTTCTCACGCAGACGGCGTACATGTACCGTGACTGTGCCAGGGTCAATATATTCCGCCCCGCCCCATACCCGCTCCAACAACTGATCGCGCGTGAACACCTGTTTTGGATGGCGCGCCAGCAAATACAACAAATCGAATTCCTTCGCTGTCAACTCGATCTGCGACTCGCGGACGTTTACCGCCCGTGTCAGAGGGTTGACGACCATGTTCTCGAAGACCAGTTCCCGCTCAGGCTCCGCCCCAGCCTGTTCCCGTCCAGTGCGCCTGAACACGGCCCGGACCCTGCTCACCAACTCCTGCGGGCTGAACGGCTTGACGACATAATCATCCGCGCCCATTTCCAGTCCGTTGATGCGGTCTATTTCCTCGCGGCGCGCCGTCACCATGATGATCGGCACATCGGAATGTTCGCGCAGCCAGCGGGCGATTGTCAAACCATCCACTTCGGGGAGCATCAGGTCGAGGATGACAAAATCCGGAATCTTATTTTCGAGAATGGTCATTGCCTGCCTGCCATCGGATGCAATTTGCACCTGAAAGCCGGCGCGTTTGAGATATAGCGCCGTCACCTCCGCGAGGCTTGGCTCGTCCTCAATGACAAGAATGCGTTTTTCGCTCATGCTTTGAATCATACTTGATTATTGAAGAGACGGGATTAACAAACGCTTACGCCAATTACCGGATTTCATACTTTCGTAAGGATTAGACAGGCAATTCGTAAGAAGATTTCTGTACCATGGAGGGACTAATATACTAATAGGAGATTCGATGAAATTCAAACAAAACACTTTCATTCTGATGTTGATAATGGCATTTCTTGTCGCTGCTTGCGGCGGCGCGCCCACAGCCGAAACAATGATGGAAGAGCCCGACCAGCCTCCGGCGACGGAAGAGGCGATGATGTCCGAAGGGACGCACACCTCCGGCGAAGCAATGATTTCAAATGAAACGCCAAAAGCGGAATCCATGATGGAGTCCCCCGCATGGTTCAGTATTGCCATGACCGACGTCCGAACCGGGCAGTCTTTTTCCATTCAAAGAACTACCGCAGATCCAAGTGCCGTTGTTGTCTCATCCGTTCGTGAACGCATTCGTTTACGGGCTGTTGTATGGGCCAATTGCATTGCCGTGTTCGGGTCCCCTGGTGGTGAGCATCTTCGCGCTTTCGCTCACGCTGGCAGACGCCCTGGATAAACTCACTGTGTTCTTCTGGTTCGGCATGGGATTCGGAATTCCTTTGCTGGCGCTCTCTCTGCTTTCAGGAGCCGCCCAGCGCTGGATCACACGTCAATTCGCTCTGCGTTCGCGCTTGATCAATACGTTGAGCGGCTTGCTGCTGGCGGGAATCGGAACGTATGACTTGATCCTCAATTGGAGTTTAATCAGTTCGTATTTCGCGTAAAACCTTCCATGCACAACATAAAAGTCTCTCCGGGGTAACCGGGGAGACTTTTTCATGGAAGCGGGCGTTTATTCTTCAAACGAATTAAGAGCCGCCTGCAGACTTTCATAATTTGGAATGCTCAGCAAGAATCCTGTGATCCCAAGCACATGGTAAACCTGTGGCGGCGCGTTGCACAGTTTTACACGCGCAATCATGTACTGTTCGTTTTCCGGGGTAAATATTTTATACACTTTTTGCATGGCGCGCATTCCGGCGCTGGTGAGCGTATCCACCTCGGCAAGATCGAGGAGCAGAAAACGCGCGCCCTCATCGTAGGCATCGCGAGCGGCGCCCAGCAGCATCTCCTCGCTTTGCGCATCCAGCCAGCCTCGCAGATGGAGCACCGTCACCGGCACTTTCGCCTGCATTTGTTCCTTCGTGATTTTCAAGGTACTACTCATAACTCCTCCGATCGGGTGAATAAACGGATGAAGGGACTGTCAGAACGAGAACGTTCCGCCTCTTCCATAACGGACGCTCGATCCGCTTCGATAAAGCGTCACTTCTCCTGAGCCGTAGACCTGCCATTCGCTGCCCGAACCAATCATACCCGTGTATTCGTCTACGCCGACCAATACAACATTCGAGAGGACATGGGCAAGTGTGCTTGCCCACGCCTTGCCATAGTTGTTATGGTGCGGCAGGACGCAGGCATTGGGGAGCAGGTTCAGTCCGCGAAACAATTTCTTTTCATATGGATCATAGTAGTGTTCACATAACACCATCGCGCCGGCGCTGCTGCCTCCAATCACTCCACCCTGCTCATAAACATCCACTGCGGCTTGCCAGCAGACACTGTCTTTAAGAGACTCGCCCAGATGATGAGGAAATCCTCCGAGAAGATAGATCAGGCGCGAGGTCCGGATGGAAGCGGCTAGGGATTCGTCATTTGCAGATTTTGAGTCAATCACATCCACAGTGAAGGCGTTCGTCGCGCCGAGGCTTTTGAACCAGCGCACGCCATTGTTCCCAGCCTTGCGGTGATTGTTGTCGGGCGCAGCGGCGGCTGGAATGACGCATACAGGCGAGTCGAAACCACCCGCAAGTTCCAACGCGCGCAAATCCGGCTCGGACATGCCTCCGCCAAACTCCGCGCCGCCTGCCAGAAGAAGAAAGCCCATTATGAAGCGAATGAATCGATGGCTTCCTGCATGGTCGGGTAGATACATATGCTTTGCAAAAAGCCCGCAATGCTCAGCACATAATGTACCTGTGATGACGGCTGTGCAAGTTTGAAATACGGAGACTTGAACGTTTCATCGGAATGCTCCGCCTGCCAGGCTTGGATCTCTTCGTTTGGCGTGTACATTTTGTAAATGGTGTGCAGGGCGCGCAGGCCCGCACTTGTGACCATTTCCACCCCGCCCAGATCAATCAATAAATAACGCGCTCCGGCATCCATTGCCGACTGCGCGTATTCGACTGCCAGTTTTTCCGTTTGTGCATCGAGGCTTCCATCAAAGTGCAGGATCGTCACCGCCCCATCCGTTTTTGTGATCTTGAGTGTTTCCGTCATCAAAAAACCTCCATATCGAACTGCTCTTCCTTTGACAATGGCAGGGATTATACATCAAACAAAAAATCCATGCGGCGCGCCTGCGCCGCATGGATTTTGATCCGGACAGATGGTTAATTCCCACCTGATTCTCCGCGTTCCACCATCACCTGCATGGAAGCGCCGTCTGTCACTACGTCTATCCAACCGTTGCGATCCGTCCGCAACAACGAATATCCGCCCAGCCACTCCAGCACGTCTTCCGATGGCAATCCATTTAGGTCGCCCGCACCGACATCCAACACCACCAGTTGCGGATTCAAATTCTCGAACACATCCGGCGGATTTGTGGGCGCGTAGCCCGAATCGGCAAGCAAAAGCAGATCCACCCTGCCAACGGCATTCCCAAATTCAAGCGACTCAAGCATCCCTTCGCTCAGACCGATTGGAAGCAGTGCGCGGAAACTTCCATACTCGATAAGCAACACGCTTCCCCGCGGACCTTCAGCCTGCACCTCGATGAACGCGCCGTTTCCAAGCTCCAGCCTTTGTCCCACCTCCGCGCGGCTGACGGGAATCCCCTCATTCACAAAATGTTCTTCCAGCAGACGGGCGGAAAACGAAGCCTGCACATTGCCGCTCCAAAGCACATTCTGCGGCGGATAACGCTCCACCACGCGCGGAAGCGCCGCAACCTGCTCCTCCTGCGTGGAGGCGATGATGAGCCAATCCAATTTATGTGAGAAGAATGGGAGCCGCCTGCCGAGTTCGTCGGAAAGTTCGGTGACGCTGGCGCCGCCGTTGATGAGAATATTCCTGCCTTCAGGGGTTTGGATGAGAACTGCATCCGCCGAGCCGACTTCCAGAAAGGTGATGTGGAACTTCCCGTCACCGGCGGTAGCGGCGGCGCGCCACAGTACGACCATGCAAACGAAAAGGGAGGCGAACACCCCCGTCCATGCGACGGCTCGAAGCGAATCGGTTGCAGCAGCGAACCAGTCTTTGAGGCGAGACCAGTTCAAGGTCACGGAGAGAAGCGCGATATAAAAAAAGACGATGAGCCAAATGGATGAGTCGCCTAAAAAGATAACTCCGTTCGGCACACGGTCGAAGAGTTCCACCACACGGATGGTATATGCGGAAAACGCCCAAGCGAACCACGCGATGAGTTGACCAAGCGGATAGAACGCCAGGCTGGCGAACACTGCCAGCCCACCTACGATCATCACCGCCGGTTGGACGGGCAGGATGAATGGGTTGGCAATGAATGAAATAAGCGAGAGTCGTTTAAAATGGTATGCCATGATCGGAATGGTGGTCAACTGAGCTGCGAAAGTAAGGATAACGTTTTCATTGATGATACGAACAAAGGCACTGAGATCGTGCCTGGAGATCTTTGCAAGAAAATTTGCCGTAACGGTCGAGAACGGTTCTGCGTACAGAATCAAACCAAGCGTGGCAAAGAATGATAACTGAAATCCCACATCCCACAATACCAGCGGGTTGATAAGCGCCATGACCACAGCCACAAAGACGAGCATGATCAAGCCGTTGTTGCGCCTGCCAACCTGCCGTGCAAAGAGCGAGAAACTTCCCATAAACGCCGCACGGACGACCGCCGCATCCCATCCCACAAGAAAGGCATAGCCGAAGATCACGATCACAGCAAGGAAGCCGCCAAGACGGTCATTGAAAATGTTTCTGAAAATGGCAAAGAATACGCCCGCAATGATGGCAATATTGAAACCCGAAATGGCAATGATGTGTGCTGTGCCGGTGTTCTTGAAGGCTTCCTGCAATCTGTGCGGCAGGCCCGTATCCACGCCGAAGAGAATACCCGCAAACAAGGACGCTTCAGGGTCATGGAAGAGACGGTACGTGTTTTCGATCAATCTGCCTTTCAAGGCATACACCATTGCAAACAACGGATTGCCTTTTTTATCCGGCAGACGGGTTACGTCCGCAGAAGTCATGTACGAGTGGACGTTCTGTCTTGCCAGGTAATCGCGGTAGGAAAACTCCTCGTTTTCTGGTGGGGTCTTCAATTTTCCGCGCAGGCGAAGGCTTTCACCATATTGATATTTCTGATTGGGCGAAACACGCGCAAGGATCAAGCCGGAAACGGGCAGGTCGCCGCTGCCGGTATCCACCGCCTCCACGCTTAATTTAAGATTGGTGTAACCATCTCGATAATCGGGCGGCTCGACAAGATAACCCGTAATGAGCAGGTCATATTCGCGGTCATTGTAAAATGCGATGTGAAAAGCATCCATTTCCGGCTGGCGGAATTGATAATATGCAGAACCAAGCGCCAGAAAGACGGGAAGCGCAAACACGAACGGACGAGACGTCATCAGAGATTGAATTTGGGATTGTGGGGCTTGCGCAACGGGAGAAGGGATGGGGATGGCAAAATATCGAGTAAGGATGTAAGCGATCAAAAAGAAGGAAAAAATGGAAATCCACGCCCAAAGCGGAAGGGATACGCTATATGCAAGAACGATTCCCGCCAGAAAAGACAAACAAATCCACAACAGGGGCATGTTGTGGATTTTACATTAGATTACAAAGTTATGCGATCGAAGAGATCACCCCAGCGCCACATCCAAGATCATCATGATCACAAAACCGATCATTGCACCGCCGGTGGCGATATGAATATCCTTTTCCAATTGCGATTCAGGAATCAACTCCTCGATCACGACGTAGATCATCGCGCCCGCCGCAAAAGCAAGCGCATAAGGTAAAAGCGGTTTGACGAAGATCACCGCAGCGGCTCCCAATACCCCGGCAATTGGTTCGACCACCCCCGAGAGTTGACCATACCAGAAGCTCTTCAAGCGGCTCATTCCAGCGCGATGCAAGGGCGCGGCAACAGACGTCCCTTCGGGGAAGTTTTGGAGACCAATTCCAATTGCCAGTGCAATCGCCCCAGCCAGCGTCGCGGACGATGCGCCATCATAAAGCGCGCCGAACGCCACTCCCACCGCGAGCCCCTCCGGGATGTTGTGCAAAGTAATTGCCAGCACAAGCAGGACGCTCCTTTGCCAATGAGTCTTGATGCCTTCCGCCTCTTCGATGGGGAAACCAAGATGCAAGTGCGGCAGGACCTTATCCACTACCCAAAGGAAGAGACCGCCGAGCAAAAAACCAACGGCGGCGGGAAGCCACGCAGGTTTGGACGTTTCAGCCGCCATTTCAATGGACGGCGCAAGCAGCGACCAGAAACTCGCGGCAATCATCACACCTGCCGCGAAGCCGAGCATTCCATCCAGGATCCTGCGGTTCACGTCCCTGAAAAAGAAGACAACACTTGCCCCTAGCGCGGTCACGAACCAGGTAAAACAAGTCGCCAGAAGCGCCTGTGTCATGGGGTTGAATTCGGAAAACCATTCAATGAACATACTTTTCACCACGAAGTGCCACAAAGGGTCGCGAAGGGTTGCCAAAGAAAAACCGGCTCTTCAGGATTAAGTGGGGTAATACCCTATTTACCACAGAGCGCACAGAGAGCACGGAGATTTTTTAAAGGTTTTTCTCTGTGGACTCCGTGATCTCT
>CAZLWG010000019.1:0-55719 GCA_964563315.1 uncultured Anaerolinea sp. | reverse complement strand
ATTCATCCGCCGCCCAGTTGACGATGCGCTGGTCCCAGTCATCGCCGCCGAGGTGGGTATCACCATTGGTGGCTTTTACTTCGATCACGCCTTCGCCCACTTCGAGGATCGATACGTCGAACGTACCGCCGCCGAGGTCGAAGACGAGGATGGTTTCATTCTTCTTTTTATCGAGTCCATACGCAAGCGCGGAAGCCGTCGGCTCATTGATGATGCGCAGCACTTCCAATCCCGCGATCTTGCCCGCGTCCTTTGTGGCTTGACGCTGGCTATCGTTGAAATACGCCGGGACAGTGATGACCGCCTGCGTGACGGGTTCGCCCAAATACGCCTCCGCATCGGACTTTAGCTTGCCCAGCACCATCGCGCTTATTTCTTGCGGGGAATATTCCTTGCCCGTCACAGGCACTTTGACGCGAACGTCGCCTGCCGGTCCCTGGATCACTTGATAGGAAACCATGGCGCGCTCGGTATCGGTCTCTTCATAATGCCGCCCGATAAATCGCTTGATCGAATAAATGGTGTTATCCGGATTGACGACCGCCTGACGTTTGGCAGTCTGTCCAACCATGCGTTCACTGTTCTTGTTGAACGCCACAACCGACGGGCAAAGCCGCCCGCCCTCCGCTGTGGTGATGACGGTCGGTGTTCCACCTTCGATCACGGATACCACACTGTTTGTCGTACCGAGGTCAATCCCTATGATTTTGCCCATGAGAAGTCTCCTTGCTTTTTCATATTCAATGGATACATATTAAGCGATTTGTGCAAGAATTCTGTTAACGGTGCATAGGTTTTTAATAAAAGAGACCGTCTCTTCACAAGAGACGGTCATTTGGACTATTCTGCGTCAACCCGCACCCATTCGATCAAGGTTGTCATGGGTATTTCTGTAAAAGAAGAAGCAGTGACTCCGATCCTGCCTATGGGCAGTTCGTATCGTGTCACATCCAAGTTTCTGATCAAGGCGTCATTGAAATAAATTAACAAAGCATTGTCCTGACACGAAAGGCCGAGTTCGTAACTCTGTGCTCCTGCATTGAATTGCCTGATGTCATCGGAAGCGATTGGAATGTATTTGGCGATCCCCTCTGCCAGCCATTGACCAAGGAGAACGCTGTAGGCCCCATCACTGGCAATATTGAATTCGAACCATCCTTTGTTTTTATCGTAACGGCAGACCAGCCCCACAGAACCTGATGGTCCGGCTGAAAAGTTTGCGCGGACAAATATATTCGAGTAATCATAGGCATCGTGGATGCCAAGGAACCATGTGTCCGGCGAGGAAATATCTATGCGGAGATTGCCGCTTTCGAAGGTGGCGATCGGAGAATCCACGCCGCCTGTTTGAAGGAATTCCCAGTGAGGGGAGGCAGTATCGAATTCGTCCGTGAAATAGTAGGAGAGTATTTCCAGTGTGGGTGTGGGAGTTGGGGCGGCTTCGGTTGTTGCGGCAGGCTCAGGCGTAGGTTGAATCGCTTCCATGGTGTGAGATTCAAGCGCCGGGGTGGAAACGCCCAAATTACAGGCAGAGGCTAGAAGAAGACATCCAAGAATTAGTAATTTTTTCATGCCGCTTCTTATATCACAATTGCCCAGCACGATAGCTGGGCAATTCAGAAGGTGGAGATGGCGGGAATTGAACCCGCGTCCGAAAGATTCGACCCTCGGAACTCTACGAGCGTAGCCTGCCGCTAATCGTCATCACAGACACCCCGGCGGGCTGGTAAGCCTGCGACCATCTGCTGGTCTTTCGCGCGCTTAGCAGAATCACACGCGGCACTCCATCTTTGTCTCGCCCGGTCCGTCACCCGATGGAGGGCGGTGCCGGCGGACGCAGCATCATCTAAGGACGCTGACTGTTATGCGTTCGCCTTAGGCGGCGAGGGGCATAGCAGCGTAAGTGCGGTTGTTGGCACTTGATTGTTTGCGCTGAGTTTACGAGTTCGGCGCGCGCTCGGCTCGCATTCCGGGACCAGCCTCTCCCGTCGAAGCCTGTCATCCCCGTTCGGCAGAAGAGATGTTTCCATAATATACTGGAAACAATCCCATGCGTTCGTATTATAGCATGATGTTGTTAATGAAATGTAGGAACTTGTCCGTTATAATTGAAATGAGGACTGTGCGGTGAGTAGAGGTAAAAATGGCTGAGAAAATCCTGATAGTTGATGATGATTTGGATACTCTGCGTCTTGTTGGTTTAATGCTGCAGAGGCAGGGGTATCAGATCAGTGCGGCTTCCAACGGATCGCAGGGCCTTGCAAAGGCGTTTGACGAGCGCCCTGACTTGATCCTGTTGGACGTGATGATGCCCGACATGGACGGCTATGAGGTGACCCGGCGCCTGCGGAACAATCCGGCGACAGTTTCCATACCCATCTTGATGTTTACAGCAAAGACACAATTGGACGATAAAGTAGTGGGTTTTGAGGTGGGCGCTGACGATTACCTGACTAAACCCACTCACCCTACTGAACTCCAGGCGCACGTGAAAGCGCTGCTGGCACGCGTAGTACCAAAGGATGGGGGGCAGATCAAAACTGCGCTGCACGAACATCTGGGGTATGTGATCGGTGTCCTGTCCGCGCGGGGCGGGCTCGGAGTATCCACCCTGTCTGCAAACCTTGCGGCGGCCTTGTTCACCCGCGTTCAATCGGATGTCATCCTTGCCGAGTTGACGCCCGGTCAGGGCACGCTGGGCATGGATTTGGGTGCGCCAAACCAAAAGGGGTTGACGGAAATCCTTCAGGGAACTGTGGCGGAAGTGACCCGCGAAAAAGTACACGCTTCGCTTGTAGCTCACAATTCGGGCGTCAAACTCTTTCTCGCTTCCGAAAACCCGCGTGATGTGACGCTGACTTCTCAAGTTCAGAATTTCCAGACGCTTTTGTCCCGTCTTTCAGCGCTTGCCCGCTTCGTCATTCTGGACCTTGGTGCCGGTTTGCCTCTCTACGTGCAGAAACTCCTTCCATTATGCAATGAACGCATCGTGGTGCTGGAGGGGACTTCCAATACCATTCAGCACACAAAACTTTTGATTGATGAAATTGCAGCGCTGGGAATCGACCGCACAAGCATTTCGGTTGTCTTGAATAATCGTCAGCGATCTGAAGCGCAAATGCCATGGGCGCAGGTGCAGGAAAAACTGAACCATTCCATCTCTGCCACGCTCACGCCCGCGCCGGAATTGTTCCTGCAAGCCAACCGCCTGCAGACGCCTGCCGTAATGGCTCAACCGACCAACATGACATCCCAGCAATTCCTGAAGATCGCGGATGCGGTCATCGAGCGCGAAAAGGCGCGATGATCTCCTTTTCATCGCAGACGAAAACCAGCATCAAGTTCGCCGCGGACTTGTTCCGCCAATCCAAACACGCAGTCATTCTGACCGGAGCGGGGCTTTCCACGCCGTCGGGGATTCCCGATTTCCGTTCCACAGGATCAGGTTTATGGTCCCGCGATGAGCCGATGGAAGTTGCTTCGCTCAACACCTTTCGGACCCATCCGGAGGATTTTTTTTCGTGGTTCCGCCCGTTGGCAAGTCAGATTTTTTACGCCCAACCCAACCCGGCACATCTTGCGCTGGCCGAATTGGAAGCTCACGGTTTTGTGAAATCCGTCATCACCCAGAATGTTGATTTGCTTCACCAGAAGGCGGGCTCGAAAACTGTAATAGAAATGCACGGCACCATGAAATCGTTAACCTGTTCGCAGTGTTATCATCAAGTGTTAGCGGAACCCTATCTTGTGCCTTTTGTGGAGCGGGGAGAGATTCCGCACTGTCCGAAATGCGGTCAGATCCTTAAACCGGATGTGATCCTGTTCGGGGAACAGTTGCCGCAGGCGGGCTGGTCGGCAGCACAGCGAGAAGCGCGTCAATGCGACCTGATGCTTGTGGCAGGTTCTTCCTTGGAGGTTTTGCCTGTGGCCGGTTTGCCCATGCAGGCATTGGATCGCGGTGCGCATCTTGTGATCATCAATAACATGCCCACATATTTAAACGTCCGCGCAGATGTGGTGTTTTTCGAGGATGTGGCAGAGTTACTTCCTGCAATTGCTGAAAGAGTATTAAATGGCTGAGATTAAAACCGAAAGACTGGATGGATACCGTCGTTTAATTGATATTGCGCGCGATCTCGCCTCCACTCTGGACCTGGACATTCTGCTGGCGCGAATTGTCCATGCCGCGGCTGAAATAAGCGGCGCAGAAGCGGCATCCATCCTTTTGTATGATGACACTTCCCGTCAGTTATATTTTCAAGTTTCCACGAACATGGATGAATCCACCCGCCGCGGGCTTACAGTTCCGTTGGATGGAAGCATTGCCGGTTGGATCGTTGCCAACCGCAAACCCGTACGGATCACGAATGCCCACGAGGATACGCGGTTCTATGCCAATGTGGAAGCGGTCACCGGAATGACCACCCAGTCTTTGCTGGGGATACCATTGGTGACGAAGAATAAAATAGTCGGCGTGTTGGAGGCGTTGAACAAACATCGGGGCAAGTTTACAGATACGGATGAATCGATGCTCTTGGTGTTGGGCGCACAGGCTGCAGTTGCCATCGAGAACACCCGCCTGTTCCAGCAATCGGATTTGATTTCCGAATTCGTGCATGAACTCCGCACCCCGCTTTCTTCCCTCAGCACTGCCACCTATCTGTTGCTGCGTCCTGAAATGTCGCAGGAACAGCGCGATCAAATCATCAATAACATTCATAACGAGACCATGCGCCTGAATGCCCTCGCCTCCTCCTTCCTTGATCTGGCGAGGCTTGAATCGGGGCGTGTGCAATTTCGCAAGACAAATTTCAGCCTTGCCGACCTGATGTATGAATGCAAGGACATCATGGCGTCCAAGTCTGTCGAGGATAACATTCAATTACGCGTGGAATCCCCGGAGGGACTTCCATTACTCGAAGCGGACCGGGACAAGGTCAAACAGGTTCTGCTGAATCTGCTCAGCAATGCGATTAAATACAACCGTCCAAATGGGACGGTCATGATCCGGGCAGAAGCGAGGGAAAACGAGATTGCCATATATGTTCAGGACACCGGTATCGGCATCCCGGATGAGGCATTACCTCATTTGTTCCAAAAGTTTTATCGTGTACGGGAACACGAAACGCGTACAACCGGTACAGGGCTTGGACTTTCCATTTGTAAACAGATCATTCAAGGCCACGGCGGACGCGTCGAAGTGAAAAGCAAGATTGGCGTCGGTACTGTGTTTATGATATGCCTGCCGAGGTCCGGCAAGACCGTCCCGCGTCCAGAGGATGCTGGAATCGATTCGAAGCGGCGCGACGTGAAATCATGAATTGACTTTTTTGTGTGAAAACTGTACACTTGGCAAAATCGTTATCTGGAGGAAGAAGATGGCACAATTTCAATTCGTCATGAGATCGGGACCCACACCCGGCGTGACCTTCCCGCTGGATGGAGATCAAATCGTGATCGGGCGCGATTCATCCAATGGAGTTGCAATTAACGATGCCGAGGTTTCCCGCAAGCATGCCCGTATGATGTTCCAGGGCGGCAAGTATGTCATTGAGGACTTGGGCTCGACCAACGGCACCTTCGTAAACGGACAGCGTCTTGCCGGCCCGGTCGTGTTGAAAGCCGGAGACGTGGTCTCCCTCGGTGAGAAGATCGTGTTGATGTACGATGCGATCAATATGGATCCCGGCGCCACAGTTGCAGTTTCCCGCAAGGCAGTGCAACCGCCTCCTGTACAGCCGTCTGCTCCTGCATACTCCCAGCCACCCGCTTCATCCTATTCCGCTCCGCCTGTTGGTGATAAAAAGACAAACATGACCCCGATCTTTATCGGCGTTGGCGTGTTTCTTTTCATTTGTATTTGTGCAGGCTTCTTCTGGTGGGTGGATGCCACATATCGGTGGTGTGTCTTCTTCTCCTTCCTGTCTGGATGTTAACAAGCTGGACTTTCCGCCCCGCGATGCAGGTTTCGCGGGGTGTTTTATTTAATCCGGCAGTCTTCCTCCTGTTGTAAAATCACCCGTCTTTGATAGAATAAAATTTGTAACACCATCCTTTTACTTGGAATCCAACTGTGGAACAAAACCCAACTTCGCCTCCCGATGCAACATCCCCGCCCTGGGGAACAAATACCAAACTGGTCGTTGCGCTTACGATCATTGTCATCATTGGCGCGCTGCTGGTGAAATTCCAGTTTATCATCACGCCGCTGGTTATTGCCCTGGTTTTTTCTTATTTGTTTCATCCCGTTGCGGATTTTTTACAAAAGAAACTGCGCTTTTCATGGGGCGCGGCGGTTGGAACTATTTATCTTTTCATTATCATCCTTTTGCTTGGGCTTCTTACACTTGGCGGCGTGGGGCTGGTTCAACAGGTGCAAAGTCTGGTCATTATCGTTCAGGATGCGTTGAGGCGGCTCCCCGAATTGGTCGAAAGCATTTCCGGGCAGATCTATCGATTCGGTCCTTTCAGACTCGATTTCAGCGCGCTGGATTTGAATGATTTAAGCAGCCAGATACTCGGGATGGTGCAGCCTCTATTGAGCCGCACAGGCACGCTGCTGGGCACCGTGGCGGGAAGCGCTGCAAACTTTCTGGGCTGGACATTGTTTGTCATCATCGTTTCATATTTTGTCCTCTCGGAAAGCCGTGGTTTGCGAAACCGCATCATTACAGTGGATGTTCCAGGATACAGCGACGATCTGGCACGACTCAGCCGCGAGCTCGGGCGGATCTGGAACGCCTTCCTGCGCGGTCAGATCATCATCTTCTTTCTGACGGTCATCGTATATTCGATTGTTCTCAGCATATTAGGCATCCATTATGCCATTGGTCTGGCTTTCCTTGCCGGACTGGCGCGATTTGTTCCTTATGTGGGACCCGCTGTAAACTGGATGTTACTGGTAATCGTTGCATACTTTCAAGCGTATAAGCTTTTTGGTCTTCCACCCATTTATTACACACTGCTCGTTCTCGGCATCGCCTTATTAATAGACCAGATCTTCGACAACCTTGTTTCGCCGCGCATTCTTTCCGATGCGCTGAAGGTCCATCCTGCTGCCGTGCTTGTCGCCGCGATCATTGCCGCCAACCTGTTCGGTATCCTGGGCGTGGTTGTCGCCGCCCCCATTCTTGCCACTGCCATGCTTCTCTGGCGGTATACCATGCGAAAGATGCTGGATCTCGACCCCTGGCCTGAAAAGGAGGAACATCATCCTGCGTCCCCGCCCGGCTCTCGTTTCATCGTTTCTGTTCGCCGCCTCTTCCGCCGCCTTGGCTTGAAACTCAAAAAAAGAAAATAGACTCCCCCTCGCATGATTCTGAAAACCAACCCATTCAACAGGAGAATACAATGAGCAACAATAATCACGAACCACGCACTGAAACCATAGCAGAGACTGAAAACTTCCTCGCCTGGAAAGCCGAGGAACCTGACGGCGAAACGACCTATCATATCGAGTTGAACAACGTCACCATCCATTTCTTTGAAGAGGAATGGGCAGAGTTTCTGCAGCTTGCTCAGGAATTGAAATAACCAATCTTGCCCGACAGGCAAATGAACTTGAAAAATTCCATTACCGACGTGCCTGGAATCGAAGTGGGACATGCACAAAACGAGGAAGCGCTTACTGGTTGCACCGTTATTTTGTGCCGTGAGGGCGCTGTCGCAGGTGTGGATGTGCGCGGCGGCGCGCCCGGCACGCGCGAAACGGATTTGTTGAATCCCGTGAACCTTGTGCAAAGCATACATGCTGTTCTGCTTGCAGGCGGCTCTGCCTTTGGGTTGGATGCCGCATCCGGTGTGATGCGTTATCTCGAAGAACAGCAGATCGGTTTTCGCACGCTTTACGCAAATGTCCCCATCGTTCCTGCGGCGATTATCTACGACCTCGACATTGGACGTTCGGACGTTCGCCCCGATACACAAATGGGATATCAAGCCTGCCTGAATGCTTCAAGCTCAGAAATTGCTGAAGGTGTGGTGGGAGCAGGAACCGGCGCGAGCGTGGGAAAAATCCTTGGGCGGGATCAGGCGATGAAGTCCGGGGTGGGAGGCGCGAGTATCCATATCGGCGAGGGGGTTGTCGTTGGGGCATTGGTCGTCGTCAACGCGTTGGGCGATGTCTATGATTCCCAAACGGGCGAGTTGGTTGCGGGCGTTCGCGGAGAAAAGACAACGCTGGAGTTGATGCAATCCAATGCCTTCGGATTTTCCGCGCGAGCGAATACAGTGATTGGCGTGGTTGCAGTGAATGCCGATTTTTCAAAAGTGGAAATGACGCGTGTGGCGCAAATGGCGCAGGATGGATTGGCGCGCGCTGTGCGCCCGGCTCACACACAGTTTGACGGTGACACGATCTTTGCGCTCGCCACTGGCGGCAAAAAAGCTGACCTTTCAACCGTGGGCGCGTATGCGGCGGAAGCGGTTGCGCTGGCGATCGTCCGCGCGGTGCAGATGTCGGTTTCAGCAGGGGGATTGTTGGGTTTGAAAAAAGCATAAACTTTTGGTGAAATCAACGTTATGATAAAACATGCGTTTGCAGGTGCGGGGAGTCTCCTCCTGAGCGTTGCGGCTGGATGTTCGATATCATTTGCCCTTGCGGTCCGTTTTTTCGATTACAACGAACGCGCACCCAATGACCGATTTTTTTTATTCGTCGTTCCCGCTTTGGCTGTCATTGTTTGCATTCATTCAATCTTGCCTTGGTTAAGAGAACGATTCGCATCGGCAGGTGATCAAACACGAATTTCGCTCGTAATTTTGGTTTTGTTTTCTGCGGCACTTGCCGCATGGCTGGGCAGCAGACAGATAACCCCAATTTTCTTCGCGGATTTCATTGCGCTTTTCTTTGTTTTTTGTGCGATTGCGATTCCTGCTACTCCTTTTGTTCAGCAAATCTTCGACGAGAAAATATTCCCCCGATTCCTCTTGGGCTGGGTCGCTTCCACGCTGCTCATCTTTTTCATCATTGGGTTTCTAGATGATTATTACAGTAGTTCTCTCGAAGCCGTCAGTTTGACGATCCTCCTGCAATTCATATTTGGAATCGCAGGTCAGTTTTTTGTAAAGCGGATTTCCCGCCTGCTCCGCAAGCGCCCTGTTGACTCTGTTTTCATGGCGATACTTTTTCTTCTGACGTTTGGATTTGCAGGCATGATCTTTCATACGAACAGGCAATCGCCTCTTTTCCCCGCCGAAAACTTTACCCTGAACCCGAACCTTTCCTCCGCCTTTCTTCTTCCCAGCGTGTTGATACTTCCCTGGCTGACGTGGGCACACTTTAAATTAAAGTCGGCGGGATTTTATAAATATATAAAAGATACGCGTCTGTATTCATTTGTCAGCACAAACTGGATGGGACTTGCGCTTTCCGCGGCATTCTTTGTCGTTTACCTGCTGACGGCCTCCATCTTCAATCACCCTAATCTAGACGTGGACGACATCTTCTTTGACGCTGACGGTCTGAATTGGCGACTCCGCCTCACCACAGACACTTGGGGGGATTTTTACTGGCGGTCTGTACATCCCTTTGTTTTGCTGATCCTCAAGCCCCTGGTTGACCTTGCAGGGTTTTTTCTCAAGGGGAATAAATTATTCGGGGCGTACGTCATTGTCGCAATGGGCGGAGCGCTATGTGTGTTTCTGATTTGGAGGATCGTCAAGAAAACTTCCGGCAACACGCTTTACGCCTCGTTGATTGCTGCAATGTTGGGTCTCTCAACATCGCACCTCATATTTGGTTCATTGATCGAATCCTATGTTTTTTTGGCGGCGAGTCTGCTGTTATTCTATTTGGTTCTCGTTGAAGAGAAGCCACTTTCAACGCTCACTCTTGCGGCTTTGCCTGCCATCGGTATTACACACTCTAATTTCGCGCAAAATGTCATTGCGCTGTTCGCAGTCCGACCGAACATCAAAACAGTATTCCGGTTCGTCGTGTCCGTTTTGGTTCTGCTTGTTCTGCTGAGTTTGTTGAACAACCTTATCTATCCCGACGCCCATCCGTTCTTCTTTATCCCATCCGCCCTGCTTGCGGAAGAGCAGAACATCTTCCCATTGAATACGCTTCGAGTCCAAGCCTTGATTCGGGCTTTCCTGTTTCATAACGTCATCGCACCGGAACCGATTTTGTTTTCCGGCGATATTCCATTTGTGCAGTTCCGTTTCTTCAAACCGGAGATCAACGCGCTGAGCGGGTACGACTTCCTTTTGCAGGATGCCACCGCGTGGTTCTGGCTGGCGCTGTTGATTACCGCCGCCGTCCTTTTCCTTGTGAATTTCAGGAAAAATCAATACAACCGAATTTCACTGGCGCTGGCGGGGTTCATGGCATTAAATGTTGGACTCCATCTTCGCTATGGCAAGGAACTGTTCCTATATTCCCCAAACTGGACATATGCGCTGATCCTTCTGCTTGGTCTGGTGTGGCAGCCGTTTTCACGACATAGATGGTTTCAGGCGGTCTTGCTGGCTTTTCTATTTATCATGGCGTTCAACAATGGGGCTTTGCTGGCAACCATCTTCGATGTGCTGACTTCGCAGTTCAGTTGACCTGCGTCATTTCGGCAGGTGGACTTGAAACTTCGAGAACTTCTTTTCCTTGAATCCGATGCCTGAGACCGGAGGAGTCTCTTTCAGCGTGAAGATATAGGCCGCGGTTGGGTCACTCAGGCAATCGTCAAGACGGAAGCGGTATTGTTTGAGCGAACGGGGAGTCCGCGCGGGGTCAGCCGGGTCTTCGGGGTCGATCCATTCCAATTCATTGACATAATCCGACGGATGATATTTCTGCGTGAGCAGGATATAGATGTAAAGGGAGTAGCGCTGCTCCGTAAAGCAGATGAGCGAGTCGCTGTTCTCGGTCGCATATTCGATGGCGGGAATGATACCCTCGTTGAAAATGCCGCTGGCGCGTTTTTCGTATTCCTCGCCATGATACGCGCGGTTGAACAAAACAAACCCAACCAAAAGAAGGAGGACGGATGCAGGTAGGATTTGTGGAAGGCGTTTGTCCAGTTCGAAGATCAGCAGGGCAAGGCAGAGCAGAATGGGCGTAAAGATCAGGTTGATGCGCGTCAGATTGACGGGATGCAACATGCCAACTGCGATGGATGCCGCCATCCATGAGAAAACCAGCCAGCGCTCGGTTTTATTTTCGCCAATGAACTTGAAAGGCAGTGTCAGCAGAAAACCAATGGTGATAAGCGGCAGAGTGTATTTGTAAAAATACCCGAAAGGTTCCACGAAATTCCAGGGAAAAGCATCTTCCTGCGTCCAAAGGACAGTAAGCATTGTTTTGATGTTTTGAGCGATGGCAAAAAGCGGATTTTCGCCAAACACAGCCGCCATCGTCTCGTAACGCGCCTCGACGGGCAGACGCGGAATGCTGATTACTCCAAGATGTAAAGTCTCCCAGCGGAAAGTGTTGACAGCAAGAAACAGCCCGATTGGAATGGCAATAATGATGAAGACAGCCAATCCGATCCACATTTGTTTGATGGATATTCGCTCCGCCTTGATGAGAACGGGAATTGTCAGAAACAAAAAGACCGGAACGCCCACATACGCTGTCCCATAAGCATACAGGCACAAGGCGAAGAGAGAGGCGGATGCAACAAACCACCAGGTCTTCTGCGATGATAGCGTCAGCGCGGTGAATGCCGCCAAAAAGACGAACGGCATGATGTTCGATTCGACCGCCCAGCGCGAGTTAACCACATGCCAGGGCGAGACCGCCATCAAAAACATTGCCAGCAATCCAAAACGTTTTCCGAGCAGGCGTTCTCCTGCAATGTAAATCAGGAAGAGGGAAAGGATTCCCGCCAGCATCATGGGAAGCCTGACAGAAAATGCGTTAATGCCTTTCAGCGCAACAAACGGCATGAGCAGGTAGGCGTAGAGCGCGTTCTGTCCGCTTCCCCAAGAGATCAAATGGACCGGATAGGGCAACCCGTAACGGTCGACACCGAATTTATAAAGATAATATGCCTCGACGCCAATAGACGCCTCGTCTGGATTTATACCTGCTGGCAGCACGCCGAATTCCCATACCCTGGCAAAAATGCCTATACCCAGTATCACGACAAACCACAATTGAAACATCATTGGATTAACTCGATTACGGATCGTATTGAAGGCTGTTTTCATTTTCCTGCCGAGATCGGTGAATGATCAATCGAATATACCATTCCTGATAAAATTTGATAACCTTTGGTAAACTTCACGGGCTTCATAAAGCGCCCATGAAATGGATTGTATATCGTGCATTTTCTGAATAAACGTTTTGCGCTTGCTTATCTGTCCGGCATTTTACTCAGCGTTTTTGCGTTGGGATTTTTGGATAATTACTATTCCTCGGCGGTTGAAACCCTCCTGCTTTCCGTACTCGTCCACACTCTGGCAAGCCTTTTCCTATATTACTTGTTTGGAAGAATCGCACAAGACTTGCGATTGACGCCTGTGGATGCTGGTATCTCCATCACACTGTTTGCGGCGTTGATTGTTTTCCTCGCTGCTGTCATCAGTTTATTGGAGCGATTCCCCAACCTGTTCGACACATCCACGCTTCATATCTCCGCCGGAAACTGGATTTACCTTTCCATTGGACTAATCGCCGCATTTCCCGCCTCCATCTGGACCTTATCCCTGATTCAAACCAGACGATTGCGCCTGACCCGAATCAGCGAATTTATGGACGCAAACCTAGGCGGACTGTTACTTGGCATCATTTTCTTCCTTGTCTATTTTCCGCTCGCCTCTGCACTCAACCAGCCCGTCTTTGAATTCGATGATATCTTCTTCGACACAGACAGCAACCTATGGCGCTGGCGCTTTGCAACCGACCACTATCAGGATTACTACACACGGACGGTGCATCCTTTTGTGCTGATCATTGTGCGTCCGTTCGTTTCGTTGATAGGATTCTTCCTGAAAGGGGACACCCTTTACGCCTCCTTTGCGCTGATCGCCCTGACGGGCGCGCTTTGTGTGTTCCTTGTGTGGTACTTTGTCAAGAAAACCACTGGAGGATCGTTATACGCGCTATTGATTGCTGCATTGTTCGGGGCATCAGCTTCCCAGTTAGTATTCGGTTCGCTTCTTGAAACATATGGTTTCCTGGGGGCAGTCGCGCTGATCTTCATTGTTCTTTTGCTTCGGCAAAGCCCTTTGTATGCCTTGGTCATCACTGGACTTGCGGCATTCGGCATCACTGTCTCCAACCTCGCACAGACTGTTATTGCTCATTTTTTCGTCAAACGGGATATCAAACAATTGATCAAATACGGTTTGATCGTCGGGGCGCTGGTTGTGCCGCTAAATCTCCTCAACAATTTCATCTATCCTGATGCGCATCCGTACATGTGGGATCTATCTACGCTGACATGGGAGGAGAAGAACGTCTTTCCGCCCACACTTCAACGTGCCAATTATCTGGGACGGGTGATGGTACTGCACAGCATCGTTGCTCCTGAACCGCTGCTGATGAAGGAAGATATTCCCTTCATCAAAGTATGGATGTTCCGCGCCTCCCTGAAGAAAGCGCCCATGCGTATCGCTCAATATGAGGATTTACTGGGTTCTTCTCTCTCCTATCTGTGGATGGGGTTTGTGATTTTGGGAGGCGTTCTTTTCCTAAAGAACATTTTCAAACAGGACAACCGGTTCACTTTCGGTTTTATTGTCACCCTGTTGTTCTATTTTGTTCTCCACTTGCGCTATGGCAGGGATGTGTTCCTGTATTCATCCAATTGGACGTACGCCATCATCCTCACCCTTGCGTTGGCGTGGAAGGAAGTCTCCCACCGGCGTTGGTTTCAAATTGCCCTGCTTGTTTTTGTGACGCTTTTGTTGGTAAATAATTTCAAACTGCTTCTAACCATGTTGACCGTGTCGGTATTGCATATATCATAGGGGACTGACGCTAACCAGATGAATCATCGTTTCCCTGACCAATCGTTATACAAACGCCTGTTTCCAGCATGGATGTTCGGAATCATCCCCGGTTATTTCGCGCTCGGTTTTCTCGGAAACTATTACACATCCTACATTGGGTTCAGCCTGTCTGGATTTCTGTTCCATGTACTTTCCAGTCTATTTGTCTATTATCTGCTGGGCAGATTGCGAAGAGACATTCAAATTAGATCCGTAGACACAGCCATTGCCATTGCCTTGTTCGCGGCGTTATCACTTTTCGGGTGGGGACTGTTGGATGGGGCGAATCAGTTTCCCCGTCTATTCGAGGCGCGGACGTTCTTCATTCAAGAAAATATGCTGCTTCCGTTTGCTGTTGGCGCCATCCCTGCCTTGCCTGTATCCGCATGGATGATGACCGCCTTCGGAAAAAGAATCGGGGAATCGCGCCTTGCAAAATTTTTGGATGCCAATCTCGGAGGCGTGCTCCTCGGGCTGACCTTTTTCTCGATTTATTTTTTTATCGCATATATCATCAACCAGCCGGTCTTCAACTCGGATGATATTTTCTTCGATGCAGATAGCAGGCTCTGGCGCTGGCGGTTTGCAACGGAAAATTACCGCGATTATTACTGGCGTCCAGTGCATCCCTTTGTACTGATCATCATCCGCCCGTTGGTCGCTTTGATTTCCGTTTTCTTTAAAGGTGATGCACTCGTTGCCACGTTTGTGCTGGTGGCAGGAGCAGGCGCGCTGTGCGTCTTCTTGGTTTGGTATTTTATGAAGCGCACGGTGGGAAATTCGATCCATGCGCTTTTGATTGCTTCGATGCTCGGCATTTCCGCGGCTCATCTTGTGTTCGGCTCGTTGATCGAAACCTACATCTTTCTTGCGGCGGTTGCGCTGATCTTCATTGTCTTGTTGTTGGAGAACAAGCCTCTGCACATGCTCGTGGTCGCAGGGTTGGTCGCGTTCGGCATTACCATCTCGAACTTCGGTCAGACTGTTATCGCGCATCTGATGGTCAAGCGCAATATTAAACAGTTGGTCGTTTATGGGTTGATCGTGGCGGTTCTGGTTGTACCGTTGACGTTGATGAATAATTTTGTGTATCCCGATTCCCAGCCTTACTTCTTCGACCAATCCACTTATGAAGGCGAGGGGCATAACTCTTTCCCGCCGACGCTCCAGCGCGCAAACTTTTTCGGGCGGGTGATGTTCCTGCATGGCATGGTGGCGCCGCAGCCACTGATCTATGAGGAGGAGATCCCCTTTCTGAAAGTATGGATGTTCCGCGCCGCCATCAAAAAGGAACCGATGCGCCTCGCGCGCTACGAAACCTGGTTCGACACCTCGCTGGCGTATGCCTGGCTGGGACTTCTCCTGCTCGGCGGCGTAATGTTCCTAAAGAATTTGCAGCGCGACGATAATCGCTTCTCACTGACCTTCATCTTGACCGTCCTCTTCAACTTTGCGATTCACATGCAGTACGGCAAGGATGTGTTCCTTTACTCCGTCAATTGGACGTATGCCATTCTTCTTTTTCTCGGGTTGGCATGGCGGGATTTCGCTGGAAAAAGATGGTTTCAGATCCTCCTGCTGATATTCATTGCGCTTTTACTGGTCAATAATGTGCAATTAATCCTGACCATGTGGAGCACGTCCGCGTTGCGGATTAAATGATAAACGTCCCGCAGTTTGCGGGACGTTTTGTTTCTATTCCTTTTACTTTCTGCCTTTTAATTCGTCGCGCACGAACATGCTGAGCACCACACTCACCAGACTGATGACCAGGCTTCCTAATAATGCAGACCAGAACCCATCCACCGTGAAACCAAGCCCGAAGGATTGACCGATGTAACTGGTCAACATCAGTAGAAGCGTGTTGATGATGATGGTGAACAATCCCAGCGTGAGGATGATGAGAGGAAGCGCAAGCAGTTTGAGCAGAGGGCGCAAAAGCGCGTTGAGCAAACCGAAGATCAGCGCCACCCATAGAATACCCGTCCATTCGCCGAAGAATTCAATGCCGGGCACAACCAGCACAGCAACATACAAAGCCGCCGTGTTAATGAGCCAGCGCAAAAGAAATCGTGTCATATTGTCTCCTTTCGATTTGTGTGCAATACACTCTTGTTAACTACGCACACTGTATTATAAAGTTGCCCGCATCCAGACCAGCGTGCGGAGCGGTTTGAAACCTGCGGCGCGGATCGCGTCGCCGAACTCGTCAGCAGGGAAATCGAGAGTGACGCTTGGGTGAAGATGGAAGAGATCGCGCCGCGCCTGAATCAGCAGCGCAGTCAACGCCTCGGGCGCGGACCTCGGACCTGTTGCGGCGAACAAGCTTTCTCCACGCCCGGTCGGAATCCACGACAGCGTGGCTTGCAACTCATTTCCATGTGTTGCCACCCATTGGCGAATGTTCATATCCACAAAGAGCAGATAGAACCAATTCCATAAACCCGGCTTGAGCGGGGTGAAGTTCCAGCGGAGGTGCCAGGCTAGCAGGTCGGGGTAGAGGCGCGAAAGCCATTTTTGCTGAGTCGCCCAAAAGCGTGCATGACGTTTCATGAGCGTGATGTCCGTATCCGGTGTTTGAATGTGACGATCTGTGGATGCCTTCCATGTAGTACGCCGGGCTTGTTCGCTGAAGCCGAGAGAAGTGTAAAGTTGGACGGCTGTGGCGTTGTCGTCGCGGACGTGAAGCCAAATGTTGTTGACGTTTTTTACGCGGGCGTGCTGCAGGGCGCGTTCGGTGAGGGCGCGCGCAATGCCTTTGCGCCGATGATCCGGATGGACGGCGACATTGGCGATGAGATACAGTTTCTGGTTACGATGGCGAAACGGCACGAGGCTGGTGTTGCCGACAATGCGTCCGTCTTCCTCCCAGACGTAGCCTGTGAGCGGCAGGGAGGTTGTATCGGCGGCGCGGTTTGCCCAGCGTAAAAAAGAATTATCGTAGCCTGCCCGGCGCATTTCGCGGATATATCCCCTGCCTTCACTGTCCATTGTGTCAGAGAAGCACAACTCGATCAGGTCTGCCACGGCGGGCAGATCGCGCAGGATATTGAGCGGACGCACGTTGGGGTGATGTTCTTCGCGGGCGGGAACAGTGATGGAGGTCATTGAAGGAATTATAGATGGGGAACAGAGAATAGGGAATAGGTAGGTTATTGTATGGAGGTGGGCGGAGTTGTATAATGTTGAGGATGATCTGAAAGGATAATTCAAAATATGAAACGCCCCATCCCTCTTTGGATACTCATCTTTTGGCTGGTTCTTCTTGCATTTGGGGGATTGTACGGCGGCATCGCGATGCTTCTTGACCCTTCCGGCGGACTTCTGGGAATGAGTGAAGTCTTGCCGCTTTTGCCGGTTTCCAATTACATCCTGCCCGGTTTTTTCCTGTTCTTCGTCATGGGCGCGCTTCCTTTACTGCTCGCTTACGCTTTGTTAGCCCGCCCAAAATGGACTCGTCTTGAGTCCGTTGTTCAGCTGCCGGAATATTACTGGGCGTGGACTGGAACCGTCGTTTTGGGCGTGGCACTCGCGGTGTGGCTCATTGTGGAAGGGATGCTGATCGGCTTCAAGTGGCCCATTCAATATGTTACAGCCATCAATGGACTGCTTATCCTGTTGTTTGTATTTCTGCCTTCCGTGAGAAAGTTTTATAAAAAATAGATCGAAAGAACGGAGGTTTATCGGTATGAGTCCAGCCCGCATGTTAAAGGTGGAGGCGGCGGCACGTGCGGTTCTTGCTTTTAACGAAGCATTCAACCGCCACGACGTCGAAGCGATGATGAAGTTGATGAGCGACGATTGTGTCTTTGAGAATACGGCTCCAGCTCCCAATGGGACCGTCTATTCAGGGAAGGAGGCGGTCACTCAATTCTGGAATGAATTCTTCCATGAGTCACCCCATGCCCATATCGAGATCGAGGAGATTTTCGGCATGGGAGGAAATCGCTGCGTGATGCGCTGGAGGTATGAATGGGTGGAAGTGTTGGGAAAGAAGGGGCATGTCCGCGGGGTGGATGTGTTCAAAGTGGAAGACGGCTTGATCAACGAGAAACTGTCCTATGTAAAGGGGTAAAGCTCCAATTGCGTGTAAATCTAATACTCTTCTTACGCCGCATTGATAATCCGTCGATGCGGCGTTTGTTATAATGCTTCCATTGGTTGGACGATGGGCAATGAAAGGCAGATCGTGAAGTACGGTCTATGGCCGTCGTCTATTGTCCATCCGGAGGATACCCTTATGATGCGATTTGACCGATTTACAGAGAGAGCACAGGAAGCCGCCCAGCGCGCCGCGGAGATTATCCAGCGCTATGGGCACAACCAGATTGACACCGAACACATCCTATTGGCGCTGATCGAACAGCCCGGTGGTGTGATTCCCCAAATCTTGGAAAAATTGAACGTCAGCGCTGAAGCGTTGACTGACAGGCTCGATGCCACCCTGCGTGCCAGCCCAAAAGCGAACATTTTCGGCGGCGGCGCGGGACAGATCTTCATTACGCCTCGCGTCAAGCGGATTATTGACCTAGCAAATGAAGAAGCCAACCGTTTGAAAGACGAATACATTTCGACGGAACATATCTTTTTAGCCATTCTCACCGAGCGCAATACTCCCGCTGCACGGATTTTGGAATCCGCTGGTTTGACGCGCGACCGAGTGTACGATGCGATTCAGGATCTGCGCGGCGGTCAACGTGTGACCGATCCGCAAGCCGAGACGCGTTACCGCACTCTCGAAAAATATTCGCGCGACCTGACCCAGTTGGCGCGCGAGGGCAAGCTTGACCCGGTCATCGGGCGTGACAACGAAATCATGCGCCTGATCCAGATCCTATCCCGCCGCACGAAGAACAACCCGGTGTTGATCGGTGAAGCGGGCGTCGGCAAGACTGCCATTGCGGAGGGACTCGCGCAAAAGATCGCGAGCAACGATGTGCCGGAAATCCTCTCAGGCAAACGAGTGGTGGCGCTCGACTTGGGGGCGATGATCGCCGGGTCCAGATTCAGAGGCGAATTTGAAGAGAGACTCAAGGCTGTCATGGAGGAAGTCCAGCGCGCAAAGGGTGATGTCATCCTGATGATCGACGAGTTACATACCGTCGTCGGAGCGGGAGCAGCTCAAGGCGCGATGGATGCGTCCAACATGCTTAAGCCTGCCTTGGCGCGCGGCGAACTGCAATGCATCGGCGCGACGACGCTGGATGAATTTCACAAGCATATCGAAAAAGATGCCGCGCTCGAACGCCGGTTTGCGCCCATTTATGTGGATGAGCCGAGTGTGGACGATACGATCAAAATGCTGCAGGGGCTGCGAGACAAGTATGAAGCGCATCACAAAGTTCGTTTTGCGGATGACGCGCTCGAAGCCGCTGCGCGTTTGGCAGACCGTTATGTGACCGACCGTCACCTGCCCGACAAAGCCATTGACTTGATGGATGAAGCCGCCGCAAAACTGCGCGTGGCATTGTATTCCATGCCGCCCGATCTCAAGGCGATGAAGACCGAGGTTGAGAAACTGCAAGCCGAAGAGGAACAATCCGGTCTGAATCGCGACTATGAGCGTGCCGCACAAAAGAAAGCCGAACGGCTGCGTCTCGAACAGGAGTACACAAGCAAACGCGATAAGTGGGAGTCCGAACACCAACTCGATGAAGTGGTGGATGTGGATGATATTGCCGCCGTCGTGCATCAGTGGACTGGTATACCTGTTTCGCAGATGATGGAAACCGAAGCAGAGAAACTTTTGCACATGGAGGCGCGTTTGCACGAACGCATCATCGGGCAGGAGGAAGCCATCCATGCGATTTCGGATGCCATCCGCCGCGCGCGTTCCGGTTTGAAAGACCCGGCTCGTCCGATTGGTTCGTTTATTTTCATTGGGCCGTCCGGCGTTGGCAAGACTGAACTCGCCAAGGCGCTCGCCTGGTTCATGTTCGATGACGAAGACGCGCTGGTCCGCATTGACATGTCCGAGTATCGCGAACAACATACGGTTAGCCGCCTCTTCGGCGCGCCCCCGGGATACGTTGGGTACGAGGAAGGCGGTCAACTCACGGAATCAGTCCGCCGCAGACCATACCGCGTATTGCTCTTCGACGAGATAGAAAAAGCTCACCCGGAAGTCTGGAACGCGCTTCTCCAAATCCTCGATGATGGCCGCATGACCGATGGACAAGGTAATGTAGTGGACTTCCGCAACACGGTTCTTATCATGACCTCGAACCTGGGTACCGAATACGTGAGAAAGGGAGGAACATTGGGCTTCCTGACGCAAAAGGCAGACGACTCTGACCGCGAAGCGCACGATAAGATCGAAAAGGCGCTCAAGGATGCCTTCCGCCCCGAATTCCTCAACCGCATCGACGAGATCATCATGTTCTCGCCGCTCTCGCTCGAACAGATGCAGCAGATCGTCGTCCTGCAAATGAAGGAAGTGCAGGACCGCCTCAACGAGCACAATATCACTGTGCAGTTGACCGATGCCGCGCGCTCCTGGCTCGCCAAGGAAGGTTATGACCCAGCCTTTGGGGCGCGTCCGTTGCGGCGAGCCATCCAAAAATATGTCGAAAGTCCGCTTTCGGTGGAACTTCTCGGCGGTAAATATAAGGACGGCGCGACAGTGGTCGTGGATGAAAAGGATAACAAGATCGTCTTCGAGACGTCTGCGCCTTCCGCAAAGAAGGTAAAACATAAAGTGGAAGCGTAGCCAAACCAACGATTGCGCGGGACGGCAAGTCCCGCGCAATCGTTTTAACCTGAAATTCTTATCTGCTTTTTCGCTACACGCGGTATCATTGGGCATCTTTTTATACTCAGAGGAACCATGACAGAGAATAAATCCAGCACATTAGGGGTGGTAATCGGCATTGTCGTTTTGCTTTGCTGCATCTGTGTATTGGTGGCGGGAATGGGCGGATATGCCTATTTTGTGATAAACCAAAGTCAGACCCAGTCTCCGAATTTCCCGACCACGTCCACAGAAACGCAGGAGCCGGAAATTACCCGCCCGCCCGTGGAAGAGGTTTCCAGCGAGACACTGGAGGTGCTGCAAAGCACCATCGTCCCGCGCAATGACCCGAAGGACTTGGCTTGTCGTTTGGACGGCAAGTGCAATGTCCCTGACGTACTGGCAACTTCCGCTGCGCCGCGCGTTCCAGGCGATAAGGATAATTTCTGGGTTCACAACCTTGATACAAACGTCAATTCAGAGGTGCAAGCCACTCTGCGTTATGCCACTCCCCACGTCTATTTTTGGGTGCAGGACGGCGTGACCGTCAACGAAAATGAAGTAAAGGCGCTGGTGGATGAATTCGAAGAGAAGATCTACCCAACCAACCGCGAATTCTTTGGCAGCGAATGGTCTCCCGGCATAGATGGAGATGAGCACATTTACATTCTATATGCACGCGGATTGGGTTCGTCCATTGCGGGATATTTCTCGTCGTCCGATTCAGTCCATCCATTGATCCAGGAATATTCCAATGGGCACGAAATGTTCCTCTTCAACGCGGATAACACTTCCCTTTCCAGTGATTTCACATTAGGCGTGCTGGCGCACGAATTCCAGCACATGATCCATTGGAATTCCGATGCCAACGAGACTTCCTGGTTGAACGAAGGCTCCTCGGAACTCGCAGCTTTCATCAATGGATACGATCCCGGCGGGTTCGACTGGCTGTATATCAACGACCCCGATCTTCAGTTGAACGACTGGCCTAACGACCAGAACGCTACCACTCCGCATTACGGCGCTGGTTTTCTATTCATGACCTACTTCCTTGATCGGTTTGGAGAGGATGCTACCAAGGCGCTCGTTAAGGACCCTGCCAATGGTTTGGAAAGCGTGGATGATGTCTTGCGCGGGATTGGCGCAACCGACCCCCTGACGGGCCAACCCATTACTGCCGATACCTTCTTCCTGGACTGGGCGGCGACCAACTTTTTGCTGGATAAATCCTTTGGCGACGGGCGTTATATTTACAACAACTATACGGGCGCGCATCGCGCCTCGGCGACAGAAAGCATTTACAACTGTCCACAGCAACCTGTTGCTCGAACAGTGAAACAATTCGGCGCGGATTATATTTCCATCGAATGCGCGGGCGATTACACGCTGAGCTTCACCGGCTCGACGGCAACCAAACTCCTGCCTGCCGATCCGTATTCTGGAGATTACGCCTTCTGGTCCAATAAAGGCGACGAATCCAATATGACACTCACACGCGAGTTCGATTTTACGAATGTAAGTGCTCCGGTTGAACTGTCCTTCCGCACGTGGTATGACATCGAAACCGATTGGGACTATGTGTATGTCGAAGTCTCCGAAGACGGCAAGACTTGGGAAATCCTTACTACTCCGTCGGGTACAGGCACGGATCCTTCGGGAAATTCATACGGCTGGGGATATACCGGCGTCACCGATGGCTGGAAGGAAGAGAAAGTTGACCTTTCAGCATTTGCCGGTAAAAAAGTGTTTGTGCGTTTCGAATACATCACGGACGCGGCGGTGAACGGAGAAGGCTTCATGCTGGATGATGTTCAGGTCGAAGCGGCAGGCTACAGGTCCGATTTTGAGGCGGATGATGGAGGGTGGGACGCGGCTGGATTTGTGAGAGTCCAGAACGTTCTCCCCCAGACCTTCGGGCTGACTCTCATCCTGACGGATGATTCAAGCGTGTCTACAATCCTGCTCAATGAAGACCAAACAGCAGATATCCCGCTTTCGTTGAAACCCGGTCAGAAGGCGTATCTGGTTATTTCCGGCATGACGCGGTTCACACGGGAACCGGCATCCTACCAAATTGAAATTCGATAGGCGATGGAACGTCCCGCAGAGTGAGCGGGACGTTCTTTCAAAATTGTCAATTCAATTCCCAGTTCCCTGACTTATAATCTTAAAATTCCAGGATGACTGCCCGTACAGTATCTCAAGGCAAACGAAAGACTGTCGCCGTGCTTGGCGCGCAACTGACCCGTTTTTGGGGCGCCGAGTTTATGAATGGCGTGTTGGATTCCGCTCACGCAAATGACGTCAATGTAATTTATTTTGTGGGCGGCAAGCCTCTCGCCATTGAGGCACCGGAGCGAGCAGGTCGTTCCTACGGATTATATGATTTGATCAAACCCGGGCAATTCGACGGCATTTTGCTGGCAGCGGATATTGCACACGGGCTTTCAAAAGACGGACTGGAAAATTTCTGCCGCTCTTTTGCGCCGACTCCGATGGCGTCGTTTGCCGTGCCTGCGGAAGGCGTTACTTCCGTCATGGCGGATAACGAAGGTGGAATGCGGGCAGTGGTCCGCCATTTGATCGAAGCGCATGGATATAAACGCATTGCTTTCCTGCGCGGACCGAATGGGCAGATCGAAGCCGATCAGCGTTTCAATGCCTACAAGGAAGAATTGAAGGCAAATCATATCCGCTTCGAAGAAAGCATTGTCGTGGAGGGGGACTATACACCGGAAAGCGGACGCGCCGCGGTGCGGACGTTACTGGACGAACGAAAAATACGATTACAGGCGATTGTCGCTTCCAACGATCACATGGCGTTCGGCGCATTGGAGGCTTTGCAACAACGCGGGATAAGCGTGCCGGATAGCATCGCACTGACCGGCTTCGACGACGTCAGCGAGTCGCAGTCCATGGGTGTGCCGTTGACGACGGTTCGCCAGTCATTTTATCAGGCAGGCAGGCGGGCATTTGAAGTCCTTTTTAATCGCATGAACGGCGGGCAGGAGGATCACTCCAATATTCTGCCTTCGAACCTGGTGGTGCGCTGGTCGTGCGGATGTCTGCCGGAAAGCATTCACCGCGCGATCGTGCTTCCAAAGGAAGTGGCGCACACGGGAAGACTGGAAAACAAACGCGATGCTGCGATCCGCGCTTTGTTCGGCGCGGCGGGCATTGCCGAAACCGACCCTGCCAAGCCGCAGTATGTGGATGTCTTCGGGCGCACGTGGGATGTGTTCCTTGCCAGCTTGAAAGAGGTGGATAAAAGCGATGCCTTCCTGAAGATGGTGCAGGCGATGGTGGAAGTGATGCAGCGGAACGGTTACGACTTCAACACCTGGCAGAACGTGATCTCCACGTTCAGAAAATATGCCTTGGGCGGCATTTCAAGCAATACCGTCATGTTGAGGGCTGAAAACCTATTTCAACAGGCGCGCATGCTGGCAGGCGAGTTGTCCCAGCGGGCACAGGCGTATCATCGGCTGGAATATCAAAAACTCGAGGAGATTCTCAATAACTTTAGTTTTTCGATGGCGCCTGCCATGTCCTTCCATCAGATCGGGGATGCGATCTCGAAGCATTTTCCCATCCTTGGGCTGGAACGCTGGTATGTGATGTTCTACAGCGACGTCAGCGCGCCGGGCTCGGTCTCCTCGCCGCCGCCTGAAAGTTACCGCCTCCTGCTTCAATATGACGAGAACCGCTTCCAGATTCCGCGCGAGAAATCTGCTCTTGCCACCGGACGGCTGGTGCCACGCGGAAAGACTCCGGAGGATCGCCGCTACGATGCTGTCGTCATGCCGCTGACACTGGCGAGCAACCGCTTCGGTTTCATGTGGGCGGAAATGGGTCCGAAGGACTGGGACATTTACGTCCGCGTGAAAAACCTGCTTTCCAGCGCGCTCCTGCGTACCATGCTCGTCCAGCAGCGCGAACAGGCGCAGATGGAAGTGGAACGACTCTTAAACGAGGCGCGCGAGCGGGCGGTGGAACTGGCGCGGGCAAAAGATGCGGCGGAAAAAGCCGCGGCGCAGAACATAAAGCTGTTTGAGTCCGAGCAGGAACGGCGTCGAGGCGCAGAGGCGCTGGCGCGTTCCTTGCGTCAGTTGTCGTCGTTGAAGACCGCCGAGAAACTTCATCAGCAGATCCTTGAACAGTTATTGCAGATCCTTCCGTATGAATATGGATTTTTATTCATCGAGGATGTAAACGGCACACCCCGTATCCTCGCGCATTATGGGATTCCGGCGGATGCGGACCTGCATGAATTTCAATTGAAGGTCATGGGGCTCGACTTTTACAACACGGTTGCGCGCAAGGGAGAAACGCTGTTCATTGGCGATGTGAAATCGGCGGAGGGTTGGTCTCAACCGCAATGGCTTCCGCATACCCGTTCATGGATGGGCGTGCCGCTGTATTCAAAAGATAACGTCACCGGGCTGGTGGTGTTGGGACGCGCGGAACGCGCATTCAATGAAGATGATGCGCTGCTGGCGACGACCTTTGCCTTGCAGGCGACCATCGCCCTGGAGAACGCGCGTTTATACACCGAAGTGACAGACATGAACCATATGATGGAACGCATCGTTGCCGAGCGCGTGGAGGAATTGAACAACGCCTACAAGACCCTGGAGAAGCACGACAAGAACAAGTCGGCTTTCATTCAGGTAGCCGCGCATGAACTTCGCACCCCGCTTACGGTCATCAAAGGGTATCTGGGCATGTTGCGCGCGGATGCCAGCGTCGAGTCCAACCCCATGCTGGCAGAGGCGGTCGAAGGTGTTTTGCGCGGAACCAACCGTCTGCATCAGATCGTGAACAGCATGCTGGATGTGGCGCGACTCGAAAACCAGGTCATCATGCCGCACATCGAGTCCGTCAGTCTGGGATTGATCCTGCGCCTCATTCACAAGGATTATGTGGATGACCTCACGGCCCGCAACATAACCTTTACGGTGGACGAAGGCATCAAGGATGTACCCCCGGTATTGGCTGACCCGGAATTGCTGAAGAAGGCGCTCGACCATATCATCGTCAATGCCATCAAGTTCACGCCTGACGGCGGCTCCGTGGACGTGTTTGCAAAGGTTGTGGAGGAGAAGCTCAGCGGCAGGATGGTGGAGATCAGCGTGAAGGACACCGGCATCGGCGTGGCGCCAGAGCATCACAAGATCATCTTCGAGAAGTTATATCAAATGGGGCAGGTAGAATTACACTCTTCCAGCCGGACGAACTACAAAGGCGGCGGGGTGGGTTTGGGTTTGGCAATTGCGGCGGGTATCGTCAAAGCCCTGCAGGGCAGCATCTGGGTGGAAAGCCCCGGGCGGGATGAAGAGAAATTCCCCGGCAGCACCTTCTTTGTACGTTTGCCGCTGGTAAAGGATTGAATTCGCTAATCCTTGTTTGACTTGTGAGTTCCGTTATTCAAGAAAATCGAATTGATCTGGTCCCGCAAAGGAGAGAGGATGCCGATGTGCATCAGCATCAAGGCCGAGATGGAGATCATCATGAGGAAGATCGCCACATCGCAGATGACCATCCAGGCGGTGGCATCCGTTGTGAACACGTACCGCTCCACGATCACAAAAAGTTGAATCACGCTGATCACCAGCAATGGGATGGCGAACGGGCGCAGGTCGTGGCTTTCTACCAGCAGGTGCAGGCAGATCAACATGAACAGCCCGCCGAGCAGGATGATGAGATATGCCCAGAAACGAATGGCATCGTACGATTGAATATAAAGCTTCTGAATGACTTTGATGTACAAAGCCGACACAGCGACCAAACATCCCCAGGCATACACGTTAATCACCAACGGGTAAACCAAATTCCCAAATGCGCGTATGCTGACCAACCCGGTCCCCCAGCCGAAAATGAACGCAAGCCCCAGCACCATCAACTTGACAGACAGTCCGTTCAAGTTCTTTTCGAGTCCGCCGTCGTTAAACACATCGAACACCAGCCTGCCTGCCCCAAACATTGCCACACTAAGCGCAGCAAGACTTACCAGCATGGTTACAATGCTGAGCATGCCGCGCGTATCCACGCCGTTCCTTCGCGGCGGCTTCGGGCTCCTTCTTATGAAGGGATGAACATGAGGTAGGGGTTTGCGGGACTCTGTCATTTTCCTCTCCCATCCTGCAAGAATCTGTTTCTATTTTATTTTTTCCCGGAAATCGTAGATACCATCTTGCACTGCCCATCGGGATTTGCATGATGGACAAAGCAAGTGGTCGGTCTTATCCTGCAATTTTTCACCGCCACACTCCGGACATTTGAACAGGTCCAGCGCTTCAAGCGGAATCTCACGCTGCGGGTTTTCAACCCTCACCTTCGCTTTGACGAATACACTCGGTGTGAACTGCCACAGCGCGCCTGTGAGTTGGAAGAGCCCATCCAGCGCGGCGAGCAGACCGGCAGGGATCAGCCGCTTCAACAAACCCAGCCGAAAATGTGAAACGGTCAACATTTTTTCAATGGAAAAACCAAGCCTGCCCAGCCACTGACGAATGGCTTTGGGATGAAAGTCGAAATTCAATTCCACGAACTCCACCGGCTCCAGTGTGAACGGGCTCCACTTTTGTCTGCCTAGCAGAAAACGGAAAATAGCCTTGAGATTCAGTTTGTTTGCAAACTCAAGGACAAAAACAGCGCCAGGCTGTAAAACGTTCCGAACCTGCGCCAGCGCCTTGGGCGCATCCGCCATGTGGTGCAGCACCCGGATCATCGTGGCCGAATCAAACAACCCGTCGTGGAAGGGGAGGCGGTACACATCCGCAGCCACGTAGATGTATTTGTTGGAACGACCAAGCCTTTCCTGGGCTTGAGCGAGTTGTGTCGTCGAATAATCCAGCAGGACAATGCGTTCGAAGCCCGCGTAACGCGGCGTGTTGCGGCCCGCGCCTGCGCCCAGTTCGAGCATGAGTTTTCCGGCTTTCGGAAGCATCCGCTTCAGTGCGATGGCTTCGGCGCGGTCTTCGTATTCGCGGCCGCCCTGTTCCCAAAAGGATTTTTGGTAATCGGAGCCTTCGTAATTGCAAATGGGAGGATTGGTCATGGTGTGATGTCTGCCTGAAATTCAAAGTCGGATAGCGGGCAATTCTACCCAACCATCCGACTTTTTGCTTGACGATTAACCGACTATCTGCCTATGGCCCGGTAAGTGAACCCCATTTCCTTCATGATTTTGGGATCATAGATGTTGCGCCCGTCGTAAATGACCGGTGATTTGAGCAGGTTTTTGACCTGCTCGAGATCGAGTTGTTTGAACTCGTTCCATTCCGTGACAACCATCAGCGCGTCGCAGCCCTTCGCCATTTTGTACGGCTCATCGAACATATCCACGGCTGGGAGGATCGGGCGCGCGACTTCCATTGCCACCGGGTCAAACGCGCGGACTTTTGCGCCTGCTTCCACCAGCGCCTCTGCGATGGTGATGGATGGCGCATCGCGCATGTCGTCGGTGTTGGGCTTGAACGCCAACCCAAGCAGGCCGATGGTCTTGCCTTTGAGGACTCCGTTGAGCATTTCCGCCACATGGTGAACGGCAGCTTTGCGCCGGTCGTAATTGACATCCATGACGCTGTTGAGGATGCGGGGTTCGAGGCCCTTTTCCTTCGCCATGTAGGCGAGCGCTTCCACATCCTTCGGGAAGCATGACCCGCCCCAGCCGAGACCTGCGTCCAAAAAGTAACGTCCAATGCGCGCATCATAACCCATGCCAGCCGCCACTTCCTTTACGTCCGCGCCGACAAGTTCGCACAAGTCCGCCAATTCGTTAATGAAGGAAATCTTCGTGGCGAGGAAGGCATTGCTGGCATACTTGATCATCTCTGCAGTGCGCAGGTCGGTGATGACTATGGGCGCGCGCAGAGGCAGGTGCAATTGCGCGACTTTGTTCGCAGCGTCCTTATCCAAAGAACCGATCACTGTGCGGTGCGGACTCATAAAATCACCGATGGCGGACCCTTCGCGCAAAAATTCAGGGCACGAAACGACGGAGAAATCCATCGGTTTGGGCTGAGCGCCCTTCACAATATCGGCGACCCAGTCCCCGGTCCCGATAGGAACCGTGGATTTGTTGATGATGATGAGCGGCGCGGTCATGTTTTCCGCTATGGATTTGGCGGCGGCGGCAACGTATTGCAAGTCCGCTGAACCGTCCGATCCGGAAGGAGTCCCGACGGCGATAAAGACGTACTCCGCGCCCTTCAAAGCTTCCTTGTAGGAGGTGGTGAAACTGATTCGCCCGGCGTTCATGTTGCGCTTTACCAGTTCATCCAGCCCCGGCTCGTAAATGGGCATGACGCCCTTTTTGAGATTTTCCACGCGCTCTTCGTTCACATCGAGCGCTGTCACTCGATTCCCCAGGTCGGAGAAGCATGCCGCAGTCACCAGTCCGACATATCCCACGCCGACTACACAGATTTGTTTCATGGTTTCCTCTTGGTTGAAAAAATTTTTTATGAAATGCCCGCTCAGGTCAACGATTGCCAACCCAGCGTTCCACCGCCTCCACGAGCTCGCGCAGATCCATGGGTTTGGTGATGTAATCGTCGCACCCCGAATCCATTGCACGCTGACGATCCCCGGGCAGCACATGAGCAGTAAGCGCGATCAATGGGATGGATGAAGTCTGATCGTTCGATTTGATCAGGCGCGTGGCTGTCCAACCGTCCATCTCCGGCATGGAGAGATCCATGATGATCAGGTCGGGTTTCTGCTTGCTGGCGGCATGAAAACCGTCCCGCCCGTTCATTGCCAGGAACGTGTCAAACCCATTCTTTTCCAGGATGAAGCGCACAAGCTCATAAGTATCCATGTTGTCTTCGACGATGAGGATGCGCCGTTTGCTCATGGACTTAAATATACTACAAAGTGGGGATGTATAATCACAACATGCGCCTGCTTTTTGTCACTGATGCCCGCTCTCCCATCTCCCGAAATTGGATACGATATTTTGCCGCACGGGGTGATGAGGTCTTCATCGCCTCCACCTTTGACTGTGATGTGGACTTCCCGGTCAAACGGCTGGAATTTACTCCTGTTGCCTTCAGCGCCGCTAAAAAACGGGCATCCGCGCCGTCCTCCGCCTCCTCCCGAACCTTGAGCTTGCGCACCACTTTCAGACAGTGGTTCGGCACTCTGACCA
This sequence comes from uncultured Anaerolinea sp., assembly GCA_964563315.1. GTDB lineage: Bacteria > Chloroflexota > Anaerolineae > Anaerolineales > Villigracilaceae > Villigracilis. Next base: position 25,903 of record CAZLWG010000019.1, on the reverse strand, counting down.
TACCGTCGTCTGCGCGGAAGTTGCGAGCATTTATCGAGGAAGTTGAGCCGGATATTGTCCACGCCATGCGAATCCCATATGAAGGGATGTTGACCGCCGCTGCTTTGCAAGGGCTTGATGCTCGCCCCCCATTTTTGGTTTCCGTCTGGGGCAACGACTTCACTTTGCACGCCCCGTCCACACCGCTGATGAAGATGCATACGCGGCGGGTGATGAAATCGGTGGATGCGCTTCATGCGGATGTGGAACGCGATGTGCGGCTGGCGCATCAATGGGGCTTGGGAAGAGACAAGGTTACGTTGGTCGTGCCAGGCAGCGGAGGAGTCCGAGGCGGGATTTTTTATCCGCCTGAAGAATCGGTGAAGGACGCCGTCATTGTCAATCCGCGCGGAGTGAGACCATACGTCCGCAATGACTCGTTCTTCAAGGCGATCCCGCTGGTGCTGGCAAAACGAACTGACGCAAAATTTGTTTGCTCATCCATGCAGGGTGAGGCGCAGGCGATGGCGTGGGTGCGCGAACTCGGTATCGGGAATGCCGTGGAATTAATGCCGCCCGTTCCCTTTGAAAAGATGGGGGATGTTTTTCGCAGGGCGCAGATCGTCGTCTCGCCGAGCGTGCATGATGGCACGCCGAACTCGTTGATCGAGGCGATGGCGTGCGGGTGTTTTCCGATTGCGGGCGATCTCGAATCCATCCGCGAGTGGATCACGCATGGGCAGAACGGTTTGCTGGTGGATCCTGCAAGCCCGCAATCCATTGCGGATGCGATCCTTCTGGGTTTGGAAAGAGAAGACCTGCGGCGCGAGGCGGCAGGTCTGAATGCGAATATGATTTCCACGCGCGCTGAATACGGCGCGAATATGATGCGGGTGGTGGAATTTTATAAATCGGTAACGCGTTAGAATTCTTCGCGCGGCGCTCTTAAGGCATCCAGCCTATGGCGCAGTTCGATGCGGCGCGAATCGGCGGAGTGGCGGATGTCGTTCAAAAAGCCCTGCCCGCGTTCGCGGAGATGGGCGCGCAGGGTTTCACCCGATTCGGGGGCTAGCAGCAGGGCAATGACAGAGCCGACCAATGAGCCGACGAAAATACCGATCAAAAATCCGAACATTCTTCGCATGTGATTCTCCTTTGCGGAAAGTGATGTCTTCTGAAGTAAAGTTCTGACAAATTTATTATAGGCGAAAAAACAAAAATATGGAATAATAAGGCTGCCGCGCGTATCGCAACGAACGCGACGGCGAAATCCTATCCAACCGAAGTGGCATGTATATACAGGGGAACAACATGCAACGCGGACTCTACCTTTACCGGAGGGTACCATGTCAACTGTAATGCAAGTTCCAACAAGCACGTCACAACGAAAGAAGGTGACGACGCTCGCGTTCCGCCAGAAGAAGGAGCGCGGCGAACCGATCACCATGCTGACCGCCTACGACTATCCCACCGCGATGGCGATAGACAAGGCTGGCATTGACTCCATCCTCGTCGGCGATTCGCTGGCGATGGTGGTGCTGGGCTATGACAATACGCTGCCTGTCACCATGGAGGAGATGCTCCATCATGCCCGCGCAGTGGCGCGCGGCGCAAAGACTGCCCTGCTCATCGGCGACATGCCGTTCATGTCGCATCAGGTTTCTGTCGAGGAAGCCGTCCGCAATGCAGGGCGATTCCTGCAGCAAGGCGGCATGGACGCAGTCAAGCTCGAAGGCGGACGGGACCGTGCGGATGCCGTCCGCGCGATCGTGGGAGCTGGAATTCCCGTGATGGGTCACATCGGGCTGACGCCGCAATCGGTGCATCAACTTGGCGGATTCCGCGCGCAGGGCAAGAACGCCTCCGCGGCGAAACGCCTGTTGGAAGACGCGCAAATCCTCGAGGAAGCAGGCGCATTCAGCCTCGTGCTGGAATCCGTGCCTGCGCGGCTGGCGGAATACATATCCAAACATATTTCCATTCCCACCATCGGCATCGGAGCGGGGGGTGGCTGTGACGGTCAGGTGCTTGTCACGCACGACCTGCTTGGCCTCTTCGACCGCTTTACGCCGAAGTTCGTCAAGAAGTACGCCAATCTTCACGAAGCGATGAACAAGGCTTTTACCGAATACATTGACGATGTCGAGACCAAACGCTTCCCCGCTCCCGAACATACCGTAGAGATGAGCGATGAAGAGTGGGAAACATTTCTGAAATAAAGCAAAGGGTATTGTGATGAAAGAGGATATCTTACTGGTCGGCACCGGCGCGTTGGCAACGCTCTTTGCGGCGCGGTTAAGCGCGGCTGGGCATTCCGTGTCCATGCTGGGCACGTGGAAGGACGGTTTGAAGTCGCTGCGAGAGGACGGCGCGCGCATTCAAGACGTTGATGGGAATGAACGGGCTTATACCGTCCACGTTACGAATGACCCGCGCGAAGTGAGCGGTGCGAGGTATGCGCTGGTGCTGGTCAAATCGTGGCAGACGGAACGCGCGGCTGGACAACTTCGTACCGCGCTTGCAAAGGACGGTCTCGCCCTCACCCTCCAAAACGGACTTGGCAATCGTGAAACGCTCGCGCGGGACCTTGGACATGATCGGGTTTCTCTGGGCATTACCACCACCGGGGCCACCCTGCTCACGCCCGGGCTCGTAAAAGTCGGAGGCGAGGGAGTCGTTTCATTAGAGCAGAATCAGGTTCTCGGTCCGTTGGAGGCGGCGCTTCGTGAATCCGATTTCAACGTGCAGGTCGTCGAAGATGCGCAATCGCTTGTATGGGGCAAACTGGTCATCAATGCCGCCATCAATCCGTTGACAGCGCTTCTGCAAATCCCGAACGGTGAATTGCTTTCACACCCAAAGGCTCGGAGGATGATGGGCGCGTTGGCACGCGAAACAGCGGAGGTAGCTGAGGCAGAAAAGGTTCACCTGCCGTTCAGTGACCCCGTTTTGGCGGCGGAAGAGGTGGCGCGGAAGACTGCAAAAAATCTTTCCTCGATGTTTCAGGATGTGCGGCGCGGCGCTCCGACAGAGATCGACGCCATCTGCGGCGCGATCATGAAGCGCGGGGCAAAACACGGGATTCGGACGCCGTATAACAAAGCCTGCTGGACGATGGTGCGCGCAACGGCGCACGCTGCACATCCAGCATATGCATGATGAAGAGGACTCGCCATTGGTGGCGAGTCCTCTTCATTTTCATTTCGCTTGTTTCCAAAAAGGGTGACATTTATCTGTAATAGTTCGTGACTTCGCTTCTGCCTTTCCAAATTGCCGCATGGTAAGATAAGAACAACCTTATCTGTTTGGAGGAATCCATGATGCGCAAGTTGATTTTTATTCTGATTCTGGGGGTGTTTTTTGCGTTCCCGTTTCCCGCATCCGCTCAAACCGATGTAACCCTTTCCAATGTCACTGTGCAGTTGTGGCCCGAATACGACCAGCCCAGCATGTTGGTGATCGTTGATTTTCAGGTTGCTTCCGGCACGCCTTTACCGGTGGACTTGAGTTTTCGCTTCCCTCTTGACGCCAACTTGATTGCTGTTGCCGTACAGACTTCCGCTGGTCAATTTTTGAACGCCGAATTCACGGGTCCCGCGGTGGATGGGGAATGGCAGTCCTTTACCATGACAATCGACCAAAACGCTGTCTATCGTTTTGAATACTACCAGCCGATGACGTTCAACGGAAACCAGCGAATCTTTTCCTACCTTTGGGACGGCGCTTATGCGGTAAATTCGTTTCAATCCAGTGTATTGGAGCCTTTGGATGTCACCTCGTTCGTTGTTGACCCCCCGCATCAAAACATTCAGCAGGTAAGCGAACTGAAATACTATAACAACGAACCTGCCCGGCTTGCCCAAGGCGAACAGTACGCATTGACGCTGCAATATGATAAGACAAGTACAACCCTGGTCAACCCGCCGCAGCAAGGGCTGCAACCCGCCGTGCCCGTCGATGAAAACACACCGGGACGGGTCTCTTTGAACAACTTCCTGCCGTATATCATCGGCGGACTTGGCGCAGTGATGATCTTGGGAGGGCTATTCTATTACTGGCAGGCAGGGCGTGCTCCCTCTAAACGAACCCGCAGCCGCAGGCACTCCCAGGCGGAAGCCGGGGATGAGGCGGACGACGCCTATTGCCCGCAATGCGGCACGCGCGCCAGACCCGGCGACCGTTTCTGCCGAACCTGCGGCGCGCGTCTGAGGCATCAACAGGAATAGAGATACAAATCGACCATGAGTTCCGCGCCCTTTATCATCATTCACTTCTTTTATGGACTTGCATTCTTCAGCATGGGTCTGCTGGTGATGATGGAAGGCGGGCGCTCCACCGATGCACGTCTGCGGATGGCGCTTCGTCCGCTGGCAGGCTTTGGACTTGTCCATTCTGCCCATGAATGGTTGGACATGTTCAATGTGATGGGGCATTTCAATGAGCTATTCGCCGCGCTTTTTCCAGTTGCGGCGCTTGTCCTGCTTGCGTTTTCCTTTCTTTCCCTTGCCGCATTCGGCTCTTACCTGGTATTGGGAAGCGAATCCACATGGCGTGTGAGTCTCATCATCCCATTGGCGCTCGAAGCCCTATGGGTATACGGCTTGTTGATCTTCAAAAGCAGGTACCCGTCGGCCGACATGTATGCCATTGCAGATGTGTGGACGCGTTATTCCCTGGCAATTCCCGCCGGTCTGCTTGCTGCAGCGGGGCTTGTGGTTCAGCAGCGCGCATTCCGACGGGCGGGGCTGGTCAGCTTTGGTCAGGATAGTCTATGGGCGTCCATTGCTTTTGGGTGGTACAGCCTTATTGGGCAGATCTTTACCATGCCGAGCAAACTGCCCCCGTCCACGTACCTGAACTCCGAATTGTTCATGGAAATATTCGGATTTCCGGTTCAACTTTTACGGGCGATCACGGCGGTTTTTGCATCGGTATTTGTCATCCGCTTTCTGCGTGCCTTTCAAGTGGAAAGCGACCGCAAGATCGCCGAGCTGCAGGAGGCGCGTCTGCACGAATCGCGCGAGCGTGAAGCCTTGCGCGCGGAACTATTCAGGAAGGTCGTAGCCGCGCAGGAGGCGGAGCGTCAGCGCATTGCGCGCGACCTGCACGACGAAACCGGGCAGGCGCTGACCGCCATTGGCATGGGACTGCGCGGGCTTGCGGATGAAATGAAGAATAAACGGGATAAGAACGGCACGCTCAACCAGTTGCAGGTGCTGACATCCGATTCCCTGCGCGAACTCCAACGCATCATATCGGACCTCAGGCCTGCCCATCTCGACGATCTTGGCCTTTCCGCCACGCTGCGATGGTATGCGAGCCGCCTTCAGGAAATGGTGCGGCTCAACATTCGTGTGGATATTTCCGGGCAGGAACACGCGCTGGATGAAACCATCAAGATCACCGTCTTTCGCATCATTCAAGAGGCTTTGACCAACATCATCAAACACTCACGCGCCACCAGCGCGCGGGTAAACCTGGAATATAGGGAAAAGGCCGTATATATCCTTGTGCGCGATAATGGAATTGGCTTCGATATGGATGCAGTCGAGAGCCGGATCGGGCGCGTTTCATTAGGGCTTGCGGGTATGGCAGAACGCGCTGCGCTGTTGGGCGGCACGGTCGAAGTCCACTCGCGTCCGGATTATGGGACTGAGGTCGAAGCTGTGATCCCGTACGGCACGGTGAAAAAGGAGGAATAATGGCGATACGCTTGCTTTTGGTGGATGACCATGCGGTGGTTCGTTCCGGGTTGAAGATGCTGTTGAGCGGTCACGAGGAAATGGAGATCGTCGGAGAAGCCGGTTCTGCGGAAGAAGCTTTCACTGAGACCGAACGTGTAAAACCGAACGTCATTTTGATGGATATTGGCTTGCCGGACAAAACAGGCATCGAAGCTACGCGCGAGATCAAGGAAAAATTTCCAGAGGTCAACATCGTCGCACTGACGATCCATGAAGATGAGGAATATTTTTTCCAGATGCTGGACGCGGGCGCCTCCGGATACGTCCCCAAACGCGCTGCGCCGGAAGAACTGCTCACTGCCATTCGTGTGGCGGCAGAGGGGGAGGTATATCTTTATCCTTCGCTGGCAAAATTGTTGGTGCGCGATTTTTTCAACCCGGACCGGAGCGCCGAGGTAATAGCAAACCTGGACGGCTTGACCGCGCGAGAGCATGAGGTATTGACCCATCTTGCCGAGGGCGCGAGTAATAACGAAATTGCCGAAGCGTTGGTTATCAGCCCTAAAACGGTGGAACGCCATCGCGAGAACATCATGAGGAAGTTGAATCTGCACTCGCGGTCGGAACTCGTCCGTTACGCGATTCGGAAGGGGATCATCAAGGCTTAAAACGTAATCCACAACTGGTATCAAGCAGGTCGCGCTTCGAAGCGCGACCTGCTTTTTTGTGGGGCGAATCCCCCATGAGCGTGGGAAAGGCATGGGGTGAAATCCACAGGCTGGAGCGGGGAAAGATGCGTGAGTCTTTCATCCAAAGATGGGGGGCAAGCCGAATTTATTTTTCTTTAAGGAAGTCTTATAGTGTATTCAGAGTTACGAAAGGAGAATGCCATGAACGGTTCAGAGATTATCTTACTGCTCTTCTTAATCCGCATTGTGATTCCGTTCGGTTTTTTGATGTTGATTGGGGAGGCGGTTCGCCGTCATAACGCCAGATACTGGCTGAGATCGTGAGGAGATCATGGAGACTCTCACATCCATTCTTGTGCTTCTGACCGGTGTTGTGCTTCGTTTAATCGTGCCTCTGGCATTGACCGTGTTTGTGGTTGTGGTTCTGCGCAGGCTCGATGCGCGCTGGCAGACGCAAGCCGAATTGGAAAGGGCCATGCCTGAAAAGGGCGAAGCAGTATGCTGGAAGGAATTGGGACTTTCTTCAAAGGCGATTCAGGCTCGTTTATCCGGAGGGGAACGCCCATGTTGGCAGGTTTCGCGACTGCCCAACGGGCATTTGCGTGAAGAGTGCCTTGATTGCGAAGTTTTCCGGGATGCGCCTGTGCCTGTTTCACGGCGTCACGCCCACATATAAATAAATTTAATAAGGAGATGCAAACATGTTTTCCTGGTTGAATCGAATTTTGATCGCACTGGTCTTTGCCCTGTCCTTTGCAGGCGTTACTTTGTTTGTAGTGGATGCGCAGGAGGGAGACAACCCGCCTGTGGCGGAACCTGCCGCGCAGAGTGACGATGCCTGCACTGAATGCCATTCTGAGTTTCAAACGAAATGGATGAATGGTCCGCATGGACAATCCGGCACGAGTTCGGAATTTCTGATGGATTGGGAAAAGCAGGGAAAGCCTGGGGCGTGTCTGGTTTGTCATGCTACGGGGTTTGATCCTGCAACTGCCACCTGGGAAGCGGATGGCGTCAGCTGCTCTGCCTGTCACGTGGATGAAGGCGGCGATCACCCAAAGACCACGATCACAACCGACGACAGCCCGGATCTGTGTGGGCGTTGTCACAGCGATACCCGTTTTGGTTGGGGCGAGTGGGAGGGAAGCACGCATTACGCCCGCGGGATGGAATGCACGACTTGTCACGACCCGCACAGCGCCTCATTGAAATTTACAGTGGCGCGCGATGGCACCGGTTTTCAAGACGCCTCCCAACTGTGCATTTCCTGCCACCGAGAAGCCAGCATGGATTTCCCCTACACAAAACATCATCAGGAAGGCGTTTCCTGCATCAACTGCCATGTGGATCATCTTCAACAGGCTGAATATCCGCCTCATACGGTCCCCGATCATTCCTTCTCCGCCAGTTTGAACACATGCAATACCTGTCATTCCGAGCAAATGCATTCCTCCGCGGAAGCGGTCAGCACAGGAGATGCGGCAGTGACGACAGACGTTTCGGTTGTTGTACCGATGGCGGAAACTTCTGCGACTCCTACGCCGACCCCGGTCAGCCCGATGGGGTACGCGGGTCTTGCCGGACTTTTGGGGCTGGCAGGCGGCATCGTGCTGGCGCCCTGGCTGGAAAAATTCTACCGCCGCGAGGTGAAACACCAACGCGTTGAGGAGGATGAAAATGAATAACTCAAACGTCAGCCGACGCGACTTTATCAAACTGACCGCTGTGGGTGTTGCGGTTGCCGCAGGAACGCGCGCCATACAACAGGTGGAAGCTTCTGAAGGCGCGAAAGGCGAGCACCACTGGGCAATGGTCATTGACCAGTCCAACTGCATCGGATGCAAACACTGCACCTTCGCCTGCCGCGCGCGAAACGACGTCAACCCGGATATCGAATGGAACAAAGTGTTGGAAGCCGGTGAGGTGGATGGCAAGATGACTTATCTGCCGCGCCCATGCATGCATTGCGAACATGCCCCTTGCGTGGAAGTCTGCCCGGTCGGCGCATCCTACTACCGCGACGATGGAATCGTCATGATGGACTACGACAAATGCATCGGCTGTCGGTACTGCCAGATTGCATGTCCATATGAAGCGCGTACTTTCAACTGGGAAGCGTTCGAGGGTGACAATCCAGCCGTACCAGAATGGGGTATGCCCGAAGTGGAAAGACGTCCGCGCGGTGTGCCGGAGAAATGCTCCTTCTGCTACCAGCGCATTGACCGCGGACTCTCGTTGGGTCTGACTCCCGGCGTGGATGAAGCCGCCACCCCTGCCTGCTGTGTGGCCTGCCCAACCGGCGCACGCGTCTTTGGCGATTTGAACGACCCGAATTCCGAAGTCAGTCAGTTGTTGAAAAAATATCCATCCTATCGCCTGCGCGAACATCTTGGAACGGGCTGCCGGGTGTATTACATCCCAGTTGGTGTCGTACCTGTCCGCGATGTCACCACGACGGAGGGTTGAAATGAAAACCATTATTAAAACTATTCGTGAGAACATATTCACCCCCTGGGGCTTGTGGCTTGGCTTTCTAGCCTTGCTCTTGCTGGGCGCTCTCATCGGTGGACTCACCGTATTCTGGAAGGGACTTTCCATCACCAACCTGACAGACCGCGTTCCCTGGGGCTTGTGGATCACCATTGATCTCTCCTCCATTGCAGTCAGCGCGGGCGCATTCAGCCTATGTGCAGGAGTGTACCTCTTTGGGCTCAAACGCTATGCACCCATCGCCCGTACTGCCACTTTCGTCGGACTCATCGGCTACACCATGGCAATGCTCGCGCTTGTCCTCGACATCGGTCGCCCGGACCGCTTTTGGAAGGCATTGGTCTATTGGAACACCCACTCGCTGCTGTGGGAAGTGACCATGTGCATCATGCTCTACCTGACCGTGCTGGTGCTGGAGACCATGCCCATCTTTGCCTCATTCGAATGGCTGAAGAAGCGGTTCCCCAAGATCACTGAAAAAATGGAGCATGTCCATCATTACGCGCCCTTCCTTGCCATCCTCGGCTTGGGGCTCTCCAGTTTGCATCAATCCTCGCTGGGCGCAGTGTACGGTGTTATCAAGGCGCGCCCTGTTTGGTACAAGCCCGAAATGGCTGTGCTCTTCATGTTCTCTGCCATCGTGGGCGGCATTGCCCTCACCCTGCTGGCATCCATGCTATCGGCGCGGCTCACCCCCAAGGCAAAGATCAACGACGGTCTCATCGAGCGCGTGGCGCAATTCCTCGGCTACCTGATGATCGGCTATCTCTACTTCCGCTTTTGGGACTGGCTCGCCCAGACTTACACCTACGAACCCGGCAGGACGGAAGCCTTCGAACTGCTCACGAAAGGGACTCTCTCCTTCAACTTCTGGTTCGGTGAAATGATCCTCGGCGCGCTTCTCCCGACCTTCATCCTGCTCTACCGACCCGCGCGTTTAACTCCCTTCTGGCGGATGCTCGCCTTGGCGATGATCGTCGGCGGCGTGGTTGCCTTCCGTTTCGATACGAACATTGTGGGTCTGCTGGCGGTCATTTCCTATCTGCCCGGTGAAGCACTCGTTTCCTACACCACCTACACCCCGTCCCTTGTGGAGTGGGTGACCGGCTTGGGCATCATCGCGTACGGTCTGCTGGCATTCTCGCTTGGAGTGAAATACCTGCGAGTGGTGGATCATCGCATTACCAGCGAAGCGCACGAGACTGTGACCGTAAAATCAGGCGAAGCCGTTCAAATATAAGTGAATTTCAAACCGCGAAAACATAGAAAAAGAGCCGCTTTCGAGCGGCTCTTTTTCTTGTGCTTCTGGTTGCATTATTCTTTGGGCGCGCCCAGGTTGATCCATTGCTTCACGATCTCCAACTCTTCGGATGTGAAGGTATTGAAATGATCTCCGGATTGCACCTGAATCAGCAGGCTGTTATCCGCATTGCCGCGGAGGATTACCGCGCCGTTATTTCCACCGCGTATGGACGCTTCATACGATGAGAGATCCAAGCCTTCGGGAGCGGCATCGCCTTCCGTATGACAACCCGTGCATTTGACGGCAAAGAGTATGCCGACGTAATTGTCAAAGGTTGGGTCGCCGGTCAGGGTTGGGACTTCAAGAACAGGTTCGGGCGGGGGAAGCTGCGATTTCAAAATCTCGCGCAGAGCCGGGGCGTCAAATCCGGCAAATGTGAATACATTTCCATGGCAGGCGCTGTTGGAACAGAATGACGTGTTGCTCGTACCGCCAGGGTCTTTCGTAGTGTGACAGTTGGAGCATGAAGGACCGATGGCTTGATTGTGCAAACTGATCCAGTTCGGGTTGAGGTGAGATTCAGGTTCCGGCCCGCGGCTGATCTCGATGTTGATGAGGAAATCTTCCGTCCCCGCCACCACCGGGATGGAGTGGCAAACATTGCATTCGAGGCGGATCGCCTCATCCGCCGCATTGAGATGTGTGCCGTCATGACAGCGGAAACAACCCGGTGAATTGATGTGCCCCAAATTGTTCGGGTGCGTCGTCGGGTCTATTTCCTGATCGTGGAAGATGCTGCGGTCATATATCGCCTGAATCTCTGCGACGGCTTCTTGAATCTTTTGTCCGTTCTGGCTGTAGTAATCGAAAAGATTTCTTTTGTAATCTTCTTCGATGGCAGCAATTGCTTCCATTGCTTCATCGTGCGTTGCATAGTCTGTGCTGAGGGCATCCACTGCCTTGACGTGAATGAGAGGAATGGACGGGTCTATCAAACCGCGCGACATGGAAAGATCAACAGCGTCGGCGGGAAACATGAATTCGTGCGTCACGCGATTGTGGCAGGTGATGCAGTCCATGGGCTTGAGTTGGCTTTCATCCAGCCCTGCCGGGTCAAAACCGGATTCAATATCAATGTATTCCGTGTATGTGTCATCGTCGGCGTATACGCGCACATAAGGGATGTCTTGGTTAAGTTCGTCGCTCGCGTAATAGAGAATCTTGTTCGTGATGTGCCAATGGATTCCAAGCGCAGTTCCCGTGCGGGCGTCGGCGCCGCCGGTTTTCATGATGATGTAGATGACTTCAGCGGTGTTCAAGCGATCGTCCCCATAACGATGGATCAGGCGCAGGCTGTCGTCCACGAAGGTTTCGGGGCGGTGGCATTTCTCGCAGGTCTGCACTGCCGGGCGCAGCACTTTGGCACGGATCGGGAATTCATACAGTTTGAATATCTGGTAATAGGATTCCTTGATGCCCTGTGTTTTTCGTATTGCCTGATCGAAGAACGACGCCCGCCCGATATGGCATTCCTCGCAGGTGACATTGGAATGGGGGGATTCCTGAAAGACCGTATATTGCGGAGGCATGGTGTGACAGACTGCTCCGCAAAAATCGTTCGAGTTGGTGTATTCCCATGTGTGAATACCGCCAAATACCATGAGGGCGGCAACGACGATCAGTGTGATGTATGGCAGGAGCAATATCCAGCGCGGTGAATCAGGTGCGGGGAAGAAGAACTTTCTCAACCGTTCTCGAATTTTCATTGCATTCTCCAATCTTGCAATCGTTTTTATGCGGCTAGGGCGTCGGTGCGGCATCCTCCGGCGCTGATTGGGTAATGGGGGGAATGGTTTCCAGCGCGGTTTCTTCGGCGTTGATAAAGCCGTAGATTCCGGCGAGCATGCCCAGGGTCAGGATGGCGGCGATGGGGTAGTAGATCATCTGGCGTTTGCGGATGGTTGCAGGGTCGGGTCTCCGATCCGCGATGCCGGCTTTGATATCCGCGAGTTCGAGGGGGTGTTCGTGAAGCATTTCCTCTTCTGTCATCTTTCCGTTGAACATGGCTTTGTTGAAGCGTTTGATATGCACGCCGTACATGTGCCAGATGATGATGGCAAGCACAGCCAGAACGGCTTCGCCGCCATGCGCGGCTTTTGCCGCGGGAACGAATTCGCCTGGCAGGAAGGTGGTGGCGGTGATGGGGTTCCACATGATGAAGCCCGTCAACCCCATGATGATGGCTCCCCAGACGAACGCCCAGTATTCCATTTTTTCTTCGAAGGTGTAACGTCCCATTTGTGGGTAGGTCTTTGCGAAACCGATGTTGTAGAGCAAAGCCTGAATGCCGTCTTTTGCATCCTGCAGGGTGGGGAGCATGGACATTTGGTCACGCAGGACAAAAACGCTGTACCCCATAACGAGGATATGCCAGGCAGTGCCAAGCATCATGATGATGGCGGCGATGTGGTGAATTTCGCGCAGGGTTTCAATGCCGCCCAGCCCATTCAAGATGATGCGGGAAAAGGAGGCATCGGGGAAGCGCTGGGGAAGCCCGGTAAGGCCCAGCGTGGTGAAGGAGAGCATCATGAGCCAGTGTTCGATGCGGCGCGCAAGCGGAAAGCGCAGGTAGGTTTGTGTGATCTTGTTCATGCGTGTTTTTGTCCTTTCTTGCGGTTGACGATGCGCCTGTAAATATCGGTGAGGACAAAGAAGGTCATGCCGCCAAGGACGGTGGGGATGAAGAATTTGTAGAATAGATTGACGTAATACACGATCGGATAATGTTCGGGGCTGGGTTCGTAGTGGCTCATCCATGCGGCGGGGAAATTGGCGGTTGCGCCGGGGTGGCACCGCTGACATTTTGTGAGCAGGTTTTCCTGCATGGCAATGCCCGTTGCAGGGTTGCTGGTCTTTGCGATGTCATGCACACCATGACAATCGGTGCAGACAGCTTTGTTCGTAGGCTGGTCGGGATATTGCTCTTCAAAGAGTTTTACTGTGGCACCGTGAAAATCTGCTACGTAGGTATTGACCACATTTGTGGAGATGCCGTATTTATCCATGATCTCTGCATTCTCATGGCATTTGGCGCACAACCCGGGCGTGCTGTTATGGAAGGAGGCTGTGGTGGGGTCATGAATATCGTGTACGCCGTGACAATCTATGCAGGTGGGGACGTCCACATTCCCTTCTTCGGTCAGCGCCTTGCCATGGACGCTTTCGCGGTAGTTGTTATAAATGTCGACGTGGCATTCGGCGCAGGTCTCCGGGATCAGCCTGCGTGCAGCAATGGTAAGTTCTCCGCTTGACTTCCCGACCAAACGCGGTTGTGTGTGGGGATTATGACAGTCGGCGCAGATGGGTGCGTTCTGGTTGCCCGCATCGAACGCCACTTGATGTACGCTGTCCTGTATCTTTTCGTATTTGTCCTCGTGGCATTCCTTGCAGGTGCCGGCAGATGCCAAGGAGTAGGCGCGGATGCTGTTTTCACGGACGGTTGGGTGGGGGTAGTCACTGATGGCAGTGTGACAATCCACGCAAAGGAGGTTTTCCTGGGCATGAACGGACTGTCCAAACTGGATGGGGTTGATGGTGACAGACAGGCTCTCATTACCAAGTTTTTTAGTAATGTCCTGCTGTTGATGACAGGCAAGGCAAAAATCGTTCGAGGGTTTATCTTCCTGATATGCGGGCGCTGCCTGGGCGGGAGTTGCGAGAACGATCAGGGCGAAGGTTAAAAGCCCCAATCCGAGGAGCAGGATGAAGGTCTGCATTGAGCGCGGGCGGTATATCCGATTGCGAGGCGGGCGATGCGGTATCCTTTGATGCATTACATTCTCCTTCATTCATTAAAATAATTTCAGTATTATAGTCCGAAATATCATGGGGCGAATGCCCCAATTGTAAAGAGACCTTCACTATGCAAATAGTGCAGAATATCACTGTTTTGGCGTGATTAATAAAAAAGACGGCGGGCATTGCTGCCCGCCGTCTTTTTTATTACGGGAATTTCTATGGACGAGTGTACGCGCTCACATCACCGCCCAGATCCTGGATCGAGTCGATCAAGAACTGAACTACGAATTTCGGGTTGTGAACGTAACTGCCCGGGTCTTTCAGAACGTACTGGTAGTTGAAAGCAGCTTTGAGCGAACGGGGTGTCCAGGCTGCGTAGCCCTTGCCATCTGCACCAAAGAAGTAGGGATAGGCATGGGAGTCGTAGGTTATGGGGTTGCCATTCGCTTCCGTGTAAGCCTGAAGAGCAGTGTAGAGGGCTTCGGTGAGGGTATCAATCTCACCCTTGATGCCTTCGGTCACATCGCCGTCGCCGTCATAATCCACATCATTTTCGCGGATGGCGGTCGGGTCGGTGGTGTCGTGACAGGTTTGGCATGCCTCGACCTTGGGCTCAAGCGCGTGGACGTCGTGACAGTCCTGGCACTTGTTCATCTTGCCGTCTTCGTCAGCATGCATGTTTTGACCGACATATTCCTTGCCGTCGTACATATATGCGCCTTGAACATCCGCTCCGAAGAGAGTTGCGCCTGCAGCAAAGTAGTGGATGTTGCTAAAGCGGATCTTGGCATCGGGCGTGTCGAGGTCTTTGCCGGCTAGCGCCTTGTTCACGGTGGGTGTGGAGGAGCGTCCCTGATGGCACATGATGCACAGGTTGGAGTCATCGGCAACATGATTGCCGTCCGCATCCTTGCCGCCAAAGCTGACAACCGCCGCACTGGGGAAGGTTACAGAAGCGACTGTGTAGCGTTCGGGCCAGGCTTCTTCATTGTGGCAGGTGGAGCAGGCGAAGCCGTTGGCGGCTTCCACAGGCAGGTTTGCGCCATGTTCAATGAACTGCGGCAGACCGGCGGCGCTGTGGCACTTGGCGCAGGCGGCTTCCACTTCATAGACGGGGTTGCCTTCATCATCGAAGTCCCAGTGGCGGAAGGGTTCGGTGTTTCCGGCAAAGTGACCGGCATCATCGCGCGCCATGTTGCTGACATCACCGCCGAGGTCGGCAATGGAGTCGTGCAACAGTTGGACGATGTACTTGTTGCCGTGCGCAAACGCACCAGGATCCTTGAGGGAAACCTGATAGTTGTAGGCAGCTTTGAGCAGACGGGCGGTCCAGTTCTTGTAGGAGTTCGGGAAAGCAACTTCGCCTTCATCTGCTGTGCCATTGCCGTTCGTATCGGCAAACCAATAGGGATAGGCGGCAGAATCGTACAGGATTGCCGCACCAGCTTTATCAGCAGCGTACTTCTGGATTTCAGCGTACAGAGCTGTCTGCAAGCCTTCGATCTCATAATACATGCCTTCGGTCACATCGCCGTCGCCATCGTAATCTTTGGCAGAGGAGACCATGCGGACACTCTTCAGATCATCGACGGTGGAGACGTTCTCATGGCAGAGCGCGCATTGCTCGACTTTCACTTCGAGCGTGTGCGGGTTGTGACAACCTGTGCAGGAATCATAGCCTTCGACATGGTCGTTCTTCGAGTCGTAGACCAGACCTTCGTATTGATACCCGCCCTGTACCATCCCGCCATAGAGGGTTGCTGCGGCGGCATAATAGTGAACGTTGCGGAAGCCAAAGTTGACATCATTGCCCTGATCATCCTTGATGGGGGCGACAACAGCGTCCATGTCGGTGATGGCAAATCTTTCGATCTGCGCATCCACACTGACCTTCGACTCGCGTCCCTGATGGCATTCCATACAGCGGACATCATCCCCGGCAGTGATTGTAACGCCGGATGGGAAAGTCACGGTGGTCTTGGAGATGGTACCAGCATTGTGGCACGCCACACATTGAACGCCCTGCGCATTCGCGGCGGGCACTGCGGCATCCACTTTACCGGCTTCGGAGCCATCTACCCCGAGGAAATCCTGGTAGCCATCGCTGGTGTGGCACTTGGCGCAGGATGTGGGCACTTCGGCGGGGTCTTCTTCATCCCAGTGGCGGAAGGGTTCACCAGCCGCGTCATTATGACCAGAGCCCTGCCATTCTGCCAGATAAGGCATCTCAGGCAGTGTTGTGGTTGGGGTTTCTGTGACGGGCTCGGTGGTTTCCCCATTGCCGCCGCATGCCGCTACTATTGCGCCGAGCGTAATCAAAACGCCTAACAAAATTAGCATTTTCTTTAAATTCATTGTTGCATTCTCCTTATTATCATATTGAAGAACTGTTGGACATATTTTATTGGTACGACACCTCCTCAAATTATTAAAATCGACATTTTCAGTCATTAGGTGGAATTTTAAAGACAAGTAAGATTAATAACAAGTTAATTTAGGCTAAAATTGTGTGACAAAAGTCACCATAACTCGGACAATTAGGTAATATTGGTGGAATTACAGGGGGGAAATTGTTAAGACAAATTATACATCATTTGAGTCGGCGGAATCAATATCCGGCAAAGCGGATTCGATTTCTTCCGGACTCTGTCCCGCTTCCAGCCTGTCCACAACTTCATCGAACTCGGCTGGCAGTTCCTCCCCCATTTCTGTTCCCATCTTACGCATCATCTGCCCGAGAGCTTTTGGGTCATCTTCCAGATTTTCAAGCCCCGACAAACCATCTGCCATGGACTCGTAACGGCTCTCTTCGCTTTTTGCGATCCGCACCTTTGTCATCCGGCGGCGTGTGTCCGCGCTCCCGCAATGGAAGCAATGCACCGCCTTCTCCCCGTATTCACTGTAAGTCATGAACACGTCGAACCGTTTCTGGCAGGTATTGCAGATAAAGTCATAGGTGGGCATGCGCTTATTTTAACCGAATCAAGCCGAAGGTGAAAAGAGAGGCGGGTGTCTCTTTGGTACAATACGTCAATGCCCAATACGTTCGAACTTCGCAAACCCAATCCGCTGCTCATTGTCATTTCCGGTCCCTCCGGCGTGGGCAAGGATTCGATTGTGCAGCGCATGAAGGAGCGCGAGTTTCCGTTCCATTTTGTAGTCACCGCCACCACCCGCGCCCGGCGCGAGAACGAAGTGCATGGCAGGGATTACTGGTTTGTTTCAAAGGAAGAATTTGCCCGCATGATCGAGGAGAACGAACTCATCGAATATGCAATCGTGTACGGCGATTACAAGGGCATCCCAAAGGCGCAGGTGCGCGAGGCGCTCGACAGCGGCAAGGATGTGGTCATGCGCCTCGATGTGCAGGGCGCCGAAACCGTCCGCAAACTTGCGCCTGAGGCCCTGCTCATCTTCATCACCTGCGAGAACGAAGAGGAATTGGAACGCCGCCTGCGCGAACGTAAAACAGAATCCGCCGACTCCCTTGCCCTGCGCATTGCCACCGCCCGCAAGGAATTTCAACGGTTGGATGCCTTCGATTACGTGATTGTCAATCAGGATTTTCATTTGGATGATACGGTGGAAAAGGTCCGCGCCATCATTGCAGCGGAACATTTGCGCGTACATCAACGCAAGGTGAATTTATGAATCAACCCCCCGCTTCACACCCGGACCTCGAGCCTGCTCCTCCGCCCCAAACCGTCCGCGTTCGGATGCCTTCCCTGCCGCCCAACGTTACTTACGTCATCATCGGCGTGACCGTGGCGGCGTATTTGCTCCAGTTGTTAAGCGTGGCGCTTTGGGGATACGCCGTTTATCAAATAGACTGGCTGGAGATCTACGGCGCGCGCATCAACAGCGCCATCCGCGCCGGGGAGTTGTGGCGCTTCATCACGCCGGTTTTTCTGCACGGTTCGGTGGCGCATATCTTCTTCAACATGTATGCGCTTCTGTCCATTGGCTCATTTTTGGAGCGCCAATTCGGGCACGGCAGATTCATTTTGTTATATTTCCTTGGCGCGTTTGCCGGTAACGTATTTTCCTTTCTCTTCACCGGTGAGGATGGATATTCGATTGGCGCATCCACTGCGGTGTTCGGTCTGATCGGCGCGCAGGTCGTCTTCTTCTACCAAAACAGGGAGTTATTTGGTAGCCAGGCGCGGCAGGCAATTGGGAATACGGTTTTTATCATTGCCATCAATTTGTTCATCGGCTTGTCGCCTGGTATTGACAATTGGGGGCATGTAGGCGGGCTGCTAGGCGGCGCAATGTTTGCCTGGTTTGCCACGCCACGCTGGATGGTGATGGGAACGCCGCCAGAAATGAGCCTGTTCGACCAACGCGAAGCGCACGAGATATTCACTGGCGCAGGGTCGGTGGCACTTTTATTTGGGCTGCTGGCGATCTGGGGATTGTTCTTCAAATAGGAATCAAAAACGCGACCTTTCCCGGTCGCGTTTTTGATTCTCTAACTCACATGTGCAAGCCGCGGGTCGAGCGCGTCCCGCAGGCCGTCGCCGATCAGGTTGAAGGAAAGCACGGTCATCATGATCATGAAACCCGGATAGAACACAAGATGAGGCGCAGTGAACACCTGGTTGCGTTCTGCGCCAAGCATGGAGCCCCATTCCGGTGTGGGCGGCTGCGCGCCAAGCCCCAGAAAGGAGAGCGCTGCCGCGTCAAGAATGGCGGAGGCGATTCCCAGCGTGCCTTGTACGATCAACGGAGTCAACGCATTGGGCAGGATCCTGCCAAAGAGGATCTGGAAATTATTGCCGCCCAAAGCGCGGGTTGCCGAAATATATTCCATTTCACGCACGGTCAGAACCGAGGCTCGCATCACGCGGGCATAGGCTGGGATGGAGACAATGCCGATCGCAAGCAGAGCATTGATCAGCCCCGGTCCGAGAACTGTTACGATGGCAATGGCAAGCAGGAGCGAGGGAAATGCCAGTAGGACGTCCATGAAGCGCATGATGACGTTATCCCACCAACCGCCGAAATATCCAGCCAGCGCCCCAAGCGTTGTGCCGATGATGATGGCAAAGGTCACGGTTGAAAGGCCGACCATTAAACTCAGGCGCGCGCCGTAGAGCAGGCGGCTGAATTGGTCGCGCACGTTTCCGTCGATCCCTGCAAGATGCTGTGGCTGGTCCGCAGGGCAGCCAAGCAAATGAATACAGGGTTTTTGCCGGGAGGTGACTTTTTCCTTGCCGATCAATACCTCGTCATAGCCGTACGGGGCAAGCCATTGGGCTGTGAGCGCAATGAAGACCAGAATGCCCAAAATGATAAGCCCGATCACTGCCGAGCGGCGGCGGAACAAGCGACGCCATGTGATCTGCCACAGGCTTACCGATTTGAGCGAAAGGGCTTCCGCATCCAATTGTGCGATTTTTGGGTCAGCGTTTGTCATGTGTGTTTCCTAATCGAGACGTATGCGGGGGTCGAGGTACGCGTACGATACGTCCACCAGCAGGTTGATGACTACATAGAACACGGCGATAACGACTGTAAAAGACTGCACAATGCCGTAATCGCGCGCAGTGATGGCTTCGAATAGGGTGCGTCCCAGCCCGGAAAGCCCAAAGACCGTTTCAGTTAATACGGCTCCTCCCAACAGCCCGCCCAATGAAAGCCCGATGACAGTTGCAAGCGGAAGGAGTGCATTTCGGAAGGCGTGTTTCATTATGACGCCTTTTTGGCTTAGCCCTTTGGCTTTGGCTGTACGTATGTAATCCTGTCCCAGCACATCCAACATGGCGGAGCGGGCCATGCGCGCGATGAGAGCCATGGGAATGGTTCCAAGTGCGAGAGCGGGCAGGATGAGATGCTCGGTGGCGTCTCTGAGAAGTTTCCAGTTGGCGGTCAGCAGCGCGTTCAGGATGTTCATTCGGGATAAAAAGACGAAGAGGCTCGCAAGAAAGCCGCTGTCCCCGACTTGCAATCCCCAAACCTCGTAAAATGGATCGTTGGGGATTCCCGGACTCACTCTTCCAGAAGGCGGCAGCCAGAAGGGAGTGTCTTTCAACAACAGCGAGAATACATATGCCAGCATCAACCCGAGCCAGAAGACCGGCATGGAAACGCCTATGTTGGCCCATACCATCGTGATGACATCTATCCAAGTGTTATGTTTGACTGCGGAAATTACCCCCAGTGGAATTCCGACAACCATACTGACAAATAATGCCGCCAGGCTCAATTCTACGGTGGTTGGGAGGCGTTCCACCAGAAGGCGGGTCACGGGGAGGCTCAGACGGATCGAGTTTCCGAAATCCCCGCGTAAAACTTCGCCGATATAAATAAAAAGTTGTTCGTGGATGGGCTTATCCAGTCCCTTTTCACGAATGAAGCGTTCGCAGACCGCTGGAGTGGCTTTTTCCCCCAAAATGGCTTTGCATGGATCGCCGGGGATCACGCGGGCAATAATAAAAGTAACAACCAAAATTCCAAAAAGCACGGGGATGGATGCGAAGATTCGGCGTATGAGGTATTGAGCCATCAGGCATTGCCTCCTTTAGTAATACGGGATGGCAGGTACAAGTCCCGTCATCCCGTTTTGTCTTACAGAACTAACGTTTCCGGTCTACTGTCCGGGTTTCTTCATCAGACCCCAGAGGTAGTCGTAGTATTCCCACGCATTGGTATTGCCAGCGTGAGATGGGGAAGCGATGTTCAAGCCCATGTTGAAGGTTGCAACAACATCGGTCGCATCGAAATCGGAACCGTCGTGGAACTTGACGCCCTGGCGCAGGCTGCAGACCCAGACCGTCAGTTCTTCGTTGGGTTCGCAACTTTCTGCCAATGCGGGTTCAACATCGGTACCGTTCACAGAGTAGCTGAAGAGGGCTTCCACAACCTGCTCACAAGCACGCAGGGATTCACCGTCAGTCTCATCAGCGCAGAACATGCTGATCGGTTCGGCGTTTTGCATCCACACAAAGACATCGCGCCCACCGGGATCGGAGACATAGAAGACTTCATTGCTGAGCGGGCTCGCCTGCGGGTTGGTCACGTCAGAACGGAAGGCGGTGCCGGAACCACCGTGAGCCACGGGGATCATCGGAACGTATTCGCGGATGGCGTTGTTGGCTTCCACATAGAGCGGCTCGGCTTCAGCGGGATCAGCGATCTGAGCGCCCTGAGCGAGCAATTCATAGTAGGTGGGTGACTGATTGCCAAACTGCGGGTTTGCGGCGCCGAAGTGGTAATCGAGGAAGTTGGTGATGTGCGGGTAATCCGCGCCCCAACCGAGCAGGTACAGACCATCAAGGCGCCCTGCAGACGATTCTTCGATGAATGCGCCGGATTCCATCACAACGATTTCGGCGTCAATGTTCAGGTTTTCCTTCAACTGAGCCTGGATATCCTGGGCAACGTTGCTGACTTGGGGCAGGTAACCACGAACGACATCGCGATAGAAGAGTTTGGTCTGGAATCCATCCGGGTAGCCGGCGGCAGCCAGTTTGGCTTTGGCGGCTTCAACGTCGAATTCATACCACGCATCGCCGGTGCAGGCGTTCGGGATGGCGCAAGGCGTGAAGTGGGAGGCGACCTCGGAACCAGCAGGATAGAAGGTATCCACGATGCGCTGGCGGTCAATACCCATGGCAATCGCCTGGCGAACTTCCTGATTGTCGAACGGCGCGAAGGTGTTGGTGATACCAATGTAGAACACATTCAACGCAGGGCGTTCCATCAGAGTGAGGTTCGAGTCGCTTCGTACTACATCGAAGTCAGTGGGACCGACATTGTCGATGCCATCCACGGTGCCAGACTGCAGTTCGAGCAGACGGGCGGCAGATTCGGATGACCAACGGAAGACCAGGGTGTCGGCTGCAGGAGCCTGGCCCCAGTAATCGGGATTGGCGACGAAGGTGATGCTCTCGCCGCGATTCCATTCACTGACCATGTATGGGCCGGTGCCCACAGGCTTCTCGAGACCCTCGCTGGTGCGGCTTCCGTCGGCGGCGGTGGCTTCAAGCCACTCCGAAGGATAAATTCCATACACGCTAAAGGCGATCTTCGAGAGGAAGGCGGGATCCGGGCGGCACAGAGTAAAGGTTACAGTGTTCGCGTCGGTCGCAACAATGGATTGGAACTCACCGATATAGTCGCCATTGCATTCCTCAGCGGGCACGGAAAGCGATGCGCCGTCAAACGTGGCAATGGGGATGTCAGGAACGGGGGTGGGTTCCTCGGCAGGCGCCTCGGTTGCAGGAGCCTCCGTGGCTTCCGGTGCCGGTTCTTCGACGGGAGCTTCAGTCGCCGTCCCGCCGCATGCTGCTAACAGCACGCTGGCGATAACCAGCAACGAAAACAAGGCAAACATGTTTCGTTTCATATTGGTTTCTCCTCCAAATTAAGAGAATAGATTTTTTCACTTTGCCGCGCAAAATGATTGGATATTATAACTTAATACAGTGGAATAGGAATGCCGATTCCGTTCAGACGTGCCGAGGAAGGGTCCTTGTGCCAGATGCCTGCTACAATCCCACCGCATTTTGGGCATTTTCCTTCCTTCGTAATATTATATTCCTTGATGACATACCCCCGCCTCTTCACCAACCGGGAACTGCACTCTGGACATAAAGTATCCTCGTACTCCCCGACCGTTCCCGGCAAATTCCCCGCGTAGACGTATCTCAGCCCAGCCTCGCGCCCGATTTCTGCCGCGCGGATGAGCGTCCTCGCATCGGTATTATCCGGCTCGGTCATTTTGTAGTCCTTGTGGAACGCCGTCACATGCCAGGGAATATCCACCGAAAGCCCGGCAAGGAAACGCGCCGCATCCCACAACTCTTCATTCGAATCGTTGAAGCCGGGGATGACCAGCGTCACCACCTCCACCCACAGCCCTGCCTCGCGCGCCCGCTGAATTCCATCCAATGTGTGTTGAAGCGTCCCGCCGAGTTTGCGGTAGTTCTTGTCGCTCATGCACTTCAGATCCACTTTGTAGGCGGAAAGATACGGCGCCAGATATTGGATGGCTTCGGGCGTATTGTTTCCATTCGAAACGTAGGCGCACAACAACCCATTCGCTTTTGCGAGCTTGAAAATCTCCACTGCCCATTCGCTTGTGATCAGAGGTTCATTATAAGAAGATACAATCGCCGATGCTTCTGCGCGGCGGGCATAATCCACCAGCATGTGCGGCGTCATCTTTTGGATGAATTGAGCCGATGCGTCTGAAGCGGGGTCGCGCATGGCTTGCGAAGTCAGCCAGTTCTGGCAATACGAGCAGTGATAATCGCATCCCAGCATTCCAAACGTCAGCGCATGCGCGCCGGGCAGGACGTGGGCAAACGGTTTCTTTTCAATGGGGTCGCTTTGCAGCGCCGCCACATAGCCGTGCGGCACGAATAATTTTCCACCCTTGTTGAAACGCACCTGACAAATGCCGCGCCTGCCCTCGCGGATCAAACAACGATGTCCGCATGCAAAACAACGCACGGCATTATCGTCGAGTTTTTCGTACAACTCGCCTTCGACGGTCAAGCCATCCAATACATTTGCCAGCGAACTCATTATAATCAGCCCATGTTAACCATAGTCATTCAGGCGGGCGGGCAATCCTCACGCATGGGCGAGGATAAAGCCCTCAAGCCCTTTTTGGGAGCACCTCTCATTCAGCGGGTGATCCAGAGACTCGCGCCCATAGCAGACGAAATGATTGTAACGACGAATCGCCCCAACGACTATGCTTTCCTTAACACCCGCCTCGTTCCAGACCTCAAGCCGGGGCGCGGTCCCCTCGGCGGACTCTACACTGCGGTCGCTTCCGCCAGCCATTCACAAGTGGCTGTGGTGGCGTGCGACATGCCCTTCGCCAGTAAACACTTCCTCGAAAACAGTATCAGCCTCATGGTCGAAGAAGAGGCGGATGTCGTCATCGCCAAAACAGACGAAGGGTACGAGCCGTTCCACGCTTTGTATCGCCGTGAGGCTTGTCTTCCAGCCATCGAAGCCGCCATGGATGCGGATCAATGGAAGGTGATTGCGTGGTTCCCGCAGGTCAAGGTGCGGACGATCCCGCCCGACGAAGTTAAATCCTTCGACCCCTCGGGGCTGTGTTTTTGGAACGTGAACACTCCCGACGAGTTTTCACAAGCCGAGCAGATCGCCCGCCAAACCGACTAACCGACCTGTCAACTACCGGATGATCAAAACAGGGCATGGCGCGTGGGATACCACCTTTTGACTGGTGCTTCCCAAGAGCAAACCTGCCAGCCTACCCAGACCGCGCGAACCCATTACGATCAGGTCGCTTCCAGTGTTGCGCGCAACCTCGATGATATTGCTTGCGGCGTCGCCTTCGATGAGGTCTTTGAAAACCTCGCATGGCACTTCGCCCACCTCGCCAACAGCATCTTCGAGAATCTTCTCAGCCTCGCCTTTGCGATTGATGATGGCGACCTGCATGTTCGGCTCGCCGAGATAGACGGGAATGGGGTCATAGGAGACGACGATGCGCAACTCCTTGGATTTCATCGCACGCGCCAGTTCAGCAGCTTTCTGCGCGGCGCGCAGAGCGTGATCCGAACCATCCACAGCCAGTAGAATTCTATCGAACATATTGCCTCCTTTTGTGTGGGGTACAATTTCAATATACATCAAAAATATCTGATTTTCGTTTGAGGAGACCGTCCACATGTCATTGAATCCCGATGTCATTCGTCAGCAGTTCCCGGCGTTGAGCCGCTCCGCGATTTTTTTCGACAACCCTGGCGGCACGCAGATCGCCAAACAAAGCATTGACCGCATCACGAAATATCTCATCGAGAGCAATGCCAATCATGAAGGCGCATTCGAGACCAGCATCGCCTCCGATGCCGTGCTGGACGAGGCGCATCGTGCCATGGCAGACTTCTACAACGCGGCATCTCCAGAAGAGATCATCTTCGGTAACAACATGACCACGCTTACACTGCACATCAGCCGATCCGTTTCGCGCGAGTGGAAGGAAGGCGATGAGATCGTCCTGACCCGCCTCGATCATGATGCCAACGTCACGCCATGGATTCTTGCGGCGCAGGATCGCGGCGTGAAAGTGAACTGGGTGGATTTCGATGTGGAAGACGGCACGCTCAAACTCGACGAACTGCAAAAACACCTTGAGCGCAAGCCACGCCTCCTGGCGGTCGGGTACGCTTCCAACGCGCTTGGCACGATCAACCCGATGCGGAAAATCATCAACATGGCACATGAAGCAGGCGCAATGGTTTATGTTGATGCGGTGCAATTCGCGCCGCACGGTCCCATTGATGTGCAGAAACTGGACTGCGACTTTCTGGTTTCTTCTTCCTATAAGTATTGGGCGACACAATCAACAAGCGTTCAGCCTCTTCTTTAAAGACACAGGTGACGTAAGCGATCTTTTCTTCCTCTTCAATAACCAGGCGGGCATAAACATTCAACATTTCAACAATATATTTTCTTGAATCAAAATCCTCTTCCGCTTCATCCAATCCAGCAGCCACTTTAAAAGCAGTCTCCTTGATTGCCTGTAATTGTTCCGGAGAATGAGCACTATTCTCAAGATGGGAAATCAGGTTAACTCTTTCTGCAGCAAGTGAATCCACCGTATCCTGCAATCTCTGTCTTCGCTCAACAAGCAGTTCTTTCGGGAAATTCCCATCAAGATAAATATCGAGTAATTTTTGCAGTTGATTACGATGATCAACCAATAAATCGTCAACAACTTGAAGGCGTTCCAAAAAGGGCGCCTGTTCACGTTCCCTATGCTCATGATATTCAGCAATCCCATCATCTATGGCATCTGGTTTTGTGATAAATGACTTTAGCCTTTCCCAGTTAGTAAAGTCCACATCCTCAGCCTTGAAATACCGTCGAGGAACGTGTCGCGCACTACAACGAATTCACCTCGGAATTCGACGATGTGAAAATGCGCGAGCAAGGCTACCGCTGCATGAATTGCGGCGTGCCCTTCTGCATGTCCGGCTGCCCCCTCGGAAATAGCATCCCCGACTTTAATGATCTCGTTAAAGACAACA
>CAZLWG010000018.1:0-60831 GCA_964563315.1 uncultured Anaerolinea sp. | reverse complement strand
TCTCGACGTGCGGCGCATCCAATCCATCAAGGTGGGCGAGGAAGTCATAGGCAATCGCACGCGCGTCAAGGTCGTCAAGAACAAGGTCGCGCCGCCGTTCCGCACTGCTGAGTTCGACATCATGTTCAACGAAGGCATCTCAAAGTCAGGTGATGTTTTGGATCTGGCGACCAAGTTCGAAGTCGTTACGAAGCGCGGCGCGTTCTTCTCCTACGGCGATCAACGTCTGGGACAGGGGCGCGAGAACGCCAAGGATTACCTGCGTTCCAACCTCGAAATGATGGTGGAGATTGAAACTGTCATCCGGCAAAAATCCATGACGGGTGAGATCGCGCTCCCGCTTGACATGGGACCGGAGGTTGGAGACGACTCTGGCGGCTCGGACGAAGAAGCATAAAGTAAAATAAATGGACACGGTCAACCGTGTCCATTTTCTTATGAAGAAGTTGCGCTTCTCTCTCCGCCGGTACCTGTTTCTGCTCCCAATCCTTTTCATTGCCGGAGCATGTGCGCCCCAACCTGCGCCTACCCCGTTCCGCCCGCCGACATCCATCCCGCCAACTCAATTGCTTGCAACCACCACGCCTATTCCGGCATTATTCACTCCCACTTTTACTCCAACGATAACCATTACCCCCACGGAGGGCCCATGCACGAACGGCCTCGCCTTTGTAGACGACCTTACTGTTGAGGATGATACTGTCTTTTCGCCGAACGCTTCGATTGACAAACAGTGGTTGGTGCAAAACGATGGCACTTGTGACTGGGATGCTTCCTACCGCTTGAAGTGGGTGGGCGGCTTTACGCTTGGCGCGGCGGACGATCAGCCGCTCTTCCCTGCCCGTGCAGGGACGCAAGCCACGCTTCGCATCTTATTCACTGCACCCGCTGAATCCGGTTCTTACGAATCCTCGTGGCAGGCTGTTGACCCCAATGGGAATTTCTTCGGGGATTTCATATTCATAAGGATCGCGGTCGCTTCATAGATTGGAGATATACGCAATGACATTCGAGATCGGCTTTGTACTAGTTATTATTGCAATTGCGGTGATCCTTTTTGCCACTGAAAAATTGCGCGTCGACGTCATTGCCATTCTCGTCCTGCTTACGTTGACGTTGAGCGGCATCGTCACACCGGAAGAGGCGTTCAGCGGTTTCGCCAGTCCGGCAGTCATCACGGTCTGGTCGGTCTATATCGTTTCCGCAGGATTATTCAAAACCGGCGTGGCGGATATCCTTGGTCAGCGTATTATCAGGCTGGCGGGAAACAGCGAACCGCTTTTGATCGTAATGATCATGTTGACATGCGGGGTCATGTCGGCGTTCATGAACAACATCGGCGCGACGGCGGTATTGCTTCCTGCAGTTGCAGGAATTTCGCGCCAGTCCAAGATTCCTATTTCACGATTGCTCATCCCGTTATCCTTCTCATCGCTGATGGGCGGCAACATGACTTCCATTGGCACGCCGCCGAATGTGCTGGCGACCAATATGCTGTTGGAACGCGGGCTGCCCTCATTTTCGTTTTTCGATTTTACGCCGCTTGGTTCGATTGTCTTTGCCGCCGGTATTCTTTACATGGTTCTGGTTGGGCGACATCTTTTACCGAAGAACGAGTCTCTTGAACAGACCTCTCTCGACCGTTTGCGCGAGTATGTCAGCGAAGTCCGCGTATCTGATGACAGCCCGCTGGTGGGAAAAACGCTGATCGAGTCCCGTTTGGGCGCGGACTATGACCTTTCTGTACTGAGCATTATCCGGCGCGACACAGTCAAAGTGCTGCCTTTGCCCGATATGCATATTCGCGCAGGTGATTTGTTGACTGTCGAAGGAACGATTAATAATCTCTTGCGGGCCAAAGAGGAGCTCGGTATATTGATCGAGTCGGAACGAAAACTCGATATTGGCGAACTTGCATCTGATGACCGGCATATTTTCGAAGCCACCCTGGCGCCCAACACTCCCTTTGTGGGAAGAACTCTTCGAGGGATTGAATTCCGTGATCGTTTTGGGTTTACTACTCTCGCCATCTGGCGGCAGGGGGAGGTGATTACCGAACGTCTGAGCAATGTGCGCCTGCGATTTGGCGATACCCTGCTCCTGCAAGGACCGCGCAGACGCATTCCCTCCCTGCTGAATAACAACCATTTTCTATTGCTTGAACCGGTTGACTTGGAACAGCGGCGCAAAAATAAGCTCCCGGTGGCTTTGGGAATTTCGGCGTTGGTACTTGCAATGGTCACCTTTGGCGGATTCAACATTGCCACCGCCATGTTGATCGGCGCTGTTGGCATGGTGTTGACCCAATGCCTGAACATGGATGAAGCCTATCAAAGCATCGAATGGCGGAGCGTCTTTTTGATCGCGGGCATGCTGCCGCTGGGTCTGGCGATGGAAAACACCGGCACGGCGCGTTTTCTTGCCGATCAGGTTGTTGGCATATTGGGTGTCTGGGGACCGATGGCGATCCTGGCTGGAATGATGGTCTTTGCAGGTTTGATCACGGAGCCGATGTCCAATGCTGCCGCCACTGTCTTGATGGTTCCCATCGCGATAGACGTTGCGCTGGGTCTGGGAGCCAGCCCGCAGGCGTTCGTTATGGCAACGGTTATTGGCGCTTCGACCAGTTTCCTGACCCCGGTCGGACATCAAGCCAATGTGCTGGTGATGGGTCCCGGCGGTTATCGCTTCTTCGACTACACCCGGGTCGGCATCTGGTTGAATATGGTGATCATCACGCTGACAATTTTACTGATACCGGTTTTTTGGCCTCTTGGTATTTGATTCTTCTGATCTTCCCACTTGCCTTAGGAGTTGATCATGCCGTCTCAGTCAGATTTTCCAATCGTTTTTGAAAACCTTAAAGCCCTCCTCAAGCCTTATGCCAAATACCTAACCGCCAAAACCGACACTACCGATGCGTATTATCTCGAAGGTGGATATAGCGAAAAATGGAAGAGGGAACTGTTCTTCGGATCAGTGCAGGTGAAAAAGAATTACGTTTCGTTTTACCTGATGCCTGTTTATATGTACCCCGATCTGATAAAGGGCATTTCCCCCGAACTTAGAAAACATATGCAGGGAAAGTCCTGCTTCAATTTCAAAAAAGTCGAAAAATCCCTGTTCGATGAGTTGACTAAACTCACGGAACAGGGATTTGAGTGGTTTATGTAGGAAGAGTACCCCTAACTGACCCGCATGAACCCGAATAGTCCCCAGAGCCCGCGCATCATTTTGTGACCGAAATCCGGTTTCAGGAACTGATTCGGGCACGACCCCGGAATGACTGCTATGCCGTTGGCTTTGCAGGTTTCCACGGCGTTTTGTGAAACGCTGGTCATGTTTTCCACCAGCCCCGGTTTGACGCCCATCATGCAATGCATCCAGACGTGTTTGATTCCCAAGTCAACGCATTGGCTGACGATCTGTTCGGTCACTTTGGGATTGGCGAGGATGAAGACCGCATCTGGTTTTTGAGGAATGGAGGCCAGGTCGGCGTAACAGGTGTCGCCTTGGAAGGAAGCGATGCGCGGATTGACCGGATAGACCTTATAACCGTTTTCCTTGAATTTGTTATACGCCAGATTGCATCCTGTATCGCGCTTGTCCGAAACCCCGACCACAGCGATTTTTTTCTGTGCAAGAAAGTCCTGCACCATAACGTCCAATTTTGACATGTGAATTCTCCTTGAAACCATTGTAAACAGATTGCATCCGTGTTCAAGGTGACGAATATCATTACTTTGCATGTAATTTACAATTTGTTCTGCAATTTTTTTGTAAGGAGCATTGCGCGGCAATGTGTGTTATATTTTTGAAGACATCCGAAAAAGGCAAAGCCGGTGAAAGCTGGCGACGCAAAGCCATGGGTCTAACGTCAGCGTAATTGACCATGACCGCCAGGCCGCCGAAGATTACAATGAAGCATTGTTTCTTGCGTCTGGCTATTTCAAGCCAGGCGTATTTAAGTCGGATGGCTGATCAACCTTCGATCCTGTTTCACCCCATCACGTGGATTTGCATCGATGCGAATCTGTAAAACAAGGAGAAAAGCCATGTTCCGTAATTTCAAGATTGTGTTCGTTTTGGTGGCTGTTGTTGCCATCTCGGTTGCCGCATACGCGTTCGCTGCGGCGAATACCGTGCCAGATACCAAGGCTGGCGATGGTTTGGGCACAGTCAGTGGTTATACCGTGACCTCGGTTGTGTATACGCTCAATGGGACAGACCCGTCCCTTCTTGACGAAGTTTCGTTCGACTTGGGCGCTGCCGCAACACAAGTGCAGGTTCAGCTTGTGGCATCTGGTACCTGGTACGCCTGCGCGCTGAATGCGGGAACCGTCTGGGATTGTAATACCACCTCTCCCGCGCTGAATGTTGCCGATATTGACCAGTTGCGCGTGGTTGCTGCAAGTAACTGATCCCCGCATCGTCGGGTAATAGAAATCAGGTCTGTTTGTGAACACTCCCCGAGTTCGAAGGTTGGCGGGCGGAAACCATGGACAGACCTGGTCTTGTTTGAAGAACCTTTCCGAAATTTTGTAATGAAGACCTCCATTCGTCAGACTTTCATCTTTAATGCGGGATTGACGATATTGGTCTTGTTCTTGTTTTGGATGACGCTGGCTCCAAGCCAATTGGGCGGCTGGGTGACGTATGTCATTGTGGATGGCAACAGCATGGAGCCGGATTTTCGTCGCGGCGACCTGGTGCTTGTTCGGTCGGAACCAGCTTACGGCGTGGGTGATGCGGTTGTGTATCGCGATCCGCAACTGGGCGGTTATGTATTCCATCGCATTATCGGCATGGAGTTGGATCATTTAATCCTGCAAGGGGATAACAACTCATGGCTGGATTCATATCAACCGGTTCGGGATGAGATTGTCGGCAGGTTATGGCTGCATGTTCCAAAACTTGGTACAGCCATCGAGTGGATGCGAGTGCCGCTTCACATGTCCCTCTTGGCTGGATTGTTGGGAGCGATCCTTATGTTCGATATGATTCCGAATTCGTCCCGGCAAAAAAGAGCGGGTGGAGCAAGACGGGAAAATTTTGGGTTAATGCCTGAAACTGCGTTATACGCGTTGGGACTTCTTGCCATGGTGTTCCTCGCTTCAGGGATATTTGCTTTCACTCGTCCGCTGAATCAACCTGCTGAGAACATCCCCTATACGCAGGAGGGGCAGTATGTCTACTCAGCAACAGGTACCCCTGGCGTCTACGATACGGACGTGGTGCGCGCTGGGGAGCCGGTCTTCCCGAAACTTACTTGTTTCCTCAACATTGGTTTTACCTATGGCATCAGCGGCGGGAAGCTTCAGGAAGTGGCGGGTTCCCATCGAATGTACGCCCGTATTCTCGATGAACAAAGCGGCTGGCAGCGCACCATTCCGTTGACCGCGGATACGCCCTTCGCGGGCAATACATTCTTCAACACGGCCGCTCTCAATCTGTGTCAAATCGAATCTCTGGTAAACCTCGTGGAAGAGCAGGCTGGATTGAAACAGACTTTTTACAAACTGGAGATCATTACCGAAGCAACATTTACTGCGCAGGCAGAGGGCATTCAGATCCGCGATTCCTTTTCGCCCGTTCTTACATTCAAGTACAACAAGATCAATTTTTACGTTGAATCTGCCGACCCCGCCGGCGATCCATTGTATTCGTCCAGGCAGGGGTTGGCGGCAGGTGCCGGGTTGAAACCGAACGCGATTTCGCTCTTGGGGTTGAAGATTCCAGTCTGGCTTGTGCGTTTTCTGTCTCTTGTTGGATTCGGGCTTTCGGTTTACGGTTTGGGAGTCGCGGGGTTGAATCTTTACCGCACTGCGAGCCAGAGTCAGGAGGCGCTCATCCGTTTGAAATACGCGGGGATGCTGGTGGATGTGTACGAACAAAACGTTGCGCCGACCGATTCCGTAATCGATATGACGTCCATGGAAGACCTTGCGCGGCTTGCCGAACGTCTTGGTTTGATGATCCTTCACATGAGACGGAATTTCCTTCATTATTATATCGTGCAAAGTCACGGCGTTACCTACCGTTATGTAATCACCACTGGCAGGGCGGGAATCCCGGCATTCGATTCACCCGCTCCTGAACCCGAATCCGAACCTGAAAATTTCCCCCAGCCTGTGAGCAGCATATCGGATATTGTTTCCTCATCTGCATTCGATACCTCTTCTGTGGAGATTACAAGCCCCCGCATGTCCGACTGGAAGGAAAAAAAGATTTACGTCTACGTGCCTCCGCGTGACGAAATGCCGCCTGCTCAGCCGCGCGATCACGATGCCTTGCCGGTCGCTGAAGACGAGATCGAATATGTTATCCAAACCAATGAAATTGAATTTGCCGCCCCCGAAGAGGGAGAAACGATATTAAGGAAGATTCGCCTGTGAGAAGAAGATTCCGATTTTCGCTTCGTTATCTCGCCGTTGGGCTGGTTGCGCTGATCATCTTCTCCTCGCTGACGGCGGTTGCCGCCACGAATACCATCCCACCGACCAGCATTGATCACGAGACGATCCCTTTCGACATCAATCATCTCAAACCGTCCTCTTGCGCAGGCATCGTCGTAACGAACCTCGTCACCGGCTCGGGCACATTGACTGGTACGGAAGGCAACGACCTCATCCTTGCCAGCAGCAGCGCGGACGTTATAGACGGCTTGGGTGGCAGCGACTGCATCCTCGGCGGCGGAGGCGATGACTCCATCAACGGCGGCGACGGCAATGACGTCTGCATTGGAGGCGGCAGCGCAGATACATTTGCAGCGTGTGAAGTCGAAATACAGTAGATGATCTTATAAACGAACATCCCGAAGCATTGTTGCTTCGGGATGTTCGCTAATTGGGTAAATCAATTCCCTGAAAATCTTCCATACTCGTCGGGCTTCTGCCGCGGCGGCTGGGGCGGGGGAGTCATTAATTGTCGTTTTGCCTTTTGCAAGTCTGCCTCATGTTTCAATAATACCGAAAGCGTATCTTCCAAAATGTCCTTATCCAAGTTGGATGCGTTTAACGCTACGAGTGCATTCGCCCAATCCAGAGTCTCGCTGATGGACGGCGACTTGCGCATGTCCGTTTTGCGGAGTCTCTGCACGAATTCCACGGCTTGTTGCGCCAGTTTTGGGTTCAGATCTGGCACTTTCAAATGCACCACTGCCAGTTCTTCCTGCAGGGTTGGGTAGTCAATGAAGAGATACAGACAGCGCCGTTTCAAAGCCTCGGAAAGTTCGCGAGTGTTATTCGAGGTCAGCACCACGAAAGGTTTATGTTTTGCCGCCAGTGTCCCCAGCTCCGGCACAGACACCTGAAAGTCGCTCAACACTTCGAGCAGGAACGCCTCGAACTCTGCATCGGCGCGGTCGATTTCGTCGATCAACAGCACGGTCGGTTTTTCGCTCAGGATCGCCCTCAACAACGGACGCTGTAACAAAAAGCGGTCCGAGAAGAAGACATCCTCTTCATTTGCCAGTTTATCGGCTGCCTCGGCAAGCGATTCCGCTTTGCCCAGGGTATCGTTCAACTTGTCGCGCAGCAGCTGCGTATACAACAGCTGCTTGGAATACTCCCACTCGTACAACGCTTTGGATTCATCCAATCCTTCATAGCATTGCAGGCGGATTAGCTCGCGCCCCGCTGCGCCTGCAATGGCTTTCGCCAATTCGGTTTTGCCAACGCCCGCCGGTCCTTCCGCCAGAAGCGGCTTGCCAAGTTTTTGGGCGAGGTAAACAATGGTCGCGATTTCATCCGAGGCGATGTATTTCTGTTTGTTCAATTCTTCTTTTACGGTCTTGGTCGAATCAAAGAGAGTGGTCATGGTCCTCCTGACTGCGCGGCTCATCCGGTTGAATGTAAAACGCCTTATGGAATTCCACTTTGCCTTGCGGTACATCCTCGTTGAAAGGGAATGCCATGAAATACTCCGGCCCGGGAGCGTTTTCATAGTACAACCCGGGATAAGGCTTGAAACCGAACCGCGGATAGTATTTCGGGCTTCCCTCCAGCACACAACCATTTGCCCCCATAGCTCGAAGCCTGGAAAGCCCTTCATTTATCAATGCCGTCCCAATGCCTTTCATTTGGAGTTCGGGCTGGACGGAAATCGGTCCAAGCCCGAACCAGCCTTTATCTTCTTCGTTCACGGTTACCTTGGAAAAGGCAACATGCCCGACGACGTTTCCCTCCGTCTCTGCCACGAGAGATAACGCCAGCGCGCCCGCCTCGCGCAAGCCGTCCACGATCAGATGTTCGGTAGGGGTATCCGAAAACATTCCCAAAAACGCGGCAAAGGTTACATTCCTAATTGCTTCGATATCGTCTTTTGTTTCAAGGCGGATGATCATACTGACACTCCAAGGCTTCGATAAATGTTCAAATTCGCTTTCAGCTCCATTTCCGGCGTACATCTGTTGAGGACGGATTCTCTTGCGCTCTTGCCGAGCGCAACGCATGTCTCAGAATTATCCAACAGGTGCAGGATTTTTTCCGCCAGATCGTCTGCATTGTTGACGGCCACAAAGATACCATTCTTTCCATTTTCGATCACATCCGCCGCGCCGCCGACCGGGGTTGCCACCACAGGTTTCCCGCATGCCATCGCTTCGAGCAGGGCGTTTGGCATTCCATCCCGCAGTGACGGATGGGCGAACACATCCATCAAAGAATAGTAGGCGGGAAGATTCTTGTGGGGGACATGACCCGTAACGACGACACGGCAATCCGGGTTTGCGCCTCGGAACTCCGCCAGAGCCTGCGCATCCGCCCCAGCCCTTACCTCCCCGACGATCAGCAGCGTGGCTGGCGTTCTCTTGTTGACCTGCGCGTAGGCAGATAACAGTATTGCCAATCCCTTCTTCTCCCGCAATTCCCCGACAAATCCAATGACAGGAACCATACCAGTCTGAGGGAGCGGAGCAACCGAAGAGTCTCGCTCATGATGGGAGAGATTCTTCCCTTCACTCAATATGACATCACGTAATTCCAACGCCTTATTCCTCTCCATCGGCTTGAACAACGCAGTGTCGATCCCATTTGGAATGACATGGATTTCCCTGTCGATAAACGCTTTTGCCTTCCTTGCCAATTCGCCGGCATTCGTTGTCACTGCACCGGCATTTTGAAGGGCGTACATCACATGCGAAAACCTGGATGGGTCGAACGCCGCGCGCTCGATGTCATTCCCGCGAATGGAAACGACGCTTGGGATGCCCAGATATTTCCCTGCATACGCGCCGACAAATCCTGCCATGGGGAGAAAGTAGGCATGGATCAAGTCGAACGGCTCCAGATTATGTTCTTCGAGAATGAGTTCGAACCAATTCACCAAGGTATCGTCCACGCGCTTGTGTGCCCCGAAGCGGGTGACACGGACTCCGCTTGAGCCTTGATTCTGTTTGATGGCGGGGGGCAGGTTGGAGGTCGGGGCAAAGAGGCGAACGTCATGTCCAGCCGAAGCGAGGGACTCCCCCAATCGTCCTGTTGAGATTGCAAGTCCTCCGATGTCTGGTGTATACTTTTCGGAAAGCAAGGCGATTTTCATAGAGGTGTCTCAATGGCTGAACAATGCGAAATGATTATCGGTTATCTTGTGCCGCATCAGTGCGGGAACCCATCGTTGGGGAAATGTGTGAAATGCGGGCGCGGGTTTTGCGACGAACATACCAACCAAACGGCGGAGGGGCGCATGTGCCTTGCCTGCCAGCAGGGGCTTGAGATGCCCGTTGCCTTGCCGATCGCTGCCGCATTGTTCACGCCGACCGATCTCGATACGTTCGGGCGCGCCAGCACGTGGGACGATAACGACAGCGGGGATATGTTCTCGGATCTCAGTTAGCAGGTCATTGCGAGGGCGATGCACTTTCGCTCGCAATGACATATCCTTTAATACGGTCCAATCGTCTCCCAGATCTTTTTATTCTCTTCAATAAAATCGTCACATCGCGCGCAGGGCTTGAGCGCAGGCGGGTGCATGTTCAGGCGGATGCGGCGATATGATGCGCCCTCCCAGATGTCCTTGAATGATTGGTGGATGATGTTGCCCAACGGGGGGATCTTTTCGCGCGTCATGCAGCAGACGTAGACATTGCCGTTGAAATCGATCAGCGTATGCGTCCATGGGGCATAGCAGGGATGCTTGTCATAGAAGCCGAAGGCGTATCTGCCCGCGCGTCCCAAGCGGACCTCGGACTCGTCCCTGCCAAAGGGAAAGGCATCTTCATCCGAAACGATCAGCCCCAGGGCGAGCGCGCGCTCCGCAATGCGCGGCGCGATCTCTTGATTGAATTTGGCGATATCCTTTTTGCGCATGGACAGAATTTCGCCGCAATGGTCATCCACAGGGATCAGGTTGATCCCGTCCGCGCCGAGTTCGTGAGCCAGGTCGGGGAGCGTGGCGAGCGTCTCGTAGTTCGTGCGGCTGACCACGGTGTTGATGCGGATGGTCAATTTCCCCTTGTGCTTGTAGCGCCGGAAGAGTTCCACGGCTTTGACCGTGGCTTTGAACGCGCCTTCCACGCCGCGGATCTTCTCGTGCATCTTCCGGATGGGCGAATCTATCGAGACATTCACCCCGCGCAGACCCGCCTCCACCAGCCGTTTGGCTTTCTCCTTGGTGATGAGCGTGCCATTGGTGGTCATGGTGACTTTGATATCCAATGTCGACGCCAGTTTCACAAAATCGGGGATGTGCGATCGCAGCATCGGTTCGCCGCCGGAGATGTGGATCTTCTGCGTGCCCATCTCCGCCAGTTCGGTGATGACTTCCTTGAACCTCTCCGCGCTGACGGGCGGCTCGCGCGTCTCGCGCCAGTGATTGCACATCTCACATTTGAGGTTGCAGCCGTAGAAGACCTTGAATTTGACGTATAAGGGCTTGAACGGACGCGCGTTCAGGACGGCATGCCGCAGTTCATCCTTTTCCTCTGAGATGGTCCGGGGGTTGTGCATAACGGTCTTCGGGCAATTGTATCACCCCCCTTTTCACAAGCTATGCGTCCCGGCTGGCTTTTCTAATACCCTTCAAATGCTCTTTGATGTGTTCGTTCACAATATCCAAATGTTCATCAGGCG
Source organism: uncultured Anaerolinea sp. (assembly GCA_964563315.1). GTDB lineage: Bacteria > Chloroflexota > Anaerolineae > Anaerolineales > Villigracilaceae > Villigracilis. The sequence continues at coordinate 49,762 of CAZLWG010000018.1, read as the reverse complement.
TGTAATCCCTTGTTCCTTTCTTGTAGGGAATGGATACAAGTTTGGGATTAAGAATATTCTCTCGGATGATTCTATGGGCGGTTTTCAATCTTTTGGTTATATCCTCCACTGTCTTCGTTCTCATTTCATCGAGGCAGCGCTGATTAAGATCGCTGTATGTCCCCTTCAATGGCTTTGGCTTAATATCATTGACAATGTCACGGACGTTTCGCGCAAAACTTTCATGCCAAAAGACTATATGCCCTAGAATATCCTTGGCGGTCCACTCTTCATATACGGGAATTTCAGGGTCTGGCATGTTTTTGTAAACATCGAATAATTGCGAGATGGTCTCGTTCAATTGTTTGAGAAGAGCTTCTCTCGATTCCATGATCTTTTTCTCCATGTAAGTCAGGACCAGACCATTCAGGGTAACTTTGGCTGCCCCACCATTTAACCTGCCATGCTGAGCGTAGCTACACCTGCGACGCGGCACGCGATCTGCCCGGCGGAAAGGTTCACTTATTGCCTTTTTTTCGATACAGTGCTTTATCGGCAGATATTAGGATTTCGTCGACGGTGGAGCCATCAGCGGGGAATACAGCCGTGCCCACTGAAATGGTGATTGTAAATTTCTTACCTTGATTGATATCGAGGTTCTTAATTTCTGCCTGCAAATGACCGGCTCGTTCCTTGGTCGATTCTTGTGAGGTATCAGGCATAATAATGACAAACTCATCGCCGCCATAACGGCAGACAATATCATATTGTCGAACTTGTGTTAATAAGAATTTGCCCAGGTCTTGCAATACAACATCGCCTGCTGCATGACCCAGGGTGTCGTTGATTTGTTTAAAACCGTTTACGTCCAGCATTATGATGCCAAGTGGATGTCGTGCGCGAGTTGCGCGGTCGATTTCCCGTTCCAGGCTTTCTTGAAGATAACGGCGGTTGAATAGATTGGTCAGAGGGTCGCGGATGGCCTGTTCCCGTAATATGACTTCGTTATCAGCAAGAAGTTTTACCTGATAAGCGATTTGCTTCAGATTGCGCTGGATCATGCTGTTCGCAAATATGCTCAGGGCTGATGTTGCGAAGACAAAAAATAGAAAACTCAACCAGTTGAATGGGAATTTGGACGGGCTGTACATGAGCACAAAAGTGGCGCCTGCAAATTGAAGGATTGCCAGTATCACCGTAATTTGAACTCGACAAAGTATGCTGGACAGGAGGATCGGGAGAACGATATAGGCCAAAGGGACGAAATCCCCTTGCAGAATGCCGGGGTCGAATAGCATTGAGACCCAGGGAGCCGTGGCCAGGCCGAGAACCAGCGTTGCGGCGGATACATTGTAAAACCCAATGGAATTCAAAACATACGGGACAATAAGGAAGATTGCCAGACCGGCAACAAAAATGCCATATTGGTTGTTTAAGGGATTCTGATTGGGATCGAGAATTACTATTAATAACAAAACCATTAATAATACGAAGACAGCAAGCAATATCCATGCTAGTAACTTTCGCTGCGATTCATCTGGTTGGTGGTCTGTCATTACTTGGTCCGGAGGGTAATGGTTGATGTATGCAACCTTTAATTATATTAGCTCTTTTATCCACCCTTGACAAGTCACGGAGTCTGTTACCCCCTCCCTTCCCCACCGCAGAGACCGCAGACCTGCCCAGCCACAAATTTGCTTGGCGGCAAACCTTGCCGCAAATTGGGTGGGCGGGGCGGGACAATTGCACGCTTTGCCAGTTTTTATTTTAGCGAGGGTTTTGTGTACAAGGTTATTCGCCCAAATAACCTAATTTTGCCGCCACTTTGTACTCTTTATTAGCTATATTCTTTTCTCCTTGGGCTTCATAGCATTTACCTAACAAGAAATGTGTCTCACCTTCGTTCGGCTCCAAAGATATACTTGACTTGAGTTCCTGAATCGCTTTATCAAGTTTATCTTGCTCAAAATATATTGTGCCAAGGCAATAGTGAATTAGTGCCTTTTGTGAAGGATTACTTTTTAATATTATTTCATATTCCGATAGTGCCAATCGCAGATTTCCCTGTTTATGATAACTTCGCGCCAAAAGAAAACGTGCTTGTGTGTTACTTGGGTCATCCGATAATCCAATCTTTAATTCAGTGATAGCTTTATCCAATTGATCTAGATTAAAGTATGCATTACCAAGTGGCACGTGGACATTAGCATGTCCCTCTGGATCAAGCTGAAGTACAGTTTCAAACTCTTCTACGGCTTCACCCCAGCGATTTAGCCCGCCGTAACAACTACCAAGTAAAGTATGAAGCGCGGGATTATCGGGATTTGTCGTAAGCCTAGCCTTTAATACCGGAATTGCCTTGATGAAATCCCTCTGATTGATATAACTGGCAGCTTGAAGAATACTATTAGTGTAGTCAGCTTCTTTGTAATTCATTTTTCCCTTTTCTAGATGTAAATCAGAATTAGATTTGTCTACTCCAATTGCCTTTAGATAGAAATATTTGTGTAACTTACGAATATCGGTTGTTAAATTGACATTCATCCAGTCAGGCGTGGGTTCTTCAAGTAGTTTAGCTACCTGTCGATAAATTTTCTCTCCCTGCTCTTTCTCCTTAGAATACATGCTTCTATTTGTTTTCCACTCATAAATTACTGCGGCACAACGAGATAAGTTGTAAACATACCCTTCAGGTTTAAACTCTTGAAATGCTCTGAATGCCGCTAATAAATATGTATTTGAAAGCATAATATGGGCATCACCGTCACGTTTATTCTGGCTTATAGACTCCCAACATAGTTCGATAACTTGAACAATTAATTGCCAATACTCTAAACTATCTTCTTCAAGGTAGCGAAGCTGACCAAATATTCTTGCAGCACGATTAAAAGGATGGTTTTCAACATTAAAAAGGTACTTAAACATATCGCCTGATCCTTTGATTCACTAAGAAGAATGGTCTAACTGTTTGCCCCATTATCACCTTTAGGAGACAACTTCTCCGCCGCAGAGACCGCAAGCCCGCCAAGCAGGTTTGTGGCTTGGCGGCAAAGTCTGCTGTAGACCGGGTGAAGGTAACAATACAGTTACCGCACTCGTCGGTGGCAAGCATTGATTATTATTTTACCGCTGTGAATTATCATTATCTAAGGTTTTTTTGTTGAGGAAGTTTAGCAAGAATTTGAAACTTTATTTTATTAGCGATTTCTGAAAATTCTTTTACTTCACCTTTCACACCTATGCCTAATGCGGCGGCGAATATTCCTAAGCCACCTTGTGCTTTATCATCTTCACCGATTGTCAATAAGATTTCAAACTCGATAGGACTTAATAGAGGCGAATCGTCGGGATGTAAATTACCTGGGATGAAGAAGAAACCTTTTTTCGTTTCTGAATAATTTACGTGGGAAGGATTAATAATTGCACCCTTGCTCTCGGCGTAATCTTGCGCTGCTGAGACACCATCAATTATTTCTGAAAGGGTTTGTGCTATGAAATTACCGAGCTTCATTTTTTCCATGTATTTCCTCTTTCTAAATAATCTTTAACATGAAACACCCTCTGTGAGTGCAGGCTACTAGCGTTTAGACGGTAAGTTCCAATTAAACGCCCCCCTTTAGAAGGAAATATCCTTAATCAAAAAGGACGTTGCCCAACCAAACATCCAACTCCCAAAACCAACAAAGCGATTGTAGCATGGCCGATAATCCAAATACAATCCCCCGCTTTACAGACTCCCCTCCGTCACATTTCCTGCCAGATCCCACGCCTTTACCAGCACCCTGCCCTCCGCATCCGAAGCGAACTCCCACACATCCTCCCCGCTCTGGCTTGCCAGTCCTGTTACCAGCGCCGACCCCGCCTCGTCCAGGATCGCGATCTCCACTTTCGCCACCATCACATTATCCCTCGCCTGCACGCGGATCACTCCCCCCGACCTTTCGATGGCATCGATTACCGGCGCGTGGAACCAGTCCGAAAGCGCCACATTATACGGACTCTTCACCGTCCCCTTCGCCAGCTCCGCATAGATCGGGTGACGCTTCGCCGCCTCCCGCGCATACGCCGACGCCTTCTGGAAACGACCCTGATGTTCCCTCTGCCCCCGGCTGAACTTTCTCCGGCTGAAATCCGGCTTCCTGCTCACATACGTCCTGCCGTCTGGCATTTGTCGGAATACCAGCCCCTCGATTCCCCCGCTGATACCCTGCACCACAATGTTCTTTCTGACCTGCACCACGCGTTCCTCCTGCGTATAGACACCATTATGACTATGTGGTGTCTATATGATGGCTATATGGTTTCTATATGATATTTATAGTATACACCCATCCCTCTCGGCAGAGAAGGACGCTGGTCATAATGAAATGTTCTTGGTGCCTTGCGCCCTCTCTCAGATCGAAAACCAGCCTTCATCTGACACTTGACATCTCGCATCGGATACCTGAAACTTGACCCCTAACCTGACACCTTACCACCTAACACCATTTTCCCATGCGCCTAAAAGCCGACCTTACCCTCCTGCTCGTATCCATCATCTGGGGCTCCGCCTTCGTCGCCCAACGCGTCGCCGGACAGATGGGCAGCGTCTATCAATTCAACGGCGCGCGCTACCTGCTGGCTGCCCTCATCGTCCTGCCCTTTGTCAAACGCATTCACCTTTCGTCCATGCCGCGCGCCCAATACAAATGGATGTTCGTTGCGGGCTTCTTCCTCTTCCTCGGCAGCGCCCTCCAACAGGCGGGCATGGTTTACACCACGGCAGGCAATGCAGGTTTTATCACCAGCCTCTATGTTGTCCTTGTCCCTGTCGCCCTCTTCCTCTTTTGGGGCGAAAGACCGCACTGGTTCTCCATCGTCGCAGTGGGGCTGGCAGGGCTTGGTGCCTTTCTCCTCTCCACCGGCGGGAAGTTCCAGATCCACATCGGCGACGCGCTCGAACTCATCGGCGCCCTGTTCTGGGCGCTCCACGTCATCACCCTCGGAAAATACGCCTCCAAATTCGAAGCCATGACCTTCTCGGTCGGTCAACTCATCGTCTGCGGACTCTTGAACTTCGGCGTTGGCGTGATCGTCGAACCCGCCCTCACGCTTCATCCTCAACTCTTGTTTGCCATTGCCTACACAGCCTTATTCTCGCTCGGGCTTTGTTACACCCTCCAGGTCTGGGCGCAGAGGCATACTCCCCCCGCCGACGCCGCCTTGATCCTCAGCCTTGAATCCGTCTTCGCTGTCATCTCGGGCTGGCTCTTGTTGAATGAGACTCTCATCGCTATTCAGATCTTCGGCTGTGCGCTGATCTTCGCCGCCGTCATGCTTTCCCAGTTTAAGGAATGGACATCAGGTACAATTGACCCCGACCATCTGGTGGAGGGGCGCTAACCTTCCAACCTTCCAACCTGTCAATCTTCCAACTCACCCCATGCCCATTTCCGAATCCATTCTCGAAGAACTCGACCTCTCCTTTCATCCTCTCACCCAAAAACTATGGCGTGATTTCGAAATCCTCTTCGGTGAGCGTGGCGCCTGCGGCGGTTGCTGGTGCATGTTCTGGAAACTGCGCGGCAAAGCCTTCGAGGATAACAGAGGCGACGGCAACCGCCAGATGCAAAAGTCCATCGTGGATTCGCAGACTTCCCCCGGCTTGCTTGCCTATTCCGAGGGCTACCCCGTCGGCTGGGTGGCGGTCGAACCGTGGGGACAATACCCCAAACTCGCCCATTCGCACATTCTCAAGCCGGTGGATGATCAGGAAGTCTGGTCCATCACTTGCCTCTTCGTCGAGAAGAAGCACCGCCGCCGTGGGCTTGCCGTCGCCTTGATTCAGGCAGCGGTCGAGCATGCAGGTAAGAGCGGAGGAAGAATCGTCGAAGGCTATCCCGTCGAAACGAAAAAAAACGAAGCGCCTCCCTTCATTTTCACTGGCACTGCCTCTGCCTTTCGTCAGGCGGGTTTCACTGAGGTCGCGCGCCGGTCCCCGTCGCGTCCCATCTTCCGTTACCGTATCTCCTCTCCCGATGTGCAGGCAGGGTAGGGTCAGAGTATGACCTTCCAGCACCCTTCGCGCTCGCTCACCCCGCGCGATTATCAATTCATCCTGGCTGTCGTGGTGATTGCCCTCCTCGTCTTTGCCGCGCTTGTGTATGCCAATCTGGCGCTCCCGGCCGGCGGCGGTGATTTCCTCGTGCATTGGGCGGGTGCGCGCGGCTACCTCTTTGATGAGGTGAACCCCTACAGCGCACAGGTCCCGGCGCGGGTGCAGGAGTTGGTCTATGGCGCTCCCGCCGATGCGGGCGACAAGCCCTACATTCTGGATACGCCCTTCCATCTTCTTCTGCTTTATGTTCCTTTCTCGCTTCTTTCCGACCCTCAACTTGCCCGCGCGGTATTTACCCTGGTCCTCGAAGTGGCGTTGTTTGCGCTTGCCGTCTTCAGCCTGCGCCTCACGGAATGGGAAACGCCTCGTTATATCGTCGCGCTCTTCCTGCTCTTCTGCGTCTTCAACTTTTATACTTTCCGTGCCCTTCTTTCCGCCAGTCCCGTTCTTCTGCTTGGGCTGATCTACGCGGGCATTCTGCTTGCCCTTCGCGCCGAACAAGATGAACTCGTCGGCGGCTTGCTGGCGGTTTCGTTGTATTACTGGGAAGTCGGTTTGCCTTTCCTGTTGCTCGTAGTATGGCGATGTTACAAAGAAGGACGTACCCGTGTGCTGGCGGGCTTCTCCATGCTGACTTTCCTTCTGCTGGCTGTTTCTTTCTTCTTGTACCCGAACTGGCTCATCCCTTACCTTCGCGCGGGCATGAACAATTTTCGCGCCGACTTCGGTTATTCCATCCGCGCCGTCCTGCTCGATCTTTTCCCTTCGTACGGTGCGGCGCTTGGCTGGGCGGTCATTGCGCTCTTGTTGGTTATGCTTGGCTATGAAATGAGCGCCGCGCATAATGCCGGCTTCCGCAGGCTTTACTGGACGGCTTGTCTCTCACTCGCCGCCGCGCCCCTGCTTGGCTTCCGCACCGGGATGGAAAATCTCGCTGTGCTGGTCATTCCATTGGCTTTGATCTTGTCCATCGCCCATGACCGCTGGCACCGCGTCGGCGACGGCTTGGTGATGGTTCTCCTGCTGGTCCTGTTTGTTTTCCCCTGGGCGGGGTATTTCTTCCCGTTCATTACACAGGAAGTCATCTTCCTGTTCCTCCCTCTCTTTGTCATCCTTGCCTTATACTGGCTTCGCTGGTGGGCGCTTCGTCCGCCGCGTGTCTGGGCGGATTACGTCGCCCGCCAATCTTAATTCGGATGTCTCGCAGAACCTATTTCCTCCTCTTCCTTGCCGGGCTGATCCTCCCTTCCTTTTTTGCCTTCTTCCAGCCGACCCCAGGTTACCTGGACTCGGCGTATTATTTTGCCGGCGGGATGCAGCTTGCGGAAGGCAGGGGCTTCACTGAGCCATATCTGTGGAATTACCTGGATGGGACAACATCCCTGCCGCATCCTTCCCACACCTATTGGATGCCGCTCGCTTCCATAGTCTCCGCTCTTGGAATGTGGGTGATGGGTCAATCCACTTACGCTGCCGCGCGAATTCCATTCATCGTCATTGCCGCGCTGGTTGTCCCCGTCACTGCTGCTTTGGGTTATGCCTTCACCAAACGGCGGGACATCGCGCTTCTTGCGGCGGTCTTTTCCATCTTCTCCATCTACAACGCTCCCTTTGTCGGCGTCACGGATAATTTCAGCCTCTTCATGCTCTTTGGCGGGTTGTATTTCCTTGCTGTCACAAGACTGATCGAAGACTCAGCGCAAACAAGGTATTGGTTTGCGCTTGGGCTTTTGTCGGGCTTGCTTGCCCTCTCCCGCAGCGATGGTCTGCTTTGGCTTGGCATGACCTTCATCTTTATCCTTTTCCGTGTCCGCCAAACCAATTACTCGCGTTTCGCATTGTCTGCATTAGCCGTCTCTCTCGGCTTTTTGCTCATCATGGCTCCCTGGTATGCGCGGAACTTGTCCGTGTTTGGTACGCTCATGGCTCCCGGCGGCAGCCGCGTGCTTTGGCTCGAAAACTACGACCAGACCTTCATCTATCCGCCCGAAGCGCTCAGCAGGGATTCATTCCTTGCTTATGGCTGGGAGAATATATTCAAAGACAGATTATGGGCGCTTGGCAATAACCTTCAAAGCGGGTTTGCCGCGCATGGCGGCATCATTCTTTTTCCGTTCATCGTGGCGGGCATCTTTTATCGTCGCAGAGACGAACGTGTAAAAGTGGCGGTCGCGGCATGGTTGATTCTGTTCTTCGTCATGACGATTATCTTCCCGTTTGCAGGCGCGCGCGGCGCATTCTTCCATGCGGGCGCGGCGCTCCAACCGATTTGGTGGGTGCTTGCCCCGCTCGGTCTGGATGAGATTCTGCTCACGTTGAGGAAAAGGAATTGGGGCAACGACCAGACCAAAGTCCTGTTTCGAAGCGTGCTGGTCATGATTGCTGTCATCCTGACTTTTTTCGTCGCTTATCTGCGCATGTTCGCGCTGGGGTGGGGCGAAGGCGAAGCGGAATATCCCATCGTGGAACAATTACTGCTAGAGAAGGGCATCGCGCAGGATGACATCGTCATTGTCCGCAATGCGCCAGGGTATTACATTGCAACGGGGCGCTCAGCCATTTCCATTCCCTATGGCGGAACTGAAACGATCCTGGCCGTATCGAAACAATTCAACGCAGAATATCTTGTGCTCGAGCCGCAGGCAGCGCTTCCCCAGATCAAGGGATTGATGGAAGCCCCCGCTCAGGATGAACATTTTATTTTTCTTGGTGAAATCGATGACACGTACATCTTCCGCATCCGTCCATGAAATGAAGGGACGCGATCTTGCATTCATCGCGCTGGTGGTGATCCTGATCGCATTCGTCTATTTGCTTGCCAGCCGCTTCACCTATGGCATCGGCTTCCCTCTCGACGACTCGTGGATTCATCAGACCTATGCCCGCAATCTCGCGCACAACGGCGAATGGGCGTTCCGCTCCGGCGTTCCCTCGGCGGGCTCCACTTCGCCGCTTTGGTCTGTTTTGCTTGCTGTTGGGTTTATTGTCAATCTTTCACCCTACATCTGGACATATCTTCTCGGCGTTCTTGCCCTGTTCGCTCTAGCGGCCTTATGCGAGTGGACGGTTCGCAGCCTTATCACTTCGTATCGCCCGCGCTTTCCCTGGGTTGGAATTTTCATCGCAGCCGAATGGCATCTTGTTTGGGCGGCGATGTCCGGGATGGAGACCCTGCTTCACGCCTTGATCGTCACTACCGTGTTGATCCTCTTGATGACGAACTCGCCTCGTTATCTGACCCTGGGCCTGCTTACCGGTCTATCCATTTGGGTGCGCCCCGACGGTTTGACTCTTCTCGGTCCTGCACTGATGACGATTCTCCTGACCAAAGCGGATTTGCGCTCGCGTTTTTCTGCCGCTTTGCGTTATCTCATCGGATTCGGTGCGTTGTTTGGTTTCTATTTACTCTTCAATCTTGCCATTGGCGGGACGCCCATGCCCAACACGTTCTATGCCAAGCAGGCAGAGTACACGGCATGGCAGGCGCTTCCGTTGCTGGAGCGGCTTGGACAGATGTCGTTGCAGTTGTTGGTGGGCCCGAGTCTGGTCTTGGTACCCGGCGTGGCAGGTTGGCTGGTCAAGTCCGTTCGCGGGCGGATGTGGGGAAGTCTTGCCGCCATGATCTGGTGTTTTGGTTACATGGGTTTGTACATTTCGCGCCTGCCTGTTTATCAGCACGGGCGTTACATCATGCCCGCCATGCCGATCTTCTTCCTCTTCGGCTTGCTGGCGTTTGCCGAATTCGATAAAAGCAAAATGTTTGCGCGCCACCATTGGATCGGTCAATTGATTTGGCGGGCTGGCATCGTCATGCTTGCCGTTGCGTTCGTCTTTCTCGGCGCCCGTTCCTACGCGGAAGACGTTGCCATCATCGAAAGCGAGATGGTTGTCACAGCGAAATGGGTTGCCGAAAACCTGCCCCCGGAAGCCGTGGTTGCAGCGCACGATATCGGTGCCTTGGGATACTTCGATGACCATGAGTTGATGGACTTGGCTGGCTTGGTGTCTCCCGAGGTGATTCCTATTATCCGCGATGAAGCCCGGCTGATGGAGTTCTTGGATGAAGGAAGCGCGGATTATTTGATCGCTTTTCCGGAGTTTTACCCGACCCTGTTCCAGGATTGTGATGCGATCTTCTCGTCCGAGAGCGAGATCACCCGGAGATTTGGCAAAGAGAACATGACAGTCTGTCAATGGAAACGCCCTTAATGGGTTAAAATAAATCATGCCTTATGAATGCCACCATGATTGGAGAGGGACGGGTTTGGGATGAACCAAATTACACTCTTGATCGTTGATGATCATCCGCTGTTCCGTCAAGGGGTTGTGGATGCTTTGTCTTTGGAACCGGACATGCAGATCGTTGCCCAGTCGGCTTCCGGAGATGAAGCGTTGGAGTTGATCCGCTCCAAAAAACCGACGGTTGCCATCCTGGATGTGAATCTGCCCGGTATGAATGGTCAACAGATCACGCATCAGATCTCGCAGGAGAAAATTGGCACGCGTATCATCCTGATGACCGGGTACGACGATGTCGAGCAGGCAGTCCATGCCGCGCTTGCCGGCGCATATGGATATTGTTCGAAGGATATCGAGCCCCAGTCTCTTTCCCGCATCATTCGGGAGGTTGCGGAGGGGAAGTACGTCTTCGCGAACAATGTGTTTACCCGCCGTGAACTCGAACTTTGGATCGAGGAGAGAATGGAAGGCGCGCGGCGCTCCTATAGCGAGCCGGGCACTCCGTTTCATCCGCTTTCCGAACGCGAAATGGAAGTGCTGGGTTGTGTGGTGCGCGGCATGAGCAACAAGGAGATCGCGTCCCTGCTCGGTATCAGTCACCAGACGGTTAAAAATCACGTCACCGCAATCCTCCGAAAATTCGGTGTGGAAGATCGCACGCAGGCGGTTGTTTATGCATTGAAGCGCGGGTGGGTCACCTTGCGGGATATGGATATGAGGTCTTAGGAGTCATTCATGTCGGATAACGAAACGCTTGATTTTAAAACTGAACTGGATGAGACCCAGCGGGCATTGCGGGAAATAACCCTGATGATCGAGCAAAGCCAGGGCGAACTTGCCAAGCTGACGCAGAGGAACACGGCGATTTCATCCCACCTTCAGCAGGTGCAGAAGCAGGAATCCGGGATGGATGAACTCAAAATGGCTTATGACTCTGCTCTCGATGCACAGCAGCGTTTGTTCGTCATGCGTGGACAGTTGGAGAAACTTCAAAACGATAAGAACCACCTCGAGAAATATAAGGCCGTGCTGGAAAAAGCCGCTGCCGGCGGTGGGGATAGCATGGACGTTTCCGCCCCCATGGCGGGAGCCAAGAGTCAGATGTCGGGGATCGAGATGATCGTCAATGCGCAGGAGGCGGAGCGCCAGCGTCTCTCCCGTCAAATGCATGATGGACCAGCCCAGGCGCTTTCCAATTTTATTTTGCAGACCGAAATCGCCATGCGTCTTTTGGATGTGGACCAGGCACAGGCAAAGGACGAATTGGCGAACTTAAAAGCGTCTGCAATGGGTACGTTCCAAAAAGTGAGAAATTTCATCTTTGAGCTTCGCCCGATGATGCTCGATGACTTGGGCTTGATCCCGACGCTTCGAAAATACGCCGATGCCTTCAAGGAACAGACCGGGTTGGATGTAAGCGTGACGGTTACTGGTTCTGAGCGCCGCCTCGAACCGTACCTGGAAGTGATGATTTTTCGTGCTGTTCAGGAGTTGCTTGGAAACGCTGCGCGCCATAGTCAGGCAACCATGATCAAAGTCCAGGTTGATCTTGGAAACGAGTTTTTGCGCATTAGTGTTGACGACAATGGTAGAGGCTTCGATGCAGATACCTTGTCGGAATCGACGAACTTGGGGTTGAAGCTTATTCGTGAACGGGCTGAAATGCTGGGCGGAAAGTTTGAAGTTGACAGCGCGGCTGGCGCCGGCGCTCGGATAACATTCACAGTTCAGGCGAAAAACGGGTGAGCCATCGCGATTAACAATATTGTTAGGCTGTCTGCACGGGGTAAAATCAGCCATAACATGGTTTTGTCATTTTTCTTGTATAATGAATGTGTTATAAGACATGCGTTTAAGGAAACATCAAGTTCCTTGATGAGAGGAGATGGTTTATGCGTCGTGGTCGAATTCTGATTTTTGTCCTTCTGATCATCGTGATTGGTTTGGTGGTGGGATTTGTTGTATTTCGCCAGTTTTTACTTTCATCACAGCAGGCGAACGAACCGGTATATGTCGAAGTGTATTATGCCGCCCAGAATATTCCGCAGGGTGGCGAGATCACCGAGTCCGTGTTGGCTACAATGAGAATCCCGCAGGAGAATGTAGTTGCCGTGATGTTCACGCGGGAAGAATTGCCTGTTTTGCTGACCGACAAGGTGGCGAAATTCCCGCTTGATCAGGGTGTGGTGATCACAGAATCGATGATTACGAGCGGTTCTGCGGTGGTGCCGATATCTGGTCCGCAATGGGCATCTTTGATACCGCCTGGGATGACCGCCATTTCGATACCGACAGATCGTTTGGCTGTCTCTGGATATGCGATCAATGACGGTGCTCACGTCAATATCAATGCCTGTCTTCTCTTTGTTGATGTCGACCCGGCTTTCCAAACTGTGCTTCCCAACCTGACCGCCACATTAACTGGAACTGGTTTTGCAGGAGAGACAGGACTGCCTGTTCTCTCCTTGGGCGCAGGCGGCGCGCCACAGGGGAGGCTGGAATTGGATCCATCGGTGCAACAACCATTTTATCTGGTTCCTTCTGAAGCACAACGTTCCAGAATGGTTTGTCAGATGTTACTCCAGGACATAGTCGTAATGAAGCTGGGTAATTTCCCGCTTGTACCCACCTCAATCCAGCAGGCTCAGGACCCGGCAGCGAACCAGCAAGTACAACAGCCTACTGCTCCGGATATTATCACCTTGATCGTTTCTCCTCAAGATTCCATTACCCTGTCCTACCTGATGTATACGAATGTCAAGATCAACATGACGCTTCGTAACCCCAGCGATCAGTCCCGTCTGGCAACCGAGGCATCCACACTGCAGTTTCTTCTGAGTCAATACAATATTCCAGTGCCCGCAAAACTTCCGTATGCCATGCAGCCTGCCCTTACTAACCTGGAAACGCCATTCCTGCCGAATGATACTGTTACAGTTCCCGCCCAATAATGATTTGATCGCTTGATGCCTGGATGTATTGAAACATGACAGCAGATAAAATTCGAGTGCTTATTGTTGACGATATTGCTGAGACACGCGAGAACGTGCGTAAGTTGTTGCAATTTGAAGCCGACGTGGACGTTGTTGGTACGGCGCGGTCCGGCAAGGAGGGCATACAGCTGGCGCATGAATTGGATCCTGATGTTGTGTTGATGGATATCAACATGCCGGATATTGACGGAATCACAGCCACAGAGGAGATTCGCCAGAAAACGCCCTACATTCAGGTGGTGATCTTATCTGTCCAGGGCGATCAGAATTATATGCGGCGCGCAATGCTTGCAGGCGCGCGGGATTTTTTAACGAAGCCCCCGATGGGGGATGAGTTAATTTCTGCAATCAAGCGCGCCGGCGAAATGGCGCACACAGAACGCGCAAAAGGTGCAAAACAGCAATTTGCCGTGCCCGTGGGGGCAGGCACGCCTGTGCCAATGGCAGGATTTTCGCCCGCAGCCAGTGGAAAGATCATCACTGTATACAGCCCAAAGGGCGGTACAGGGTGTACAACAATTGCTGTCAATCTAGCTATTGCGTTAAATAACGAAGATACGCGCGCAGTTCTTGTGGATGCGAATTTGCAATTTGGCGACATAGCCGTATTTTTGAACGAACAGGGTAAGAATACCATCCTTGAGCTTGCGCCTCGTGTTGATGAACTTGAGCCTGAGGTTGTGGAAGAAATATTGGTAAAACATGAAGCATCCGGTCTGCGGATTTTGGCAGCCCCTCAACGCCCGGAAATGGCTGAAAAGGTTTCGGCTGATCAATTTTCGAAGGTCTTACGGTTCCTGCAGAGAATGTATTCATATGTTGTGATCGACACTTCGTCCATTCTGACGGATTTAATTCTTGCGACATTCGATGTCAGCGATGTGATTGTCCTTGTGACGACACAGGAAATCCCCGCTATTAAAAACGCCCGTCTATTTCTGGACCTGTTACAAACCATGGGAATCGGCAAGGAGCGCATTGTCTTTGCCATGAACCGTTATGACAAGCGCATCGCGATCACGCCCGAACGGATCAGCGAGAACCTTAAGCATGAGATTTCCGCCTCCATACCACTCGAAGAGAAAATAGTCGTCACTGCTGTAAATCGCGGGATTCCCTTTATGTTGGATAACAAGTCCCAGCCTGTTGGGCGGGGTGTTCTTTCACTGGCGGAGGCGGTTCGAGCGCGATTGATTGTTTTGGAGGCTGAAAATGACGCCTCGGTTATTAAACGTTAAGGAGTTTTACCATGTCGTTGCTTCGACGTATTGAGCAGGGTCAAGGTGGAGGCGCCGGACAGCAAGGCGGTGGATCATCTCCAGCGGGGCAACAGCCTGGAGGGGATGGGCAGTCCGCATCCGGGGGGGGAGGCGATTCGTCTCGTCTTTCATCGTTACAAGCAAGGCGAGTGAGCGCACCCATCACATCCCCGCAAGCGGGTTCGTATTTCGATCTTAAGACGAGAGTACAAAATAAACTGCTTGCCGAGATCGATCCCTCCATGGATGTGTCGCGGACAGAGGAGGTTCGTCGCACGATTCAAAATCTCTTCGAGCAAATTCTTGCTGAAGAGAATATTGTCCTTTCGCGCCCCGAGCGAGCCCGCTTGTTTGAGCAGATCGCGGCTGAAATCCTGGGGTTTGGGCCTTTGCAGTCGTTATTGGAAGACGATACGATTACAGAAATCATGGTGAACGGTCCCAAGAATATCTATATTGAGCGTAAGGGAAAAATTCACCGTGTGCCGGTGACCTTTGAAAATAATGAACATGTGATGCGAATCATTGACCGCATTGTAGCGCCTCTTGGCCGCCGCATTGATGAGTCCAGTCCGTATGTGGATGCGCGTTTGCCGGATGGCTCCCGTGTTAATGCAGTAATTCAGCCGATTTCTCTTGTGGGTCCTGTGTTGACTATTCGTAAATTTTCCAAGAATCCGATTACGGTTGATCAGATGATCCAATTTGGATCCATCACTCCGGAAGCGGTGCAGTTTCTGAAAGCGTGCGTGGAAGCGCGGCTGAACATCATCATTTCCGGCGGTACGGGTTCCGGGAAGACAACCCTCCTAAATGTGCTTTCCGGCTTCATTCCTGCGGATGAACGTATCCTTACAATTGAGAATGCGGCTGAATTGCAGTTGCGTCAGGAGCATGTGGTTACTTTGGAATCGCGTCCGCCCAATATCGAAGGACGCGGCGAAATCACGATCCGCGATTTGGTGATCAATGCGCTTCGTATGCGCCCGGAACGGATCATTGTGGGTGAATGCCGCGGTGGGGAAACACTTGACATGCTCCAAGCCATGAATACAGGACATGACGGTTCGATGACCACCGCCCATGCCAACAGTCCTCGCGATGCGCTTTCCCGTATCGAAACGATGTGCCTGATGGCGGGAATGGAACTTCCTGTGCGTGCGATCCGCGAACAGGTAGCGAGTGCTGTAGATGTAATCGTTCAACAGGAACGTATGCGTGACGGCACTCGTAAAGTCACCACTATTGCCGAGGTAAGCGGCATGGAAGGTGATGTGATTACAATGACCGACATCTTTATATTCGAACAGACAGGGACGGAGAACGGCCGTATTGTGGGCCGTATGCGCCCGACAGGACTTCGTCCGAAGTTCATGGATAAGATCGAGGCTGCTGGCATTCAATTGCCGCCATCGATCTTCGGAATCGGGGAGCGCCGTCGTTATTGATCTTGATGTTTCTTCAATATGCAAGGGCAGGATGCTGCTTTATGGTCTTCACCTTGCTCTCGATAGGTTGCTTTTAAAAGGAATAACATGACCTGGGTCATTGTCATTGGCGGCATAATCTTAATAGTGGTTTTGATCGTGGGGATCATTATCTCTTCGAGCAGTGAACGCACGCTTGTTGAGGAGCGTCTCGGTCAGTATTTGGATGAAGACAAGAAAGAAATCGAGCGCGAGGCTCAAACTTCCGCGTTGACTGACTGGGTTTCAAAAAAGGTCGAAAAAACATCCTACGGCGATAAGATTGCCCGCGAACTTGCCCGTGCGGATTTGAAATTCAAGGTGGCTGAATATTTTATTCTGATCGCTACGACCATACTTGTGGGCGCCCTCTTTACATGGTTTATCGGGAACCGGCATCCCATCTCAGCATTGATCGGAGCCATTGGCGGCGGGCTTGCTCCCGGAATCTATGTCAAACGGCAGCAGAAACAACGTCTGCAAAAATTCAATGATCAATTGCCCGACATGCTCAATCTGATGGTGAATGGCTTGCGCGCCGGTTATTCGACCATGCAGGCGTTGGAGGCGGTGAGCAAGGAACTTCCGAGCCCCATAAATGATGAATTTCGCCGGGTTGTGCAGGAAATGCAGATCGGCATCCCGATGGAAAGCGCATTGGAGAATCTGCTCCGCCGCATTCCAAGCGATGACCTGGATTTTGTGGTGACGGCGATCAATGTCCAGAGGGAAGTGGGTGGAAATCTTTCGGAAATTCTCGACAATATTTCATTTACCATTCGTGAGCGTATTCGGATCAAGGGTGAGGTTCGGGTGTTGACTTCCCAGGTGCGCACCTCGGGCACAGTTCTTTCGTTGATACCGTTTGGTCTTACGCTTGTGTTGTGGTTCCTTAATCCCGATTATCTGATGTCGATTACTTCGGGGGGACCAATATGCACGGCAGCGATCATTTGTACTGTTTTGGGATTGATCTTTTCCAGCTACTTTATCATGATGCGTATAGCGGATATCGAGGTGTAATATGCAACCCCTTGTGATCATAATAGTAGTTGTTGTTATCCTCGGCGGGGCGGCATTGGTGGTCATAGTTGGTGCACGTTATGCCCGCCAATCTCAACAGGATGAGGGCGACCCGGTCCTGGCTCGTCTGGCGGAGGCGACACAGCGCGGTGAGTCCGTCTCTCTTGAGGATATTGAACTCGAACAACCGTTTGCTGAAAGGGTGATCATCCCGATCATAAAAAAGATTGGTGAGATTTCCACCCGTTTCACGCCCGAAAAATTGCTGCAGGAAACCACCCGCAAATTGGAACTTGCTGGAAACCCCGGGCGAATTGACGCTTCGACTTTTTTGGCAACTCGGTTTGTGGGCGCAGCGATCTTCGGCGGTCTTCTCTTGCTGATTTCGTCTCTTCCCACTGTTGACTGGCCTTTTGGCAGAATCGTGCTTGTTGTTGGCTTATTCACGATGCTTGGTTTTTTCTTCCCGCAGCTCTGGTTGCAAAGCCGAATTAATAGCCGTCAGAATGAGGTTAGAAAAGCCCTGCCGGATGCGCTCGATCTTTTGACGATTTGTGTGGAGGCGGGGCTGGGCTTCGATGCGGCGATGTCAAAGGTCAGTGAAAAGTGGGAGAATGAGTTGTCCATCCTGTTTGGAAGAGCCATTCGGGAAGTTCAACTGGGCAAAACCCAGCGTGAAGCACTGCGTGACATGGCGGATCGTGTGGGGCTTCCGGAATTGACCAGCTTCGTCGCGGCGGTGATTCAAAGCCAGTTGCTTGGTGTCAGTCTGGCAAAGGTGCTTCGCATTCAATCCGATCAGATGCGGGTAAAGCGGCGTCAGCGTGCGGAGGAGGAAGCGCATAAAGCGCCTGTAAAGATGATCATCCCTATGGCGCTTTTGACCTTTCCTTCGATTATGATCATTCTCATGGCTCCCGCCGCTTTTCAAATTGCAGAGGCTTTCGCTCCCTTTATGGGCGGATAATCGTTTTCGCTGACATATTGCTTGCAGATGATTATTGGGAGGTAAAGATTTGGCAAGGTGGAAATACGCTTTATACCGATCGCTTTGGACCGGGCTTGACCTGCTCTTCCCGCCTTTCTGCGGCGGTTGCGGGAAAACCGGTTCACGCTGGTGCGTAGATTGCCAAAAACGCCTTAAGGTATTGGACGGCAGTCTTTGCGAGATCTGCGGTCTTCCACAAGAGAAAAGCGGAGTATGTAGTGACTGTCGTTCTTCCCGGCCGAAGTTTCACGCATTGAGATCATGGGCGGTTTTCGATCATCCCATTCAAAATGCATTGCATAAACTCAAATACCGGAAGGACGTTTCCATGGGAGATGCGATTGCATTTGGCATGCTTCCCTTCGTGAAAAGTCTCAACTGGGATATTGATTTAATCGTCCCGGTGCCGTTGGGAAACCAACGGTTGAAGGAAAGGGGATATAATCAAGTTGCGATGGTTGCAAAACCGCTCTCAATCGCGCTTGAAATTCAATACGCGCCGGCTCAATTGGCGCGTTTCAGGGAAACGCGTTCGCAGGTGGGTTTGACCAGAGAAGACCGGCGCAGAAACGTCCAGGATGCGTTTTTGGCTGGGAAGGGTGTACATGGGAAAAACGTCGTTGTCATGGATGATGTTTCGACCACGGGAGCGACTTTGTCCTCCTGTGCCGAAGCAATTTATTCGGCGGGCGCCAAACAAGTTCTTGCGTTGACGATTGCGCGCGCACTGCCTCATCATGGATTGGGGCGTGCGTAGCGCGTTTTTGTTTGTGGCTTGACATCCCAAAAAGGAGGACCATATGTCCAACAAAGTGGAAGTTCAGACACGTCAGATTCGCTTGACCGAAAGGATCGAAGAATACGTTAATAAAAAGGCGGGCAACCTGGATCATTACCTGCCAGTGATTGATGAGGCGCGCGTGGAGTTGTCTCACTATAAGGCGGCGCGCGATGCCAATGACCGTAATGTGGCGCAGATCACCGTTTTTGGCAAGGGGTTTACCTTGCGTTCGGAGGAGCGCGCTGATGAAGTTTTGGCTGCATTCGATCAGGCATTGGATAAAATGCAGCGTCAGATCGAAAGATACAAGGGTAAAAAATATCACGGGCGCGGGGATGGGCGTTCCGCGGCGGAAGTGGCCGAGGATATTATTGATGAAGAGACAGGCGAACTCTCCCCGCTTTTTGCAAAGCGAAAGAGATTTGTGCTGTATCCGATGACCGAAGATGAGGCGCTGGTGCAAATGCGCAATCTCGGACACGATAACTTCTTCATCTTCTACAATGCCGAGACGAGCAAGGTCAATGTCTTGTATCGCAGGCGCAATGGAAGTTACGGGTTGATCGAACCCGAACTTGGATAAGGATATTAACAAAAAAACGGGCTGAATTTATCAGCCCGTTTTCTTGTTTTGCACTTTGATTTTTTCCCCGAGTCTCGCCTCGATCATGACAAAGGATACTGCCAGCACCACCCAGGCAATAACCTGCCCTTGACGAATCCCATCGAAGATGAAGGCGCTGTCCCCGCGAAAGGCTTGGATCAAGAGTTGATTGGAAGCTGTCAATGCGGCGAAAGAGAGGAAGAGAATCCCCGGACGAGTATTTGGTTTGATGAGTAGAAGCAGCCCCAACGTCGCGAGAGATGCGAGAACTTCGTACATTTGGGTTGGATGGCGGGTGGCGTTCCATAGGTAAATCCCCCAGGGAAGATCGGTTTCCATTCCAAAAGCGGTCCCCGCCGCGAGATGACTTAATCCCAACCCGGTGGCGAGAACGACAAAGAAAGGCGTGAACGAATCAAGCGAATTCCAAAAGAGAAGTTCTTTTCGCTGACCGTACATGAGCGCGGCAATGAAAGCGATTGCGATGCCGCCAAACGGGTCGAAGAGATCCGGATTGATGGAGACGATGCCGAGCGGACTTTTTGCGAAGGCGGAAATATTTTGCAGGACGTACGAAATACGCCCGCCAATGACGAAAGCGATTAACCCATAAAACGCGAGATTATTGAGATCGTCCTTTTTGATACCGTGACGTTCGGTACGGCGTTCTGCCAGCGCGAGACCAAGCCATACGGCGATGACGAGCAGGATCATATGGCGCGGCGGCGCAAATAGATTTTGGAATAATGCAAGCATGTTATTTCAACGCCTCCTCGATGCGGGTGCGGAGCAGGGCTTCGGACATGGGCCCGCCTATGACGACTTCGGTGATGATGCCTTGACGATTGATGAAGTAAGAGGACGGCAGGGAACGGACTTGATACATGCGAACCACTTCTCCGGTTTCATCGAGCAGAATGGGAAAGGTGAGACCATATTCCTGTGTGAAAGAGGGAATATCGAAGGGATTATCCTGCGCGGTGTTGTTTACAGCCAGCACGACAAAGCCGTCATCCTTGTATTCTTCGTACATTTTTTGAATGGCGGGCATTTCAGACCGGCAAGGCGGGCACCACGTGGCCCACACGTTGATAAGCACGGCCTGACCTTGCAATTCGGCAAGGGTATGGGACTCGCCGGATGGAGTTTTGAGGGTGAAATCGGGCGCGCGGAATCCCGCTTGTGGAGCGGGCCTGGCAGCTGAGGTGGATGCGCCTGTGTTTGCAGAGAGGGCGATCCACGATGCGCCTGCGATGAGGATGAGAGCGTACAGGAGGATGCGTTGGGTTCGGTTCATGGGATTTTGGAAGTACAATTGGAATGAAAGCTTCTATAATCAGTTATTTTGTCTTCCTCAAATCTTACTATGTTTTTTTCAGACTCCGTTTTTGTCGGTATTGACCCAACTTCATCCCAAAAGTCCTACACATTTGCCGCATTGGATAAAGGGTTGAATCTCGTAGCGCTTTCCGACGGTGAATTGGACGATGTTGCCGCATTTCTTGGCGGACAGCAATCTGCGGTGGTGGCGGTCAATGCGCCTTCGGGAGCCAACCGCGGAGTGGTGCGTGAAAAACTGAAAAAGGCAATGCTGACACCTCATCAGATTCGCGCTGCGGAATACCGCCTGGCAGAATATGAATTGCGTGAACGCGGTATTACCGTCACCGGTACGCCTGCAAATCAGGCGTTGAGTCCCGGTTGGATGCAAGCTGGTTTCGTCTTGTACCGTAAATTGAATAAAATGGGATTCGCGAAATACCCAGCCGGGGACGCGCCGCATCAGGTCCTTGAAACTCATCCCCATGCCTGTTTCTGTGTTTTGGCGGGCGATGTACCTTTGCCGAAACTTTCATTGGAAGGAAAACTGCAAAGACAGTTGATCCTGTACGAACGAGGCGTGCGCATCAGCGACCCGATGGAATTCTTCGAGGAGATCACCCGCTTTCGGGTGATGAAGGGCGCGTGGGCGTTGGAATTGCTCTATTTGCCCGAACAGCTCGATGCACTGGTCGCGGCGTACACCGCATGGCTGGCGTCGAACAAGCCTGATGAGGTCTCGTTTATAGGTGATCAAAAAGAGGGGCTGATTCTGTTGCCCGGGCCCAACCTGAAAGAAAAATACTAACCGAATGGTAAAATACCGCTCATGACAAATCCCGAACTCCAGAACAAAGCGATCAATACACTGCGGTTTCTTTCCGCCGATGGCGTGCAAAAGGCAAACTCGGGACATCCCGGTTTACCAATGGGAGCCGCTTCAATGGCGTATACCATCTGGACACGTCATCTAAGACATAATCCGCGCAACCCAAAATGGGTGGGACGCGACCGCTTCATCCTATCCGGCGGGCATGGTTCCATGCTTCTATACTCGTTTCTCCACTTGACCGGATACAACCTATCTCTTGACGAGTTGCAGAATTTTCGTCAGTGGGGGAGTCTTACACCGGGGCATCCCGAATATGGTTTGACTCCCGGCGTGGAAGTCACCACGGGTCCGCTCGGTCAGGGATTTGCAAACGGCGTTGGTATGGCGATTGCGGCATCGCACCTTGCGGCAGCCTACAACAAACCCGGTCATGAGATCATTGACTCATTCATCTATGCCATTGTCACCGACGGCGATTTGATGGAGGGCGTCGCATCGGAGGCTGCCTCGCTGGCGGGTCATCTTTCATTGGGGCGTTTGATCTATCTCTATGACGATAATCACATTTCGATTGACGGATCCACCGACCTGGCTTTCACCGAAGATCGAGCCAAACGATTCGAAGCCTACGGTTGGCATGTCCAGCGCGTGGAGGACGGCAACGATGTCGAAACGATTGATAAAGCCATTAAATCTGCCAAAGCCGACCCGCGCCCGTCCATCATTATGTGCCGCACCACCATTGGGTTTGGCGCACCGAATCGTCAGGGCACTGCCAAGGCGCACGGCGAACCGCTCGGCGATGAAGAACTCAATGCAGCAAAGGATAATCTCGGCTGGCCCAAAGAACCGCGCTTTTTCATTCCAGAAGATGTGCTGGCGTTCTACCGCAAAGCTGTGGATCGCGGACGGGAATTGGAAGCCGACTGGAAATTGCGCTGCGAAGCTTATGCCCGCCTCTTTCCAGACCTTGGAGCTGAGTTGACACGCAGATTGAACGGCGATTTACCCGAAAGCTGGGAGACAGCCGTCCCAACTTTCCCTGCAGATACAAAAGGCATGGCAACCCGCGCCGCTTCCGGCAAGGTCATTAACGCCCTGGCTCCCATACTGCCCGAACTCATCGGCGGCTCCGCAGACCTGGCTCCCTCGAACAACACCAAGATTGATGGAAGCCCTGCCTTTCAAAAGAACACATACAACGGACGCAACTTCCATTTCGGCGTGCGTGAACATGCGATGGGCTCGATTCTCAACGGTATGTCCGTTTTCGGCGGGGTGATTCCCTACGGTGGGACTTTCCTTGTCTTTGCGGATTATATGCGTGCGGCTGTTCGTCTGGCAGCTTTATCGCATTACCCCTCCATTTTCATTTTTACGCATGACTCGGTCGGCTTGGGTGAAGATGGGCCCACACACCAGCCCGTGGAGCATTTGACTTCTTTGCGTTTGATCCCTAATCTCATGGTCATTCGTCCTGCCGATGCGAATGAAACCGCGCAGGCGTGGAAGGTTGCCATCTCGCGGCGCGACGGTCCTACCGTGCTTGCGCTAACCCGTCAAGCCGTACCTGTTTTGGATACGAGAGCGTCTGTCGAAAGAGGCGCGTATGTGTTGAAGGATTTCGGAACACCTGAGATCATCCTCATGGCGTCCGGCTCGGAGGTAAGCCTTATTCTCGAAGCCGCGCAGAAACTGGCGGACGAAGGCAAAGGCGTGCGCGTGGTGTCCTTCCCCAGTTGGGAACTGTTCGAAAAACAGGATGAGGCATACCGTGAGTCCGTTTTGCCGAAAAACATTCAGCTGAGACTCGCAGTCGAAGCGGGGACAACTCTCGGCTGGGAACGATACGCGGGGTCTGTTATCGGCATCGAACGATTCGGCGCCTCCGCTCCGTATAAAGTCATCTTCGAAAAATTGGGATTCACAGTTGAAAATGTTGTAAAGAGGGCGAAAGAACTTTAAAGCAGACCTGACAGGTGTCCAAAACCTGCCAGGTCTTTTAGGAGAATTATGAAAGTGGCAGTTGGCTGCGATCATGCAGGGTTCCCCCTGAAAGACGTTGTAATTGAATCGGTGAAAGCCGCAGGACACGATGTAATTGATGTAGGAACGTTCAGCGCAGATGCAGTGGACTTCCCCGATTTTACAAAAAAAGTCGGTGAGAAGATACAAAGCGGCGAAGCCGAGCGCGGAATTTTGATCTGCGGTTCGGGCATCGGCGCGGCGATTGCGGCAAATAAGGTGAAGGGAGTGTATGCCTCCATTTGTCACGATACGTATTCCGCAGCGCAAGGTGTTGCACATGATGCAATGAACGTCCTGTGCATGGGCGGGCGCGTGATCGGACCCGAACTGGTGAAGGTTTTAGTGCCTGCTTTTTTGAACGCCCGCTACTTGGGCAACGACAAGGAAGGCGAACGATTTGCCCGCAGGGTGGGCAAGATCAAAAAAATGGAAGAGGAACATTAATGCGTAATACGTGATACGTAAATTACGCATCACGCATTACGCATCATGGACTTCAACCAAGGAACATTTATCATTATGTCTGAATCCATAAAAAAACTCACCTCGCTCGGACAATCCCTCTGGTACGACAACATCCAAAGAAAACTTCTCGTAAACGGCGAATTGCATGACATGATCGAACGCGGCGATATTCGCGGTGTGACCTCCAACCCGACGATTTTCCAAAATGCGATTGCCAAAACCAATGACTACGATGCGGCGTTGGTCCCTTTGGCATGGGGCGGATGGGATGCGGAAAAAATCTTCTGGCAGCTTGCAATCGAAGATATACAGGGTGCCTGCGACCTCTTTGCCTCCTTATACAAGCAGACCAACGGCGGCGATGGTTACGTCAGCATCGAAGTCAGCCCGTATCTTGCGCGCGACACCGAAGGCACGATTAAACAAGCGCAGGAACTTTGGGACCTCGTAAACCGCCCGAATTTAATGGTGAAGATTCCTGCTACAAAAGAAGGCATTCCTGCTGTCCGCGCCAGCATTGCGGCAGGCATCAACGTCAATGTTACGTTGATCTTTTCTCTTGCCCGGTACACCGAAGTGATGGACGCCTATCTTGCAGGGCTTGAAGACCGCGTGACAAAAGACCTTCCCATCCAGAACATTGCGTCAGTCGCCTCGTTCTTCGTCTCGCGCGTCGATTCAAAGATTGATCCGAAGCTCCCCGGGGATTCTCCGCTTCGCGGCAAAGCGGCCATTGCCAATGCGAAACTTGCATACGAATCATTCGAGTCCATTTTCACTTCACAGCGTTTTGCCTCGCTTAAAGCCCGCTTTCGCGCGCGTGTTCAGCGACCATTGTGGGCCTCCACGGGCACGAAGAATCCAAAATATTCCGACACACTTTATGTGGATGAACTCATCGGTCCCGATACCGTCAACACGGTTCCGCCTGCCACGCTCGATGCCTTTCGTGATCATGGAAAAGCGTCACTCACCGTCACCCGGGACCTGGATGACGCACAAAAAATTTTTGTCGACCTGAAAAAGCTCGGCATTTCAATGGGCGATGTTACACGCGAACTCGAAGAGGAAGGCGTGCAGGCGTTTGCCGACGCGTTCAAGACTTTGCTTGATGCGATTGAAGAAAGACGCAAGTCTGCGCTCGCCTCCATCTCCTCGATGGCTGATTCTGTTTCCGAACGTTTGTCCCAGCTGGAAATGGATTCCTTTCCAAAACGCCTTTGGGACCATGACGCGGCTCTTTGGACGAACGACCCCGCCGCCCAAGCCGAAGTGAAAGTCCGCCTCGGGTGGTTGGACTCCGTCGAAGACGCCCGCACTCGTTTGAATGGCTATCTTTCATTTGCAAAGCAAATCCACGAGGAAGGCATTGACCGCGTGCTTGTTATCGGTATGGGCGGCTCATCATTGACTGCCGAAGTGCTGAGTTCTTTGATGGCGGGCTTCAATGTCACCGCAAAACTCTCACTTGCGATTCTCGATTCGACAGACCCGCAGCAGGTGGCGCAGGCGGCAAGGGATTATCCGCCCGACAAAGCGTTGTACATAGTTGCCAGCAAGTCGGGCGGCACTGCCGAATTGATGGCGGCTTTCGACTATTTCTGGGTATTGAGTCATGGGAACGGCTCTCGTTTTGTAGCCATCACGGATTCAGGAACATCGCTCGAGAAACTTGCGCGGGAACGAGGTTTTCGCAGGGTTTTCAATGCGGATCCAAACGTGGGCGGACGATTCTCGGCGCTGACCGATTTCGGTTTGATCCCGGCTGCCTTGCTCGGCATGGATTTGAATCAACTGCTTGGCGCGGCGGAGCGGATGCGTAAACAATCGCTGGCGGATGTCTCTCCGGCGCGGAACCCAGGCGCGGCGTTGGGCGCTCTCATCGCAGAATCCGCTTCAATGGGCAGAGACAAGTTGACCGTCGTAGCGGATGCGCCTGTATCCGCTTTAGCAAACTGGATCGAGCAGGTCGTTGCGGAATCCAGCGGCAAGGAAGGGAAGGGCGTCCTGCCTGTGGTCTTGGAACCGTTGGGGGCTTCTGAAGTCTATGGTAACGACAGACTTTTTGTATATTTGCGGAGCAATGACGAATTGGATGCCGGGGTTGCCGCGTTGAAAGGCGCGGGTTTCCCTGTAATCGAGTTCCCGATTGAAAGCGTGTACGATGCGGGCGCGGAGTTCTTTCGCTGGGAAGTTGCGGTTGCGACGGCGTGCCACATTTTGGGAGTGAATGCTTTCGATCAGCCTGATGTGCAGGATAGCAAAACCCGCACGATTGCGAAGATAAAAGATTATCAGGCGACGGGAAATCTGGCCGAAGCAGACTTGGTGAATGCGGCGGAAGCAAAAACTGGGCTGAATGAGTTTCTAGTCTCGCAAGCGGGGGGCACTTCGACAGGCTCAGGTCAGGGATTCGTGACGATAAATGCTTACCTGCCGCGCACTGGTGAATTGATCGAGATAATTCAGAACCTGCGCGTAGTCATTCGAGAGAAAACCAAATTGCCTGTGACGGCTGGATTCGGTCCGCGCTTCCAACATTCGACGGGACAGTTTCACAAGGGCGGACCAAACCTGGGGCGTTTCATTCAAATCGTATATGATGCGGAGATCGATATGGACATCCCCACGCAGGGATTGACCTTCGGCACGCTCCTTCGAGCGCAGGCGTTGGGCGATTACGAAGCCTTGAAGGCAGCGGGGCGCAAGGTACTTCGGATTCGGTTCTCATCTTTATCTGATCTTAGCAAGTTAGTGGAGTTTTTGAAATGACCGATCTTGCCTCTGGAAAATGCATTCCGTGCCGCAAAGGCGACCCCGCCTTGGCCAACACGGAGATCGCCGGGCTGTTGCCGCAAATCCCCGAATGGGAATTAATCGAAACCGATGGAATTCAACGGTTGCAGCGTGTATTCAAATTCAAAAATTATGTCGAAGCGATGGCATTCACGAACAAGGTTGCGATGACCGCCGAAAAGGAAGACCACCATCCGTTGATGGTGGTGGAATGGGGTAAGGTCACTGTGCAATGGTGGACGCATGTGGTGAAGGGATTGCATCAGAACGATTTTGTCATGGCGGCGAAGACGGATGAGATAGTCAATTAGCAATTCTTGATAGCTAATCATTATTACTCTTACGATATTAAATATAATGGAGATAGGCTCATGGTGGATTCAATTGAAGAACTTGATGATAGTAAATGGTATGCTTGGTATATTGCAGATACTTACGGCCCACCCCTTCCACCGTATCAACTTGAAATAGTTATGAAAGACGGAAGGAGCTTCTTTATCCATTCTGGGAATGGTCGAAATGAGGAGACCAGATCTATTTGTATTAATGTGTGGGATATTAGAGCTCTTAACTCGGACACTACCAAGGAAATAATGGAAATAATAAGCAAGCCGGGCGCTTGGCAGAAAGTTAGTTCCAAACAACCTTACGAAATACATCCACTACTTAGTATAGGGCGACTCCGGTGTAGCTTGGATGAAATTATGTATATTGTTGAGTGGTGGTCACGCGCATGGATAATTGAAAAAGTTGCGACTAACCCTGAAAAGCATCCCATAGGCTTTACCGTGCCGGAAAGAAAAATAAATAAATTTTTATAAAAATAATAAGATCAAGCACAATCAATTTTGAATCTCAACTTACTGTATATAAATTGACTATTCCTTGATTCTGATAACTCTCCTTAGAAGCGCAAAATCATCTTTTAACTTCAAAATTCTCAGCACAAATATCCAATTTCCCAGCCAGCCTATAAGTTCGCTTACCAGTTTAAGAAGTCCTCGGGGCGGCTTTGGCAATTCCACAGCGGATGAAAAATCCACGATGCGGTCATCGATTTGATAGACATAGCGGCTGAGTTGCGTCACTTCCGGTTGGTCAAGCAAGAATTCGCGGACATCCTTCCGCTCTTTGGGAGTCATCCATTGCGGCAGGTCAGATGTCGCTTTGAAATCACAGATCAGAGCAAGGTCTTTGAGTAATTTTTTTTGCGGTTGAGTCAAACCGTTTTCGCGCGATTCGAAATATTCCACATCAGGGTCGATGTGGACAAGGGGCTTTAGCCATAACCGGTTAACCGCCGTGCGGATCGCATTTCTAGTTCCGGGGGTGGTCAGGTTTTGCAACAGGGTCTCGTTGCGGAAATTCTCCCACTGGTGCGAAACGTCCGGTCCAATACGAATGGCGTCGCAGGTTCCCAAAGCAGGAATAATCGGCGTACCGCATGTCAGGAAGAACGAGCCTTCGCCCATTGCTGTCCGCATCAGGCGCAAGGTTTTGCGATAAGCAGCTTCGCGGGGCATGTCCTCATAACGTTTACCCTTCAATGCCCCGGCATATAGAAAGTCCAATTTATAGTAGTCAAAACCCCAGCGGCGCACCTGCTCCATCAGCGCAACCAGCCACGAACGGACGTCGGGATGCGTGGTGTCAAGCGCAAATAGCCGTTGTCCCCAGTTAAATCCCGCTGGAACGAGTTTCCCCTTTTCATCGCGCAGAAGCCAATCCGGATGCTCGCGAAACATCCTCGATGATTTCGCCACAATAAGCGGTGCCAGCCACAATCCTGCACGCCTGCCCGTTGACTTTATTTTCTCTGCCAATGCTCCCATGCCCGATGGGAATTTTTCATTAGCCTCCCAATCACCAATGTTCTTCTGCCAGCCGTCATCCACTTGCAATACTTCAAAAGGCAGATCGCCGAGTTCATCGAAAGCGGTATGAAGCAGCGACTCGTCAATTGCTGTGTACAGGCTGTACCACGAACACCACACGCGCGGTACATGATTTTTTTCCGCCTTGCCAAAGCGGACGCTCAATTGATGGACATACTCATCGAAGACGCGACTCTCGTCCCCCTGCGCGATCAGCCACTCGATCTCGCCCGCCTCGCTGCGACCTTCCAACTGATCCCCGACGAGGAACACATGCGCATCTGTGGCCAGCGCGCCGAGCAGAAGAATGGTTCCATCCGAAAATTCCACTGCGCCCACCCATGAGCCGTGCGGATGTTTCTCGTTTGCATAAACAGGATCTGTTTGCAGCGAATGAAGAATCGCAGGCTTTTGGATCGGGAAAGGGGAGGGGGACGCCCACACTGCCAACGACCAGGATTGCCAACCGTGCTGGTAGTATTTTACCGGGCGGGCGGGGAGTTTGATTTGTATGTTTTTTGACCGTACGATTTGGGGGGTGTTTTTCACTTCAATGAATTTTATCAACGTCATGGAATATCCTGTAATTCTTGATTGCGGGGCGATAATAATACAAGCATGGATTATTGGCTAGTGGACATAACTCCTAGAACCATTGGAGCTTTTTCCCGTTATAATTGCGGGGTTTGCCAACCTAGGAGAGAGAACGTTATGCCCATTGCTTCGGGAGTCCCTGCGCCTGATTTTGAATTGTTGGACGACACGAACATCCTGCGAAAGTTATCCGACTTTCGCGGTAAGCATGTCGTATTGTATTTCTATCCAAAAGATGATACTCCCGGCTGTACGAAGGAAGCCTGCAACTTCCGGGATGATTACTCCGCCTATGAGAAGGCCGGCGTGGTCATTCTAGGCGTCAGCCCGGATTCTATTGAATCACATGTGAAGTTCAAGCAGAAATTTCAACTTCAATTCCCGTTGCTTGCGGATGATGGGCATAAAGTCTGTGACTTGTATGGTGTGTGGGGACCAAAAAAATTCATGGGCAAGGAATACGAAGGGGTTTTGCGCACAACTTTCTTGATCGATAAGCAGGGCAATATCAAAAAAGTCTATGAAAATGTCCGCCCCGCAGAGCACAGCGCCGATCTGCTTGCCGAATTGGGGCTGGCGTAAGATATTTGTTGTGATATGTTATGCCGTTGATGTTATGAAGAAAGCCGTCCGCATGATTCGGACGATGCGGCGGGGCAGGTATCCGTTAGGGAAGAAGCGCACAATACACATCATATGTCGTGACAAATATCCAATCCTTTGGTATAGTTGCGTGGTTGTGAAAATATAGACAATCTGTACAAAATTTATCCGATTTAGGAAATGTGAATCCGGGGTGGTTTCCCCATTCGAAATTTTTTTAGGAGAGAGCGTATGCGACATCTTGTGATCGTGGGAATTTTGGTCATTGCCATGGCCGTTCTCACTTATGTTGGTCTCGACGCGGCTGGAATTGCAAGCCAGATGCATCCGGTGGCGGCGAGCGCTCAAGCGGCATCCATTGACCAGTTGTGGAACTGGGAGATCATTGCCATGTCGTTCCTGTTCGCGTTGATCGTCGTGCCGATGGTCTACAGTTTGATCGTGTTCCGGCGCAAAAAAGGCGACACAACCGATGCGGAACATGTTGAAGGCAATACTTCGCTTGAGATCGGCTGGACGGTGGGACCTTTGATCCTGGTCGTATTTTTTGCTTATATGGGGGCATACTCGCTTGGCGAAGTCCGCCGCGCAGACCCGCAGGCGTTTGAAGTGAAAGTAAAAGCGCAGCAATTTGCCTGGACCTTCGAATATCCCGAATACGGTTTTGTTAGCACGGAACTGCATTTGCCTGTTAATAAACAGGTCGTACTCAAGATGGAGTCAGTGGATGTCATCCACTCGTTTTGGGTTCCGGAATTCCGCGTCAAACAGGACGTTGTGCCTGGCCGCGTGACCGAATATCGCATCACGCCGACGCTTCCCGGCTCGTACAAGGTGCGTTGCGCCGAACTGTGCGGCACCTCCCATGCTTATATGGAAAATGACATCGTCGTCAACACACAAGCCGACTATGATGCCTGGGTGGCGGAACAACAGGCGATTGCCGCCGCCTCGCAGACCCCTGAAGGGCAGGGTCAGATTCTGACGGTGAAGAACGGCTGTACGGGTTGTCACTCGCTCGACGGCTCGGCTTTGACCGGACCGACTTGGTTTGGCATGTACGGCAAGCAGGAGGAACTTGCTGACGGCGCAGCGATCACAGTGGACGATGAATACATCGTCGAATCCATTCTTGACCCGAATGCCAAGATAGTATCCGGGTTCCCCTCGCCTTCGGTGATGCCTCCCTATCAATTCACCGATGAGGAACTTGCCAACATCATTGCGTATCTCAAGACGCTGAAATAATACGGCGGAGGTCTTTCTATCATGAAGCAATTCTTTTCGAGCGCCTTCTCGCGCGGTTTGTTATGGCAGTTGATCGGCACTCTGGTTGGCGCCGGTCTGGTCACGGGCATTCGCGCGTTGATGGGCTTAAGCATTACCGATACATTCTTCTTTACCGAACCCGCCTGGGTTTTAGGCGGACTCTTCGGCGCGGTGTCATATCTCTTCGGTTCGGGCGTCACCGCCGACTGGATGAAGTGGGCGCAGGGAATCGACACACCCGAACACCATGAAGAGCATTATTCCGGTTGGGAGAAATACATCAATGTTTCCCTCGATCATAAGGTGATCGGCATTCAGTACACGGTCGTGGCATTGCTGCTGATCTCCATCGGCGGTCTCTTCGCATTGATCTTCCGCACGGAACTTGCAGCTTCCCAACTGCAATTCCTGACCACAGATATGAAACTGTTCGGGCAGAATGGGCCGCAGCTTTACAACACGCTTATGTCCCTGCATGGCATGATCATGATCGTGTCCATTTTGCTGGGTATTGCGGGCATCATGAACTACGTTGTCCCGCTTCTGCTCGGCGCGCAGGACATGGCGTTCCCGCGCCTCAACGCGTTCTCGTTCTGGATCGCCGTTCCCGCGGCTGTGCTTTTGCTGATGAGCCTCGTCCTCGGCGGCTTCGACACCGGTTGGACGGGCTATCCACCCCTTTCCGCCCGCGCTCCCGTCGGGATGCAGATGTTCTTCATGGGTGTGTTTGTGGCGGGCTGGTCGTCCATTTTGGGGGCGCTCAACGTGATCGCAACCGTCCTGCGGATGCGCGCCAAGGGCATGACGGCCTGGCGCCTGCCGATCTTTGTCTGGGCATCGGTTGCCACCTCGATCATCGCGCTGACTGCCACCCAGTTGATCGGTCTGTCCTTCCAGTTGGTGATGTTCCAGCGTCTCTTGGGCATGGGCTTCTTTGACCCTGCCAAGGGCGGTAATCCTGTTTTGTTCCAGCATCTTTTCTGGTTCTATTCTCATCCTGCAGTCTATGTGTTCATTCTGCCCGGTCTGGGTGTGATCTCCGAGCTTCTGCCTGTGTTCGTCCGCAAGCCGCTCTTTGGCTACCGTTGGATTGCCATGTCCTCACTCGGCATTGCATTGGTCGGTTTTGTCGTGTGGGCGCATCACATGTTCACCTCCGGCATGAATGAATACCTGCGTGTGCCGTTCATGTATAGCACCTTGCTTGTGGCTGTGCCGACCGGTGTGAAGTTCTTCTCGTGGGTGGCCACAATCTGGAAGGGCAAGATTTCCACACCGACCCCCATGCTCTTTGTTTTGGGCGGCATCGTTGTCTTTCTCATGGGCGGTCTTTCCGGACCTCCAAACGCGACCGTTTCCACTGACTTGCATCTGCATGATACCTATTTCATTGTCGGTCACTTCCACGATACGATCTTCGGCGGCTTCGTCTTCCCCTTCTTTGCCGCGATCTATTACTGGTTCCCGAAAGCGACCGGTCGCCGGATGAACGAGACGCTTGGTAAACTGCATTTTTGGTTGATGACACCTTCGTTCTTTGTACTGACCTTCGGCATGATGTACATCGGTCTGCTCGGAATGCGTCGCCGCATCGTGGATTATGATCCAGCCCTTGGTTTTGATACCACACATCTCATTCTGACAATTGCCGGTTACCTCATTGCCACATCGGTATTGGTGTTCTTTTACAACTTTATTGTCAGCATTAAGAAGGGCGAAAAAGCCGATGGCAATGTCTGGAATTCGCGCTCGCCGGAATGGCAGGTCCCTTCACCGATGCCCATGCACAATTATGATCAGGCGTTCGAAGTGGTCGGCGAACCCTACGATTACGGCTTGGAAGGCTCGAAATACATCGAATTTTCCGCGCTTTCAAAGAACAAGCATTAATAAAAGGGGAGGAGCTTATTCATGTCACACACTCAAGATAAATCTTCCGCTCTCGGTCAAGGCGTACTGATCTTCGTTTATCTCGCCGCCTTGACTGTTTTGGAGTATTTTGTCGCGGTTACCTTCAATGCGGTATCCATCCTCGTCGTTGTGGCGGTTGTCAAAGCCGCATTGGTCATGTACTATTACATGCACGTCTACAAACTCAACAGTAGCGACGGCGACGACCACAATTCCTACCAATATAAGACGGGAACGAATCGCATCGGCTTATGGCTGTTCCTGCTTTCTGATTCCTTTGTCTTCGCCGGTCTGATGGTGATGCGCGCCAACCTGTTGGGACTCACCCGCCCGCATCTCAATCAGTTGCTTGGTCTGGCTGTGACTTCCGTCCTGCTCATTTCGTCCTTTTTCATGAATCGCGGCGAGACTGCCATGGCGTACGGTGATAAGAAAGCCTTCATGAACAATACCCTGATCACCTTTGTGCTGGGGCTGGGCTTTTTGATCGGCGTGGTCTTTGTCGAGTGGCCGTTGGCGGCTCACGAGGGGTTGACTGCCAGTTTTGGCAACCCGGCTTCAGGTCCGATGGGAGGCGTGTTTTACATGATGACAGGGATGCATGCATTCCACGTCCTGACTGGACTCATCTTCCTCCTCATCGTTTGGAATAATGCCCGCAAAGGTGTGTACACCGCCGAGAAGCATTGGGGTGTGGAGGCTGCCGCGGTGTACTGGCACTTTGTAGACCTGGTTTGGATATTCTTCTACCCCGCTTTGTATTTGATCGGCAAGGCTGTATAACATAAAAAATCCGCCGCCGAAAGTGCGGCGGATTTTTTATTGGGAGTTAATCAAGTTTTGGTATAAATGAGGCAATTGTGCCTGTTTAATCATCTCACTGGAGCATCTTGAATGGATAGAAAAACAATCGTTGTGGGGGTGGTGTCTTTTGTTGTTGTTGCGTTTGCCGCCTTTCTGACGATCTTCCTTGCAAAGCCCGCCAGTTTTCGTGGAACGATGTATGCGGAGCCTTACCCGGACGCGCCTGATATTTCCTTGGCCATGGCAAACGGGGAAACGTACCGGCTTGGTGAAGAGAAGATCACCCTGCTTTTCTTCGGCTATACCTACTGTCCGGATGTCTGCCCGACTACATTGGCGGAGTTGAAACTTGCCATGGATCTCTTGAGAGACGATGCCGACCAGGTTCAAGTCGTTTTTATTTCCGTAGACCCGGAACGGGATACTGCAGAAACGGTTCAAAAATATGTCCAGCGATTCAACCCGAACTTCATCGGACTGAGTGGAACGCTTGAAGGACTCGAACCGATCTGGAACGGTTTCGGAGTATATCGGGAGATCGTGGAAGGCACATCGGAAACCAATTACATCATCAACCACACTGCCCGAGTCACGCTGGTGGATCAGAACGGAAGCATGCGCCTGACGTATGGTTTCCAGACTCCCCCGGAAGACATTGCGCACGATATCGAAATTCTCCTCAAGCAATAAACATGGCAAACTCCCTCATAAGAAGAATCGCAATATCCATGCTGATCGGTTTGCTGACAGGTTTCCTGCTCAGCGAGGTCACTTTTAAGTTTTTGGGGCGAACCGCGCGCAAGCCTCAAACCATTACCGTAACCATTCCCAAAGGCACTTCCGAACTTGTGGGAAGGGGTGAACAGCCTCCAACCCTGCCGAAAGATATGAACTTTGTCGTTGGAGATGTATTGGTGATTGACAATGAAGATGTTGTGGATCATCAACTGGGTCCGCTCTGGGTGCCGGCAGGCACGTCCGGTCAGCTTGTGCTGGGTCAGCCTGAGAGTCTTGCATTCGAATGCTCTTTTCAGGTTGGCAACTACATTGGGTTGGATGTTTACGAACCGCTCACACTATGGACGCGCATCTACGGCGTCCTTTTTGCCGGCTTGCCGATGGGCATCCTGATTGCATTGTACGCCTCGGTTATCCCTGCCAAAAACGACGAGAAAAAATGATCCTTCAAAAAATGTTCAGCCGCAAGTGGCTGTTGACCACCCTGCTGGTCATACTTGGCACGGCAGTTTGTATCCGGCTTGGCATCTGGCAGTTGGATCGACTTGAAGGACGGCGCGCGTTCAATGAACAAGTCGAATCGATGCGGGCCGAGACTCCACTAGATTTGAATGACGGCGCGCCTGAAGATATTGATTCGATGGAATGGCGTGTCGTGACGGTGACAGGGGAATATGACTTTGCCAATCAAGTCGCGATTCGGAATCAATACAACGGCGATCAATTTGGATATCATCTCGTTACGCCGCTTCGTTTCAACGGGGGGTCTGTTCTGGTGAACCGGGGCTGGATTCCCGCTGACGCCGATTGGCGCAGCTTCGACGAGCCGGGGCAGGTCACAGTAACGGGGCAGATTCGGCTCGGGCAGGGCAAACCAGCTTTCGGCGGGGTGGCAGATGCGCTGCCCGAAGACGGTAAAAAGCTCGAAGTATGGAACAATCTGGATGTGGAGAAAATGTCGTTCCAGTTTCCTTATCCGATTCTTAATGTGTTCATCCAACCAAATGCATCTGAGGAGGATGTCACACCGCCCATTCCATACCAACCTGAAATTGAATTGACCGAAGGCCCGCATTTCGGGTATGCTTTGCAGTGGTTTACCTTTGCGGCGATTTTGTTCGCAGGTTATCCATTTTATTTGCGAAAGCAGGATTGATTGAACATGAAGTATTCCCTTCGTTCTTCTTTTGCCCGTCTTACTCTGGGGCTGCTCGTCTCCGTTTTCCTGATAACCATTCTCGGTCGGATTGTCACAGTGACGGGAGCATGGGCATTTTGTGTCGGTTGGCCACTTTGTATTCCTTCAGAGCCGTTGGGATACTTGAAGCTTGCGCATCTCATGTTCGTTGGCGTGGCGGCAGTTCTCATGGTATTGGTTTGGAGAAAGGCATGGCGTGAACAACGCCATCATAACCTTATCCTTCCGCTCACCACAGTGACAGGCGTTCTGTTTTTTGGTCAGGCATTTGTCGGTGCAATCGAAGTGATGCGCGCTTACCCTTTCCACTTGGTCGTCCTTCACGCGTTGACTGCGGTGGCATTGTGGATTTCTTTGGGCATTTTGGTATTTGTCTCCGGCGCAATGGCAAAGGATAAACCTGAAATTATCAAACTCGATGCCCGCCAGAGGACAAAGGATTTCTTTATCCTTTCAAAGCCGCTGATCGTAGGGCTGCTTTTGGTTACAACATATGGCGGATTGGTGGCCGGAAGCAAGGCATGGCCGTCGGCATCCCTGACCTTCTGGACGTTGTTGGGAGGCGCATTGGCGGCAGCGGGGTCGAGCGCATTGAATCAGTTCATTGACCGCGAATTAGATAAGAACATGCAGCGCACATCAAAACGTCCGCTCGCTGATAATCGGCTGACTTCGGCGGAAGGATTATCGTATGGGCTGGCATTGTGCCTTGCCAGTTATTACGTGATGGCAGGCTTCGTGAACTTGCTGGCAGCGCTTCTTTCGCTTGCCGGTATCTTTTATTATGTGATCTTTTACAGCGTGTGGTTGAAGAAGGCGACGGTGCAAAACATCGTGATCGGAGGCGGCGCTGGCGCGATCCCGCCGATGGTGGGATGGGCGGCTGCCACCGGCGAACTTGGTCTTGCGGCTTGGATCCTGTTTGCAATTGTCTTCATGTGGACGCCGCCTCATTTTTGGGCGCTGGCGATTGTCCGTATGAAGGATTATGAAAGAGCAGGCGTGCCGATGATGCCGGTAGTGCATGGCGAGGAAAAGACCCGCAGACAGATATTGATTTACACGGTTGAATTGATCGCGGTAACTTTATTGCTCCCCATTTTCAATCTGGCGGGCATGATTTATTTGGTCTCCGCTCTTGTGCTCGGCGGGCTGCTCTTATATGCCGCGTGGCGGGTTTGGAAGGTTGGAGGAAATAAGGTGGCGTGGACAATGTACCGCTGGTCAAGCATGTATCTGGCGTTTATATTTTTGGCAATCATGATTGATGCGGTGGTATGATAATCTGATCTATTGCGCCTTCTTTGTATAAAGATAAAGATTTATACCCTCCCAGATTTCTGCTGATTCAAGTTCAAAATTATCATTAAGATATTCTAAATGAGGGTGATCTATATATCCATTGTGTATATACTCATCAACGGAGTTTTGGTAAATGACGAACCAGATTCGCCGCAAATTGAATGTCGCCGGTTCGATGTTTTCGTATTCTTGTAAACTTAATACATCCCTTGTAGCCGGCGCGAGCGTATCTACGTTACTGCCGGGGGGATCAATGATATAACCTTGTTCAAGAGTAGGGTGATAATAAAGCATTGGGAGATAAGATAATTTGCTGGAATGGATTACGAGATCATCTTCCTCGATTTTGCTTTCGAGATAATTTCCAATTTCCTTGAAAGGAGCATATGGAAAGTTATCGTAGGTAATATGTTGTTGTATCCCTATTGCCGCGCAGACTATGATGAAGCCTGTCATTAGAATTTGAACGACACGGGGAGTTTTCATTTGAGTGATTACCCACGCCAGCCAGATGCAAAATATCGCATGGGAAGGAAGAAGGGCGCGTTCAATATATACTGAAACGAACAGAGAGGTGATCCAAAGTAAAAGCGGCGGAGCAAAAGCAATGTATGCCAGCCAGACTCCTCGATAGCTGCCCTGAAGATTGGTCTTCCATGAAAGATATGTTTGGTATATTGCCAAGGCAATCGTCAAGGCAGCGAGAAGCATGGCCAATAAAAGCAAGTTTTCAGGTATAGGCAAATGGGGAATATAAAAAAGAATTAATATCAGGATTTTTTCTATTCCCGGGCGTTGCACCCAGTAATGAGAGGCTACTTTCGAGACTTGGTCGGGCAAAAATATCAACCAGGGCAAATAAAGGATAATTGCACCCAGTCCGGCTACTATTAATGGGCGAAGCGTTTTCCAGTCCCTCTGGAGGATGGGTGTAAACGTAAGGGGAATTAAATAAAACGCTGCGAGATTATGAGTGTATTGGGCCAATGCGCTGGATATTCCAAACACGAGCCACCATTTCCATCCGCCCTTTCGCCCTTGCAAGAAGGAATAAGTAGCAAGTAAGAGCCACATAGATAGTGGCGCATACATGCGAATTTCTTGTGCATAATGGATTTGAAATGGGAGGATGGAGAATAAACTTGCCGCAATGGATGCGGTGTTCCTATTGAACAGGAGAATCCCAATTCGGTAAACCAAATAGAGGGAAATTATGCTCGTAAGGATTGATAATGATCGTGCGACCTGAATGGATCGCCCGAAAATCTTCATCCACCCCCAAAGGATGGTGTAATATCCAAGCGGATGAATATCTGCAGCGCCTGTCCCGGTCTGACTTAAAGTACCATATAGCATATCCCCCAGACCTTTTTCAGCGAACAAGATCGAAAATGCTTCATCATACCAAATGGGGCGAGAGAATATTCCCGCCATTCGTAAAACCAGGGCGACGAAAAGAACAAGAATGAACTTTGTTGTTTGAGACTTCATTTACAGAAAATTATCTCCGCAAAATGGTGGCTGTTTCATCCTGATAAAGAACGTCCCAATCAAGCGCGGTTGCAAGCGGTGAATCGTTTGTGATGACCACCCAGTCAATTTTATATTCCTCCATTCTTGCTTCCCAGCCGTTTCTTGCATTGATGATTTGGCTGTAGTCCCGCGTCAGCGACTCGCCGTAGAAATCTGTCTGGCTGTCCATGAAGACGAGATGGTGGGGCCAGAGTCGGTGGAGGAGATAGCCGCCCCAATTAAACTCGTTGAACATATTGCCAGTTTGTGGATTGTCTTCGAGCCATTGAACAGCATCGACAGGGAAAATGTGTGGATTGAATTGATTCAAGGATGAGCCCTCTTGCGCCTGGTAGCGGAAAAGAAAAAAGACTGTCGCTATTACTGCTGTAATGACCCAAATCGCGCCTCGAAGCGAACGGTCTATTTTGTCAAACCGCATTTCGACCCTTTCCCATGCTTGTATTTTGTTCGACAAGCTGGAAATATGAATGGCAAGAACAGGCGCGGCGGCAATCGCGAACAAAGGAATGTTTCGTGCCATCAACAGACTAAGACTTGCAAACCCTGCCAGCAAAAAAATTTGGCTGGCAGGCTGGCGAAAATTGGTGAGCAAAATTACAAACAAGGAAAGTAATAGCAGAATTATAAATGGATAAATTTCGACCCGGTGAAAATCGGGCGGCATGGTTTCGATGGTTTGGCTTAACACATAGACGCTAGAGTTTCCCATCAGCGCTTGCCAATTGTTCCAGCCATCTGGCGTGATAAAAGAGGCGAATAAAGAAAGCGCTCCAGCAAGAAAAAACGTTTTTCCCGCTTGGGGAGTTGCCATGTCTTTTTTCAGCCAGCGTTCCACTATCCAACCGCCAAAATATGCTGCCCATGCCAATAGCCCAAAGATAAACCCGCCGTGCAGGTTTGCCCAAAGGAACATCAGCATGGGAAATTGCCAATATGGGATGTTTTCTCTTTTCCGTATTTTTTCCATTCTGCCCAGCCAGATTGCCATAAGCAGGAATGTGAAAACATGCGGACGCGGCAGCCAATGGATACTTCCTGCAGCGGCGCATACGGTTGCAAGAAGGAGGGCTGTCACTGGCGACTGACTTCGTTGCGCGGCGTCAATGTAAGCTAGCGCAAATGCTCCGGCAATGACCAGCGATGTCAAAAGCACAACCCCATCCAAACCTAATAAACGGTAGGACTCCGCAAAAAGGATCTGCGAAAGCCATTCATAAGGCGGGCGCGCCTCGCCGCTTTTTGTGTGGGAAAAAAGATCGGTCGTTGGGATTTGTCGTTCGGTGAGAATATATTCGCCTACAGTAAGATGACGGCCCAGGTCGCTGTCAATGCTGAGCATTCGAGACCCGAGCAGCAAGGTTCCAAAGAAAATGGATAAAAAGAAAATATCTTGAAAACGGGGAAGCAGATATTTCATCGGTCTGATTTTAACATGCACAAGGGCGACCCTCTAGGGTCGCCCTTGTAACATGGTTGTGTGTGACTGCTTTTTCTCTTATTCGCCCAGATAATCCCGCAATTTCCTGCGGATGGACGGATGCCTTAAGCGGCTCAATGCCTGTGCTTCGATCTGTCTCACGCGCTCACGGGTAACGCCCATCTTTCGCCCCACTTCTTCGAGTGTGTAAGCCTGACCATCGAGCAACCCGTAGCGTAACTGCAAAATACGTACCTCGCGCGGCGGCAGGCCATTTAACACTTCGCCGAGATGTTCGCGCAAAAGATTGTAGGTGGCAGTGTCATCGGGCGGGGGCGCTTCATCGTCTTCGATGAAATCGCCAAGCACCGAGTCTTCTTCATCGTCCGTCGGGGTTTCAAGCGAAAGTGGACGCCGCGCCACTTGAATCATATTTTCCACTTTTTTGGGCGGCACATCCAGCGCATCGGCAAGTTCTTCCACACTGGGTTCGCGACCGAGGCGTTGAGTCAACTGGTGCTGAACGCGCAGGAGCTTGTTGATCTGATCGCCCATATGGACAGGCACCCGAATGGTGCGTCCCTGATCGGCGATGGCGCGTGTGACAGCCTGACGGATCCACCACGTCGCGTAGGTCGAGAATTTGTGCCCGCGGCGGTAATCGAATTTTTTCGTGGCGCGGATCAGACCGATATTGCCTTCCTGAATCAAATCAAGGAATGGCACACCCCGCCCCATGTATTTCTTTGCGACCGAAATGACGAGACGCGAATTTGCTGTAATAAGATGCTCGCGCGCCGCCCAGCCGTCTTCGATGAAGCGGCGGAGTTCCAGGCGGCGTTTGGGGGGAACATTGCCGTGAGCCAGTTCCTCACGCGCCGAACGACCGCGTTCGATGCGTTGGGCAAGCTGCACTTCCTCTTGTGCGGTCAACAGCGGCACGCGGCTGACCTCTTTCAGGTACAAGCCGATGGTGTCGTCTGTATCTATGTTTGCAAGGTAATCGTCAAGGGAAAGGTCCGGTTCAGGTTCTGCTTCTCCGCTTTCCTCCACCGCAACCAATTCATCCTCGGTGGGCTCGGGCATGACCGCATCTTCCACAAAGGGAATCCCCGCACTGAGTAAAGCGGAAAACGCTTCCTCCAACTGTTCCACATCCTGCTCTGCTTCGGGGAAGAAATGCAGAATGTCATCCAGAGTCACATAGGATTTTTGCCGCCCCAGTTCGATCAACCGCGCAATTGCAGAATACTCTTCCTCATCGTCAACCATCAATATTTTTTCAACATCCATTCACAGGTCCAACTTTCAATAATGTTTTTATTTCAAACCGCAAAATCAGAATACACTCTTTCAAAGTGAAAAGCAATACCCTTCAACTTTTCAGATGATTTGCAATGCTTTTGTATTACGCAATCCAAGGCGTGCACCTACGGGGTGGATGTCGTAGTCGCTTCAGGCGTGGATTCCGCTTCAGTCGGCGGAACAGGCGTCTCGGTGGGTGGAAGCGTGGCTGTGGGTGTTACAGTAGGTGTGCTCAGGTAAGGCGGCGAGGATAAAAGGTTGACCAGCGAGTCAACAGCGCTTCTCGAAACAATCATCATTTTTCCGCCCAGCCGCGCGTAGTATCCGCTGTTGGTCGGGGTCTTTTCGCCCACTTCGAGCGTATCGGATACGCCGCTTTCAAACCCGATGACGATGGAATAGGCAGGCTCATCGAGACCAAAAATGGATGGATCGCCTTCAATCGGATTAACAATGGTCATGGTTGTGGCTTGGGAAGCCGCCGCCTCAGCCAGACCTTGATCTGCTTCTGTTTCCTCGGGCTGAATCAACACCCACAGGTTTTCCTCGTTACGCTCCAGTTTGACAGAATCACCGGCGGATGACGACACCTCAATGCTCGTTACAACATTGTCGTTGTTGAAAACATATTCGGTTTCACTGACGGGTTCGATTTCCACATCCGCAGTCTCTTCCGCTTGCCGGTTCAGTAGATACGCGCCGCCTGCCAGCAGTACGAACAGGAGGATCGCAACCCATGTTCCAGCGCGGAACATGGGTTTGCTTTGTTTGGGCGTGGAAGCGGGCTTTGATCTGCGCGTTTTTGGTTTTGTCGTTTTGCGAGCCATTCTTTAACCTCTCTTGCGGCGTGCAAACCAGGAGGACACCCCGGAGAATACGACCAGTCCCGGTATGACGAAGACAGCCACGAGCGCCAATAGAAGGAAGCCTCCCTGTGATGGCGGCGTGAAAATTCGTTCAGTTCTGGGACGGGTGGTGATGTCAATCAAATCCTCCTGTTCCGCAGCCCAGTCGATCGAGTTGATGATGAAGTTGCCGTTTCCATACACTTCGAAATTGCCGTTGATGGCAAAGATGGAATTGCCGAAGACAACCACGCGTCCGGTGTTTTCGGAGTTTTCACCGGCTACTGCGAGATACAGAGGTCCTTGGACATCGCTTGTCGGGTCGAAGGTTGGGGTTTCGCTGGCGGCGAGTTGATATTCGCCCCACGAATTTTCGGTGGTGCTGATCAACCAGGTTTGGGTGATGTTTTCCATTTCAGCCGTAATGGCCAGGCTGCGCGCCTGCGGCATCACCACGAAAAGACTGCTGGTCAGGTTTTGTGTGATGGGGTGGCTTGGGTTGTAGAGTGAGGAGATCGCCTGGAAGGGATTCTGAGAATTAATGGGGTCAATGACCACATCTTCATTGAGAGCAATGCCCCAATCACTCAACAGATAATCCGCAAGGGGATCTGGAGTACTGCCAAACTCTGTGAAAATGGTCGGGTCTTCCATAACGACCAATGAGCCGCCGTTATTAACGTATTCCTTTAGCAATTCCACTTCGTCTTCACTGACGGGCTTTTTCGGTCCTGCAATGACGATGGCCAGCGCGTCTTTGGGGATGGCGCGGGCGGTAAGCAGGTTAAGTGTGTCAACAGTGTAGTTCTTTGCCTCCAGTGTGCTCTTTGCGGTGGAAAAACTGAATTCGGCACCGGGTTCGAGGCTGATCTCGCCGTGTCCTTGCAGGAAATAGACAGCACGCGGTTCCGGGCTGATGAGGCGGATCATCGTTTTCGTCAATTCGGACTCGCTGGCAAAGGAGGCGATTTCCTTTGTCTCACCCATTTGGAGCATGATCTTGCCGTCGCCGGTGATTCCCGCTTCCTTGGCTGAGACCGGGTCAAGGTCGGGATTCACGAACTGGAAGTCGAATTTGCCGTTGCTGTTATTCTTGAATTTTTGCAGAAGGTCTTCGGCAGTGGTACTGTCCAGGCTGTCGGTGTAAAAGGCGGTGGCAGTGACCTGAGCGGGAAGGGTGGCGAGGATTTGCAAGGTTTCAGGCGCAAGAGTGTTGGTCTTGTCCTCGGTCATATCCCAAGGCGCGCCGAGCAGGTTTGGATTGTTGTAAACGATGTAGTTCACCGCGAATAGAATGCCGACAAAGGCCACAGCGAGAATCAGGGAATTCGAGCCGTAGCGGGCCTGGCGTCCGGTAAGGAAGCGGCGGATGGAATCGGGGGACATGATCGCGTATGCGGCCAATCCGATCACGAGCAGACCGACGCTGATCTGAAGCGCGAGGTCGAGCCATCCCTGTTGGGTTTCGGGGAGGGTGAACATGCCAATTCCGGTCAGGATGTTGGCGGATGCGATCAAGCCTGTTGAGATACAGGCAAGCAGGGCAAGGATCAGCCCGATGAAGGCGTATCCTGCGTAGGGGTTTTTCTTTTTACCAGCCATTAGCGCCATCTCCGAATTTCGATTGCGGTGGTGCCCATGAACAAGCCCAGCGCAGTGAGACTAAGGTAATATGCAACATCTCCAAGTTGGATCGAGCCGAGGTTCATGCTTTCCGAAAAGTGTGTGGATAGACTCAGATAATTGAGGATCGCGCCGCTTTCCTGCAGGTAGCCTGCTGGAAGACCGATCATGAACCAGAGGAAGAAGTACAACCCGAGCGTGACAAAAAATGCTGCAAACTGGTTGGTAAAGATCGCCGAAATGCCGACGCCCAGCGCGAGCATTGCCGAACAGACCAGAACCAGCCCGATGTAGGAAGAAATAACGAGAATCCAGTCTATGCCCGGGCTGACGAAGTTGTTTAGGATGATCGGGTAGACCAG
The DNA here is from genome assembly GCA_964563315.1 of uncultured Anaerolinea sp. GTDB lineage: Bacteria > Chloroflexota > Anaerolineae > Anaerolineales > Villigracilaceae > Villigracilis. The sequence continues at coordinate 5,511 of CAZLWG010000018.1, read as the reverse complement.
CGTCATGAGAAGAATGGAGAGAATGAACATCATCGCGCCGAGCCATTTGCCAGCCACCAGTTCGAAGTCGCGGACGGGGGAGGTGAGGAGGAGTTCGAGCGTGCCCATGCGGGCTTCGTCCGAGAGCAGGCGCATGGTAAGCGCCGGGCTCAGGAAGATCATCAGAAATGCAAAAAGCCAATTGAGCGGCGTGCTGTCTGGGGCTGGAGCGCCTCCGTAGAAAGCCTGTTGAGCGCTGAACCACATGATCAGCGCAAAGTAGATGCCCATCGGCAGAAGGATGGCGAATGCGATCACATATGCCAGCGGACTGTTAAAGTAGTTGTCGTATTCGCGTTTTGCAATTGTCCATATGGTTTTCATGGGGTTCCCTCTATTTCTTTTTGGCGTCGTTGCCGGTCAGTTCGAGGAAGATTTCCTCGAGGCTCAGTCCAAGCGGGCGTAGTTCGAGCAGGTCGTAGCCGGATTTGATGACGTGTTTGGCAACCTCGGGGCGCAGGTCTTTACCTGAGGCAAATTCAAATTCGACCGCGCCGTCTTCGCGCGTCTCGACCTTCCGCACGCCTTTGATTTCCTTGACCGTGTCGGCAAGTTCGTCCCATTCGCCTCGCACGCGGACGATGACACGTTCCGCGCCCAGCAGGCGGGCTTGCAGGTTTTCGGTGGTATCTTCCGCGACGATCTTTCCTTTATTGATAATAAGTACGCGGTCGCAGATATTTTGTGCTTCATGCAGAATATGCGTGGAGAGCAGGACGGTTCGTTCCTTGCCGATCTCCCGGATCAACTCGCGGACTTCCACCACCTGCCCCGGGTCGAGACCAATCGTCGGCTCGTCGAGGATCAGCACTTCGGGTCGGTGCAGAAGCGCCTGAGCAAGCCCCACGCGCTGGCGCATGCCTTTGGAAAGGTTGCCGATATAGCCGTTCGCGCGGTCGGTCAACCCCACCATTTCGAGCGCTTCGCCCGCGCGGTCATCCACATTCGGCAGGTGACGCAGCTCGCCCATGAACTTGAGATAGTCGAACACAACCATATCGTTGTACAACGGAACCGTCTCCGGCAGGTAGCCGACGCGCTTTCGGACTTCGAGAGATTCCTCCACCACATCGTAGCCTGCCACGATCGCCTCACCATCACTGGGAGGCATGTAGCCGGTCAGAATGCGCATGGTGGTGGTTTTCCCTGCGCCGTTCGGGCCGAGAAAGCCGACGATCTCGCCTTGCTGGGCATCGAAGTTCAAATTATGAACAGCGCGGCGGGCGCCGTAGTCCTTGGTAAGACCACTAACTTTGATCATTGCCACTCCTTGCAATCAGGTTTTATAAATGGGGTTTTGGCAAACATAAAGACACAGCCCGGGGGCGGTGCCTTTTGTACCGAAAATTACTATACAATAAATGAAGAGCCAAAGTCAAGCAGTCAATCAACTTCTAATCGAATGCTAATCTTGCTAGGTCTGGGCTATAATCTGCCCATGACCGAACTCCTTTACCAAACTGATTCCTATCTCAAAGAGTTTTCCGCTTCCATTGTCTCGGTGGATTCTGAAAACCGATCTGTTGTGTTGGACCGCTCTGCATTCTATCCCGGCGGAGGCGGACAACCCTGCGACTTTGGGACGCTTGAAGCGGGCGGCATCGTCTACCCAGTGGATAAGGTCAAGAAGCAGGGTGAAGATGTCCATCATTTTCTCGGCGGGACCGAGCCTTTGCCTGCGCCCCAATCCGCCTCTTTCGGGACCTTGGACTGGGAGCGGCGCTTCAAACTGATGCGCACTCACACTGCTCTCCACATCCTGTGCGGGGTTGTCTTCCGTGATTACGGCGCCAAAGTGACGGGCGGAGACATGGAGCCGTTGAAAGGGCGCATGGATTTTGAATTCGAGACCATGCGCGGGGAGCTGGTGCGCGAGATCGAAGCGGCAGTCAATCTCGAGGTCCGGCAGGGACGCGAAATACGAGTCAAAATTCTGCCGCGCGAAGAGGCGTTCCAAATCCCAGATCTGATTCGCACGAAGATCAATCTGCTTCCCGAAGGCATCATGCAAGTGCGGACAGTGGAAATCGCGGGTCTCGACTTGCAAGCCGACGGGGGCACACATGTGAAGAACACGTCTGAAGTTGGAGCCATCAAAGTTGCGGATTACAAGAGCAAAGGCGCAATCAACAAGAGAATCTATATCGAAGTGGAATAGCCCAAATAGGGGAGAGCAACTTTGGGAACCGCGTGTATAATCGCGAAAAGACAGCGGTGAATTCCGTAAACAACTTAAAGGAGAATGTAGAAATGAAATCGAAGAAATTGTCCATCTTATTAGCCGTGCTTGCCCTTGTGATTTCCACATTGGCTTGTGCCGCCGGGGAATTGAGTCTCGAAAACCCGCGTATGTCGAAGGATGATTCCGGCGACCAGGCAGTGACGTCCTTTTCATCGAGCGACGTGTTCTATGTGGTGGCTGATCTGAACAACGCGCCGGCGGGAACGATTGTCGAAGCCAAGTGGTATGTGGTCAATGTGCCGGGATATGATTCCGGGCTTGTGGAAACCGATGCCAGCAACGTGTTGACCGTTTCCGAGAGCGAAGCGCCCTTTACCGGAACGTTGAGCTTCTCACTAACCAGCCTCGATGGCGGCTGGCCCGCGGGCGGGTACCGGGTTGAACTCTACCTCAACAATGTCCTGACTCATACTGTTGATTTCTCGGTTCAATAGGAAGATACTTTGAATGAACTGCCTCCCCAGGGAGGCAGTTTTTGTTTCAATTGTCTGCTTTTTGCGGGGTAAAATATGCCCCAACCAAGGAGAGACTACCGTGACAGGATTACCCGAATCAAAAGAGAAACGAGTCTTTAATAATATCCTCGGCGCAGTGGGGAATACGCCGCTTGTCAAACTGGAACGTATCGGCAGGGACTTGCCTGTTCCGCTGTACGCCAAACTGGAATTCATGAATCCCGGCGGCTCGGTCAAAGACCGGGTGGGGGCGAACATTGTCGAGCAGGCGGAGAAGCGCGGCGAACTCAAGCCAGGCGGCACGGTCGTGGAGGCGACATCCGGCAATACAGGCGTCGGGCTGGCGATTGCGGCGGCGCTGAAAGGCTACAAGACCATCTTCGTCATGCCGGATAAGATGAGCAACGAAAAGATCTTATTGCTGCGGGCATATGGCGCAAAGGTGGTCATCACGCCGACGGCGGTTGCCCCGGAAGACCCGCGTTCGTATTATGAAGTGGCAAAGCGGTTGGCGCGCGAGACGCCCAATGCCATTTTGGCAAACCAATATCACAATCCTGATAATCCGCAAACCCATATCATGTCCACCGGCCCTGAAATCTGGGAACAGACGGATGGCAAGGTGACCGATGTCATTATTGGCATGGGCACGGGCGGCACGATCTCCGGCATTGGAAGGTATCTTAAGGAAAAAAATCCGAATATCAAAATTGTGGGCGTGGATATCGAAGGCTCGATCCTCACGGAAATATGGCAGAACAAAGGAAAGATTCCCGAGGGCGCATATCCCAAAACCTATAAAGTGGAAGGCATCGGCGAGGACTTTTTGCCATCCACCACGGATCTTTCCGTGGTGGATTGGATCGAGCGCGCAGGCGACAAGGAATCATTTTTATGGGCGCGTCAATTGGTTCGGCAGGAGGGGATCTTTGCGGGCGGTTCTTCCGGCTCGGCGGTTGCGGGAGCAATTAAATATTGCCGCAAGTTGACTCCCGACCGCCTCCCTGTCGTCATTTTGCCTGATTCCGGTTCCCGATACCTTTCCAAATTCTACGACGACAAATGGATGCGCGAATTCGGGTTCCTCTCGATGGAGTTCGGTGAAATGACGCTTGGCGACCTGTTACTCGTCAAACCGAACAAGACTCTGCACGCCGCCGCTTTGGGCGACTCGATCCGCAAGGTGCTGGGAGTGATGCGTCAACATGCGGTTTCGCAGATGCCGGTCATCGGGGCGGACGGTTCGCTGGCAGGATTGATCGAAGAGGTGGACCTGCTCAATCACATGTTGGAGGCGCATGAACACAGTCACGATGAAATCATCGATTCGCTCGTCCAGAATGCCGGCGCAGTCTTCCCGCCGGAGGCATCTCTTGAAGATGCCATGCCGTCTCTCACTGCTGGCTATGCTTTGATCGTTGTGGAGGACAGCAAGCCGGTCGGCATTTTGACCAAAATCGATGTGCTGGATTACGTAGCGGGGAAGATGTAAATACCGTTTCGTCCCGCATCTCACCGAAGATTTGTTTTCAGGCGTGTCCAGGCGATGCGCCTGTTTTGATTCCGCTGGCGGGATGGCAGGTTTACCGTCGTTGGCGCGGCAAAGATGCTACAATGAAATTAGAAGAGTGTGCCGCGTTGTGTATGGCTTTGAAAGGAGTTCGACATGAAAGGAACAGATGCGTTACTGGCTGGCTTTTTGAACATGCTGATTCCGGGATCGAGTAACTTGTATGTATATGGGGACTGGCGCAAGTTCATCCTATCCTTTATCGGTTATGGGTTCATGATCTTTGTTACGATCTTGATTGGCAACAATATCCAGTATCTGCGTGTGTACACCCTGCCTCAGGGACTATGCACGGGCGGTCTTTTGCTGGCAATCTTTGCATTCCTGTTCTACACCGGGATGAAGAAAGCGTCTGTCCGCAACAGCGAAATTGACAGCGCTGCCCATTATCAGTCCATGCGGAACGACACCCCCGGGGATGATCCGGTTGCAAAATTGGCGAAGCTCCAAAGATCGCGCGATCAGGGCTTGATCTCGGATGAACAACAGGAAACCAAAAAGACTGAGATCGAATCGAAGCGGAAATAATGGCTTGAAAGAGGCGTTCTTCACCTGACAGGCTTCTATGCGACAGACTTGTCAGGACTTTTCCGCCCGGCGGACTCAAGTCACCTAGGCGGGCATGGTTTCGGCGGATTGTATAACATCCTGCCATCAATGGATGGAAGTCTGCTAAAGCGCCAGCCTGCAGGCGGCGCACTGACTGTCGGAACTGTGTCGAAGCGGAATTCCACGAACTGAGGGAGGAATTTATCCCGTGTTGCATATACTTAAATTAGTTGAGTCCTGAAAGTTCATCAACACGTTTTATCATTGAGTAATCAAGGTTTGAAGCATCTGAATAAAATTTAGCTATTCTTGCCTCCCCTGTTCTCTGTTTATTGCTTCGCCATTCAATTTTTTTGACCTAATACTTGGTATTCATTTTGTTCATTACTAATCATCTGAGATAGTTTGATGTTTAATTGTGTTAAATCTGGATCACTGAGATTAAAAATGCTCGCAAAGGAAGAAATTGTCCATTGTTTCAACTCCAAATTGCATTGTGAATATGTTTGTTTATTATGACTTTCTGTACATAAGAAAAACGGTTTCTTCCCTTGACTCTTTCCCCTCTCCGTCATAGAATACCGTCCAACAAAATATAAAAACGCTGACGAGGACGAGTACACTTCAAAGCGATTTCCAGAGAGCCGAGCGGAAGT
>CAZLWG010000017.1:0-60935 GCA_964563315.1 uncultured Anaerolinea sp. | reverse complement strand
CCACGGCGCCGCGATAGGCGAGAGCGCGTTGATAGTCCGCGTAGATGCTGTAGCCAAGTTCGGCTAAAGGCAACGGCGCAGGAGACTGATCCAGCTTGGCACGCAGGCTTTCGGGAGTCAGGAGGCGATCTTTGGATGAACGGATAAAGGCTAAGGCGAGGGAGTCCAATAGATCAGGCAGTTGTTGACGTTTGACCCAATCCCGTTTGGATTGATCCATGGCTGGGTCGAGATAATCATCCAGCGAATGCGACGCCAGCCACGCATTGACCGACTCCTTGCGAATGAAGCCCGCCTCGCGCTCGTCGATGATGCTAAAGCGTTCTTCCAAACCGACCTTCGATGGTTTTTCGCGGACGATGTCGTGTGCGAGCCCATGCAGAGTCCGCACGCGGTACTTGTACAACGATGCAATTTTGTTATCGAAAAAACTCTCCAGCCGGTTCTTGAAGTTATCGACGGCAGAATTAACGAGCGTGACGATCAGGATTTCCTGGTCGTCGCCGAGCGCACCGTTCTGGATGATCTGCGCTGCTAGGGCAGAAAGAATGTGCGTCTTCCCGGCGCCGGGGACGGCGGCAATGCCCAAGCGTCCGCCAGTGTATTCCAATATTTTTTGCTGTGATGGGCGAGGGGTGAAATAACTCACTTGTAAACCCTATGAAATTGTTTCTCAGCGGCAGCCGTGCCGATGACGATCAATTCGACATCAGCGGGCAGCGGTACATGCGGTGACAGGTCAAAGTCCATAGCACCGCCGTTCCTTATTGCGACAACGGTGCAATCTGTTTCTTCGCGGACGCGCGCTTCGGCAAGAGTCCGCCCAACCAACTCCTCGGGAATATGGATGCGGAACACATCCAAGCCTTCGGCTACCATGAGCACATTGCTTTTGTCAATCAGGTTCATAATGGCGTTCGACCCAAGCGAAGCATAGGACATGACGAAGTCCGCCCCCGCGCGCTGGAGTGTGGCAACATTCCGTTCCTTCGTGGCGCGGCTGATGATCTGAATGTCCGGGCGGAGGCGGCGGCAATAGATGGTGAGATAGATGTTCGTGTCGTCATCGTGCGTGGTGACGATCACAGAGGAAGTTTCCATGATGCCCGCCTGTTTGAGCACTTCGAGTTCGGCGGCGTCGCCGATGATGTATTTTTCGGAATTTCGATTTCGTTCGGGGCGCTGTTCCACTATGCGATAATCCAGCCCGCGTTCTTCAAGTCCGCGCGCCGCTGCGCGTCCCACACTCCCGCCACCAATGATGATGGCGGGAGTCACTGCATCGAAGGTCCGGGCATAGGTATCATTGTATTTCTGAATGCCGTCCTCCGTGCCAGCCAGCACGAGTGCCATGTCGGGCTGCACGCGGGTATCCGCCAGGATGTGTTTGAACTCTGCGCGTTCCCAGAACCCGAGCACTGTGATTCCGAATTTTTCGCGCAGTCGGCTCTCTCTTAACGTTTTGCCTGAAAGCTCCGTATTCCGGACCGTGGACTCGGCGATGACCAGTTCCTCGAAACGACCGATGATGTGCGCCAACCGGTCAGGGCCTTCCACCCTCCGTGCTGATGACATACCTAGCATGTCCGCTATTTGCAGGACATGATCGCAACCCGCCAGTTCGAGAATGTCGACCGATGCAGGGGAATTCGCAGTCGCGATGACGGGCACTTCTGCTTTGAATTCCTGAATGGTGAAAGCAATATTCGTGTTGACCATATCGTTCCTTGTTGTCACAACCATGAGCGCATTATCTGCCCGCGCCTTCTCGTACGTGAGAAGTGTATCAGGGTCGCCAACCATGACCTGATACCCCTGGTCGTTCAACCGCAAGGCTTCTTCAATTTCAGATACGAGAAGAACATACCTGTAATTATATTGGTCGAGTTTCTTGATCAGGGACCGGGTGATGGGGTCAAGGGTGGTCAGGATGATGTGGCTGCGCGTATCTGCTGGTAATTCAGAAGGCGCCCTGGCTGCCTCTTGAGCTTTCGTCCATGGAACGTAAAAAAATTCGATGAATGTGAAAGGGAACAGGATCAGAAGAAACACGATTCCGCTCATCAAGACAATACTGGAAAAGATTCTCCCAAGGTCGGATTCGAATGTGATATCGCCAAAGCCGAGGGTGGACATGACTGTTAATGTCCAGTAAAAACCGGTGACCCAACTGTACGCACGCCCCTCGTATGCCATGATGTAATGGAAGATAACGCTATAGACCGTGACAAGCAAGGCAAGGACGACAAAAAAACGGATCAGGGTGAAGACGTTGCGTCTCGCCGGGCGGTTGCGAAGGAAATAATAGAGGTGGGAAGGAATGGATTTCATGGCGAATCAGCCTGTGGCAGTGAATCGATCGGCTGCTGGAAAATGGCAACGACCAACCATAATAATTGCCAAGCCGAATCCCAGCTGGAAACGTTTCATCCCAACTGCTCCTGTTCCTGGAAAACCTTCTGAACCGCTCTCAATAGCGTCCCTCTTTGTTCGAATCCGCTCTCGCCCAGATCGGAGATCGCCAGATAAATTTTCTCCCGGCAACGCGCCAGAAGTCCGCCGATTAACCGCGCCAATGTTTCAGTCTCCATTTCCACTTCATCCGAATCCATCCAAATGCGTCCGGGTTCCCAATGCCGCGACAAAACGAACGGCTGGGTCAACGGTTGGGAAACGCGCTGCGCCCACCCCGTCGAGCCGGGGTCCAGCCAGAATTGGATTGCCGCCGGTCGGTTCATCATCAGGAAGCTGTAGGCAGGGGCAACCAGCACGGCGTCCTTATCTTCGCTTCGCCATGACTCCAAATATTGCGCCGCGAGCACGCCTTCTTCCAGCATGAAGATATATTCCCTGCCGAGATCAAAGGAAGGGCTATCCATATTCACGTAGGTCGGTTCCATCGCGTTGCGGAATTTTTTTATAGACTCAACCAAACTCGCCGCCACGCGCACGGCATCCAAATTGGAGTGGAAGCCGTAATCGGGCTGGGAGATCACCTCGCCGAAAAGTTTTCGCAAAAAGAAGTCAAGCGGCAAAGGTTGAGACGCGCGATATTCTTCGAGCCAATTCCGTAAAATGGAATATCGCTCGCCCAAGGAATACGTGATGCGTTCCTGCGCATCGGGTCTGATCTCATCGAACGTCGAAAGCCGCAGGTCGCGCTGGCGATATACGATCTCGGTCAGTAATTGGGCGCGGATCAAATCCGTGTTCAAGGCAAACATGAACGCATGGGACACGTCGAATTTCGGCGGGTGAAGGTTCCAATGCGGGTGCGCCAGCGCGGAAAGCGTCAGCAGGGTTTTACTCGCGGCTTCATCGCGCAAGGACCGCGACGGGCGGTGCGTGCGCCAGGGAATGCCTGCCGCCTCCAAACGGTTCGTGATCGAAAACCGCAAAGCATCGGATAGATACGGCGCGAGGATGACAATTTCCGCAGGCGAGACGCCATTCCCAATTAGTTCCGTGATCTTCGATGTGACTTCATCCAGCATTTCGGGATGAAAATGCGTCGTGATGAAATCCATCGCGGATTCCGTTCCGCCCGCCTCGCCGATCTCCTCATGCCTGATCGCTGAAACCAGGGCATTCGACAACCGGATAACATTCTCGGACGAGACGAAAGAGTCATTGAGTTCGACGACCGAATCGCACAACTCGCTCAAAGCAAAGCCGCTGACTGAATCACCGCCAAGGAAGTTCCGATACCCCGCGCCCTCATCGTACAGCAGCAACGCCGACTCGAATTCTGGCATCCACTCTTGGATAAGATCGTGCGCGCGGGGCATATCTTCTTCCACGTTGTCATAAATAAGATGGCGGTACGTTTGCACTAGGTATTCGCGGACTTGTTCATTCCGCCAAAGGATGTCTGCGAAAATTTCCAGTTGCAGCGAGAAATCCAGCAGGTTATGGCCAAGACAAAACTGACGGAAGAGAGTCGCACACTCCTGAGCATCAGCGTAGACTCGGCGCTGGGCGGGGTCGCCAAACCAGGCGGAGTCCAGACGCGAACCGATCTCCGTATGCGGAAATCCCATTACCGCGGCTTTGTTCAAATTGTCAATAATCTGTGAATACAGTCGGTTGCGGTTGATGGTGACCGATTCGAAATATCCCTTTTCCTCGATCAACGGACGGACGAGATGCGCCATGTAATACTGAGCAGTCTCGAGGGTAAGAAAAACCGGCGGGCGGTCAGGACTTTTGAATTTAGCCTCTTCCGCCGCAAACGACCAGAATAAATCGGTCATACGCCGTGCCAGACCGCCAATCGTCGCAGATGTGACTTCGCCTCCCGCTGCGCGCTGCGGGCTTTCGAACAGATCAAGATACGGCTCCTGCAACGTCCTCTGCGGAGTGAGCAGAAGAATCGAATCAGCGGGCACGCCTTGCGTTAGCAGAAAACGCGCGCGTTCCACCCCTGCTTTTGTCTTTCCCGTCCCTGCCCTGCCAGAGACGAAGAGACGAGTGTCAAGGGGAGATTCGATTATCTGACGCTGGTTCAGGCTGAGGCTTGGCATGATGCGAATGTAAGGTATCGGAAGGGTTTTGTCAATAAAAGGCTGCAGTCATTTCAAATGCTTTGCAATGACCATCAAAGCGGGAAGGTATCGTTTGAGGTATGACACAGAATATCCGAGATGTAATACCTTGTCAACAAGGTTGTTACGGATGGCGAATTAAAGTATATTAGGCGAAGCACCTCATTCCATTCATGCAAGTTCATTTCATTCACCGGAGAATTTCTCATGCCCACATCCATGAAAGCATCAGCACGCGGAATGTCAGCTGCAAAAGCGGGAGCCGTATCCTACGTCAGGTTTTCGGATAAATTGACAACCTCGATCAATGACATTGCCAAGATCATCGAACAGCACAAAGAAATGATCGACTCCATTCAGGAGGTCGCTCTTGAATTGACCTCTTCCATCGGGTCGCTTCATACATTGACTGTGAAATACGCCCGAACCGCCAACCAGATCCTCGATGCGCTCCTGCCCATCGTCAAGAACCTGCCCATCATCCCAAACAATGTGAAGCAGATGCTGATCAATCTCGAAGCCATTACCCAGAAGATCATTGACAATGAAACAGCGACCACGAAGACCATCACCGACGTTCAATCCGGGCTGCGCACGGGCGACGCAAACAAACTCAAGGCGCACGCCGGTCAACTCAAGGCAGTGACAAAGACCATCACGTCCATCATTCCAAAGTAACCCGCATCCCTCTGGACCTGTCAAATGGCTCTGCTCGTGCGGTTTTTTCCACGCCGAAAGCGTTGACAGGTTCCACATCCCCCATGTATAATATCGTCCGCTTCCGCCCCGGAGGTTTTTCCGGGGCAGTTGCCTGTAAAAAACCAGCTTCCCCGAATGCAGGCGAAGGGCGCATGTTCCCCGCAGGCTTCACGGCGAAGTGAATGACTGGAGAAAATAAAATGAGATTTGCAATCGTCGAAAGCGGCGGCAAGCAATACCGCGCCGTCGAAGGCGCCACCATTGACGTGGATCGCCTTTCCCACGAAGTAGGGAAAACTTTTGAATTCGAGCGTGTCCTTTTGATGGCGGATGGGGACGACACCGTCATGATCGGCACGCCCACTGTCGGCGGTATCAAAGTGTCCGCCACGGTGGTCGAGCACATTAAAGGTCCCAAGGTGGTTACCTTCAAGTATCGCCCGAAGAAGCGCATTCGCGTGAAGACCGGTCACCGCCACCAATACACCCGCCTGCTGATCGATTTCATCGGCAAGCCCGGCGAAGAACGCAAAGCTGCGCCAAAGAAAGAGGCCAAGGCTGAGGCGAAGAAAGAAGCCGCAGTCGAGAAGCAGGTCAAGGCGAAGAAAGAAGCGACGACATCGTCATCGAAGGTAAAGAAGACCGAGAAGAAAGCGCCCGCAAAGAAGCCCGCTTCGAAGTCATCCACAACCAAGAAGACTGAAAAGAAGTAGAGTGAGGTAGAAAATGGCACATAAAGTAGGCGGCGGTTCCAGCCGCAATGGTCGTGACAGCAATTCCCAGCGTTTGGGTGTGAAGCGCTATGCCGGTCAGTTCGTGCTGGCGGGCAATATCCTCGTGCGTCAGCGCGGAACCAAGATCAAGCCGGGCAAGAATGTTTTGGTCGGCAAGGACGATACCCTGTTCGCAGTGGCGGACGGGATCGTGATGTTCGATGTCTTTCACGGACGCAAACGCGTCAATGTTGTTCCCGCCGAGGTGGAGTAAGATGAAAGCAGAGATCCATCCCACCGTTTTCGAAACCAAGGTGACTTGCGCCTCCTGCGGCACTTCCTGGGTGACCACCTCCACAAAGAAGGAACTTCGCATTGACGTTTGCTCGAATTGCCATCCCTTCTATACAGGCGAATCTGCGAAGCTCCTCGATGTTGAAGGTCAGGTGGACCGTTTCTATAAGAAGCTCTCAGCACGCCAGACCTACGTGGAACAGCAGAAAGCCAAGGAAGTTTCCGCGAATTCACCGGACCGCTCAATTGACGATCTGACGCTTGCGCCTCGCGCGACCGATGCGCTGAAGAAGGTCGGAGTTTTGACCGTTGGTCAGGTGCTGGACAAACTCGCCGAGGGCGATGCCTCCCTGCTGGAAATCTACGGATTTGGGCAGGCCGCGTTGACTTCGACCAAGAAAAAACTGCGCGCACTCGGGTTTGAACTTCCCGAAGCGCCGAAGAAGGCTGAAAAGCCCGCCGAAAAAACCGAAGCAGGCGAATAGACATAACTTCCGCACTTTGTCATGTGGGAAGTTCTCAGGTAAACTAGACAGGCAGATGAAAAAACATCTGCCTGTTTTCTTATCCCAATCCTATCCTTTTACGGGAGAAATCAATGAAGCACACACAAGGTTCGATTGAAGTCATCTGCGGCTCGATGTTCAGCGGCAAAACGGATGAATTGATCCGCAGGTTGGTGCGGGCAACGATAGCCAAACAGAAGGTACAGGTGTTCAAACCCTCCATTGACGTGCGGTATGCGGTCGAGCAGGTCGCTTCGCATACCGGTTCCACATACGATGCCGTGCCGGTGCAGGTGTCGGCCGAGATTCGAACCAAACTGGAGAAAGATACGACCGTCGTGGGGATTGACGAGGCGCAGTTTTTCGATCCCGAAGTGGTGGCGGTGGCTCAGGAGCTGGCTTCGCGCGGTGTGCGCGTCATCGTCGCCGGGTTGGACATGGATTTTCGCGGCGAGCCGTTCGGCGCGATGCCAGTTTTGATGGCAGAAGCGGAAGACGTGACCAAACTTCACGCCATTTGCATGGTCTGCGGCGGGAACGCTTCGCGCACACAAAGGCTGGTCAACGGAAAGCCTGCGCGTTATGATGAGCCCATCGTCATCGTCGGCGCATCTGAACTGTACGAAGCGCGCTGCCGCTTGCATCACGAGGTCCCGCGCTGACACGCAACAACGAATTGCTGGAATATTAGTTGATGAAAAACTACCAGGATGTCCTCGCTGAAATTCTCATCGAAGCGGAACAACTTCAAACCCGCGTGAAAGAACTCGGCGCGGAGATCAGTAACGACTACCAGAATACCGACCTTCTGCTCATCTGCATCCTGCGGGGCGGCGTGCCGTTCATGGTGGACTTAAGCCGTCACATCATCATCCCGCATATGATGGACTTCATGGCAGTCTCTTCCTACGGCGCAGGCAGGCGCGAAACGAGCGGCTCTGCCCGCGTCACACTCGACCTGCAAACCGACATCCGCAACCGGAATGTCCTTCTCGTGGAAGACATTGTAGACAGCGGACATACCATCTCATCTGTTCTGCAAATGCTCGAAACGCGCCAGCCGAGATCACTGAAAGTCTGCGCCCTGCTCGATAAACCCGAGCGCCGCGAGGCACACGTCCCCATCCATTATCTTGGTTTTACCATCCCAAACAAATTCGTATTCGGTTACGGGCTCGATCTCGACGAATATTTCCGCAACCTGCCCTTCGTCGGCGTTGTGGATTTGGAAAAATATAAACCGCCCGAATGAAGGCTCGCAGGGGAAGGGGATGAAAATGAACGAAGAACACTCACTGTATACCGGGCGCTGGGTTGCAATTGTACGCGGGCGTATTATCGCCCAAGGCGGCACGCCCGAACAAGCCCTGCTTGCAGCGCAGTCCAGCCGCCACAAGGAAAGACCGGAAATCGTTTTTATGCCAGCCCCATTTGCACTTCCGCCTCTTATCAAAAAGATTAAGGACATTCTTCCGCCTGACCAGGAGTTCTACCTCGTTGGCGGCGCTGTGCGCGACCTGTTGACCTCACGCCTCTCCCCCGACTTTGACTTTGCCCTTCCATCAAATGGCATTTCCCACGCCCGAAAGATTGCCAACGTCCTCAAGGCGGATTTCCTCGTCCTCGACGATGAACGCGACACTGCCCGCATCGTCGTGACAAATGAAGACGGCTCGCGAACTTTCCTGGACTTCGCTTCCTACCGGGGCGAGACCCTTGAGCAGGACCTCCGCGCCCGCGACTTCACCATCAACGCAATTGCATACAATTTGCAGAATGACACACTCATCGACCCAACCGATGGCGGGCGTGACATCCGCGCCAAGGTCATCCGCGCTTGTTCTCAAAATTCATTCAACGATGACCCTGTCCGCATTTTACGGGCGGTACGTCAGGCAGCAGGATTTGGCTACACGATAGAGAAGAACACACGGGAATGGATGAAACAGGCTGCGGGTCAAGTTGGAAGCGTTTCGCCCGAACGCGTGCGCGATGAGATATTCAAGATCCTGAACGGTCCCCGCGCCAATGCATCCATCCGCGCATTGGAAATGCTCGGCGTGTTGGATCATCTCATGCCCGAACTCGTCAAAATGAAAGGTGTGGAGCAATCCCCTCCCCATGTGCATGACGTGTGGACGCACACACTTTCCGTGCTGGATTATCTCGACCAGATTTTCTCTGCCTTGCGCATTGGCTACGAAGCCGAAAATACGAACGACATGTTCACCGGTCTGCTCACGCTGCGGCTTGGGCGTTATCGTGAACAACTTGCAAAGCATTTTTCGGAGCCGCTCAACGTGGACCGGCCGCATCGTTCATTGCTATTCTTTGCGGCTCTGTACCATGATGTTTGCAAGCCCGAAACAAAAACAACGGACGAGAACGGACGCATCCGCTTCTTCGAGCATGAGATCAAGGGGGCGGATGTAGCCGCCGAACGCGCGCGTGTGTTCAACCTAAGCAACGACGAGGTGGATCGCCTGCGCGTCATCGTCAAACATCACATGCGTTTCCATAATTTTGCGAGCCGCCTCGAAGGCGAAAAGCAGACTCCTTCGCGCAAAGCCATTTATCGTTTCTTCCGCGACAGCGGCGAAGCGGGCATCGACCTCGTTCTTCTGGCGCTTGCAGATATGCGCGGCACGCGTGCAAGCGAACTTACCACCGAAACCTGGACGGCTTATCTCGATACCGCCCGTATCCTGCTTGAAAATTATTGGGAGAAGCCGGAAGAAGTTGTTGCTCCGCCGCGCCTGCTGGACGGAAACGAATTGATAAAAGAGCTGAACCTCGCGCCTGGCCCACTCATCGGCAAACTACTAGAGACCATCCGCGAGAACCAAGCCGCCGGAAAGATCGAAACCCGCGAACAGGCATTGGCGTTTGCCCGCGAAGAATTGAAAAAGGAACCATGAACCTCGTCTTCTTTGACCTCGAAACACAAAACCTGTTCGACGACGTCGGCGGGCGTGACCACATCGAAAAACTCAAGGTTGCCTGCGGGGCCACCTACTCGACCGCGAAAAACGACTTTACCATCTATTGGGAGAAGGACATCCCAGCCTTGATCGAAGAACTCCGGTCCGCGACAAAAGTGATCGGGTTCAACCTGATTAATTTTGACTACAAAGTCCTTCAGCCCTACTCCACTCAAACCCGCTTCGCCTCCATCCCAACCCTCGACCTGCTTCTCGACCTCCAGCGGATTCTAGGCTTTCGCATCAGCCTTGATAACATTGCGTCCGCCACCCTCGCTGAAGCCAAAACCGCAGACGGAGTACAATCCGTGCAGTGGTTTCGGAACGGCGAGTTGGAGAAAGTTGCCGAATATTGCAAGGCGGACGTGGGCATTACTCGCCGAGTCTATGAATTCGGACGCGATAACGGTCATATATTTTATACATCCAAACTTGGAAGCAAATTGAAAGTGAGTGTGACATGGAAATGAAAACCCTGACTGTGAATAACATCGAAATCGCCTATGAAAGACGCGGCAACGGCAAACCGCTTTTGCTCATCCACGGCTTTCCCTTCGACCATACCACCTGGAATGGAATCGTTCCTCTCCTCGAAAATGACTTCGATCTGATCCTGCCCGACTTGCGCGGGTTCGGCGCATCGTCATCACTTGGCACCGTTTATCAAATCTCCGATATGGCAAAGGACCTCGCCGGTCTGCTTGAGCATTTAGGCATTGAGAAAGCCGTCGTTGCCGGGCACTCGATGGGCGGGTATGTGTCGCTGGCGTTTGCAAAGGACTATCCAAACCAAGTCGGCGGGCTGGCTTTGATCTCATCACAGGCTGCCGCAGATACGCCTGAGCGAAAGGAGGGACGATACAAAACCGCGCAAGAGGTCGAAGAAAAAGGCGTGGGTGTGGTTGCAGAAGCAATGACGCCAAAACTATCAGCCAATGCTGAAGTTCAGAAAACAGTGCGGGAATTGATCCAAAAGCAGGGAAAAGCCGGGGTGATCGGCGCGCTCAAGGCAATGGCAAAACGGGAAGATTCGATACCACTTCTTACCTCGTTTAATTTCCCTGTTGTTCTGGTTCATGGCGATGCCGATGCTTTAATCCCGCTTGAGAAATCAGGGGAGATGAAGGAAATTCTCCCAACCTCACACCTTGTCGTCCTGCCAGGAGCGGGTCACATGCCGATGTTGGAATTCCCAAAAGAAACAGCGGAAGCGGTGATACTGCTAAAATAAAAAACATGCCAGCCACTATGAATATGGCTGGCATGTTTTTTATTCAAGAATCAGGCTGCGGTTAAGGGGGAAGCGGAGCAGTATCCTTGAGCTTTACATTCTTCGGGTCGGGCATATGAAGCGACCCAGTCCGCCGCACCATTTTGCGGATGTGCGCCACCAATACGCCGCTAGGCACGGGCTTAACGAGAAAGTCGTCGGCGCCGGCATCGAGCACGCTGGCAACCATGCGCGGATCGTTGATGGCGGAGAGAATCAAAATAGGCACGTTGCTGAATTGGCGGATCGCTTTGCAAACCTGCCAGCCGTCGAAATCGGGCATCATGAGATCAAGCAAAATAACGCCTGGGTTTTTCTCGCGGGCGAGATGAACACCCTCCGAGCCGCTGTTTGCTGTAAGTACTTCAAAGCCGTGAGTTTTAAGCAACATGCTCATCAACTCGGTAATGGCTGTATCGTCGTCTATAACAAGGATTCTTGTGTTCATGTTTTGTTTCGACATATTATCGCTGATTTAGGGCTCAACGAACTTTGCAATGTGTTTACAGGTTATTGATCTCATCTCAAAGCGTGTGGATTGAAATCCGCATATATCATGATGTTTGTCATGTGTAAATTAGAGTGTTTTTGGTAAAATATTTCACAAATACTGTTTCTGGAAAAATTCTTATCCTTCATGGAGGCTGTGATGAAAAAATGGATTTACCTTTATAACGAGGTAAAGATGGTCGAGAAGGTCGCAGGCGGGTCGTGGGACGACGTCAAAGCGATCGTGGGCGGCAAAGGAGCCGGATTGCTGGATATGAGCCGTGCAGGTGTTCCTGTCCCGCCGTTTTTTACCGTGACGACCGAGGCATGTAACGCATACCAAAAGTTGGGGAAATTTCCCGCCGGAATGTGGGATCAGGAATTAAAAGCATTGAAGTCAATTGAAAAAGCTACGGGCAAAAAGTTTGGAGATCCGAAAAACCCATTGCTGGTGTCATGCCGTTCGGGAGCGAAGTTCTCGATGCCTGGCATGATGGATACAGTACTGAACATCGGTTTGACCGATGAAACCGCCAAGGGTATGGTGTCTTTATCCAACGACGAGCGCTTTGTGTACGATTCATACCGCCGCCTTGTGGAAATGTTCGGCGCAGTCGTGCTGGGCATTCCCGACGAAGCGTTTGAAGACCCATTGAAGGATTACAAGCGGGACAAAGGCTATAAACTCGATATAGAAATGACCGCCGGGGATTGGAAGCATATTGTCGAGGTCTTCAAATCGGCGGTAAAAAAGGAAAAGGGGCTCGACTTTCCACAGGATCCATACAAGCAGCTTGAACTGGCGACCGAGGCGGTCTTTAAGTCGTGGAACGGAAAGCGCGCCATAGACTACCGAAATGCAACCGGCATTTCACACGATCTTGGGACGGCCGTCAATATTCAGACAATGGCTTTCGGCAATATGGGCGACGCTTCAGCCACGGGCGTGGCGTTCACGCGCAACCCGTCCACTGGCGAAAAGAAGATGCTGGGAGATTTCCTGTTCAACGCCCAAGGCGAAGATGTGGTGGCCGGCATCCGCAACACCCTGCCCATTGAAGCGTTGAAAGAGAACATGCCCAAAGCCTACGACGAATTCATGAAGATCACGGCGCGGCTGGAAACACATTACAAGGACATGCAGGATGTCGAGTTCACCATCGAACGAGGCAAACTGTGGATGCTGCAAACCCGCAACGGCAAACGGACGGCGAAAGCCGCAGTAAAGATGGCAGTTGACATGGTGAACGAAGGTCTGCTTACGAAGGAAGAAGCGGTCGAACGGGTCACCCCTGAAAATGTGGATACGCTCCTGCATCCGCAGTTTGATGAAGAAGCGAAAGCGGCGGCTGAACATTCAGGCGGCTTGATCGCCAAAGGTGTCAACGCTTCTCCCGGAGCGGCAGTCGGTCAGGTCTATTTCGATGCGGATACAGCAGAGAAATTTGCCAAGGAAAAGAGACAGGATACCATCATGGTGCGCCCGTTCACCAAACCGGACGATGTGCATGGCATGATCGCCTCGAAAGGCGTGTTGACCAGTGAAGGCGGCGCAACCTCGCATGCGGCAGTCGTGGCGCGTCAGTTCGGCATACCATGCGTGGTCGGCGCGTCCGCGATCAAAATCGACCTTGAGAAGCGCCTCATGACCGTCGGGGAAACTGTCGTCGAAGAAGGAGAATGGGTCTCCGTCGACGGCACGACCGGGCAAGTCTTCGTCGGAAAGATTCCCATGTCCACGCCCACGCTTGAAGAGCAGACCGAATTGATGACCCTGCTCAAATGGGCGGATGAAATCTGCGCACGCAAGGACATACGCACTGCGCCCGTCAAAGGGTACCCGACGCGTGGTCTCCAAGTTTGGGCAAATGCAGATTACCCCAAAGATGCCCGCCGCGCACGTTCCTATGGCGCTGTTGGAATCGGTCTGTGCCGTACCGAGCACATGTTCTTTGAGCCAGAACGCCTCCCTATCGTGCAGGATATGATCCTCTCCGAAACAAGCGAAGGACGAACTGCAGCGCTGAATAAGCTCCTGCCGCATCAGCGCAAGGATTTTGACGGCCTCTTCGAGGCAATGGATGGCTACCCTGTCATCATCCGCCTCATTGACCCGCCTTTGCACGAGTTCATGCCGGACGAAGAAAAACTCCTCGAAGAAGTCATCACAATGCGCGTCAAAAGTGAAACCGAGGGATTGAAGGAAAAAGAACACCTGCTATCCGCTGTGAGAAGCATGCATGAATCCAATCCAATGATGGGGTTGCGGGGCGTGCGGCTTTCCATTGCCATGCCGGAAATCGTCGAGATGCAGGTTCGGGCGATCTTCGAAGCCGCCGCGGACTGCACACAACGCGGCATCGTTGTCAAACCGGAAATCATGATTCCATTGACGGGAACCGTGAAGGAACTGGAATGGATCCAGCCGCGCCTCGAGCGCATCGGCGCGACAGTGATGCAGGAAAAAGGCGTCAAATTCGAATACAAGTTCGGGACAATGATCGAAATCCCGCGCGCCGCAGTAACCGCCGGAGAAGTGGCGCTGCAGGCGCAATTCTTCTCCTTCGGGACAAATGACCTCACCCAGATGACCTACGGATATTCCCGGGATGACGCCGAGCGCAATTTCCTCATTACTTATCAAGAACAGGGTATTCTTGAGAAGAACCCCTTCCAAACGCTCGACCGCAACGGAGTTGGAAAACTCATGGAATGGGCAATTTCAGAAGGACGAAAGACTCGTCCAAATCTCGAAGTTGGCATTTGCGGTGAACACGGCGGCGACCCGGAATCCATTGAATGGTGTCATTTGATCGGCAACAATTATGTATCCTGCTCGCCTTTCCGCGTGCCAGTGGCTCGTCTTGCCGCAGCGCATTCCGCGTTGAAGCACAAGGCAAAGAAAGCGCCAGCGAAGAAGATTGCGGCAAAGAAGGCAATCAAGAAAACGGTGAAGAAACCTGCCAAAAAAGTTGTGAAGAAAAGCAGGAAGTAAACTAATCCACAAAATCCACAAAAACCTTATTTCCCAACAAGCGTCCGCGTTTGGTCAGCTTGCAGACCTCCGAAGTTTTCGAAACTTCGGAGGTCTTTATTTCGAGCAAACCCGCCCGAACGAGTTCCTCGATCTCCTTTGGATAGACTTCCAAAACTCCGCTTCCAAACCGAGACCTGAAATCTGATTCCACGACCCCGGCATTCACCAACCTGAGATTATTCAGCATGTAATCGGACATATCCTCCTGCAAAGTCTGTTCATGGTGATTGACAACAGCAGGCGAGAGCGGGAATTCAAGCTCGACAGATTGATCGTTAACGCTCAATCTGTCTATATAGGTTTTGATACGCAGAACATTGGAGTACCGATAACCGCCCGCATACCCATGCGCGCCTGCACCGAAGCCAAGATAAGGCTGTGACCGCCAGTATTGCAGGTTATGGCGGCACGCATAGGATGGCATTTGATAGTCTGAAGTCTCAAAACTACGGTTTATCGCCCAATTGGAGATCTCGTATTGCTCATATCCGTTTACGCCAAGATACTCCATCGTCCATTCGTACATATCTGCAGCGAGATCGGGGTCTGGGAGCGGGAGCAGCCCGCGCTGTGCCCATTTGCCGAACGGCGTACCATGCTCCAACGTAAGCGCATACGCGGAAATATGCTCGGGATGCAACTCCAGCGCGCGCTTGACTGTGGACTGCCATGATTTCAGAGTCTGCTCGGGAAGACCGTAGATGAGATCAAGGTTCAGGTTGTCGAATCCTGCCTTCCGCGCGGTGGAAACCGCTTCGATGACCGTGAAAAAATCATGCTCGCGTTCCAGCATCTGCAGTTCTTCGGTGTTCGCCGATTGAACGCCAAAGCTGATGCGGTTGATCCCCGCTTTGTGGATGGCATCCAGTTTTTCCGGGGAGATCGTGCCAGGGTTGGCTTCGATTGTCGCTTCGAGATTGGCAGATAAGGAAAAGGCGGAACGTAGGGCGTCCATAAGGGAGGCAAATTGAGGTCCAGAAAGAAGCGAGGGGGTCCCTCCACCAAAGAAGACTGTCCCAACCGTAAGCAGTTCGGACAATTGCCCGCCTTGTCGTCCAACCAATTCGATCTCTCTTATCAAAGTGTCCACGTACGCCGGGATCATCGATTCCTGCCCGGCATAAGTGTTGAAATCGCAGTAGGCGCAACGATGTCTGCAAAACGGGATGTGCAAATAGATGGAGGTATTCATCGGTGCCAAATTTAACCACAACTTGATTTTTTATGGCATTTTAACGGATGTAAAAAATATTTCTTCAAACGCCTTGTAGAAATCATTAATATTACCTGTGCAAACAGCGCAATGACGATTTTGATTTGGAAAAGGCATTGCAATAAAAATTATTCACCGGTTAAAAAGATTGACATCCGGCTATAACATAGTATAACTGCGCCCGCAGAGTCTGCCCAAAGACGGTTTCACTCGTTACGCAGGGATACATCCTGCGGATCGTTTTGAAATGAAAAGATGTTGTTTGCGGGCGGGTTCTTTACTTTTTAATACCGGAGGTATGAGTGAATTCTGCTTTGAAATTGGGAGAGCATTACATTTTCGATCTCTCCGACTGCAACCATGATATTCTCATGGACAGCGAGCGGGCATATTCGCTGTTTTCGCAAGCCATCCGCGAGAGCGGCTTGACGGTTGTGGATGAAGGTTTTTACAAGTTCAGCCCGCACGGCTTTACTTGTTTCCTTCTTCTTGCAGAGTCACATGCCAGCCTGCACGCCTGGCCCGAACATAACTATTGCGCCATCGACCTGTTCACCTGCGCCATCGGCAGGGATATGACGCCTTTGCTGATGCGCATCAAAGAGGCGTTTGGCGCGGACGATTTTTCGATGCGCAAACTGGATCGCGAAGCGTCCATCGAAACCAAAATACCGATTGCAATTTAAGGGCTCTTCAGGATTAAGTGGGGTAATACCCTATTTACTACAGAGCGCACAGAGAGCACGGAGATTTATTAAAGGTTTTTCTCTGTGGACTCCGTGATCTCTGTGGTAAAAAAAAGGGAACCCCACCAAATACCAAAGAGCCAATTTAAGGAAATCAAATGAGCATCTGGTTCACGGAAGAATTGCATCCTTATTACCGCAAGGGAATTCGCGTAAAGAAAATCCTCGCCGATGAGCAAACTGAGTTCCAGCATGTGCAAATGGTTGAAACGGAATTCTTCGGCAAGGCAATGATCCTCGACGGCATCATCCAGTTAACCGAACGCGACAACATGGGCTATCACGAGATGATCGTCCATGTGCCGATGCTCGCAGTTGGCGTGCCGAAGCGCGTACTGATCGTCGGTGGCGGTGACGGCGGCTCCCTGCAGCAGGTCTTGCGATATCCATCCGTGGAGGAAGCCATCGTGTGTGAACTTGACCAGCGCGTGGTGGACCTTTCGCGCGAACACTTCGCCTCCTCCTTCGGGGATCCTTGGACTGACCCTCGCTCCAAGTTGCTCATCCGGGACGCCTTCGGCTATCTCGAAGAAAACCCTGGTCAATTCGATGTCATCATCTCCGATACGACCGATCCCATCGGCATGGCGGAACGCCTGTTCTCCGATGAATTCTACAAATTAATGGTGCGAGCGCTCAAGCCGAACGGCGCGGCGGCAACTCAATGCGAACAGCCGTTTTTCGATACCGAGTTGATCAAACAGATTTATAAGTCCGCGAAAGCATTGACGAAGAATCCAGCGTACTATTATGCCAACATCCCAACCTATCCAGGCGGCGGAATCGGTTTTATGTACGTTTCGGACACTCCCTGGGAAAACGGATTAAAGACTCCCTATCCGCCCGGCGAGAATCAGTATCTTAATCCTGACGTTCACAAGGCGGCGTTTGCACTGCCCGAATTTTTCAGAAAAGAATTGAGATAGCATAACGCCTCCGGGTTATAAAACCCGGAGGCGTTTTTTAGACTTGCTTTTTCACCGTCACATGCTATAGTTACCTTGGGAGGTAAAATCATCGGAAGGAAGTAAGGATGAATTTCAAATTGCCCGTAAAAGTCGGCTTTGCCTTTGCCCAAATTCTCCTGTTGACAGGGATGATCGTACCGCCCCGCGCCCTGCCTGGGAATAGTTTTGCATTTGCACAAATAGCCTTTTACCCCAATATCGAAACTGCCGGGGTCGTCATCAGCGGCGGCAGTTTGCCGAAATCAGCCCAATTGACATACCGCCAAAGCAACGACCCCAACTGGCGGGCTGGTCACCCGCTCATGCGCATTGACGATGGACGCCTCGTTGGCAGTCTGTTCGGGCTTTCTCCATCCACCACATACGAAGTGAGGGTCGTTGACGGAGCCAATGAGATCAGCGGCACGTTGACCACCCAGCCAGAAGATTTGCCATTCACTCCATCGGCGGTGGTTTACGTCAATGACGATGCATTGCCCGGCGGCGACGGTTCGTTTGCGGCTCCATTCCAGACGATACAGGAGGGCGTCAACCGCGCTGTGCCAGGAACGCGGGTGCTGGTAGCAGATGGTATTTATCGGGAGTCGGTATCATTTCCAGCTTCGGGAAGCCCCAATGGCTGGATTCAAGTCAAGGCGGAGGGTGGAGGCGCGATTCTGGATTCATCGGAAAGTCTTGCCCCGGAAGTTTGGATCCCGCATCCAAACAAGCCGCATGTCTGGTTCGTAAAAATCGGTCCGGCAATCAAATATCTGGGGCGCGACCAAAATCGTTTTTACATGTACGATGATCTTTCCGGTTTGTTAAGCGAGCGCGGACATTCCAATGTGCTGGTCAGGGAAGGCTGGTATTACGAGCCAAGCACAACCCGGCTCTACGTACGAAGTCTGGATGATCCCGCGCGCCACACCTGGCAGGTTCCCCGGCTTAATCATGTTTTCGATGTGGAAGGACGTGACTGGATCTGGATCGAAGGATTTGAAATGCGGTTCTACGGCGCCGACGCGAACGGCTGCGGTGTATGCTCTGTGAACGCGTCGCATGTTGTGGTTCGCAAGAACAGAATTCATAACATGCAGTTGGGAATTTTCGTCAATTGGACGGGCGGCGAAGACCGCGGAAACGACACCCGTATCGAATTCAACGAAATTTACGACCTGTCTGTGAATGAGTGGGAATGGAAGTCGGTCAAAGGTTCGTCCATGGAAGGGACAGCCATCGTACTGCGGGGTCACATCGGCGCGATCGTACGCGGTAATGAATTGCATCATTTTTTTAATGGCATTTACACCGGCTCGTCTGCCGCGCTGGAAAACCCAGGAGTCGCCTTTGATGCGGATATTTACAATAACCGCATCCACCACATCAGCGACGATGGCTTGGAACCGGAAGGAACCAGCATCAACCAGCGGTTCCGTAACAATTCCATTGACCAAATGCTGGTTGGTATTTCCGTGGCGCCCATCACACAGGGTCCGACATGGGTGCTGCGTTCCACGTTCAGCAATTTCACCGGAACGAGCATCAAATGGGATTTGAATTCCGACGGCATCGTGTTTATCTATCACAACACGAGTTGGACGAATGCAAGCGGATTGAACGCCATGAGCATGATCCGCCCGGTCCACAATGCGGTCATGCGCAACAACATCTTTCAAGGCAATGGGTTCGCTTTCGAGGAGCCGTTCACAGGCTCGACAGGACACGATTGGAATTATGACAATTGGTATACGTCGCGCGGCAGCCCGCGCTTCAAATGGGAAAACATAGAATACTCAGACATATCCGAATTGTGCCGTAAAACCGGGCTCGAATGCAACGGACATGAAAGTCCGCCCGCGATGAGCAATCCAAATAGCGGCGACTTTACGCTTCTGCCCGCCAGCCCGAACATTGATCGCGGCGCGCTCATCCCCGGGATCAATGATAATTTTGCAGGCAGCGCCCCAGATATTGGCGCGTTTGAATCCGGCTATGGCGCGCCTCCTCCAGTAACCGATACGCCAACACCTCAACCAACCGCGCCGCCCATCGTTACCAGCATCCTGCGTGCGGACAGCAGTCCGACCATCGCGGATATTGTCCGTTTTACTGTGACGTTTTCGAAAAATGTCAACGGCGTGGATACCGGTGATTTTATTTTGAGCTCAACCGAGGAGATTGCAAACGCAGTCATCAGTGAGATCAACGGCGCGGGCAACCTTTATACGATCATCGTGAATACAGGAAGTGGCAACGGAACTCTGCAATTGGATCTTATCGACAACGACACCATTGTGGATGAGACAGCAATTCCGCTGGGTGGAATCGGCGCGGGGAATGGAAACTTCGTCACAGGCGAATCCTATGTGATCGACAAAACCGCCCCCTACGTGACCTCGATCCTGCGCGCCGACCCAAACCCCACTTCCGCTGGAAGCGTTCGATTCGTCGTCGGCTTCTCGGAATTGGTGAGCGGTGTGGATACAACTGATTTTCTGCTGACCATTTCCGGCGTAAGCGAGGCGGTTATCACCAACGTCAGCGGGACGGGGAATCTTTACACGGTCACGGTTTCGACAGGAAGCGGTAACGGCATCATTCGTTTGGAAGTGACAGACAATGACAGCGTCGTGGATGCTTCCGGTCTTCCACTAGGTGGAATTGGATTCGGAAATGGTAATTTCAACGCGGGCGAGATCTACACGATCGACAGGTTTACGCCTGCCATCGTGACGGAGATGTTTGCTTCCGTTGGCACCCATGACGGCTGGGTGTTGGAATCGCGCGAGGACAGCGGGCGCGGCGGAACCATGAACTCGAAAGCCGTGACTTTCCGGCTTGGCGATAACGCACAGGATGCGCAGTATCGCGCAATCCTGCACTTCCCCACCGAAACCTTGCCGGACAACGCTGTGATCACACAGTCAATCCTGACGATCCAATTGCAGGGCGTGGTCGGCACAGACCCGTTCCAGACCCACAGGAACATTTCGATTGATATTCGTCAGGGCGTTTTCGGAAGTTTTGGTCCGTTTGCGATTGGCGCATTGCAAGCGTCTGATTTTCAGGCGCCAGCCAGCAAGTATCTGGCAGGCACGATCCAGAACAACCCAGTCGGCGGCTGGTATTGGACCATGCTGGACAGCGAGGCGCTTCCTTTCATCAACACAAAAGGCGCGACGCAATTGCGGCTGTATTTCCAACTCGATGATAACGATGATCGCAGCGATGACTATCTTTCGTTCTTCGATGGGAGTTACGGCGTGCCGTCCGCCCGCCCGCAATTGCAGGTGCAGTATTACGTTCCGAGGTAAGTTCCCTTTGCTTCGGGGGCATTTCAAGGCGACAGTATATATCTGTAATATAATAGCCAAAATTAATTCCAAGCAAAGGGAAGCATCTCATGGCTGAACATGTCAGCATTTCGAAAATTTCAAATTACGTCGAAAAGGAAGTGACCATCAAAGGCTGGGTCTATAACCGCACGGATAAGGGCAAACTGGCATTCCTGCTCGTGCGCGACGGTTCCGGTTTCGTGCAATGCGTGGCATTCAAGGGAGATCTGGCACCGGAACTCTTCGATACCATTTCGAAACTCCCTCAGGAATCGTCAGTTATCATCACCGGTCCAGTGCGCGAGGACAAACGCGCCCCTGGCATCCCCGGCGGATATGAAGTGGGTATCAAGGATTTACAGGTTGTGCAAACAGCCGACCTTGATTACCCGATGGCGCTCAAAGATCACGGCGTGGATTTTGCACTCGATCACCGTCACTTGTGGATTCGGATGCAGAGCCAGTGGGCAATCCTGCGGGTGCGCGTGCGGGTCATGTCGGCAGTGCGTGAGTATCTGGACGGGCACGGCTTCTTCAATCTCGATACGCCCATCCTCACTCCCGCCGCCGCCGAAGGTACGACCACCCTTTTCGAGACCGAATATTTCGATGAAGGCTCCGCCTATCTCGCCCAAACAGGGCAGCTCTATAATGAAGCCAACATCTTCGCGTTTGGAAAAGTCTATTGTTTTGGTCCCACCTTTCGCGCGGAAAAGTCAAAGACGCGTCGTCACTTAACTGAGTTCTGGATGCTCGAACCCGAGATCGCTTTCTGCGACCTCGATGGTTTGATGGAAGTGGAAGAGGGCATGATCTCCTACATCGCCCAGTCCGTGCTGAAGGATTGCGTGGCGGAGTTGAAATTCCTCGGGCGCGATACAAGCAAACTGGAAAATATCGCCGCGCCTTTCCCGCGCATATCTTACGACGATGCGGCAAAATACCTGATAGAACTTTATGAAAAAGAGACCGACCCTGAAAAGAAGGAATTGCTCAAATTTGAATGGGGCATGGACTTCGGCGCGCCGCACGAAGTGGAACTGACAAAACTGCACGACAAGCCGGTTTTCGTTTACGGGTATCCAAGCGCAGTGAAGGCTTTCTACATGGAGCCATGGCCCGGCAGACCGGAAGTCTGCAAGTCGGTGGATCTGCTCGCGCCAGAAGGCTACGGTGAAATCTGCGGCGGCTCAGAACGCATGAGCGACCATGACGCCCTGCTTGCCCGCATCAAAAAAGAGGGCTTGCCGGAAGAAGCGTTCAAGTGGTATCTGGAACTACGCAAATATGGCTCTGTCCCCCACTCTGGATTTGGCATGGGCGTGGAACGGGTCGTTGCTTGGTTGTGCGGCATCGAACACATCCGTGAAGCGATCCCCTTCCCGAGGACGATCAAGAGGGTGTATCCGTAACGGAAACAGGATCAGGCCAGGGCGTGAAAAGAGACGTGTTAAAAAATAAATGGCGGAAAAGATTCCGCCATTTATTTTTCATCCTCCAACTACACCAACCTGCTAAACGTATCACAGGTTTTTCCGAAAATCAATATATTTATTAATAGATGCAATTAATCTTTACCTACCATTGCACTTTGGATTATGGTATAAGAATCTTGACCCTGCTGTGTGCGTGATATTGCCTCTACGTTTTGAGCCAACATCCTTAAAACGGGTCCTTATCTCAAAGGAAATAACGCGATAGGCCTGAGCCAAGGCGGCGTTTCCCGGTCAGGACCCACCTGCGAAAGCAGGTTCAAAACCCAGCAGTACACGGCACGAGCGGGGTTCTGGCATCATGGACGGAATGTCGTATCGACATTCCGTCTTTTTTCTTAATACGCCATTGATTCATCCCCACTTGACGAACTCCATGCCTGCGGGTACAATCGCCGCCATTGTATAGAGGGATGACAATCGAATAATGGAGAATTAGCGACTGGGTCTCAGGTTCATTGAGATTACGAGGTGGAGGTTCTCCCGTGCGAACGGGATGCTAACTATCCCACTCTTCTAAAGAGTGAGATAAGAAAATCGGATAGATCAGCGGATGCCTCTGGAGCCAGGTCACTGGCTTCCTTCTCCCTTCCAAAGAAAGCGTTTCAGGCAAATAAGTTTGCCGGCCGCCGAAAACCACCCGGTGACGGGTACACAAGGCGAACGCAGTGATCGGGCAGCGGGTTATTTGTATTTCACTCATGCCTGAAAGATATGGAAGGGCATTTCTTTTTAATACATCCATGTATTTAACAGGTATGCCCGGCATACCTGTTTTGCTTTTTCCGGCAGGTTTCCCTTCCAGTGAGGAGAGAATGAGCAAGAAACGGGTCGCATATGTACGGTTCGGCAAATACAATCTCCACCATCGCAAAGGAGATTGAAATGGAAAAAAATCTTGAACTTTCACAACACTATAAAATGATCGAACAAGCCATCCAATACATCGAAGCCAACTGGCAAAACCAGCCGGAGTTGGAGGAGATTGCCTCGGCAATCGGCATGAGCGAGTACCATTTCCAACGTGTATTCACCCAGTGGGCAGGCATCAGCCCGAAGCGTTTCATGCAGTTCCTCACACGCGAACATGCCAAGGAACTGCTGGCCAAGTCCGAAAATCTGCTGGAAACAACACACAAGGTCGGGCTTTCCAGTTTGGGGCGGCTTCACGATCTCTTTGTCACCACAGAAGCCGTGACGCCGGGCGAATACAAATCACGCGGCGCAGGGTTGACCATCCGTTACGGAATACACCCAACGCCATTCGGCAAATGTCTCATTGCCGCCACCGAACGAGGTATCTGCCATTTGGGCTTCGTTGAAACAGGAGAAGGCAACGCCATAGACACTCTGGTCGAAAACTGGACCCAGGCAAAGATGACCGAAGATCACCCATCCACCGCCCTGCTGGTCACGCGCATCTTTTCGGACCTGCGACCTGCTTCACCCCTCAGGCTTCATCTGCGCGGAACGAATTTCCAGATCAAGGTCTGGGAGGCGCTGCTCAACATCCCGGCGGGAGCCGTGACAACATATGAGCACATTGCGGCACAGATAGGCAAACCAACTGCATTGCGCGCAGTAGGGAGCGCCGTTGGGAACAACCCGATTGCCTATCTCATTCCCTGTCATCGCGTAATCCGTAAAAGCGGCGACTTCGGAAATTACCTCTATGGCTCTGCACGAAAAAAGGCAATATTGGTAAAGGAACTTGGCATATAAGCCTCGCACATTAGAAACAAGTCATAGCAAACAAAAGGAAAAGAATGAAAACAAAAGTCTGGATCGCATTATTAGCACTGTACATCGTTTGGGGTTCGACCTACCTCGGAATAAAAGTGGCAATCGAAACCATTCCGCCATTCCTCCATGCTGGAATCCGCTTCCTCGCCTCGGGCATCATTTTGGTTATCTGGCAACGTTCCGCAGGCCAGGCAATGCCTACGCGCAAGCAATGGATTTCCACCGCCATTATCGGTAACCTCCTTCTGCTTGGCGGCAATGGTTTGGTTTCCTGGGCCGAGCAGTTCATCCCTTCGGGAATCGCTGCCCTGATAATTGGTTCTGTACCGATGTTCCTGGTCGTGCTGGAAGCCGTCCGACCCGGCGGTATCAAGCCGACATGGCAGGCAATCGTCGGTCTGATTGTCGGGTTTGCTGGCATTTTCATTCTTGTCGGTCCCGCAGAGATTTCAGGAAGTGAAATGAAACTCGATCCCTTCGGGGTGACAGCGCTTCTCACCGCCTGTCTGCTTTGGGCAAGCGGATCCATTTACAGCAAAAGCGCTGACTTGCCCAAATCCACATTGATGTCCACGGGCGCACAAATGTTGATGGGCAGCATCGGCTTGTTCATCGTCGCAGGGTTGACGGGTGAATTCAGCGGCTGGGATGCAGCAGCCATTTCGAGCCGCTCGATCTATGGACTGCTATATCTGATCTTCATCGGTTCGTTGATCGGGTTTGTTTCGTACGGTTGGCTGTTACAGAATGCGCCTATTTCATTGGTGGCAACTTACGCCTACGTCAACCCAATCGTGGCAGTTCTGCTCGGCAACTGGATTGGCAATGAGCCGCTGGAGCCGCGCATCTGGCTGGCGACAGTGGTCATCATCGGGTCGGTCATGTTCATCAATAGCAGAAACAAGCCTCAGGTCCGAAATGAGGCGAAGGAGGCAGTTCATGGAGATTGACCAGTAAACCATTGTCACGGACAAGAACAAACGCATGTCAAATTAAAAATCAAAAGGAGAAAAAAATGGATGCAAAAGATCTGATCAAACGAGTCAAGGAAGATAATGTAAAGTTCCTGTCGCTTCAATTCACCGACGTGATGGGCGCAGTCAAAAGCGTGGATATGCCGATCCGTCATCT
Organism: uncultured Anaerolinea sp.; assembly: GCA_964563315.1. Taxonomy (GTDB): domain Bacteria; phylum Chloroflexota; class Anaerolineae; order Anaerolineales; family Villigracilaceae; genus Villigracilis. The sequence continues at coordinate 35,791 of CAZLWG010000017.1, read as the reverse complement.
GGAAGGCGTGCTGGAGGACGGCGCGTGGTTCGACGGCTCGTCGGTGGAAGGGTTCGCCCGCATTCAGGAAAGCGACATGCGCCTGAAAATCGATGCGGATACGTATGCTGTGCTGCCATGGTCATCGCCCGAGTCGCGCCGCGCACGTGTGTTCTGCGATATCTACATGCCCGATGGCAAGCCGTTTGAAGGCGACCCGCGCGGGACCTTGAAGCGTATGCTGAAAAAGATCGAGGAGCGCGGTTGGAAGTACAACATCGGTCCTGAACCCGAATTCTTCCTATTCAAGGGCGGCAACGGACATGGGGTACATCCTGTTCCGCATGATACGGGCGGATATTTTGATTTTTCGTCCTTCGATGAAGCGGTCGTCGTCCGTACAGCGCTGATGGACGCGCTCGACGCCATGGGGCTCGATGTGGAAGTGGGACACCATGAGGTTGCTCTGGGCCAGCATGAAATTGATTTCCGCTTTGCCGACGCGCTTAAAGCGGCGGACAATGTACTGACCTTGAAATATACTGTGAAGGCAATCGCTGCCCAGCACGGACTCATCGCCTCTTTCATGCCGAAACCTGTGTACGGAATCAACGGTTCGGGAATGCATTGTCATCAATCTCTTTTCGATAGAAAATCTGGCGAGAATTTGTTCTTCGATGCAAAGGACGAAGCCAAACTTTCAAAACTGGCGTATTCCTTCATTGCGGGTCAGTTGGAACATGCGCGGGCGCTTGCAGCTGTTGTCGCACCGACTGCCAATTCGTACAAACGTCTCGTCCCTGGTTATGAAGCGCCTGTATACATTGCCTGGGCACAGCAAAACCGTTCCGCGTTGATCCGCATTCCGCGCTACACCGAGGGGCGCGATAAATCCGTCCGCGCAGAATTGCGCTTCCCGGATCCATCGTCCAACCCATATCTGGCATTTACGGCGATGCTTGCCGCCGCCCTGGACGGCATTGATCGTAACCTTGCTTCTCCAAAACCGCTCAACAACGTCAACCTCTATGACCTCAGCAGGAAGGAACGCGCCGAACTGGGTGTGACAGAACTGCCCGGCTCGCTGAGAGAGGCGCTATTGGAACTGGAAAAGGACGAGGTATTGAAAGCCGCGCTGGAGCCCATGACGTACGAAGCGTATATCCGCGCGAAGTGGGAAGAATGGGACGAATACCGTCTGCGCATTTCGGATTACGAGATCGAACGATATTTGGAAATTGCATAACAGCCATCAGCTTTTGGCAATTAGCAGGTAGAAAAATCTCCGGAGGACTGTATCTCCGGAGATTTTTCATTTGAGCATTCTTAATGTATGGTTCCGCGCGCCAGTTCAAGAATTTCTTTTTTATCCTCGTACACACGCACCAGTTTCCCATCCTGCATTTGCAGGACGCGATCCACAAACTGCACCATGCGCAGGTCGTGAGTGACGATGACGCCCGCGCGCCCGTTCTCGTGAATCAGGTTGGCAAACGTTTCCACCACTTGAAAAGCGCGTTCTGTGTCCAACGAGGCGGTGGGTTCATCCGCCAGAACCACAGCCGGATTGTGAATCAACGCGCGGGCGATTGCCACGCGCTGCTGCTGCCCGCCCGACATTTGGGCAGGCAGGTTGTGCAGCCGTTCAGCCAAGCCAAGCCGAGCCAATAATTCGTCTGAACGGAGGCGGGAGGCGTGGTCTAGATTTCCGTTCAACCGCATCATGAATTCCACATTCTCACGGGCAGAAAGATAAGGAATCAGATTATTCGATTGGAAAGTAAACCCGATCTTTTCGCGGCGTAGTTTAACCCTCCGCTTTTCGTTCATCCGCGCCAGATCCTGCCCATCAATCAACACCTGTCCACTGGTAGGCGTCAGTAAAGCCGCAAGGATGGACAACATGGTGGTCTTACCGGAGCCGCTTGGTCCCACCAAAGCAACAAATTCGCCGGATTTCACTTGAAACGACACATGATCCACCGCCTGAATGGTCGCACCATCCAGAGAAAAAGATTTCACCAAATCACGAACTTCAAGAACAATATTCGACATAATTAACCTAACCTTAGCGCTTTCAACGGCTCGATGCGAACCGCGTAAATAATGGACACCATCCCGCCCAACGGACCAATCAACATCAACAGGATGACTGCGATCAACGAACGTTCGCCGTTGAAAACCAATGGTATGGTGGGAGGGAATCCCAACGAAAACAAATAGGTCAATCCGCCTCCAATGCCTACGCCGAGAGCTGTTACAACAATGATCTGAATCACAGCCGACAGCCCAACCACCCCATTGGATGAACCGATGGCTTTCAAGACGCCGATCTGTGGAACCTTCTGCAAAACCTGAATTTGGAAAAACCCGCCGATGACGAGAATTCCGATCAACAGCGTGAACACGCCCTGCGTCTGAACTGTTCCCTGTTGCGCAGAATAGCCTGGGATATTGTTGATCGTGGTTTGGACGTCGGCCACTTCGATATTCGAGACCTTCTCCGCCAGCTTTGCCGACACCACATCCTCCTGCGAAGGGTCAACCAGTCTGACAGCGATGATATTCGGATAGGGCGTGTCACTGGACAACTCGGATTCGGATTGCGGACGAATCTCTTCCCATGTGGCGGGCGGAACGAATATCGTTGGCTGGAAGAAATAGGATTGGCCAACCGTCAGCCCGACAACCTCCAATTCAAAGAATTCATCTTCGGTGCCTTGCGTGGACCGAATTTCGATCACATCTCCAACTTGTATGCCGGACCGTAAAGCAACATTGCGGTCAATCACAGTTTCACGAGCCTTGCCTGTGCGAAACTCGCGCCCTTCAAAAATAGGCGGCATGCCTGGTCTGCCCGGCTCCGTACCCAGCATGGATACTTTGAGCGGCTCGGCAAGCGAAACAATCTCGGTGTTAGAGGTATAAACTGCGCCGGCGTCCGCTACGCCTTCCACGCGGCGAATGGATTTGACGGTTTTGGTATCAAGCCTGCTGGAAGCAATGACGTAATCCGATTTTTCCAAAAAGACAACAAGCTGGGCGTCCAAATTTGCCACATATTGGCGGTTGCCATTGGCAAGCCCCTCGCCCAGCGCGGCGATGAAGAGAACGAGGAGAGTGATCAACGCGATCACTAATGCGACCAAAAGAAAGCGTCCGCGGTTGCGCATCACTTCCTTGACGGCAAGATAAGTTGCAAGAGAAATATTCTTCATGATCCTTCTTTCAATTACACAACGGGTCTCGAATCAAAGGGCTTATTCCAATCCACGCCCATGATGCCGTGCAAAACCAAATCAACAGGCGGATGGTCGGCAATGTCTTCATAGTAGTACGGCAGGCGGATTCGCCCGTCCGTGCCGATGACGAATGTGCCGGACATTTGATAGGCGTCCTGTCCTTGTGGAGGAGTTTCGGGCGTATAGCCTTTTTCACGCGCCAGCCTGCGATTGGAACGCCAAATCCGCGGGGAGAGCAGGGTTTGCCAAAAATTTCCGCGATACAACCCATAGGCTCGATACGCATCCCGATTTGGGTCAGCGAGACAAACAGCGCCTGACGCACGCTCGTCGCAGAAGGCTTTGGCAGATTCGGCTGAGGCGTGGGTAACAATCACAAGGCGCAACCCTCTTTCAGTCAGGGCAGGACGCGCTTCGATTAATTGGTCCATCATTTCCTTGCATTGCGGGCATCCAAAATGACGAGTGAAGGCAAGGATGAGCACTCCCCTTTGCCAGAATGAAGAGAGGCGCACGGAGTTGGAATTTGTATCGAGCAATTCCACATCCGGTGCAGGGTCATTGAATTTCAAGTAATCTTTTTTTGTCATATTTTCCTTTACATGAAAAAACCGCGTTTTATCAGACGCGGCATGAAAGTCTGATAGATATATTATATCATATTGTCCATATTTTGCAAAGGTTTTGCAATGGTCAAAATAATTACAGAAACATGGAAAAAAACAATCGCTTCATCTCTGCAAAGCGCGCAATCAGCGTTGGTGTTTTGAAAAAAGATGAACAGGCATACTGCGATATAATTCAAAGCAGGTATCAAAGAATGGCTTCTATTTCCCTGATCAATACACTAAAGAGCTATGTCCCCACGATATTACAAAGCCGGATTCTGAGTGATCCTACGCCTCCAAACAAGCCATTCATCGAACAGCATCGCGCAGCTGTTTTGTTCGTGGATATATCCGGCTTTACAGCATTGACCGAAGAGTTTGCCGCAAGAGGGCCTTCCGGGGCGGAGGATATTTCAGCGGTTCTTAATGACTTCTATAGCAGATGGATCGAGATCATCAAAAAATATGGCGGGGACATTATTAAATTTGCGGGGGATGGCCTGCTTATCATCTGGCAGTATGACGATCTTGAAAAAGCCGCCCTGCTTGCGGCTCAAACTGCCCTGGAGGCAAGCGGGAAGCTGAAGAATTTCCGCGCCTATGACCGCTCGCTTTCCACACGAATTGCGCTTGCCGCAGGTCAGATCGAGTTGGCGGGTTTGGGCGGGGTGTTCAACCGCTGGGAAGTCGTTATCACCGGTGATGCCATCGATCAGGTAAGCCTGGCGCAAAACATCCTCCTGCCAGGGTCAATTGCAGCATCTCCCGAATCTTGGAGGCTCCTTCAAACGCATGCTTCAGGAAGCCCCATTCAGAATGGATATGTTTCTTTAACCGGGATCAAGTCAAAAGTCGAAGCAGAAGCGGAGAGGATCAACAAACTGGAGGAAAACAGCGTCCCGGCTTTGAAGTCATATATCCCCGGCGCGATCGCAAAACGCATCGATGCGGGACAATCGGACTGGCTTGCCGAATTGAGGCGAGTCACCAGTTTGTTTATCGGTATCCCGGAAATGACTCAGGGAATCGACCAGGATTTCGCACAAAAATTGGCACAGTTACTTCAAAGCGTGATTTACCGTTATGAAGGCAGCATGAATAAAATCACTGTGGATGAAAAGGGGGTGTCTTTGTTAGCGGGATTTGGACTACCGCCGTTTTCGCATGAAGACGATCCCCTGCGGGGTGTTTTAGCTGCGCAGGATATTCACGCTGCGATCACAGAACTTGGACTGCATTGTCACATCGGCATCGCCACAGGGCGCGTTTTCTGCGGCGTGATCGGAAATGAAACCCGTCGGGAATACACCATCAACGGGAACGCTGTCAACTTGGCGGCGCGGTTGATGCATGCTGTTTCGGCAGGCATAACCGCTCCGGACGGAAGCGTGGTTGACATCGTGTGCGATAACGAGACATACGAATCCGCCAAGTTTCGCATGGATTTCACGGCTCTCCCCGCCATCCAAGTGCGGGGCAAGGCGCAGCCCGTTCCCATTTATGTCCCACAGGCGCGCCACGCAAAGGGAATGGGGCAGGTAGCACTGACAGATATGATCGGGCGCGAGAATGAGCGCTTTGCAATTGCAGAATCACTGCGGGCATTGATCACAAATGAAAGCCGCGTCGTTGTGATCGAAGGCGAGGCAGGGTTGGGCAAATCACGGCTGGTGGAAGAAGTGCTCCGCCAGGCAAACGCAATGAACGTCAACGTCCTGCTCGGGCTTGCAGAAGCGATCGAACAGAACACGCCCTACCATGTTTGGAAGGACATTACAAAAAAGATATTCGATCTCGATCTGCAGGATAACACACCGGATAAGAAACTTGCCTTCGAAAAGATGATCGAGGGAAACAAAGATCTGAAGGAGCGCGCACCTTTATTGAGCGCAGTCCTGCCATTTTCGATCCCCGATAACGAGAACACAAGGAACATTGTAGGCGATGCACGCGCAAACGCAATGCACCAACTGATCATGGAACGGCTCGAAGAAAAAGCGAGGCACGCCCCCACCGCCCTCATCATCGAAGATGTGCATTGGCTCGATTCCGGTTCATGGGCGCTATTGGGTCTCGCAGCGCGGCGCGTCAACCCCCTGCTGATCATCATCACCATGCGCCCCATGGGTATCGTTGTTCCAGTGGAATTACAACAACTGCGCGAAATGCCATCCACGCGGTATTTACCGCTTGCGCCGCTCGGGAACACAGACATTGAAACCCTGCTTGAACAGCGTCTGGATGTGAATGAATTACCCGAGGAACTCATTGCCTTCATCCGAAACAAAGCCGAAGGGCATCCATTCTACAGCGAAGAACTTGCCTATGCCCTGCGCGACAGCGGCTTCATCAAAATCGAAGACCGTCGTTGTCGTATCACATCCAACAGCGGGAGTCTGGATGAGCTCAACCTGCCCGGCTCGCTGGAAGGTGTCATCACGAGCCGCATCGACAAAATGCCGCCATCGCATCAGCTCACTCTGAAAGTTGCCTCCGTCATCGGGCGCGTTTTCGCCCTCCGGGAACTCTCCGCCATCTACCCGATCAAATCCGAAATCGCCTCCTTGCGTGAGTATCTTGTCCATCTCGAAAACCAGGAATTAACTATACTGGACAGCCCAGAACCGGAAATTGCGTATTTATTCAAACACATCATCACCCAGGAAGTGGCATACAACCTCCTGCTCTACTCACAGAGACGCTCCCTGCACCGCGCGATGGCGGAATGGTACGAACAAGCCTTTCTAAACGACATCATCGCCTACTACCCAGTCCTCGCCCACCACTGGAAACAGGCGGATGTGCCGCAGAAGGCAATCGAATATCTCGAAAAATCAGGCGAAATGGCGTTTCGCAACGGGGCGTATCATGAAGCCATTCAATTCTTTTTACAAGCGTTGGAAAAGGCGCAAGCGGCAAAAAAAGAAGTCAAATTGTTGCCACTTAGACAATCGCAATGGCTTCGGCTGATGGGTGAAGCGCAAATGGGATTGGGCGATCTGGATGCGGCACGTGAAACTTTTCAAAAAGCGGCTTCGATGCTTAAGCATCCAAGTCCGCGCACTTTCACAGGCGTCATCTTTGGTCTTATTCACCAATGGTTCATCCAAAACCTGCATCGCCGCTTTCCCTCTTTCTTTATAGGGCGCAAAAAAAATCAGGATGCCCAACTTCAGGAAGTGGCGCTTCTTTATACACATCTCGGAAATATCAACTACCTTAAACTAGAAAGCCTGCCAATGCTGCATCATACGCTGGCAAGTCTGAATATTTCCGAAGACGGCGGAAGTATGTCAGCCGGCAGGGTGTGGGCGCTTGGTTCCGCCAGCGCAATATTGGGGTTTATCCCCAATCATTCCCTTGCAAAGCATTATGCAGGGAAGGCGTTGCACGCCTCCGAACAAGTGGACAATCCCCGCTCGCAAATGTGGACTTATCTCGCAGTCGGCGTATACAAGCTTGGCGTGGCAGAATGGGAGGAATCACGCAATGCGATCTTAAAGATGAAACAGCTCGCATTGAGCACATCGGACAGCCGAATTGAAGGCGACGCCGAAATCGTGCTGGCAGGCTTGGAGTATTATCGAGGCGGTGATTTCGTTGCATGCCAAAAAATCTACGACAATTTGATGGCTCAGGCAAAAAAATCTGGCAACCTTCTGCACCTGACCTGGGCAACGTACGGAAATTCCTTCTTGCACATAGTTCGCGGGGAATTCGAGCGAGCCTTGGAAAATGCCAAAGAGGGCGATTCGCTCGACCCCACACCCATTAATGTTGCTCACTTGAACAGCATCCGTGCCATGGCAAACTGGCGACTAGGCAAAGCAGAGCAGACAGTGAAGCATTTATCCGTTGCCCTGCCCATTGTCGAGGCACTTCCGCCGCAGGTATACTCGCTTTTGATCGCCTATCGCATCATGGCGCAGGTGACGTTCGAAATCTGGGAACAGGGAATAACGTTCGATGTCCATGGCTGGCACTCGACAGCGGAAATACGAAAAACAGTTTCCAAACTGCTGAAACTGCTTAAAAAGTTCAAACCCGCCTTTCTTATGGCTGAGCCGACATTCCTATATTTTCAAGGCATGAAAAAATGGATGGATGGCAAACATGGGGCTGCGCTGAAGGACTGGGAAACGAGCGTTCAGTCTGCCCGGAAATTCTCCATGCCGTGGGACGAAGCAAATGCCTTACGCGAAATCGGGAAACACTCTGAAGGCGCAACAAGGCAAAAACATCTGCAACAGGCGTTCAACCTGTTTACATCCTGCCATGCTGAATATGATGCGATGATTACAAAGGAACTTCTGGGGAAATAGTCTTTATTTCTGCAATATACGCTGCAATTCGGACAAGGTTAGATTCGTCCGCTCATCACGGAGAAGGGGTAACCTCGCTCGAGTGCGGCGCAGTTGATTCAAATCCAACTGGGCAAATGTAATAGCTTCTTCGTTATAAGGCCCATGGGCAAGTTCTTCGCCATTTGGATCGAAAATTGTAGCGCCCCCCCAAAAATGCAATCCATCTTCATAACCAACGCGGTTGGCATGCGCCACAAAAGACGTGAACATACTGGCATACGCCTTATTCACACGCTCCACCCATCGTGCAGATTCAAGTTTCTCGTGATCGTTCAATCCGCGGCCAGGCGAGGCGGAAGAAAAAAGCATGATGTCCGCGCCATCAAGCCACAGCAGGTACGGGGGCGAGGCGTGCCAGAAATCTTCACAGATCAGAATACCGACGCGCCCAAAGCGGGTATCGAATGCACGGACGGAGTCACCCCATGCGAAGAAACGCCCCTCATCAAAGAGTCCATAGGTCGGTAAATAAACTTTATGATGAACATGGATTAACTTCCCGCCTGAAAGATAGGCAGAAGCGATGTAAAACCGGTGGCGGGAATCTTCATCGACGAAACCGACGACAAGGTCCAAGTCACGCGAGGCGGCGAAGAGCGGCTTGAAGATGGGGTCATCCTCCGCCGGCTTGTGCGCGGCAGAGGCGACCAAATCCTGCAAGACATATCCAGTTAATGATAGTTCAGGGAAAACCAGTAAATCTGCTTTTTCAGTTTTAGCTTGTTCGATTGTATCGAGATGTTTGGCAAGGTTGGCTTCCACATCGCCAAGCTTTGTGCTGATTTGTGCAAGGGCAAGGTTAAGTTTCATCGCTGTGAATCTTACCACCAAACAAAGACCCTAAAGGTTTTGTAAACCTTTAGGGTTTGACTGCGGAGAGGGAGGGATTCGAACCCTCGGTGGACCGGAGCCCACAACGGTTTTCGAGACCGTCCCATTCAACCACTCTGGCACCTCTCCAAATCATGAAGCGGGCGAAATTATACCCGAAAAAAACCTATATATTCACACTTTCATGCAAAGCAGGGTAGTGCACACGATCCATCTTTTGTTCTTTCAACAGTTCTTTCAATGTTCTAGCCTGCTTTTCTTCTCCATGCACCAGGAAAATCCGCTTTACACTCCCTTTCACGCCAGTCGCATATTTGACCAACAAGTTCTGCCCCGCATGGCCTGAAAGCCCGCCAATGGTGGCAACATCGCATTTCCTTTTGTATTTTTCGCCAAAAATGCGGACTTCCTCTTCGCGATCCGCCAATCTGCGCCCCAATGTATAAGGCGCCTGCCAGGAAACGATGCAAATGGTGTTTTTTGGGTCTTCGATATTGTTCTTGATGTGATGCAATATCCGCCCCGATTCCGCCATACCCGAAGCAGAGATGATGATCATCGGATCAGTGCGTTCGTTCAACGCCTTCGACTCTTCCACAGAGCGGGTATAGGTCAGCATCTTGAAATCCAACGCGGGGTGATGCGCCTTTTCGACAAAAGCAGCGGTTTCATTGTCGAAACATTCCTTATGCCGCTTGAAAATGTCGGTTGCATTCACCGCCAGCGGACTATCCACATAGACCGGCGCGCGGGGCACGCCGTTATGGAACATCATTTGGTTCAGATCATAAACTAATTCCTGTGTACGCCCCACCGCAAAAGCAGGCACGATCACTTTGCCGCCGCGCTCCAGCGTCCGTTTGACCACGTCACGAAATTCGAGAAAAGCCAGTTCTGGGTCGCTATGCGATTTATCCCCATACGTGGATTCCATGATCATGTAATCCGTCTCCGTAGGCAAAACAGGGTCGCGCAATAATGGCAGGTTATACCGACCAATGTCCCCCGAAAACCAGAAGCGGATCTTCCTTCCCTTCTCTTCGATTTCAAGGGAAATGCTTGCCGAGCCAAGAATATGTCCCGCTTCATGAAAACGAGCGATTACACCGGGAATCGGTTCAAACGCTTCCTCATAATCCCTACCCGCAAACATTTCAGCAACCGCTTCTGCATCCTCTTTTGTATACAGAGGCTCAATGGGCGGCTCGCCGCGCTGGGCGCGCTTTCGATTGACGAACTCCGCATCTGCCTCCTGGATGTGTCCCGAATCTGCGATCATTAAGCTTGCCAAATCGGCTGTCGCACGGGTGGCATAAATATGTTTTTCATAACCCTGTTTCACGAGATTTGGAAGGTTTCCAGAATGGTCAATATGCGCATGGGAAAGGATCACTGCATCCACACTACGCGGCTCATATTGAAAATTCAGATTGCGCTCATACGTGTCTTTCCGCCTGCCCTGATACAGACCGCAATCCAGCAATAATTTTTTTCCGTTGATTTCCAGCAAATGCTGGCTTCCAGTTACGGTATGCGCCGCACCATGAAAATTAATTCGCATATTTCACTCCAAGCACTTTTAAGATTTGCGTGCCGAATTTCTCGAATCGCGAAGGCGAATCCTTCATCAACCTTTTCAATTCATCCAAAGTCCCCGGAGGGTTTTCGGCGAGCGATGTCACATACGGCTTGGGCAGGATGATATCCGATTCGACCTGCATCTTTCCCCCGACATCCTTCCGCCATGCCTTCAATTTTTCCATACGACGCAGTACCGCATCGCTCTTCCGTTCAACCTGCTTCCGCTCCACAAGCTGTGACTTCGCCCCATGCCGGATCGCATTCAATATCATATCGCCCCACAGACGAATCTGTTTCTCGGTCAGCCCGGCCGCAGAAAGATCCACCTTCTTTTCCGGCGGATTCTTAGCCAGTGTTACGAACATATCATCCATCACAACCTTGTACGGAGGGCGGTTCAATTTCTCCGCTTCTCCATCGCGCCATTTGCAAAGATGCGCCACGATCGTCAACTCACGCAGTGAAAGATCTTTGCGCCCTGAAAACCGCTCCCACGAATCACCATTTACCCGCAGTTTCGCATCATCTATATTGCATGAGCGACTGAAATCCTCCATTGCAAGGTCAATACGCTCCTTCTCGCGCAATTCGCGTTCCAAGACATCGCGCAGGTCAAATAGATAGTGTGTATCGAGCCGCGCATAATGGATCTGCTCCTTCGTCAACGGACGCTTTGCCCAATCCGCTTTTTGGTGGCGTTTGTCCATTTTCACGCCGAATTTATCACCAAGTAGTTTATCCAACCCTACAGCCGGATATCCCAACACACGCGCCGCTTGCATGGTATCGAATAAGTTTGAAAAGGAAAACCCAAAATCGCGCCGCAGGCATATTAAATCGTATTCCGCAGCATGGAAGATCTTTTCGATGTTCGGGTCCGAAAATAGGGAAGCAAGAACGTCAAGGTCCTTCAAGGCAAGCGGGTCAACGAGATAGTCCGTATCATGAGTGGAAAATTGGAGCAAACAAACCTGTTCGCGATATGCATGGAGACTGTTCGACTCGGTATCCACCGCCACACAAGTTTGTGAGGCGAGATCGACCATCATTTTCTCTAATAATTCGGGCGTATGAATCCAAACCGGTGGAGATAAAACATCAGACATATTGGTTGATTATAAACCCGATAAACAAGGAAAGCATTTGCATCTTCTATGCAATCATTTTAAACCCAGTACACCCAGCAAACGATCATACGCCTGCTGGAGAAAATATCCAATAATCAAGGCAGTTACGCCGCCAAAGATGAGATTGAAGAATATTTTACCCATACCCGCCTCGATCCCAAATATCACATCGAGAATATGCCAGATCGGGCGATGATATAGATAGGTAAAAAAAGATGCGGCGGACAGAACTCCCCATAATTTCCAATTCCCCGCCTGTGTCCGGAATATGGACAACCACATTAACACCCAACCTAGAATAAAAAAATCGGCGGTCATGATGTAAAGTCCGTTCGTCACATCGTATCCACGGGATGCGACAAACCAGAAGGGTAAGAGAACAATAAATGCAAATACAATCAGATAACCGAGCCTCATTTTCAACAACCGGTTCCGTATGTCTTCCAAACGGTAATAATACATACCTGCAAGGAAAATAAAATAATACTGAAAGAAGCGCGGCTCGATCAACCCGATTGCCATGTTTGCTGCATAAGTTAATCCAAATAGTGACATAGACCAGAGCAACAACCCCTGGTTGGATTTGATCCAATGGAAAAACACCCCAAAAATCAGATAATACCCTGCGAGCAAGCTGATATACCAAAGTGTAAGCACACGTTTAACGAACACTGGCGAAAGCACCCATTGCATATTGAGGATATAGACGAGTTTGTCAAAGGGTTTCAGGCTGAAGCCAAGCACAAAGATGAATAATATCAGCGCAAGCCAATATGGAGGAAATATACGAATGAATTTCGATTTCACAAACTGATAAATACCATCACCCGGCTTTCGGAGTGAGAATTCAGTAAAAAAACCTGCCAAAAAAAAGAACGAACCGAGTAAAAAGGATGCAACCACCTCTGCCAAGGGTCCAACATTAAAGCCGAATACTGACGAATCGAATACTTCGCTGTGTAATGCCAATAGCAATAGAATGGACAAGCCCCGCAAAGCTTCGAATTCCTGCAATCGTTGCTTTTGTCTCATAACCATTTTTCCATCACCATGGCGTCTTCTCCGTCGTTGTAGTACGCCTGCCAGATGTCAAGCGTTACATATCCTTCATGCTCGTACATGGATATTGCCGCAAGGTTCGAAAGCCGCACTGTTAAACGGACTTTGGGTACCCCCAGTTCCTTTTCACACGCGTGAAGCAAGGAACGTCCTATGCCTCGCCGTTGAAAGCGTGGATCAACTGCAATGGTGGCAATCCAGCCCCACCCTTGATTGGGACGCGGGTCTCCTGCTACAAAACCGACCATGAACTCATCCTGAACAGCTTTGAATCGAACCACATCCGGAAAAGTCAAAACGGCTATCAGATCGAAAAGCGGCCATGCGTCCTTCTCGAAACTTTCCTTTTCCAATTTACGTAATGCGTTCAGATCTCGAATGGATGCTTTTTGGATTTCCATAAAAATAGGGTCTCCCCGAACGGGAAACCCTATTTTATTACAATTTATCGTTACTTCTTGTTATCTTTACCGAGGAAGTTATCCAACATGCTGGTGAACTCCATCGGGAAAATATATTTGGTAGATGGGCTTGCTCCAATGGACTTGAGCGTTTCGAAGTATTGCAAGGTCATGGTTCTCTGGTCAATGGTCTTTGCCACATTGAAGATCGCTTCAAGTGCCTGTGAGAACCCTTCTGCGCGCAATATTTGCGCCTGGCGCTCGCCTTCTGCACGTAAAATATTGGACTCGCGTTCACCTTGCGCCGAAAGAATTGCCGCCTGTTTGGTGCCTTCTGCACGGTTGATCGCTGCCTGCTGATCGCCCATCGACTCGGTTACCAATGCGCGGCGAACACGTTCCGCCGTCATTTGGCGGTTCATTGCATCCTGCACATCGCGCGGAGGAATGATCTCGCGGATTTCCACATTGGTCACTTTTACGCCCCAACGCTCAGTAACTTCATCGAGACGGGTGCGAAGCAGGGTATTGATATGCTCGCGTTTCGAAAGAACATCGTCCAGCATGATACCGCCGATCACCGCGCGCAATGTCGTTGCCGCGATACCTGCCGCGGCGGCTTCGAAGTTGCCTACCTGCAAAACGGACTGGGTTGGCTCGATTACTTTGAAATACCATAGAAAGTCAATCGAAATGGGCGCGTTATCATTGGTAATTGAAGTCTGTTGGGGGATTTCACGCACCTGCTCACGCAGATCCACCTTCACCCCACGATCGACAACCGGAATCAACAGCACAATACCCGGACCTCGGGCACCTACACAACGCCCAAGGCGGAACACCACCAAACGTTGATACTCAGGCACAATTCGAATTGCATTGGCAAGGAACACAAAACCAACAACAACAATGGCGCCTATCAAACACGATAATAATCCAAAAGACTCCATGAAATTTCTCCTTTCGTTTATGAATTGATTTTCTCAACTACGAGGACAAATCCCTCGCGACGTACTACACGAATTGCGCTTCCATTTGAAATGGGCTTGTCGCTCTTTGCGGACCACAACTCGCCTCCAACATACGCACTTCCCTCTGAGTGGATTCTCGTCCGAGCTTCACCAGACATTCCAATCAGCGCATCCATGTCATGAGAGGGACGAGCGCTGACCGCCTGTACGGATTTTCCGACCGCGATCCATAGAAACGCTGCAAATGATCCCGAAGCGACAAAAGCAAGAATGGGGTTGACCGCAGGTCTCCAGCCGTCGGACGAAAACAGGAAGACGGACCCAAACACCATTAGAAGAATGGATAATCCCAAATACAGTCCGCGTTTCGGCGTTCGAATGGCGTAAACAAACGGAATGATGCTCAAGGCAAGAATGAGCAACGCCCACCAATTGAACGCCAGATTGTAGATCGCATATCCTGCCAGCGCCAGAGAAAAGAACGCCCCGATCTCAAACAGACCTGTCCCGGGGGTAACCAGCGCCATTAATGCAAGCAATATGCCGGACAATAAAATCAGATACGCCAGATTTGGATTGAGCAGAAAGTCCATTGTTCCTCCAATTGATTATACAACAAGAAACTACACGTTCACTCCACTTACGCGGACAATTTTCGGAAGTTGTAAAAGGCGGGATGGAAAACACACACTAGCTGTATAATTACAAGCGCAAAATAATCGTTGACGGAGTCAAAGTGAAATTTCAAAAAATCTGCGTAATCGGGCTTGGCTACATCGGACTGCCAACAGCCTCCACCTTTGCCCTTAATCAAATGGAAGTTTTGGGAGTGGACACAAACCACAATGTCATCGAAACTCTAAACAAGGGCGAAATCCACATTCACGAACCGGGTTTACAGATTGCAGTTTCAAAAGCAGTGCGCTCTGGAAAGTTCAAAGCATACACGCAACTCAAGGAAGCCGACGCTTTCATCATAGCCGTTCCAACCCCCTTCCAGGAGAACCAATTCGGCGAATTCAACGGAGTCAAATACAAACTGGCAGATATGAGCGCCGTGATTTCAGCGGCGGAATCCATCCTGCCCGTTTTGAAGAAGGGAAATCTCGTCGTTCTTGAATCGACTTCGCCGCCTCGCACTACCATTGATCTGGTCGCCCCCATTTTGGAGCGTACCGGGCTGAAAGCTGGTACCGACTTCCACCTTTGCTATTCCCCAGAGCGCGTTTTACCAGGACAGATCCTGCGCGAGTTGACCGAGAATGCGCGTGTCATCGGCGGTGTAACTACCGAATCTGCCCAAGCCGGCGCCGACTTGTATTCCACCTTTGTCAAGGGACAGATCATCCAAACCGATGCCACGACCGCCGAAATGGTCAAATTGATGGAAAACACATATCGGGACGTAAACATCGCCATCGCCAACGAATTCTCGCGCCTCGCCGTTAAATTCGGCGTGGATGTTTGGGAAGCCATCTCCATTGCAAACCTGCATCCCCGTGTTAAAATCCTCAGCCCGGGACCCGGCGTTGGCGGTCATTGCATCAGCGTTGACCCGTGGTTTTTCGTGGAGACCGCGCCCGAACTCACACCACTCATCTATCATTCCCGCCAAGTCAATGATGGCCAGCCTCATTTTGTCGTCGAATCAACCGAACGAGCACTTGGCGGATTACAAGGAAAACGAATTGCTGCCCTAGGACTTGCTTATAAAGCGGACGTGGATGATTTACGCGAAAGTCCAGCCACAGAAGTAATTCATTTGCTGCAAAAACATGGCGCGCAGGTAAAAGCATGGGAACCCTTCAAACCGAACGCCAACATGCCAGACATTGTCATGTCCCCCACGCTTGAAGATGCCATAAAAGATGCGGATGGGCTTCTTTTGCTGGTAAAACATACTGAATTCATGAAATTTGACCCCGCTGAAATTGCAAAGCTAACCACCGCCCGGATTGCCATTGACAGTGTCAATGGATGGGACACAAAGCAGTGGCAAAATGCCGGTTTTCAGTTCGCCAAATTAGGCGTTGGGAAGTAAGTGTCTATTGTCCCGTTTCCTCGCACGCCACATCCGAGCCGCCCGCTAAAGCCAATAGTGTGCATGATGGTGCGGAGTCACAGGATGCAAGTAATAATGCGAGCAGAAGGCTGACAAGAATAAACTTTACTTTGATCTGGTTCATTGAATCGGTCTCCCATTCACATGGGAGCGCAAAATCGGTATTTTGAGTATACACTTTTGTTTGTGGCTCATTCATGAAAATTCTTTCTGTATTTGGAACCCGTCCCGAAGCCGTTAAAATGGCCCCGATTGTGAATCTGCTGGCAAAAACAACCGGCATGGAATCGCGCGCGTGCGTGACCGCGCAGCATCGCCAGATGCTCGATCAGGTCCTGGAGTTGTTCAATATTCAGCCGGATTACGACCTGAACCTGATGCGCGATAATCAATCCCTTGCAGAACTGAGCGCCTCGATCTTCACCCATCTTGATCCCATTCTTTCAGATTTTCAACCTGACTGGGTACTGGCACAGGGAGACACGACTACAGTCGCCATCACTTCCTTGTTGACATACTTCCACCGCATCAAATTCGGACACGTGGAAGCAGGCTTGCGGACACATGATAAATGGCAGCCTTTTCCTGAAGAGATTAACCGCCGCGTGGCAGGCGTCACTGCGGATATGCACTTCGCGCCAACAGAATGGTCGAAGAAAAACCTCCAACGCGAAGGGATTGATGAAAGAATCATCAAAGTGACCGGAAACACCGTGATCGATGCACTGCAATTCGTGGCAAAACAGCAGGAACCGCAAGAAGTTAGAGAACTAACGACTGCGAAACTACGAACAAAAAGGCTGATCCTTGTCACTGCCCACCGCCGTGAAAACTTCGGCGAGCCGCTGGAAAACATATGTCATGCCCTGCTTGAACTCGCACATTTTGGAGATGTGGAAATTATCTATCCCGTACATTTAAATCCAAATGTGCAGGAACCGGTGAATCGATTGTTAAGGGACAAGGAACACATTACCCTGCTCCCGCCTCTCGATTACCTGCCTCTTGTCCATTTGATGAAACATACCACCCTCATCCTGACCGACTCGGGTGGAATTCAGGAGGAGGCGCCCGCATTCGGTATTCCAACTCTTGTCCTGCGCGATCTGACCGAACGCCCGGAGGGAGTCGAAGCGGGTACTCTCAGGCTTGTTGGAACAAAGACCAACCGCATCGTCAAGGAAGCGAGGCGGCTTTTGGAGAATGAGAACGCGTACGCGGAAATGTCAAAGGCGGCAAATCCCTATGGCAATGGGCATGCGGCAGAGAAAATCATCCAAGCACTCCTGGAATACGGAGCGGGCAAATAAGGCATCGGCTCCTCCCATTTTATTTCGAGCAGGTTTGTGAAAAAATATTTAGACCTTTCATTATCGAAAAAAGATAGTTGGTTGTAAGTCGCTTTGAGATCTTCTAAAAATATTTCTGAGTATAATAACAGGGGTGATTATGCAAAAACAGTTTCAAACACTCTTGCTTAGTTTTCTTTTCCTCACTACAACTTGGGGCGGCGCTCACGCACAATCATCGGATTCGAAGTATTTCAGCGAGACTGGGCACAACGTTACAGGGGAATTTTTGAAATTTTACGAAGGCAATGTCAATGCTTACTTTCTCTACGGCTATCCCATAACCGAACAATTTACAAGCAAGGATGGAAAAAACGTACAATATTTTCAGCGCGCGCGTTTCGAGCACCATGCCGACCAGCCTGAAGGGCAACGAGTACAGTTAACCCCCATCGGGCGGGAAACCTACAAATCAACAGGTCTTTTGGAAGTCAACAATACGTTTGCATGCCGCATCTACGCGGAGACCGGGTTCGCCGTTTGCTTTGCCTTTCTCGAATTCTTCGATCAATACGGCGGGGTGAAACAATTTGGTCTTCCAATCTCAGGCTTCGAGTATCATGAAAACAAGCTTGTCCAGTATTTTGAAAAAGCACGGTTGGAATGGCAGCCGTGGAAGTTGGAAGGCCAACGGGTGGTAGTTTCTGACCTTGGACGGATATATTTCGACAAACTTGGCGAGGACCCTGCCCTGCTTGAGCCGGTAGATCCCACCGGAAACGCCCCCCGAAACATAACCCACCTACAGGTTCGCGCCTTCGCATGGAAGGCTGTGACGCTTTCCACTGATAATCAATTGTTCTTCGTCATCGTTCAGGATCAAAATGGACAGCCGGTTGCCAACGCAAACTGCACATCGGTTTTGTATTGGCCCAGCGGTGCAAAAGACACAACTGCCATTACATCCAACAGTAATGGCGTGGGCATTATCCCGCTCTCCTTCGTCGAGCAGCCTTACGGCAGCCTCATCCACACAGATATTATCTGCGCCTACAACAGTTTCAGCGCAACTACAACGACATCATTCAGAATTTGGTACTAAAACATCCCGTTCATTCGGGATGTTTTTTATACCAATTCCCTCAATTCAAAGACGGGACCATCGCGACAGATTATTTTCCATTCATGTTGAAGAGCCAAAGCGCAGACGCCACACTCAGCAAGCGCACCGCAGGGCATCGGGGCGCGGACAAGGACCTGCGCTTCGAACTCCGCGGTTGCCTGTTTTTCTTTCCCAAGCATTTCCAACATCTGAAATAGATTCTCACGCCCCACATCCATCGCAGCATAATCCGCCCATTGCAACGCGCCCAGCATGGCGCGCAGCGGCTGAACTTCGACGATCTCGGGCAGGTCTTCCGCTTCCGAATCGCAGACCAGTACCACTTCTGCATTTTGCCGAAGCGACATGGATATCAATCCCCGCAGGCGGGCGGGTGAATCGTCGTATGCGACCAGCGTAATTTTTTTCGCCGAATATGGAAGGGCAAATCCATGCCCAATCGGACCCCGCAGGGTCAACTCCTCACCTGGTTTCCAAGTCGAAGGTATGGGAGGTGCGCAGCGGAATCCTTTCGGGGCGGATTGGCTGAAGAAAAGAGGAACAGGCAGCGGAGAGTCTGAAGCGTCTGCATGAGCGAGTAGATACTGCCCGGGAAATGGAATCAACTCAGGCGGGCAATGGATGCGGGCAGAATCATCCAAAAATAGTTCAGCTACCTTGCCTTTGAGGGTCTTCATCTGAAAAATGTTAACACGCTTCGGGGTCGCATGCAAGCGGGTTATAATCTCTGAAAATCATTGGAGGAGCCATGAATATTTCGAGTTTGCTTCAGGGAATTGCATCTTTTGCGTGGGTCGGCTTGTTTGGCGTGATCGTTGCCATCTTTGTACGCACGAGCCGCAACCAGCCCATCAAAGGTCTGAGCACGGCTGTAATCGTTTTATTGATCGCCGCTGTTTTATTGACCACTGTCGGCGCCGGTCTGGTCTTCATCGAGCCGGATGACCTTGCCATTGTGGTCACCGTGATCGGCGGCAAAGGTATACGCCCCGAACCTCTTAATGCGGGGCTTCACTGGATCGTACCATTTGCCGAACGAGTCGAACGATATTCGATTTTGAATCAAACCTACACCATGTCATCGGAGTTCGACGAAGGGGCGTCCGCGGGCGATGACTCCATTCAAGTGCGCACCAAGGATGGGCAACAAGTGTATATTGATGCGTCGGTAATCTATGCCGTTGATCCGTTGAGAGCTACTGATCTGTATCGAACCTGGCGCTTCACGTACGAGGATGGGCTTGTCCGTCCACAGGCACGCGGCGTAATACGCGACGTGGCTTCGCAATATGGCGTGGAAGAGATCGTCAGCTCAAAACGATCCGAAATGGAAAGTTTGATCACCCAGGAGTTGGAACGCATTTTCTCCGATAACAATCTCGTTTTGCGGGATTTCGTCCTTCGCAATATCCGGTTCAGCGATGAATATGCCGCCGCAGTGGAACAAAAGCAGATCGCCGAGCAGCAGGCGCAGCAAGCCGCTTTTGTGGTGGAACAAAAGAGACAGGAAGCCGAGCAAGCCCGTCAGATCGCGCAAGGGCAGGCGGATGCATCGGTGATCGCTGCAAAAGGTGAAGCCGAGGCGATCCTGATTCAGGCACAGGCAGAGGCAGAAGCCAATCGCCTGCTTGCACAATCTCTTACACCGCAGTTGATCCAATACCAATATGTCTTGAAACTATCGCCGGGTGTGGATACGATTTTCATTCCCAGCGAAAATCAGTTCATCCTGCCTCTGCCGAACTCATCTACAACAAATCCATAAGCAAGTTCACGGAATTTTCAATCGAATGCCCATGCCTCAAACCGGACGCGAAATCCGCCTGACAACTCTTTCCGCCTGTGCGGGTTGAGCGTCCAAACTAAGCGCTGATGCGCTGACGCAGGTTCTGCGTCCCATAAAAGATATCTTTGATCCCGCCTCTTATCCGGACCTTTTGATTGGTCTTTCGTCCCCGGATGATGCGGCCGTTTGGCGTTTAAGCGACGACAAAGCCATCGTCATAACGACGGACTTTTTCACGCCGGTGGTAGATACTGCATACGAGTATGGCGCAATTGCGGCGGCTAACAGCCTTTCCGATGTGTATGCAATGGGCGGACAGCCATTCCTTGCGTTGAATATCGCCGCGTTACCGGATAATCTGCCCATTGAAATTTCCACCGAAATCTTGCGCGGCGCAGCAGAGAAGGCGCGGGAGGCGGGCGTTGTCGTTGCAGGCGGGCACACGGTCAAGGACAAGGAACCAAAATTCGGCTTGGTCGCGATCGGATTTGTCCATCCGCAAAAGATCATCAGTAAAAGCGGCATTCAACCTGGCGACGCCCTCATCCTGACCAAACCGCTTGGAGCAGGCGTGACCACCACCGCCCTTAAACAGGAAGAAGCGGAGGACACACACATAAAGGAAGTCGTCAAGTGGATGTCGCTTTTGAACAAAACCGCCAGTGAACTGGCCGTGGAATTCGGCGTGCGCGGCGGGACGGACGTGACCGGATTTGGCCTGCTCGGTCATGCGGCTGAAATGTCGCGGGCTTCAGGAGTATCGCTCCGTATCGAATTTTCACAACTCCCATTGTTGAGCGGTGCTCGCGGCTATGCCGAAAAAGGGATCTTCCCCGGCGGTGCATTTGACAACAAACAGCATTTCGAAAAGTTCGTATCTTTCGGCCACGACCTTGACGAACCCGCCCAAATGCTGACTTTCGACCCGCAAACCAGCGGCGGATTGCTCTTTGGTTTGCCTCAAAACCAGTTGGAAATGTTCCTAAAACGTGCGGACGAATTGCAACAACCGGTTTGGGTCATTGGCGAGGCGGGTCGAGGGAAGGGCATCGAGGTAAGATAGAACATGTTTCGGATCGGTATCATCGAGCTTGGTATTACTTGCGGGTTGGTCGCTCTGGCGATCATCATTCCGCTGATCATTACCCGGGGCTATGCGCGCCTCAGCGGGCGGCTGAAAGACATCGAGGATAAAATTGCAAAAAAGAAGTAACTTTCAGGTACAATAGGGGCAAGACGATCCTCGTACTAACCATCATGTCTGAACCTTCAT
This sequence comes from uncultured Anaerolinea sp., assembly GCA_964563315.1. Lineage (GTDB taxonomy): Bacteria > Chloroflexota > Anaerolineae > Anaerolineales > Villigracilaceae > Villigracilis. The sequence goes on along the minus strand of CAZLWG010000017.1, from coordinate 14,095 downwards.
TAGAACCAGACCCTAATTCCCCTCTTAAAGTTCGTTCACCCAAATTGGCGAAACTCAACCTGCCGCGAGTCAACCTGCGCGGCTTGAAGGTTTTAATCTCAGTCATGCTCTTGAGGCGGGTCTTACTCCGGTTAATGGTTTGAAAAGGAAAAAATGAACATAAGCAATGAGATATTGATCATCATCCTGTTAATTTTGGTGAACGGCGTTCTCTCGATGTCCGAAGCTGCAATGCTGTCGACGCGCAAGACAAAATTACAGCAATTGGCAAAACTGGGCGATAAAGCCGCACGGTCGGCTCTAGAATTGCTGGATAACCCGAATGTATTCCTTTCGATGATCCAGATCGCGATTACGTTGATCGGCGTCCTTGCGGGCGCAGTCGGCGGCGCAACCCTCTCCACACCGCTGGCAGAACAACTTGTGAAAGTGGAATTTCTCTCCTCTCATGCCAATTCGATCGCAATCACCTTCGTCGTCCTTACCATCACCATTCTGACGATTTGGCTCGGGGAACTTGTCCCAAAGCGGATTGGATTACACAGTCCGGAGAAGATCACAAAGATCGTCGCCGGTCCTTTGTTCCTCCTCTCCAAACTGTTTTCCCCCATCATCAAGATCATGAGCAATGCCACAGATCTAGTGTTGAAGTTGATCGGCATCCGACCATCGGATGAACCGCCCATCACTGAAGAGGAGTTGCAAGTTCTCATCGATCAAGGAACACAGGCGGGTATTTTCGAGGAAGCCGAACAGGACATGGTCGAAGGTGTCTTCAGCCTTGGCGATCAGAGAGTGTACTCCCTCATGACGCCGCGCACGGAAATTGTCTGGCTGGATATCGATGACACTACCGATGTCATCCTAGAAAAGATTGCCAACTGTCCTTATTCCCGTTTCCCAGTCCGCCAGGATTCACTTGAAGCGATTGTGGGAATTGTAAAATCACGCGACCTTCTCGTAACGAGTCTCTCCGGCAAGGAAATAAAACTCAAAGAACTCGTCAAACCAGCGTACTTCATTCCAGAGACCATGCTTGCCTCACGCGCCCTTGAAATCCTGAAGGAAAAGAACACCGAACTCCTTCTTGTGGTGGACGAATTTGGCGGTCTGCAAGGCTTGTTAACCATTAACGACATTCTGGAAGAGATTGTTGGCGAAATGGAGGGAGAGGAGCCGCAAGCCACACAACGGCAGGATGGTTCCTGGCTGTTGGACGGCATGTTGGAAGTGGATGAATTCAAGGAAATCTTCAACCTGCCTACACTCCCGCACGAAGGCGAATATGAGACCTTGAGCGGCTTCGTAATGACTTCCCTGGGGCGTGTGCCGCAAACATCCGACCACTTTGAGTGGAACGAACTCCGTTTCGAGGTCATTGACATGGATGGCAGGCGCGTGGACAAGGTACTCGTCACCACCAAACAAAAAACGCAAGTCGTGGAAAAGGAAAACCAGTAACCGCCCTTGGAATTCCGCGCCTGAGGGCGCGGAATTGTTCAATGGTATAATCCTCGCCCGTATGACTCCAGAACCCACTTCCAGCAAGACAAAGGTCTGCCCCACCTGCGGGACGCGCCTGAGCGAAAACGCCGCGCGCTGTCTCGTGTGCGGGACGGAATTCGGCGCGCAACCCCAACCGAAAGCCGTCAAAAAAACGGAAAAATCGGTTCAAGCCAGCCGCATGCCGGAGATCACACTCAGCCTGCCGGTGGCAATCGGCATTCTTGCCATTGTCATTATCGTTGCCGCCGTGGGTGTATTCTTTTCTTTGCGCGCAAGCGCGCCTCCCGGCACATTCGAAACTTCAGATACGCCCACTCCTACCGAAACTCCAACAGCTTCTCCGGTACCCACCGACACGCTTCTCCCGACTGATATTCCAACCGCCACACTTCAACCCCCCTTCGATTACACGGTCGGTCCCGGCGAAACTTGTTCGTTGATCGCATACAACTTCAATGTATCGGTCCAGAGCATCATCATCGAAAACAACCTCCCTTCCACATGCCCGATCAGCCAGGGGCAGGCTCTCAAGATTCCATACCCAACCCCCACCGTCCCTCCGCCGCCCACTAACACGCCCCCGCCCGATATCGCAACGAAACAATCCTGTGAAACCGTCCCGATCACTGTTCAGGAAAACGACACCCTCTCGAGCATTTCACTGAATTACGCCGTGCCGATGTCAGCCATCAAGGAATTCAATGGCTTGACGACCGACAATGTATTCCTTGGACAAAGTCTTCTGATCCCCTTGTGCGAACGTGCAGCGGATCCCAACCAGCCAACCCCCACGGCGACGATCCCGCCTCTCTATTCCGCCCCGAACCTGCTCCTGCCTGCGGACGGCGCCGCCTTTACTCTGGCAAATGATGTCGTCACCCTGCAATGGGCTTCCGTTGGCGTTCTCCGCGATGGTGAAGCATATCAGGTGGTAATCGAAGACGTCACCGCCAGCCAGACGCGCCGCATCGCCGACTATGTGACCGACACGAAATACATCGTGCCAACCACTTTCCGACCCAGAGATAACGTAGCCCATGTCATGCGATGGTGGGTCGCACCGGTTCGCCAGGCGGGCGTGGACGATCAAGGTCAGCCCATTTGGGTTGCATCGGGAACCGTGAGTGACAAACGAGTCTTCACCTGGGTGGGAGTCGCCGTTCAAGGCACACCCAATCCGTAAGTCTAGCAAAGAGGCGATTTCAAAACTCCCTGCCGTATCTGGCAGGGAGTTTTTTTATCCCTTGACAAATTTCAGAATCTGATTAGAATATCCGTATTATTCAATAAATTGAATAATTCAATTTTTGGAGTAACCAATGTCACCTTTTGCACTGAATCTCGAAAAAACAGATATCGAGGCTTCTTTTGTTTCCATCGAACCTGCACTGAATAGCTTTGGCAGCATGCTCCTTGTTGCCAAGGATGAGGGTGACCCTGGTGTTCACGAATGGGTTTCAAAAACCCGCATCAAAATGTCGGGGGAGGAGCGTTTTCGTCACAAACTTGTGACCATTGGCTTGCACTATGCAATTGTCCCCCGCAACAATTGGGGTTCATTCGAAGCGTATCTCGAAAATATCGCACAAACGCCTCCTGCCAAGTTCCGCGAAAATCTACTGAATTCCTATGCCGGGATTTGCATCACAGACGAATCGAAGGATGAAAAGGGCAAGCCGGTCGACTGGGATGTCGTTCTGTCCTCTTTGAACAAATTCCTTGCGTTTCTGAAACATCGTTTTGGAGAGGAACACATTGACGAAGAAGTTGAAGCCCGTGCATATGAGTACGTCTCTGATCCTGCCGCGATGAAACAATTGATCGTGGAACACCTGCAATGGTTCTGGAAAACCCACTTGAAAACCGAATGGGAACGGGTGCGCCCGGTTATGCAAGAATCTGTCAGAGCATTCAACCAGATAGACATGAGCGAAATGTCGCGCAATGAACTTGTCCGCTTTGTGACAGGCAAGGAATTCGACGAAACAAAATGGTACGGCGCCCTCGATGAGGCTGAGTCCTTGGTCTTTGTTCCCAATGCGCACATCGGACCGTACATTCAAACTACGAAAATAGGCAAAAAGATCTATATATATTTCGGCGCACGAGTGCCGGAGGGATCGGAAATCCGCGTTCCTGAATTGGATCGCGCCGAGATCGTGAGCAAATTATCCGCGCTGGCAGATGAAACACGCCTGCACATTTTGCAAATGATCGCCGAGAACGGCGAGATGCGGTCGAATGAGGTCATGGAAAAGATAAAACTGAGTCAGCCAAGCATCTCGCGTTATCTGGGCCAGCTCACCGCGAGCGGCTATCTTCAGGAAAGGAGAGTAAACGGCGCAAAAGCATACCGGTTGAACCGCGACCACATCGAAAAAACACTCAGGGCAATTTCCGCCTTTTTGCTGGACCGTTCGTAACAGGTTGTTTTCACCAAAGGAGTAATCATGAACCACTGGCTTGACGAGTTGATGGCATATGAGCGTCAAAAAGCCATACAAGTAGAAATCAAACAGATACGCATGGCAGAAGTGTACATGGCATATCGCACGGGCATGTTTACCCGCATCATGCAGGGTTTGGGAAGATGGTTGATTGCAAAGGGCGAGGAACTGCTTCGCCGATATGAATCACCAAAGCCGCGCCCGCCTTATACTCAAAGCTATGTCCATTAGAAACAGTTGCCAAGCCGACAGTCGCCCGTCCATTTAGGAGGGCTATCGGATGAAAAACACGTTTTATCGAAGAGAAAAGTGGTGACATGCTAACCAAACTTAAAAATATATATCATGAATATCCAAGCGCTTTTTGGATATACAACATCATCGTTTTCATTGACCGCTTTGGCGGATTCATGCTCTATCCTTTCTTTGCGTTGTACCTTACGCAAAAGTTCGAGATCAGCATGTCCACCGTTGGCGTAGTATTCGCGGCTTTCTCCATTTCGGGGTTTGTCGGCGGGACACTCGGGGGCGCATTGACTGACCGCATGGGGCGCAAAGGCGTCATCATCTTCAGCCTTGTCCTCTCTGCCATGAGCGCGCTTGGTATGGCATTCGCCCCCACATTTGAGATGTTCGTGATCATCTCTGTTGCTGTTGGCACGCTTTCAAGCATCGGCGGGCCCGCTCATGAAGCAGTGGTCGCAGACCTACTTCCCGAAAACAAACGCGCCGAAGGGTATGGCATTATCCGAGTGGTGTTCAATCTGGCAGTGATTATCGCCCCCGCAGTGGCGGGTTTGCTGATCGCCAAATCCTACCTGTACATCTTCATCGTGGATGCGGTCATTAGTCTTCTTTCTGCAGGCATCGTGTTGTTCTTCCTGCCCGAGACGAAACCCAAGGCTCATGCAGACGCCAAACCGGAAACCATGTCACAAACCTTCGCAGGATACGGTAGGGTCTTCAAAGATATTCCATTTGTTGCTTTCGTGATCATGAGCGTGATGACGGCCATGATCTACACGAATTTCAATACCACGCTGGGTGTTTTCCTCCGAGATTCGCACGGGATACCGGAAATCGGGTACGGCTATTTGATAAGCATGAACGCCGTCATTGTGGTAATCCTCCAATTTTGGGTAGCGCGCAAGCTCGAAAGATTCAAACCCATGTTGATGATGGCGTTCGGTACCGCCCTCTATGGAATCGGGTTTGCCATGTACGGCTTTACGTCCACCTACCTTATGTTCGCAGTTGCCATGATCGTTGTCACATTTGGAGAAATGGTAGTTACCCCCTTCCAACAAGCATTGGTGGCAAGTTTTGCCCCCGAAACCATGCGCGGACGATATATGGCTATTTCCCACATGTCATGGGGATTGGCGTTCGCCATAAGCCCCTACCTAGCCGGACTTTTATTGGATAGCCCCTCCCCCAACTGGCTATGGTACGCATGCGGCCTGGTTGGCATTGCTGCTACAATCGGCTTTGCAGTCCTCGATAAGATCCACCACTCGCCCGCTCCAGTCACGCCAGAGCCTGCCGCCGCAGACTAATCGGAAAATTTTCTCCCCACATTTGAGAGCCGGATATACGCAGTCCGGCTCTCGTTTTTATGCAACCATCCATCATAGGCAAACCAGCCGTCTCCTGGCACACAATTCAAAGGTCAAGGGGGGAGGCGTTTTTATCCGACAATACTCTCATAGTAAAATGAAAACATCATGGATAACGTATTTCAAATCGGCGAACGCGTCGAGATTCATTTCGATTCAAAATTTGGGGCAAGAGAAGGCTGGTATGCGGGAACAGTCGCCAAGATAGACCCATATTCTGCGTATCGCAGTTTTTACTGGGTGGAATTGGACAAAGAGGCAGAGTTGATTTTAGGCATGAAACAGATTTCCATTTTCAACCCAAAAAACATTCGGAAGTTCAAGTCATGACATTTGATTCGGTGAGACCCCTGCTCGAAAAAGCCATCGCCTCACGCCAGCCTTTGCTTGATCCTGACCATCAAACGGCTCTTCGCCTATTCAACGGATTCAGCGAAGGCTATCCTGATTTCACTTTGGATGTTTATGGACGCACGCTTCTCATCCACAATTACGCGGACGACCCAGTGCAAAACCAGGTCATCGCCCAGGAGATCATTGCTTTCGCGCAAACTTTGCTGCACTGGCTGGAAGCAGTGGTCGTTAAAACAAGGAACGGAAAAACCCAAAGCGAAAGACGCGGTATGCTCATTCAGGGTGAAAAAGCGGATGGAAAAATCCGCGAACATGCAGTTTGGTATTCCATTGACCTTACCATGAACCGCGATGCAAGCCTCTACCTTGATACACGCAATCTACGCAAGTGGCTTTTCGACAATTTGGAAAACAAAACGGTTTTGAATACTTTTGCTTATACGGGCAGTCTTGGGGTTGCCGCTAAAGCGGGAGGAGCGACACGCGTTGTTCAGCAAGACCTCAACAAAAAATTCTTGGAAACAGCGAAATTATCATATTCACTAAACAACCTAGCCACCCACAAGCGGGATTTTGTTGCACAGGATTTTTTTCCGGCAGTCGCCGGATTCAAAAGCACAAAACAATATTTCGATTGCGTCATACTGGATCCCCCGCACTTTTCGACCACATCGAAAGGCAGAGTGGATTTGAGGAACGAAAGCAAAAGGCTTATCAATAAAGTGCGACCGCTGATCAATGACGGCGGGATTCTGGTTTCCGTCAATAATGCCCTGTTCATGAGCGGAAACGACTACATGCAGGCTTTGGAAGAATTATGCAAAGACGGCTACTTAAAGATCAGAGAAATCATCCGCATACCGGATGATTGCGTTGGCATTAACAGGGTCGGAGTCCAAATCACCGAGCCTGCCCCATTCAACCACTCGACAAAAATCGCCGTACTGGATGTGAGACGAAAGAAGATCTGACCTCCTTCATCTTCTCCATTTTGTAACTCGTTCCAATATCCGTTCATCACCCAAGTCTTTACATACCCTCTTGAAACGCGGGTGGGCTCCCCGCCATTTCAAGTCTGCAAGTGTTTCTTTCAAAGGCACGTCCGTTCGCAGGATGGACAACTCCCGAAACAGCAAAGCATCCTTGTAGTTGTCACGCAGGTTTCCAAGCAAGGTTGTTGCGCGACCAAGACCCAAACCCAATTTGCTCGGGTCATTGGGTATCTTCTCAATATGCTTGTATTTCGCCAGCACTGTCGCTGTGGATTTTTCACCCCAGCCTTGTATCCCCGGATATCCATCGGCCGCGTCGCCTACCAGTGCCAGAAAATCAGGGATGGATTCCGGGGAAACCCCGAACTTTTCAATCACACCTTTTTCGTTCAAAAAGGTCTCCCGACGGCGGTCCCAGCAAATGACCCGTTTGCCATCCACTAGTTGAGTCAAGTCTTTATCTACCGAACAAATAACGATCTGTTCAACTGACTTAATTTTCTTGAGTCGCTTCACTGCGGCGGCAATCGCGTCGTCAGCTTCAAACTTGACCATGGGCCAAACCACCAACCCAAGAGCCGCTACGGCTTTTTCCGCGAGTTCGAATTGGGCAAGCAGGTTTGAGTCCACGCCCGAGCCGGTTTTATATCCCGCATATAACTTGTTGCGAAACGATTCGATGACACGATCGAAAGCAACGGCGGCATGCGTCACTTCCGGGTCTTTCAAAAGCAGCACCATGCTTCGGATAAGTCCCAGCGTCGCACCGACTTCCATGCCAATGGGAGATTTTTTGGGCGGCGCGCCATAATAAGCGCGAAAGAGTTCGTATGTGCCGTCTACAAGATGAATCTTCATACAATCTCCTTGTTATCCGCCAGCCATAGCTCCAACAATTCGAAAAGGCTCGGCGCCCGTTGCAACCGCATCGGGTAATTCGGCGTCCAATGTGTCCAGCGAGAAGTCCTGTCCGCAAGCAAAAAAACGAATAAAAGGTCGGCGCTGCCCTGTGGCATAGTCACGAATTGTGCCACGCAACATCGGGTATCGGACTTCAAGCGCATCCAATATGAAGGCTATCGTTACCGGTCCTTCTACTGGTATCTCAACCTCTTTATTTACTCTGGCTAACGTCTGCAAGTGATACGGAAGGAGAACGCGGATCATGGCAGGGTTTGCACTTCCACAGATAATACAGCAGGTAGATTGCTGACGATGGGCATCCAACTATCGCCCGAATCTGAAGAAGCGTATATTTGTCCGCCTGTCGTGCCAAAGTAAATCCCGCACGAATCAAGCGTATCCACAGCAAGCGCACTTCGCAGAACGTTAACATAACAATCTCTTTGCGGCAGACCTTTTGTCAGAGCCTCCCATTCATTTCCGCCAGTGCGGCTGCGATAAACACGCAGCTTTCCGTCAGGCGGAAAATGCTCCGAGTCGCTCTTGATCGGGATCACATAGATCGTATCCGGTTCGTGGGAATGAACCGCAATTGGAAAGCCAAAGTCACTCGGCAGGTTGCCGCTGATTTCATTCCAGGAATCGCCTGCGTTATCACTACGCATCACATCCCAATGCTTTTGCATAAACAGCACATTCGGGCGTGACGGATGCATCGCGAGATTATGAACACAGTGTCCAACTTCGGCGGCGGCATCGGGCAGTTCGCCGCCGGAATCAAGGCCTACATTGATCGGCTTCCATGTTTGACCGCCATCTTCACTTCGGAATGCGCCTGCAGCTGAGATGGCAATGTAGATGCGTTGGGGGTTGCCTAGGTCAAGAAGGATCGTATGCAGGCACATTCCGCCCGCTCCCGGCTGCCAGAGATTCCCTTTCGCGCCTCGTAATCCGGGGAGTTCCTGCCAAGTTTGCCCGCCATCTGTGGAGCGAAACAGGGCAGCGTCCTCCACCCCGGCATAGACTGTATCCGGATCGGACAAAGATGGAGCAAGTTGCCAGACACGCTTGAACTCCCAAGGATGCTGCGTGCCGTCATACCACAAATGCGTGCCAGTGACCCCTTCATACTCGAACTTATTTCCCACCGGTTCCCATGTCCTGCCGCCATCGTCTGAGCGCTGAATCAACTGCCCAAACCAGCCAGTGGATTGCGACGCATATAGTCGATTCGGATTCGCAGGCGATCCGTTCATATGGTAAATCTCCCAACCTGCAAAATACGGACCGCTGACATTCCACTTCTTGCGTTTTGCATCCGATGTCAGAATGAATGCGCCTTTATGCGTTCCAACCAAAACCCTTATGCCACTCATAATTATCTCCTTTATTTTTTCCAAACAGATGCATACTTCTTCTTATACTTCGGATCCTTTTCCAGCTCGATCAATTCCAATGCCTTCTTTTTGATCTCGCCGGACGTGGTGGCCTCATAAAGATTTTTCAAACCCACCATGATATCGTAACGGATGAGAGTCCCGTTCTTTTCCTTAACACATTCCTGATACCGTTTCTCCAAGCCCCGGATCACGATGATCTGTTGATTCTTGCCGCCCAGCCCCACCTTCCAAATGGACTGTAAACAATGCCGAGCTGTTACGAATTTTTCATCCTTTGTCACAGTGAGCAGTTTGTCAAAGTCCTTGACCATTCTACCTTTTGGGTCGCTCCTGGCAAGATTGGCAAGCAGTTGCGATGAAATCGAACGGACGTGATTATCCTTGTGTGTCAAACCTTCGATCAATTCATCCCAAGCCTCGTATGCCCAATTCACGGGCTTCTCGGTCTTATCCATCAGAGCCATGTAGGATTTGTTTTGCAATTGCCCATCTGTCGAACGGATATTATCCAAATGCGTGCGAATTATTTTGTCCATCCCGCCGTCCTTTATTCATTCGCGAAAGGATAATCCATTCGCCTTGAGCGCCTGACGAAGTTTGCCCAGCGCGTTCTTACCGATGCCGTGCAGTTGTAAAAGTTCCGCTTCGGTGATTTCGGTCAGTTGTTTCAAGCGGATAATGCCAACACTTTGAAGCGCGCGTTGAGCAGGAGCACTTATTTTGGGGAGATCGTTACTATGTTCCATATTTCCATCCTGAATTTTATCCACTTTTCGGGGGGATATTCTGATTCAAGCAAAAAAGATTCGTCGGGTCATATTTGGCTTTGACTTGTTGCAACCTGTCCCATGTTTTGCCTGGGTACGCCGCACAGATCTGTGCTTCGCCTTCATCTCCAAGGAAGTTGACGTACACGCCATTGTCACTCTGGCGGATCGCATCTGCAAAATTTGTGACCCATGATTCATGCGTCGCTTTCTCAGCAGGATGTTCATACAACGCTGCAAGATTGACCATGATACGGGATTTGCGATGGGCAAACGCTGTCGCTTCGGCAGGGACTCGAGCCATCGCTCCGCCCAACGCTCGAAGCTGGGACACTGCCATCGAGCCGGTCGAAGCCTTGAGATAATTCAGGATGGTCCCGGCGACGGAACGGTCAACACGATCAATGAACATTGTGCGTGATGCGGCAACGGGATGATAGCCGCCGCCTTCTTCCTGAAAGACTTCAGGATATTTCATCGGCTTGAGCATGTCGGCAAGTGGAGTCCCCAGTTTGCGGAACGGTGCAACTACACGTTCGCCAGCCTCAGCATTACCCGCATAGACCAGCATCGCAAACACGATCAACTTGCCGTGGACATCCGCAGGCAGGAAAGGCATCGGCGGGGCAGGCATGACGTTTGCAATCGTCGAGAGTTCGTCAGGAGCGGCTTCGGCTTCTGACATGAAGCCTGCGATGACATCCTCAGTGGCGGGCAGGATCAACATGCCTCCATAGACCGAGTCCACTTTTTGTAATTGGAATTTGAAACGTGTGGCAACGCCGAAGTTGCCGCCACCGCCGCGGATCGCCCAGAACAGATCGGGGTGTGATTTATAGTCCACATGCAAGAGCTGACCGTCTGCGGTCACGACTTCAGCGGCGAGGAGAGAGTCAATCGTCAAGCCATGCTTGCGGACAAGATAACCAACTCCCCCACCGAGTGTGATACCGCCCAAACCAACCGACCCCGTATCACCAAAGCCAACAGCGAGACTATGTGCGCCGACGGCGGTTGTAAATTCGCCAGCGGTCAGGCCTGTCTCTGCCCAGGCAGTTTGTTCTTCCAAATCAATATGCAGATCCTTCATCGCAGAGAGGTCAAGGACAATGCCGCCGTCAGTGGCGCTGTGACCCGCAACGCTGTGACCTCCACTGCGGATTGCGAGTTCAAACCCATGCTCACTTGCTAGTTTCACAAGCCGTGAGACATCGCCCGCATCCGCCGCGCGGATGATCGCCGACGGGCGACGGTCTATGCCGCCGTAGAAAACTGTCCTTGCAGAGTCGTAGCGATGGTCATCTGGGGCGATGACTCTGCCGTTGAAAAGCGCACGCAGGTCTGAGGTCGAAGGGGAAGCGGAGGTTTTACTCAATAAAGTTGGGCGGTTCGTAGTCATGTTAAAGTCTCCAATAAAGTTGAGCAGTCAGATTGTTAACGCAATAGGCGGGCAAAAGCAAAGTTGCTTCCACCCACCCAAGACAAAGGTGCGAATATTTTAGAACATTTATTCTAATTAGTCAAGGCAAAAACAGTGATCAACTTACTGACTTTTTCACAAGTGCGGCGATCTTTTTCTCTTCTGCGGAGGTCAACTTAATCAGGGCAAAGGATGCTGCCCACATGTTGCCTTCGTCCAGCTTCGCATCCGGTTGGAAACCGAAGGTTGCGTACCTCACGCCAAACTTGCTTGCCGCCTGGAAGAAACAAATGACCTTGCCGTCCCCGTTGGCATAAGCTGGCATCCCGTACCAGGTTTTCGGCATGAGTTCCGGCGCAGCAGCGGTAACGATCTCATGGATTCGCTTTCCCATCGAACGCTCCGTCGGGTCCTTCATCTGTGCGATGGCAGCGAGCACTGCTTTCTCGCCATCCTCTCTGTTCTTGCTTGCGCGTGCTTCTGCTTTCAGCTCCTGCATGCGAGCCTTCATCGCAGCTTTTTCTTCGGCTGTAAAGCCTTCACCAGATTTCTTGGCATTTTTTTTGGCATCTGTTTTTGGGCTCATATAAATCTCCTTATCTGACTTCGGGACGTTTTGCCATTGCGTCCAAATCAATTTTGTTATATAATAAAGATACTTTATTATAAAGATAATGTCAAGGGATATTCCATGCCGAAATCAACAAAGACAGATTTGAAAATCCGAGCCTTGATGGCAGTAAGAGATTACGGGGTGAATCTGACGCAGTTCCGCAACGCCATGAGCGAATGGGCCGGACTCAACGCAACCGATATGGAATGTCTGAGGCTGTTATCCCAAAAAGGCGTTGCCACGCCCTCTGAGCTTGCCAGGCATACAGGACTCACGTCGGGAGCAACAACCGCCATGCTGGATCGCCTCGAAAAGGCCGGGTTAATCGAACGCCGACCCAACCCCAAGGATCGCCGCGGCACGCTGATCGCTCCTGAAAAATCGAGCAGCGCAAGAATGGCGTCATGGTTTGAGTCGGCGAGGCGCGCACAAGACCAATTGATTTCAAGCTACACCGAAAGCGAACTGGAAATCATCGCTGACGTGTTCGAACGATTTGCAAAACTATGGGATGCCGAACGCAGGAAAATTCAAAAGGGATGATCGTATCATCCGCCATGTGCCTGTTGCAGATCTTCGATAATGATCTTTTTCATCTTGAGCATGGCTTGCATCACACGCCCCGATTTCTCCCGGTCGGGATCACCCATCAATTCGCCCAACTGCTTCGGGATGATCTGCCACGACAAGCCGTACTTATCCTTTAACCAACCGCACATGGATTCCTCTCCCCCATCGGCAATGAGCGCATTCCAAAAATGATCCACCTCCGATTGGTCTTCACAATTGACGAACATCGAAACCGCTTCATTGAACTTGAACTGCGGTCCCGCATTCAAGCCTAAAAACTCCTGACCATCCAGTTCAAACGCAACCGAAAATGCCTTGCCATCCGGTCCTCGTGAAACGTTAATTACCTTCGAATTCTTGAACAACGACGCATAAAAATTCATCGCTTCTTCTGCTTGCGCATCAAACCATAAAAACGGGGTGATCTTTTTCATTTCGACTCTCCTTTGGCTTTTTTCTTATTTGCTTCTAAATGCAATTTGACGACTCTTTCAATTAAACCAAGCGGAAGCGGCTCATCAAGCGGAAATTTCAAGGTGCCTTTGCCATCCACATATTTTGCGATCTGACGCCCGAACGCCTCACTCCCCGCCGGCACCGGATACAACGACACATGTTTTTTCCATCCCGCAAAGTGGATCAAGTTCATGCCGTTCAACTCAAAGCAGGCGATCTGATAACTGATCTTCTCCTTTGCATCCGGCACCAACACACGGATCAAATTGCGAATCTCCCGCAAATAAGCCTGTGAATTAGGCGGACATGCTGCAATATACTCATCGAGGGATTGGAAATTTGTCCTAGCCATTTTGTCCTTCCATCAGTGCTAAGAGTTTCGTGCTCGTATTCCAATTACGGATGGTCATATTCTGATACACGGGCATGCCGATGATTTTCGTCAGGTAACTTTGCGAAGCCCGGCTGATGAGACGTGAAAAATAAAGCGCCTGCCTGCCTGCATGAGCCGTATCCACGCCTTCGCGGATGCGTACACTTTTCATCGCTTCCTTTGGCGTAAGCGGCTCCTTCAAAAAGATGACATCATATCTGAACTTCTTTTCCTCTTTGCCAAATCCATCCGGCGCATCGCCGATAATGGCAGCAAGTTCTTTTTGCGAGATCACTACAACTCTTGCATCAAAATCGAACCGCTTAGAAAGTCTCTTTTCGATTTTGATTGTCAATACAGCCTTATCTTTTTCTTCAGACTGAAACAGGACATTGCCACTTTGAATATACGTGAGGACATTCGAAAATCCCATCTCCTCAAAACCGGCTTTCAAGTCCGCCATATTGATGATGTTCTTCCCGCCGACGTTGATTCCGCGTAACAAGGTAAGGTATTGAGTCACGGTCATTCCTGCTTTCCATCCGGTCATCGAACAAAAATAAAAGAAGATAAAGCCTATTAATTTTAGAACATATTTTCTAATTCGTCAACTGCAAAAAATGCCGGTTTCCGTAACATAGGTGGTGGGGGAAATCAGGAAATGGAAAAGGACAAGAG
>CAZLWG010000016.1:0-61429 GCA_964563315.1 uncultured Anaerolinea sp. | reverse complement strand
CAGTGTGGGCATTTGTTCATCACTCTATTTTAGCCCATCCTTTTGGACACTCTCTAAAACTGTTACAATTGTGTTTTCCCATGTTGATCCTGATCTCTTGTCTTTTACTGCTGGCCACGGTGCTGGCGTTGATCGTCCTGCGCATATTTCAACCGGACGCCCGTTATACATGGCTTGTGGCGGTTGGAGGTGGAATCCTTGCGCTGTCAAGCGTGTTCATCTGGCTCGCGCAAATGCCGTTTGCTTTTCTTTTACCTGCCTGGAAGCCCGCCGCTTTGTTTACCACTCCAATCCTATTCAGCGCAGACGGTATTTCATGGGCGCTAGCCATTGCCATTGGTGCATTGACTGTTTCCACCCTTCTGACTGCGGTGACACAGCCAGTGTTCGCCATGTCCTTTTCGTGGGTGGGCACGCTGGCGCTGGGAGCCGTTGGCATTCTGGCTGTTACTGCCGATAATCCTCTTACATTGTTGCTGGTTTGGGCGGCATTGGATATGACAGAGTTGGTTACACAACTCGGTTCAGTCAACGGACCTGCGAACAATGAAAAGGTGGTGATTTCTTTTGCGACCCGCGCGCTGGGGATAGGCTTGTTGATTTGGGCCAGCATCGTGAGTATTGCAGAGGGGAACGTTTTCGAATTTGAATCCATGCCGGTCCACACGAGCATTTATCTGGTGGCTGCCGCAGGTTTAAGGCTTGGCGTTCTTCCGCTCCACCTTCCATATTCTACCGAGTCAAGATTGAGGCGGGGGTTCGGCACGTCGCTTCGATTGGTATCGGCGGTGTCCAGTCTGGTTTTGCTTGGGCGCATCCCTGCAGTCAATATGAATTCCGGGTGGGGCATCATCCTCATGGTGCTCGCAGTCATTGCAGCGATCTACGGCGGCTGGATGTGGCTCCGTGCGCCCGACGACCTGAACGGGCGTCCTTATTGGGTGATCGGCGTAGCTTCGCTGTCGGTCATGTCCGCGCTGAGCGGAAACCCGGTCGGGGCTGTGGCGTGGGGCTGCGCATTGATCCTGACAGGCGGTGCACTGTTCCTTGCTTCAGTTCAAAGTCTTTGGCTCAATCGCGCGATGCTGATAGGCGCGTGGAGTCTTTCCACGCTTCCATTCTCGCTCACTGCAAGCGCATGGGTTAACACTCCGGGGCTCTTCACGCCTTTCATCGTCATTGCACAAGCCTTGATCGTCGCCGGGTTCATTCGCCATGCGCTCCGTCCCAGCGGGCGCGACACACTCGACTCACAACCCGACTGGACTCGCGTAGTTTATCCGGCGGGAATTTATCTACTGATCATCTTCCAACTCCTGTTGGGATGGATCGGCTGGCAGGGAGCATCTCAAATCGGCGCCTGGCTGCAAGCGGTCATCGCTGCTTTCCTGACTTTAGGTTTGTTCTGGGCAACCAGACGTTTCCGCATCTTCAATCCGGTCCGCGCCCATTGGGTCACTTCCACAGCATCGGGCCTCAACAGCATCTATCAATGGCTTTGGGATGTCTACCGCTCTCTCGCACGGATGAGCCATGCTGTGACCTTGGCGCTCGAAGGCGAAGGCGGCATCATGTGGACTCTGCTATTCCTGGCACTGTTCGTTTCGCTGATCGTTCAGGGAACTCCATAGCATGATGACCGATATCATCTCCTGGATTGCAGTGGGGCTGGCATTGATAACATCCACCGCCATTCTCATCAGCAGGGACTGGCGTATCAGCCTAGGCGCATTGGCAGTTCAATATCTCGCTGCGTTTTGGCTGGTGACACGTCACCTGCCGCTTGCTATGGGATCGGTAAAACTCATCGCCGGTTGGATGGTTATTGCCATACTTGGTATGACCCGCCTAAGCCTGATGAATTTGGAACAAAGGGAAGAAGACACCTTCTTCCCGCGCGGGCAATCGTTTCGGATCGCTCTGATGGGAATCGTAACTTTGGTCGCAGTGGGATCCTCACCGCGCATCGAAGCAGCCATTCCAGGGCTGGGACTTCCTGTCATTGCAGGCAGCCTGCTGCTGATTGGCGGAGGCGTCATTCACCTTGGAATCACGTCTGACCTGATGCGAGTCATCCTCGGTTTGTTGAGCATGCTGGCTGGGTTCGAAATCCTCTATGCCGCCGTGGAAAGCGCCATTCTCGTCACCGGGCTGTTGGCAGTTGTAAATTTGGGGTTGGGCATTCTCGGCTCCTACCTTCTGGTTGCCGGTTCATCGCCGCTTGAAAGCGAGGACGAACTGTGAGCGCACCGATTCTGTGGATTGGCATCCCTTTCATCATGGGAGTCGTCATCCTCTTCCTGTTGCAGGAAAGATACGCCGCATGGGTTGGCGGCAGTGTTGCCGCCCTGCTTGCTTTGATTGCGCTCGTTATTCCCATCGACACAGCGCTTCTGCTTGGGCAAGTTTCGTTGAAGATTGCTCCGTCCGTTCAATTCTTTGGGCGCAGTTTCGAACTCAATACAGTGGACGGGCCATTGCTCGCCGTCATTTATGGGCTGGCAGCGCTGTGGCTTTTTGGCACGGAAGCGTCAGGGACGGCGAACCGTTTCGTCTCATTGGGATTGATGATCGTGGCGCTGCTCACCGCCTCAATTGCCGTTGAGCCGTTCTTATATGCCGCACTTTTGCTGGAGATGGCGGCAATGCTGGTGATCCCTCTGCTTGTGCCTCCCTACCAAAAACCCGGGCGGGGCGTTGTACGTTTTCTAATCTATCAGACCTTTGCCATGCCATTCATCCTTTTTTCCGGGTGGATGCTTGCAGGCGTGGAAGCCAGTCCCGGCGACTTGGGAACCACCATTCAAGCAGGGGTGATGCTGAGTATGGGGTTTGCTTTTTTGTTCTCCATTTTCCCGCTTTACAACTGGGTCCCATTGTTGATGGAAGAAGCATCCCCTTATGCAACGGGGTTTCTGCTTTGGGCTTTACCGACCTTCACAACCATCTTCGCTTTGGACTTTCTTGACCGTTACACTTGGCTGAGAACGACTCCGCAACTGACAAATGCCATCCAATTTGCGGGTGTCTTTATGATTGCCAGCGGCGGCATCTTCGCCTCGCTCCAACGTCACCTCGGGCGTATTCTCGGTTATGCAGCGATCACCGAGGCAGGCGTATTGCTCCTGGTCATCGGTTTGGGAAATTCCGAAATCATCAACTTGGTATTCCTAATCCTCATTCCACGCGGATTGGAACTGGCTCTTTGGGCGCTGGCACTTTCCATCATCAAAGGCGGGAATCAATCCCTGCGCTTCGCCGACGTTCAGGGGCTTGCCCGCAGTTATCCTGTGGCAGTGTCCTCGCTGATTCTTGCCCACCTTGCCATGAGTGGATTCCCCCTGCTGGCAGGTTTCCCTTCGCGGCTGGCAGTCTGGCAGGAAGTTTCGGGGGTGTCGCTTACGCTTTCCTTCTGGGTGTTTTTGGGAATGTTCGGACTGCTGGTAGCCGCCATCAGGACGTTGGCAGTTCTCGTAATGGCAAAAGAGGATAAAAAATGGGAGTGGAACGAATCCTGGATACAAACCTCCATGCTCGGGTTGGGGGTGATCGGGCTCTTCATCCTGGGCATGTTTCCGCAGGTGTTACAACCGATCCTTGACAATCTTTCCGCTCTTTTCGAGCATCTCGGTCAATAACCCCGGCACATGAGCGTGTATAATTTAATCATTCATTCCCGTTAATTTTGGAGATCTACATGGAATTCGAACAGATTGTCAAGCGACTTGAATGGCTGGACAAACAACAACGCGAGACCAAAGACACACTCGCTGCAATGGACGAGCGGCTGGCTTCCTTTGAAACCACCGTCAATGCCGTGTCGAAGCAGATAAAAACCCTCAGCAAACAGATGTCAGATGTCGCACCCGCCGCGAAGCGCATTGACCAGTACGAGTCCCTGCTGACCAAGCAACGAACCGATATCGTCAAATTTATCGAAGAAAACGACAAGGCACGTGCGCGCACCGACCTTGAAGCTGCGAAACGCACCCAGGCGGAAATGAACGATCTTAATAAATCCCTTGCGCAATTGGAAGCGGCAATCAATATTACTGAACTTCAGAAAACGCTGAAAGCCCGGGCAGATGAAATCCAACGCCTTCAAAACAATATGAGCGATATGAAGACGCGTGTGGACGAAGCCATGCGCTCGAACGAGGAAGTCCAACGCGTACTGCGGCTCGCGGATGAGACCCGGAAGAACGATCTCAAACGCGTGACGGATATTCAAGGTGAATTGACCGCCCTTCGCAAACGCGTGGATGAAAACCGCGATAAAGCCGCCGTCAACTCGGATAATATCCGCAACATCGAAAACCGCTTTACCGAACTGCTTGCCTCCGAAATGGAACGGAAACAAGCGCAAGCCGCCTTCCTCGAACAGCAATCGCTCTCGCAAATCGAGCGGGACAGGGCTTGGAAGGAATGGAGGGAAAAGTATGACATCTTCCAGCAGGAGGCGAAAAGCCTTGATGACCAAGTTAAAAAATTGGATGAAGCCTTGCGCGGCGCGAAGAAGGCGCAGGACACATACGTGGACCTCAACACCAAACTCGAACGCCGTATCAACGAAGTGACTGAAATGCAGCGTCTCGCCGAAGACCGGTTAAGGCAGGAATGGGTCAGTTTCAAAGCCGACGATCAAAAACGCTGGACGGGTTACAGCCTGTCTTCTGAAGAAATCTTCCGCGACATGCGCAAAGACCTGCAGAAAAGCGAAGAACGGCTTTCTGCGTTGACGGAAGCCGCACAAACCCTGCAGGATCAAATGCATCAAACCACCGACACAACCGAAAAGCAATTACAGGAAATGATGAACATCGTCCATGAATGGATGACATCGTATCAAAGAATCATGGGGCATGGCAAGAAGGCGTCGAAGAAATAACGATCAGTAGTATGAAAAAAGTGGAGATCAAATGATTTCCACTTTTTTATTTTCAAAGTGTGGTTAAATTACGCCATGAGAGTTATTGGCACCGCAGGTCATGTTGACCATGGAAAATCCACGCTGATCGAAGCGCTCACCGGAACGCACCCCGACCGCCTCAAAGAGGAAAAAGCCCGCGAGATGACCATCGAACTTGGATTCGGCTGGCTTACACTTCCGGGCGGTGAAGAGGTGGGCATTGTGGATGTTCCGGGTCATCGAGATTTCATCGAGAACATGCTGGCGGGCATCGGCGGGATCGATGCGGCGCTGCTTGTCATCGCGGCAGATGAAGGCATCATGCCGCAGACGAAGGAACATCTTGCCATTCTTGACTTGCTTCAAATCCCCGCCGGAGTGATCGCCCTGACAAAGACCGATCTCGCCTCGGACTCGGGATGGCTTGATCTCGTTGAAACAGATATTCGCTTCGCTGTAAAGGAGACTGTGCTTAAGGATGCGCCCATCCTGCGCGTCTCCGCTAAAACAAAAAAAGGAATCCAGGAACTCATCTCTGCGCTTGAAAAATCATTACAGGATAAACCTGCGCGACTCGACTTGAATCGACCGCGCATGCCGATTGATCGCGTCTTTACCATGAGCGGGTTTGGAACCATCGTCACCGGCACGCTGAGCGACGGTTATTTCTCTATTGGCGATGAAATCGAAATTCTGCCCGGTGGATTGAGCGGAAGAATTCGCGGGCTGCAAACCCATAAGAAAAAAGAAGAAAGGGCTGTCCCTGGTTCGCGCACGGCAGTGAACATCTCCGGCGTGGACACGGAGCAAATTCAGCGCGGAGATGTATTGGCACATCCAAACCAATACCAACCCACGCGCCGCATCGACGTTTTCTTTCGCGCATTGAAAGACATGAGCAAGCCGCTCCACCACGCCGATGAAGTGAAATTTTTCGTTGGCGCAAGCGAGACAATTGCCACCCTTCGACTTCTTGGAAAGGATGAATTCAACGCGGGCGAGGAAGGCTGGATGCAGCTCGAATTGCGCGACCCGCTCATCGCCGTTCGAGGGGATCGTTACATTCTGCGTCGTCCCTCCCCCGCTGAAACGCTTGGAGGCGGCATGGTGGTGGACCATCAACCCAAAGGGAGGCACAAACGCTTTGATGAAAAGGTTATCAAATCATTGGAATCGCTTTTGCAAGGCTCGCCCACGGACGTCCTCTTTGAAGCAGCATTAGCATTGCAAGCCGTGACCGTAAAGGAAATAGTCGCCAAATCGCGGCTCGAGGCTGAGCCAGCAGAATCCGCTTTAAGAGAACTCCTGGATACGGGAAGATTGGTTGTTTTGGAGAACGTCAAGCCAAACACAGGAAGTGAAACGCTTGCAATTGCCGCCCCTCATTGGAATGTCTTGCAGGAAAAAATCCATCAATTTGTCGAGGCGTATCACAAACAATATCCTTTGCGGAGAGGGATTCCCCGCGAGGAATTGAAGAGCAGGCTGAAACTCGCGCCGAAAGCCTTCAACGCCGCGCTCGCATTGCTTGCTGCGAATCAGGCATTACGTGATGAACGTGGAACGGTCTCCAAACTCGGGCATGAGATAGAGTTCAATGGACAGGAACAGGTCAAAGTCCAGACGTTGATGCGGCGGTTTGAGGCGAATCCTTATGCTCCGCCAAGTATCAAGGATTGCCAGGCAGAAGTCGGAGAAGAAGTCTTCAACGCCCTGACCGAGTTGGGAGAACTTGCAGTTGTTTCCAATGAGGTAGTCTTCCGCAAAAGAGATTATGATGCAATGGTGAAACATGTGAGGCTGGCAATCGAAAAGAACGGACGGGTGACACTGGCGGAAGTGCGTGACATACTAAGCACGACCCGAAAATATGTACAGGCTCTGCTTGAGCATCTGGATGCCATTGGTGTGACAATGCGGGAGGGGGATGTGAGAACCTTAAGAAAGTGACGTGGAATGTCCGGTTTTTTAAAAAGACTTCTAACACCCCCTGCTTTTAAAGACGAAAAGGATAATCACAGCGCGTATTTATTACATGTGATTCTTTGGGTATTGATCTTCGTGCCCATCCCGTATGTGTTATATACATTCTTTTTTCTTCCCGAACACATTACACGGGCGGTATTGCAAAGCAGTACCAGTGAAGTTATCAATATTTTCCTTTTGGTCGTTTTGCATCGGGGCAATGTTCGCGCCGCGTCCATTTTGCAGACTGTTGCTTTCTGGCTCTTTTTCAGTGTTTCAGCTTTTACGGGGATTGGCGTGCAGGGCGAATCCTACCTTTTGGGGTATCCGTTGGTCATCGTCATTTCAGGGATTCTTTTGGGTGGGCGTGCCGCGTTTGCCGTAACAGTCGCTTCGCTGATGTCTGGACTGTTGATGATATTTGCGCAACAGAACGGATTGATCGCTGTCGATAGGAACCGACCCGAATTCTTTACATGGGTGGTCAGTCTGGTCATCTTTCCGATGGGGGCTGTTTTGCAATACCTGTCCTCATTCACGGTAAGGAAAGCGTTGGAACGCGCGCGGCTGAGTGAGGAGAAATACAAGCTGATTTCCGACGTCGGCTTCAATTACACATTCGAAAGTGAAGTGGATGAAAACGGGAAGGTGAATTTGATTTGGGTGGGCGGCGCATTCGAAAAAATGACGGGCTACACGCCAGAGGAATACATGGCGCGAGGCGGTTGGTATGCGCACATCCACCCTGATGATTTAAACAAGGACGCTGAGGACATGGGGAAACTGCGCAACAATCAGAGCGTGGTAAATTCGGAAATTCGCACGATCGCAAAAAATGGAAAGATCCGCTGGGAGCGCATCTTTGCCCATCCTGTTTGGAACGATGGGGAAAACCGTCTCATAGGAATCGTCGGCGCGGTGCAGGATGTGACGGATCAAAAGGAGGCTGAAGCCCTGCTTAAGGAAACGCTTCTGCGCCAAACTGCGATTTTGGATAACATTCCGGACATGGCATGGCTCAAGGATCTGAACAGTCAATACATCGCCGTCAATGAACAATATGCAAAAACAAGCGGGCGAAAGGTTGAAGAGATTATTGGCAAGACAGACTTCGATATCTGGGAGAAGGAGTTCGCGGAAAACTACCGCAGGGACGATCTGCGGGTGATGCAAAGCGGCAGACGCCGGCAAATCGAGGAAATTCAACACGACAGCACCGGCAGGGAATATTGGGTGGAAACCATCAAAACACCCATCCGCAATGCGCGGGGGGAGATCATCGGCACTACGGGCATTGCCCGAGAGATCACCGAGCGAAAACGGGCAGAGATCGAACGCGAAAAATTGATCACCGAACTGGAGGCAAAAAACGCCGAATTGGAACGTTTCACCTATACCGTTTCGCACGATTTGAAATCGCCGCTGGTGACCATCACAGGCTTTCTGAGCTACCTCGAAAAGGACGCTCGCGCAGGCAACTTCGATAAATTCAAAAATGACCTCCAACGCATCCAACAAGCAGCCGAGAAGATGCAAACCCTGCTGAAAGACCTGCTGGAACTCTCACGCATAGGCAGGATCATGAACGAGCCGGTTGAGACAAGTTTCGGCGAAATCGTCCGCGAAGCGCTTGCAGCTGTCGAAGGTCAGATCAAGAAGCGGAACATCCGCGTCGAATTTGCGGACGAAGGATATACGATCCGCGGAGACCGTACCCGCCTGATCGAGGTGATGCAAAACCTGATAGACAATGCCGCCAAATTCATGGGCGATCAACCCAAACCGCGCATTCGTATCGGGGCACTCAGGGATGAAAACAATAATCCCACCTTCTACGTGCAAGACAATGGCATCGGTATCGAGCCGCAGTTCAACGAACGTATCTTCGGCTTGTTCAACAAACTGGATGCAAACACGCCCGGTTCCGGCATTGGCTTGACTCTCGTCAAGCGCATCATCGAAGTGCATGGCGGAAAAATCTGGGTAAAATCCCGGACGGGCGAAGGTTCCACTTTCTACTTTAATTTTTATTCGTCTGAATAAATCAAGGAGATAATCATGTGCGGACGTTTCGCATTAACCGTCGACCCAGCCGAACTCAGGGAAGCCTTTGCAAACTACACATTCCCCGTAAAGTTCGCGCCGCGCTACAACATCGCTCCCACCCAACCCGTACTTGTAATCCCAAACGACGCCAGGAACAAAGCGGATTTCTTTCTTTGGGGTCTCATTCCTTCATGGTCGAAAGACCCAAGCATTGCCAACAAACTCATCAACGCGCGCGGCGAAACCGTCGCCGAAAAACCATCCTTCCGCGGCAGTTTCAAATACAAACGCTGCCTTATCCCTGCTGACGGCTTTTATGAATGGAAAGCACAGCGCGGTCAAAAAACAAAGACACCTTACTTTATCCACATGAAAGACCGCAAACCATTTGCGCTTGCAGGTTTGTGGGATGAATGGCAGTCGCCGGAGGGCGGTTCGATTCGAACCTGTATCATCATCACCACGGAGCCGAATGAGTTGATGTCTGCGCTGCACAACCGCATGCCAGTAATCTTGGATTCAAAGGACTACGACCAATGGCTCGACCCTGCGCCTCAGACTCCCGACCGCCTGCTCCATCTCATCAAGCCTTTCCCTGCCGACAGAATGTCCGCCCACCCCGTCTCGACAATGGTCAACAAACCCGGCAACGACCGCCCCGAATGCATCGCGCCACTGGCATAAAATGTCTTCACTAAAAGAGAGGGTTGCCGTTCGTTTTCCTGCGCTTGGATCGAACGATTTTGCCCTCTTCCTCATCGGTCAATTAATCTCTGTGACCGGCACATGGATGCAAGCCACCGCCCTGCCTTATCTGGCATATCGTATCTCGGGCCGACCGCTGGATTTGGGCTTGATCGGTTTTGCCACCACCCTGCCCACACTGTTGTTCGCACTCCCCGCAGGCGTTTTGGTGGAACATTGGGATAAACGCAAAACGGTCATCATTCTCCAGGCGGTCATGTCCGTGCAGGCGTTTGGATTGGCGTACCTGGCGTTTACGGAGCAAATCCAGATCTGGCATATCACCTCACTTGCGTTTTTCTACGGTTCGGCCGTCGCAGTGGAAGTGACAGCGCGCCAAGCCATGCTGATCGAACTGGCTGGCAAGGACGCCCTGCCCAGCGCCATCGCCCTGCAGACCACCGCCTTCAACCTTGGGCGTGTCCTCGGTCCATTGGCGGCGGCGTGGTTGATCGCACTTAGCGGGAACGAAGGAACCGTCTTTCTGGCCAACGGGATCAGTTTTATTTTCGTGATGACAGGTCTGTTCTTTGCGAAGACTAAGTTCAAGGTCGAAAAAGAGGCGAACAGATCTCTGGGCATGGGGAGCGAATTTAAGGAGGGGCTTGAGTACATTCGCAGGAACGCCATTGTCCTATCCACGATCCTTCTGGCAACACTGTTGGGATTCTTCGGTATCCCGTTACTTCAACAAATTCCGGCACTGGCGCGTGATGTACTAAAAACTGCGTTGGATACGGAAGCCCTTATCGCCTCCCGTACTAGCAATTTGTATGCGGCGCAGGGCGTGGGCGCAGTTGTGGCGGCGTTTACGCTGGCATACTTCGGCGGCGCGAATAAATCCAAACTGTTATTGTGGGGACAAGCCGCTTTCATATTTCCCGTCATCCTGCTTGGCATCATCACAAACACGAATCTTGCATTGGTACTGCTGGCATTCATCGGTTGGGGTACGGTGACGCAGTTGATCACCATGAACACGCTGATACAGATCCGCGTGCCAAACGGTCTGCGCGGACGCGTGTTCAGTGTTTATTTCTGGGCATTGCAGGGGGTGGCGCCTTTTGGCAGCATTGTAACGGGCTGGGTCGCACAGAATTGGAACGTGCAGTCGTCCATCGTTCTGGGCGGAGTCGTCTGCCTGGCCGGAGTGGCTTTGATTCGGCTGATCTTCATGAAAAAAGAAAAAACTTCGGATTAAGCCAGACTAAGCGTTTAACCGCCCAACTTGACGCTGATTTTTTGCCCATGTTATGATGAATCCCATGCAAAACGATTTCAAGGAAGATGCCCCCGCCGAAGCGGGGAAAACGAAAGGGCGTGAACAAACATCCGATCAGCCGATCAATCAACCCGGGTTATTGTCACATTGGATGAATAATCTGGTGGGAATCGGTCTGGGGGAACCCCTCATGCGAATCGGCACGAACGTTCTTTCAGTGCTTTCCATTGCAGCGGTTATTGTTTTGGTGCAGGCATTTAATCAACGGGGGCAAAATCAGGTTCGGGCTGATGAGCAGGTTCCAGGTCCCGCTGCGACCGCTGCTGCAGGTATCGACTCTGCTCCTGCGGCAGACATTCCCGTGATGGAAGGAATCTCCCGCTCTGCGCAAATCCATACAAATGTGCCAAGCCGCCCGCGTCAGGAAATCACCATGTATACCGTGCAGGATGGCGATACGGTTTTTGGCATCGCGGAGAAGTTTGGGCTTGAACCGCAAACCATCCTATGGGGAAATTACAACCTGCTTTTGGATGACCCACACTCGCTGAAACCCGGGCAGGAATTGAACATTCTGCCGGTGGACGGAGTATATTGGGAATGGCTTGGCGGGATTACCTTTGGAAGTTGGGCAGATTTTTACGGTGTGACTCCTGCAGATATCATCGAATTCCCCGGCAATCATCTTGACCCGAACACAATCGGCGATTATAACAACGCGAACATCAAACCAGGCACATGGCTGATCATCCCCGGTGGGAAGCGTGAGTTCGTGAGCTGGAGCGCCCCATTGGGCGTGACCCGCGAAAACCCCGCCTCTGCGCGCGTCCTTGGAGCGGGCGCCTGCGAACCGGTCAGCGGCGGCGCAGTAGGATACGGTTATTTTATCTACCCGACAAACAAGCATTATCTTTCTGGTTTCGATTTTTCGACAAAAACCAATCACCTGGGCGTTGACTTTGCCGGAAATACAGGAGAAGCCGTCTACGCCTCCGATGCGGGAGTGATCGTCTATGCCGGTTGGAATGACTACGGCTACGGCAACATGATCATGGTGGATCATGGAAACGGTTTTCAAACGCTGTATGCCCATCTGAGCGCGCTCAACGTGGGATGCGGTCAAAGCGTTGGACAGGGCGATGTCATTGGTGCAATCGGCTCCACGGGACGGTCGTCGGGCGCCCACCTGCATTTCGAGTTGATGGCTGGCGCGAAGGTCAACCCTTGGGATTATTTGCCGCCGCCCTAATCCTTGCAAAAGCGGGAAGGCTATACTATAATCCCGTTCGCTTAAAGGGCGCATGGCTCAGTTGGTTAGAGCGCTACTAT
Organism: uncultured Anaerolinea sp.; assembly: GCA_964563315.1. Taxonomy (GTDB): domain Bacteria; phylum Chloroflexota; class Anaerolineae; order Anaerolineales; family Villigracilaceae; genus Villigracilis. Next base: position 49,214 of record CAZLWG010000016.1, on the reverse strand, counting down.
CACACAGTAGAGGTCCGGGGTTCGAGTCCCTGTGCGCCCACAAATTTCGGGGGGTCCTTCCTACAGGGATGATACAAGGTTCATGCGCCGACAAAAAATCCACCATCGGGTGGTTTTTTGTTCCAAAAAGATGTCTATCAATACATCTCAAATTCTCGAATAAACCTGCCGCAGGGCGGTTTTATCTTATAATGAGCCAATATGACAACCCGAACAAATGAAGTCTGGCTCGCAGATTTGCGAAGCCCAGGTTCGCCCCACGATGAAGCATTGAGCGATCTGCGCGAGATCGTACAAAAGGGTTTACCCTATGCCCTTTCGCGCTGGCTCTCTTCCGACGACCCGCTCTTCCAACCGCTTGTCGAAGAAGTGACTCAGGAAACCCTTCTGCGCGTGCTCGATCAACTGGACACATTCGAAGGACGCAGTCTCTTCACCACCTGGGTTCACAAGATCGCCATCCGGATCGCGCTGACCGAACTGCGCCGCAAACGCTGGCGTGACGCATCGCTCGAGGAATTGACCGAAAACGAAGACGCTCCACCTCCCTCGGGCCTGCTTGCTGACTCCCAAGCCTCTCCCGAAACTGCGGCAGAACGCAGGGACATGCTGGATCGCGTCCGCAGGATTCTTGAAGAGGAACTCACGCCCAAACAGCGCGAAGCGCTCGTCATGCTCGGCTTGCAGGATGTCCCCATGGAAGAAGCCGCCAAACGTATGAAAACCAACCGAAACGCCCTCTACAAACTCCTGCACGATGCCCGCCTGAGGCTGAAAAAACGCCTTGCTGTGGAAGATCTAACTCCGCAGGATCTACTAACCGCCTTCGAGCAAAAGTAAGATTAATATTTTATTAATCGTCTCAACGAGTAGAATGAACATCAAACACTTTATCCACCGCATTAGAAACAAACTCAACCCTCAGCCGGAAATGACCGACGATGTTGTCCTTAAGTTTCTGAACATATTGGAACAGGCGCGAGCTGAAGAATTATCCTGCAGCGAAATACACGCCCGCCTCGACGAATTCGTCGAAAAGGAAGTTCAAACCCACGAGGCAGCCAAGATCACTCCGCTCATCCGCGAACACTTGGATATGTGTCCCGAATGCTGTGAAGAATACGAAGCGCTTCTGGCTGTGGTGGAAAATACAAAGGGAGAATAAAAAGTGACGGGCGATTTGCCCGCCACTTTTTTTATATCACCCGTGAAATAACTTCTCCCCTGCACGAATCGGTACTTTAAGGCGATTCTCCGGCGGGGTAATAGGGCAGGACCACATCTCGTTGTAGGCGCAGTATGGGTTGTAGGACAGGTTGAAGTCAATAAAGAAGCGCCCGCCGGGCAAAGGTTCTGGTTCCAGATAGCGCCCCGCAGGATATGTCTCTTTGCCAGCCATTGAATCCACGAAGGGCAGGAAATAACCATTCGCGTTGCTATAGATCGTCAATTTCGCCTGTTCGCCGTCCACTGCAAATTCAAATGAGCCGAATCGTTCATAAATCTGCACATCTCCAGTGGACGTTTGCATTTCGAATTTTTCCTTCACAGGAAATTCATCCGCCTTCACTTCGAATCGCAAGTCGTCGTTTTCGGGAAAATAACTCAAACCTTTGAAATTTTTTCTTTGTTCACGAGTGAGCGGGCTTTGGGGATGACTGCTGAAAAAGCCGTCCTTCTCTGCCCGAAAAGCATCCAATTCTGTCATGGTTCCTCCGGATAATTCACTGCTTAGACTGTCAAGCATAAAGGATTCTTACGAAATACAACCCCTTGTCATTTCATCTGCTTTATGCTATTTTTAGCCCAAAGGAACCAGCATGACGTCCATTCAAAAAACAGTCATGATCATCGAAGATGAACCGGATGCCGCCGAACTATTTGCGGAAATGATGCGGGTAAACGGTTTCCGTGTCATAAAAATGTTTTCGAGTGCCCCTGCCATCCCGATCATATCCCAGGAAAAACCTGACCTCATCCTTCTCGACATCATGATGCCCGACATTTCGGGACTCGAGGTCTTGCGATACATCCGCCGCGAACCCGAACTCAATGAAATCCCAGTCATCGTCGTCTCGGCGAAAAGCATGCCGGGCGACATCAAAACTGGTATCGAAGCAGGCGCGTCCATCTACCTGACCAAACCCGTCGGCTTCCTCGATCTGAAACAAGCTGTGGAAAAAGTATTCGATAATCATCATCCTGCATGAATCAACTGCGCGCCTTTATCGCCATTGACCTGCCCGATTCTCTCCTGCAATCAATCGAAAAGCAAACAGTCCGCCTGCGTCAAGCACTGGGGGATGATTCCATCCGCTGGGTTCCACCAAAAAACATGCATCTGACCTTGAAGTTCCTTGGAAATACCGCCGCCTCACACCTGGACTTCCTGAAGCAGTTGCTCGCCCAAACTGCAGACTCACATCCGCAGTTCGACCTGCAAATCGGCGGCATCGGCTCCTTCCCAAATTTGAAGCGGCCCCGCGTGATTTGGGCTGGAATCCATGCTCCAGCCGGTCTGAACTCCCTGCAAAGAGCCGTGGAAACAGGCACAGCCCGCCTTGGGTATGAAAAAGAGGAACGCCCGTTTTCCCCGCATCTTACGCTTGGACGAGTCCGTCAGAATATTAATCCGGCAACCCTGCAAACGGTTGGCGCCGTGCTGAACAGCATTCAAGTCGGCAATATCGGCTCCGCAAAGATCGACGCAATCCATTTGTATAAAAGCGATCTGCACTCGAATGGGTCGGTGTACACAAAGCTGTTTTCCGCCCCTTTATCCGATGATTTAGCTCCATGAGGTGACCTCTGAATACACTCGAACTTGCCCGTGAAATTGTAAACTCCCTGGAAGATAAAAAAGGGGAGAACATCATCCTGCTGGATTTGAAAGAAATTGTCTCATTCACTGATTATTTCGTCATCTGCACCGGCACCAGCGATCGCATGATAGACGCGCTCGCCAATGCGGCCATGGATGACATCCGTAAGAAGTACCGTAAAAAAGGAAAGAAACAGGGCAATTCACGCGATGGCTGGGTGGTCGTGGATTATGGAGATGTTGTCATCCATCTCTTCTCCCCCGATCAACGCGAATATTATCAGATCGAAGAATTGTGGGAAGATGGAAAAGTCCTCTTGAAATTACAGTAGAAGAAAACATCCCGCAAGGATGATCCTTGCGGGATGTTTGTATTATATTATTAGCTACTCGTCATGGGACATATTCATAGTGTTTCGTAAGTGTATAGGTGATGTAATTTTCCCATAGGGGTCTCATGATTTCCAGTTTGTAATCGTGTGTCGAAAAAGTCTGAATGACCATGCGTCCCTCCATGCAAGAGGCGAGTACTCCATAATCGGATGTGCGGTTGGGGAACAGACCACCAACCAAAACTGCATCTCCGCCCGACCCTAATTTGATCAGGTCCCCTGCGTCACCAAACCATTCTGGGTATGGATACGAAGGCGCTGTCACCGTATTTGGCGTCGACAAGAGCGGGTGGAATTTATCCAGCCAGTAGATCGAATAGTTGAATGGGTCATATTTATTATCGCGCCACCAATCGCGTGCAAAACTGACCCCGCACTTGCTTAGGATCGGGGCCACTTTGCCGCTTGCAACATCGTCCAAATACCAGACTTCGATGATCACAGCGCCGCCATTGTTGATGTGGTCGTACATGACCTCGAACATCTCTCCGCTGAATGACCTGCGTTCTTCAGCCGCTACGATCATCAGATCCCATTTGGTTGCGGTGTTGGCATATTCTTTGAAACGTCCCAATCCATCTCCGGCATTCATGATCTTGCCGCCGGAAAATCCCATTGAATTGATGGTATTTGTCACCAATGGAACTAAATCCGGGTTTCCCACAATATCCTCGTAGATAAGGATATTGGAAGCTTTTATCAACGCCTTCACATCCACCGGCGCGGAAGTGGGCGCTTCGGTTTCCTCTTCGCTGGGTGGAGGCAGCGTATACGTCGGGTACGGAGTATAGGTTTCGGCTGGCGGAGGCTGGGTCGGTGCGGACATGGTCATTTGTTGGACCGCCAAACCGGTCTGCTGAACAGCCAGAGCCACCCGTGTTTCTTCGATATCGGTGTCGCCGCCATTCGTCGTGACGGGAATGGAACAGGCAAGCGCCGCGAGTACAAGAACAAGCAATATCGTGAACCATCGGGGTCTATTCATATTGTCTCCTTAATTAATACCAAAACATACTTTTCACAAAATCATTATATAACTTTTACCGTTTTCATCAAAACTGACAAAAGGCATGTTTATTAATCCACTTTACGTCAACGAAAAAACCGCAGAACAAAATCTGCGGTTTTTTCGTATTCGAATTGAAAATTTCTACTTTTCGAACACCCAGGCATCCACTGCGCGGGTCCAATCCACAAGTTCTTCCGCTTTGAACCAGAGCGCCACTTCCCGCTCTCCGGTTTCGACCTTATCCGAAGCGTGGATGAGATTGCGCCCAACTTCGAGGGCAAAGTCATGGCGGATGGTGCCGGGCGCGGATTCGACGGGTTTCGTCGAGCCAACCGTCTGGCGGACAGCTTCAACGGCCCGGGGACCTTCCCATACCATTGCCATCACTGGCGCCGATGTAATATACGAGATCAATCCATCATAAAAAGGTTTGCCTTTGTGTTCTGCATAATGCGTTTCTGCCAACTGCTGGCTGACCTGAATAAATTTCGCGCCGACAAGACGCAATCCGCGGCGTTCGAAGCGGGCGATCACTTCACCGATCAACCCGCGCTGCACACCGTCGGGTTTTACAAGTACGAGCGTTCTTTCCACAGAGTTCCTCCAAAACAAAATTAATACAAAACCTGACAGGTCTTTCGTACCTGTCAGGTCTGTTTAGCGAATTAATTCCTCCGCCTTGTTGTAGGCATCGAGGGCTTCCTTCAAACGGTTGGCGCGCATGTACGCGTCACCCAGAGTCTGCCAAATGCTGACCTCGACAGGATAGCGATACAACGAATCCGTCAAATCGCGGATGGTCTCTTCGAGATGTTTGCCCTTTTTGATGAGCTTTCCGTAATGCAGCAAAGCCGCCGGAATATCGCCTCGATCCAACTCCGCCTCAGCCTGACCCAGCATGCCGGAGATGGTCTGCTCTCCATTTTTACGCGGACGCGCTGGTTTGGCAGACGCCTTTTTCTTTTCAGCGGCTGGCTTTTCCACAGGTTCGGGTGATGGCGGGGTTTTCATAAACGACGCTTCTTGTGTTTGAGTCTTTCCGGCTTTTTCAGTTTTTTCCACAACAGGATGCCAGTCAGACGGCGCAGTGGGCTTGGGGGATGCTTCTGCTTCAGCATCTGTTTCCCATTGTTCACGGTGCAGCCAGGGCGGCATGTCGTCACCTGTCTTTTCATTGGAATCTTCGTCCACGCCTTGCAGCCATTCGGGCAGGTCAACATTCAGGGTAACAGGAGCAGGCTCCTCGGTTGGGGTGGAGGCGACAGGCGTCTTTTCTGAATCAGTATTTTCCAATTCCACTTCGGTCAGCCAGCCGGGCCGGTCTGCTTTCGCAGGGGGGGTGGACGTTTCAGGACCGGTCGCAGTTTCATCATCCAGACTGCTGAGCCAATCAGAAAGGTCGTGCCCGCCCAAAGATTCCTCTGCGGGAATCTCCTTCGTGGTTTCCCGTTCCATGCCACCCAGCCAATTGGGCAGGTCGGGTGGTTGCAGGGTTTCCTCCTGCGGTTTGGCAGAAGGTTGAGCATCACTCAGCCATTCAGGGATTTCACTGCGTTCGAGTTTCTGCTCCTCTTCGGTCAGAGTCATCCAATCGGGCAGACCTTCGGTTTCAGAAGGCGCTGCTTCAGCCTGTCCCTGCTTTTCCTTTGATTCCAGATCGCGCAGCCACATGCCGGTTTCGTCGGTTGAGGAAGCGGATGTGCCTTCGAATTCGGCGAAGAATTGTTCACCGATGTTTTGCGCGCCTTCGACCCAGTCGGTTGAAGGTTCTTCTTTCTTTCCAGCGGAAGGCTGCGCCTCGCCTGCCGATTGGGCCTGTTTCACCCAATCGGGCGGGGTTTCGCTTCGTTTACTGGGATCAGTGACAAGTTCTTCGGGTTTCGCGCCATGCTTGGCGGCAAGAGATTCAAGCCAGGCAACGGCGTCATCTTGTTCCTGTGCGGAAGAGCCAAGGTCCTGCATATTGGGTTGGGCGAACGGAGTTTGCTGACCGAGTCCCTGGGCTTGCGACACCCAATCGGGCGGGGTTTCACTGCGTTTGTTCGGGTCGGTGACGAGTTCTTCGGGTTTCGCGCCATGCTTGGCGGCAAGGGATTCAAGCCACGCGACTGCATCATCTTGTTCCTGTGCAGAGGATCCAAGACTTTCCGCTGATGCGGAAGGTTCACTTTGAGGTTCCGCGCCTTTCAACCAGTCTGGGATGTCCGCGGGCTGGGCTGGTTCCTCCATGCTTTGAGGAGTCTCTTCAGGTTTGCCCAGTCCCTTCAACCAATCAGGGGCATCGCTTGATTCTGTCGTTTCCTCTGCGCCGCCCATATCACCTGCTGCTCCGGGTTTTCCAAGCCCCTCAAGCCAATCAGGAGTTTCGATGGAAGGAGCAGTATCTTGTACAGGGGTTTCAGGTGTTGCAGGAGCCTGTGCTTTAAGCCAATCCGGAAGATCGGCGGGGACGAGATCGTCGCCCGCGGTTTCTTCGTCAAAGATGGAGGCGGGTTGTTCGGGGCCTTGAGCTTCATTCCATCCGGCGGCGCGAAGAAAGTCAGGGATTTCTTCTCCAGTTCCAGAACCAGAAGCAGGCAGGGATGAGTCTTGAGGCGTTTCATCCGAGTCCATTCCCATCTTCAACCAGTCGGGCTGCTCATCCACAGATGAAGCGAGGGAGGGCACCGATGATGCGCCCAATCCAATGCCAAGCGAAGAGCCCCATTCCTGCCCCATGGAAACTTCTTCGCCAGTATATTCAAGCTTGTCCAAACTGATCGAAGCATCCGGGACTTCATTCGATTGAAAAATAGAGCCTTTGGAAAAAGAAGCATACGGGTCTAGTTCGCCGACCCGCATGCGATAGACCTGCGTGCTTTCAGTGTTACCTGCCGTGGCGGGAATTAACTCGACCATGATGCGGTTGGCATCGAAGCAGTAGGGATACCGCGCCAGTAGCTGATTGCAAAGATCGGAAGAGTCCGATTTTTGACCGCTTTTGAAATAAGAAAGCGCCAACAAGACTTGCATATCAGCGCGCTGCGGGTCCTGGCTTAACACTGCGCGAATCTCGGAAACGGCTTGCGGATATAACTCGCCCTGCATATAGATGCGCGCCAGTGCGCCGCGTGTCATGCGGATCTTTGGCGGTTCCATTCCATCGCGCCTGCCGTACAAGCGCTGCAACTCGCCTTGAATGGCAGGGTTCGAGGGCTGCGACTCGAATGCCCGCTCCATGTGCCAAATGGCGTCATCCAGTTTATTTTCCTCATCGCGGATGATGCTCAAACCGACATGCGCCACGAAATCATCGGGGACCGCCATCAGCAGACGTCCGAAAATATCGATTGCCTCGTCATACCGGCGGGATTCCAAGTAGGCTTTTCCAAGCAGGCGATAGGTTTCGAGATGTTTGGGATAGGTACTCAGGATGTGGCGGCAATGGGCAATTGCCTCATCTGTATTCCCCTGTTCGATGAGACGCTCGATTTCGCGATTGTAAATTCGCAGAGAGACTTTAGCCATTACCTGTTCCTGTCGATTAAGTATGCCCGATTCTTAAAAAATTCGCAAGACTATACGCTATTTTACTCGTAAAACAGCGGCAAAGGTGGTACAGATTCATCGCTAAATTGGAAGGCAGAAGCCACCGCCTGCCGCGCCTCTGCCAATTTCGCCTGATCGTTCGCGTGGACTTCGACCAATGGCTCGCCCTCCCGAACCTTATCGCCGACCTTTTTATGGATGATAAATCCGACCGCATGGTCAATGGGGTCGCCTTTTTTGGCGCGCCCCGCACCAAGCGCCACTGCCGCCTCGCCCACGCTTCGCGCATGGACCTGTGAAATGAATCCGCTTCGAGGAGCCTTGATCTCCTCCGTGTATTTTGCCTGCTCGAATTTCGAGATGTCGTCCACATAGGAAGCGTCGCCGCCTTGTGCCGTGACCAGCACGCGCAATTTTTCCAGCGCACTCCCGTCTTCAATCGATTTTTCCGCCATGGCGCGGGCTTCGTTCAAGCTTTTTGCACGCTGACCAAGGAGCAGCACGTGCGCGGCTACATGCAGACAATGCTCGCGGAAATCGGCAGGCCCTTCGCCGCGCAGGGTTTCGATGGCTTCGATCACTTCGAGCGCATTTCCGACTGCCGCACCCAGCGGTTGATTCATATCCGAGAGCAGGGCAACGGTCTTGCGCCCTGCCAGCCTGCCAATATCCACCATCAATTGGGCGAGTTCGCGGGCTTCCTCCAGGGTCTGCATAAAGGCGCCAAGCCCTGTTTTCACATCCAACACAATGGCTTGCGCTCCCGCGGCGATCTTCTTGGACATGATGGAGGATGCAATCAACGGCATGGATGGAACAGTTCCGGTCACGTCGCGAAGCGCGTACATTTTTCCGTCAGCAGGCGCAAGGTCGAGAGATTGACCTGTGAGGACGATGCCCTTTTCCTTCAATTGTTTTTTGAACTCATCGGTGGTGAGGTCGCATCGATAACCTGGGATCGACTCCAACTTATCAAGCGTGCCGCCGCTGAAACCCAGCCCGCGCCCGGACATTTTGCCGACGGGGAGCCCGCATGCCGCCACCATTGGCATGACGGCGATGCTGGTCTTATCTCCCACACCGCCCGAGGAATGTTTGTCCACGGCAATATCCACGATCTTCGAAAGATCGAGCACCTGCCCTGATTTCGCCATTGCAAGGGTAAGGTCGGCAGTCTCGAAGGAGGTCATACCGTTAAGGAGTACTGCCATTGCAAATGCCGAAGCTTGATAATCTGGAATATCCCCATTGGTAAAACCGCTTATAAAGAATTCGATCTCTTCGGCGGTCAATTTCTGATTGTCGCGTTTTTTAATGATGATATCCACCGCGCGCATGGAATTCTCCTTGTGAAATTATACGCGGTTATTGTATCGCATTTTCTCAGGCGAGAAATAAGCCCCGCTTTCAGCGGGGCTTATTTCTCCAGTTGCTGTCCATCCTTTGTATCTATTACTTTCCAACCAAGCGCCAAGATCGCGTCACGCAGCCGGTCTGATTCGGGGAAGTCCTTGCGGGCACGCGCTTGTTTCCTCTGGTCGAGCAATTCCAGAACTTCAGCAGACGGCTTTTCCTCCTCTATATTCTGAGCATCAAGCACCATTTGCCAGATCTCCGGGCGGATTCCCTTTTGAATCGGGCTGGGAGGTGTGCAATCTCCCAGTTCGCTTAGGGAAAAACTGGAGCCGGAGGAATGCATCTCTGCGCTGTCTCTTTTCAGAACAGAAACCGAACTGACGCCATGCACGTTGCAGATGTTGTTTTCACAATCCATGATGATGCCGGAATGTTCATCCAGCCCGACGATGATGTTTTCAGGCGGCGTCATAACGCGCCACTGCTCAAAACGTTCCATACCCACAAAACAACGGCTGGTATCCAAATCAACACCGCCTTCGGCATTATTCCAGTGCGGGACGAAGGAGACATGCATTCCAAAATCCGCGAAGAGGCCAAGTCCGTCCTGGACATGTACGTCCTCACCCACTTTGTAGATTTCATAGACGGGCAGCACCCACTGACCAATGGAAATGGTAGCCGCAGAAGCAAAGACCAGCGTGGCGCCCATCCTATGCCGCGCGCGGATAATGTCCCAAGCGAGAGTACCGCGCAGTTGACGCGCAAGGTAGCTGGGGCTGCCGGGTCCCATGAAGATCATGTTGGCCTGTAACAATGGTTCGAGGATTTCGAGATTGTCCGGGCTGAATTCCGTCCCTTGTTTGCGCGCGGGGATCAGGTCAATCTTTGGTTTGTAATTTTGCAACCGGGTCTGAAGGAAATCACCCACACGTCCTGCGACAAGAGAAGCATTTAACTCAAAGCCTGCCGGCGTTTCGAGGATGGCGATCCGTAATGGTTCTGGAAGGAGGCGGGCAAGTGTTTCGAAGATTCGTCCGCCTGCAAGGGATGTCTCGCCCGATCCTAAAAAGGCAATATGTCCTAATTTCATTCTATCCAGATGATTTGTTGAGTTCGTCTATTACTCTAAGGAAAGTTTCGTTATCGGGAATGTCGGACATGGATGCGCCGTAATGCACATAGCGGATACGTCCTTCCTTATCCACAATGCAATTGAGGGGCATGCGACCTAGTTTGAAAATGTTTACTTCCTGACGATATAAACGCGCCACGGCATGGGCTGGATCGGGCAGACCGATATAAGGAATGGATTCCCTGGCCCAATAGCCTTTAAAGCTATCCACCGTATCAGGACCAATAGCCAATATCTCCACACCGCAGCTTGTGAAATCGTTGTAATGATCGCGCATGCGCGCCAACTGCGCGCGGCAAAACGGTCACAGAAAGCCTCGTAAAAATGCAAGTACGATGATCCTGCTTCCAGAGAAACTTGAAAGACGAACAGGGTTGCCTTTTATATCGTTGAGTTCAAAATCAGGCGCAAATTCGCCCGGGGTGATCAACTGGGGTTTCATCGATTTTCCAAGCGGCTGAACACCGCATCCATAAATTCTTCTGGGCATTCCTCCTGCGGCACGTGTCCGCATTGCGGAATGAATGTGAGCAGGGCATTCGGTATTTCAGATGCAACCGCCTCGAAATACCATGAGCGGATCAAACGATCCTCCTGCCCGGCGATGATGAACGTGGGAACCCTCAACTGCGGCAGAAGCGGACGAAGTTCGGGATAGGCTGGGGCGAAGGTCAGGTCATATAACGCGCGATCCCAATTCCTGATCTTCAGCAGCCGTAAGTGCTCCTGCACAATCTCATCAGTCAGTTTGGTTTGATCATACCACTCCCGCTCAATCGTATTTGGGAGTCTCTCCTGATATTCGCGCATCATCAACGGACCGAGATGCCGCATTTGCGGTGTCCACATGAAGGGCAATGCCCATGCCGGGAATTGGGGTCCGCGCCCGCCGCCTACGCCCGGGTCGACCAGGATGAGCGTTTCTACCTGTTCCGGATATTCCAAGGCAAACGCAACCGCAACTCCCCCGCCTGCCGAGTTGCCGACAAGAACTGCTTTTTCCATGCCGAGTTCATTCATCAAGCCGCGGAGGAGTTCGATGTTGGCTTTCACGCCATAAGGATTTTCATCCCATTCTTCCGGCATGGGACGTTCCGTCAAACCGAAGGCGGGACGATCATAGGCAATAACTCGACCATGGGCAGCAAAATCGTCCATGACCTCGCGCCAGGAATACGTGCTGCCGCCAAATGGATGAAGAAGAATGAAGTTCGTCTCGCCGCTACCGGCTTCCTTATAGTGGATTTCCAAGCCGTAGATATCGATGAATTTGCTGTCTACATCCGCAAATTCGTGTTCAGTTGCGAGTCCATCCAATTCAGGGATGGGGATGGCAAATGGTCCAAGAGATATCGTGGCGCAGGCAAATATCAGGGAAATAATGACGATCCTTTTCCAAGGTTTCATAAATCAGCGTAATGTTTCCCCGAAGAATTCGACGGTGGCATTTGCGGTTTGAGTCCATTGATCGGGGGCGGAAATGTCCGGATCGTTGTCGCCGGTTTGAGGTCCGTAGGAGGCGAACTGCGCATGGTTCCCCCCTTCAATGGCAACGAATTTCGCATCCTCAGGAAGCAGGGCGCGTGATGCATCAATACGATCCGGGCCTGCCAAGCCGTCGTTTGTCCCATAGATGGAAAGCACAGAAATATTTTTTTCCCTGAGCGCTTCATCAGCAGGATAAGACGCCCACAACACCACACCTTTTAATTCAAGGTGATTCGCCGCATACAATGAGGCAGCCACGCCGCCAAGCGAATGCCCGCCCACAAACCAGTTTTTAATTTCGGGATACTCTGCCTGCACGCGCACCGCAGCATTCACATCAAAGAACGCCAGATTCAATGGGGCCGGCAAAAGGACGACAAAATAATCCTGGTCCGCGATCAATTTCATCACTGGCGCGTAGGCGCGAAAATCCACGCGCCCGCCGGGGTAAAAGATGAAACCTGTGTCGGGACGAAGATCATCGGCGGGATGAAAAACAACCCAACCATTCTCCGCGCTTACATACACCTGCGAGTCAGAGGACATGTCCTGAAGCGCAGCATCCGTAGCAGGAGCAGCATTACCTGCCCAGAATACAAACGCAGTTGCAGCAAAAAGCAGCACGACCAGCAGGATCGCTGTCGTCAATCGCCAGTTTATCTTCTTCAAACGTCATTTCCTATCTGTTAGTTTTTTAGCCTTCGCCCAAATGGCGTCGAACATCTTTTCGGTGAGTTTTCCAGTGGATGTATTCTGCTGGCTGGGATGATATGAGCAAAGGATCTGAATGCCGTTCTGCACCTGATATGCTGCACCGTGAGTAAAATTCAAACCGCGAAGAGCAAATATTTTGAGGATACGATCAAAAGCAATCTTACCCAAACACACGATCACTTTTGGTTGAATGATTTGTATCTCCCGCTCCAGGAACGGCTGGCAGTTATCCAATTCCTGCGTGGTCGGCTTATTATCCGGCGGGACGCAACGCCCCGATGCGGTGATGTACATGTCTCTCAAGACGAGACCATCGCCTCGCGACTCCGCCAACGCCTGATTCGCAAACCCAGCCTTGTACAACGCCGGAAATAAAAAGCCCCCCGAAGCATCGCCCGTGAACTGGCGTCCTGTGCGGTTCGAGCCGTGCGCGCCGGGAGCCAACCCCACCACGAGGACACGCGCATTTGGGTCACCAAATCCCGGCACAGGTTTGCCCCAATACTCATGGTCCTTGTATGCTTTGCGTTTGACCCACGCCACTTCCTCACGCCATTCCACCAAGCGCGGACATTTGCGGCAGGCGATGATTTCTTTGGTTAATTTTTCAAGTTGAGGTTGCATGGAGATATGGTAGCATGTTTGAAGGTCCGAAAGTTGGAACGTTAGAGGTTTTTAACCTTCAAACAATAAACATCGCATCCCCGAAAGAATAAAAACGATAGCCTCCCTTGACGGCGGTTTCGTAGGTCTGCAAAATCCTCTCCTGCCCCGCAAAAGCGCTGACCAGCATGATCAGGGTGGATTTCGGCAGGTGGAAATTCGTGACCATGGCATCCACAACTTTGAATTGGTATCCGGGGAGGATGAAAAGAGAAGTGGGACCAGTGATGGGAGCGACCAGTGGACAGTAATCGCTATTTCTAATTTTCGATTTACGATTTTCGATTGCCGCGCTTTCCAACGTCCGCACGGAGGTCGTCCCAACCGCGATGACTCTTCCGCCATTGCGCTTCGTATCATTAATTGCATCTGCTGTTTCTGGCGGGAGATGACACCACTCAGAATGGATTTTATGCTCTTCCGGGTTTTCTTCATTGACTGGCGCAAATGTATCCAACCCGACATGCAAGGTCACATAGGCGGTTTTTACGCCCATTGCCTGAATCTCGTCCAACAATAAAGGCGTGAAGTGCAATCCAGCTGTAGGTGCGGCGGCAGAACCCAATTCTTTTGCAAAGACCGTCTGATAGCGTTCGGGGTCGCTCAATTTCTCGTGAATGTAAGGCGGTAATGGGACGTGTCCGATTTTTGGGAAGTATGGCTCGATGGGTTCGGAGAATTTTATCAACCGCTCTGAGCCGTTTAAAATTTCCACGATCTCGGCTTTAACTTTAGAGTCCACGCCATCGGCCATCTCGATAAATATCCGCTTGCCTACACGCAGACCTTTCCCGCCGACAAGCGCTTCCCACATCAACACTTCGCGGTCATGGCGGCGAAGCAGGAGAATCTCCGCCTTACCGCCTGTCTCTTTTTTGGCAAAGATGCGAGCCGGAATGACACGCGTCTGATTCAGAACGAGCAAATCCCCCGGTCTGAGATAGGATTTGATATCGCGAAAGGTTTTGTGCTCCAATTTTCCTGTATGGCGATGAAGAACGAGCAAACGCGATGAATCACGCGGCTCGATAGGTGTTTGGGCGATGGAAGATTCTGGGAGATGGTAGTCGAAGTCAGAAGTTTTCATTTACTTTTACAGAAAGCGTGAGATGATGTTAATGAAAATTGTCAGGAGAATCGAAACCAATATCGAACTCGTGACCGGGAAATAGAATGATCCATTCTCCCGTTCGATACGAATATCTCCGGGTAAACGCCCCAGAGGGAACCCGTATTTCGCGGCAAGATATACTCCGCCGCCAATCAGAAAGAGGGCGATTCCGCCAAGCATGAGATAACGGGCGATATTTTCCATGCGATCATTCAGGACTATGGAGTTTGCGCTTTTCCAAAAACCTGGATCTCCTTCCACGCCACCCAGGATGGGCTGGCAATTGTCTGCACGCGGATTTGGATCACATTGTCGAGAGGCGCATCGGGCTCAAAAACCAGCCAGTTGTTATCGTTTGTCGAGCCGCTGAACTCGTGGACTGTCACAAAGGCATCACTGCCTGAAACGCGGACTTGCATGCGATGAACGGTGTTCCCTGCCGGATATTGCGCCACGAGCAAACGAACTTCTGTGACTCGGTAATTTCCCTGCAAATCCACTTGGATCCATTGTACAGGACCGTCGCCTGCGCCCCATTGCGTGCCTGCATTGTCGTCCACAGCGTTTTCGGGGGGCTCCCCCGGAAGGCTGCGCGAAGCAGTGACAGGCTTCTCATACGCCAGATTGTCGTTGGGAATCTCAACTTCCACGCAAGGGTCTGGCTGATTCACGGGCGCGAAGAGATTCAACATGTAATCATCTTCATCCGTCAGCCCCCAGGTACGGTCGCCAGCGCGGGCATCGGAGGGATAATAGGTCCAATACAGCCATCCGTCGAAGCCATAGTCACAGGACTCAGCCGCCCATTTGCTGATGACACGCGCAGCAGAATCGATCTCCGGATAAATGTGACGAAACGCGCCATACTCTCCCAACACGATCGGCTTGGCATCATATCCAATCATGCCAAAGTGCTCGGCATGGTCTTGAAAACTCGGTCCGCCCGGGTAGGCGTGAAAATCGAAGAAATCAAGATCAGATTTCTGGAGGAGGGAGGCGGTTTCCACGTACCATCCCGGTGCGACAATTTCCGGAACAAAGAAACCCATCGTCACCAGCGCTGTCGGGTCGTGGATCAAAATCTCTTCCTTCATTTGCGCGATGTAATAGACAAGTCCGTCGCTGACCATTTGCTTCTTTTGTTCCGGATCGCTCATATCGTAGGAGCCGGTTGTTGTCTCGACCATGCCGCTCGTCAGAGAAAGAGGCGGCTGGTCAATGAACATCCATTGCTCGTTGAGAAGCTGCCAGCCCAAGACCGCATCGAACGCCGCATTGCGTTCTGCAAGTCCGGTCAACAGATCGCGCCAATAGCGTCGCGTGGCAGTCACTGCATTCGGTCGAAGATAATACGAATTGCGATAACCGGCAAATTTCCCACCCGAACCGAAATTGGCTTCCTCCGAATATCCGCCTTGATCCGGCAGATCATTGGACGTGAACAGGATGTAAATCCCCGTCTCGCGTCCGGCGGACATCATGTCTGCGATATTGTCCAGATATTCGGGATTCAAGCCAACGTTATCCGCATCGCCGATGCAGCCCATACCCTGGCTGCAATGATCGAGAAACACACGGACGGTGTTGTAACCCAGTCTGGCAAGCTCGGCAAAATCATTTTGCGTCCGCGCTGGATCATAGATTCCCACTTTCAGAACCAAATTGGTATAACCGTCTCCCAGCGGCACAAAGCCGTAATTTGCGCCGCGCGGAATGAATTTTTCATTCGTCTGTTTGTCGAAGAATTCCCCCACGCCACTCACTTGGCGCACGCCGATGTGATGCTCTGCCTGCGGCTGCGGCTTATCATTCGATGATTCTGTTGGAGGTTGACTGTTTGAATCGGGCGCAGGGGGCGATTCATCTGCCACTGGCAGATTGCAGGAAGAAATTGAAAATGCTGTTAAAACAACCAAGTGTACAAGGAGATTAATGCGCTTCATCTTTACACCCATCACAATAATCTAGACTGACCCTCTTCCGTATATTCGTAACCCAAATGCTCATAAGCATATTTAGTCGCCACGCGCCCCTGCGGAGTTCGATCCAGAAAACCAAGCTGCAACAGATACGGCTCGACCACATCCATGATCGTATCCTGCTCTTCACTGATGGATGCGGCAATAGTGTTCAAGCCTACCGGTCCGCCGCTGTATTTTTCGATGATGGTCTTAAGCACGCGGCGATCCACGTCATCCAAGCCGAGCGGGTCAACTTGAAGCAAGTCTAACGCTTCTTTTGCCACTTTTTGTGTGATGACGCCGTCCGCGCGGACTTGCGCATAATCTCGGACGCGGCGCAGGAGACGCAATGCAATACGCGGAGTTCCACGTGCGCGCCTCGCCACTTCGCCGATGCCTGATTCATCCGCCGAAACCTTGAGCAACTCCGACGCCCTAGTGACGATCCGCTTCATTGCTTCGATGTCGTAATAATCCAAACGATAGACGGCGCCAAAACGCGCGCGTAGCGGCGCGGTGACGAGAGCAAGCCTGGTCGTGGCGCCGACCACAGTAAACCGGGGCAGTTTCAGGCGGATGGAACGAGCCGAGGGTCCCTTGCCGATGACAATATCCAGCGAAAAATCCTCCATCGCGGGATACAGCACTTCTTCGACGGCGCGTCCAAGACGATGAATTTCGTCAATAAACAACACATCGCCCGCGCGGAGGTTGGTAAGGATGGCGGCCAGATCGCCCGCGCGCTCGATGGCGGGACCCGCCGTCACCTTGACATTGACCCCCATTTCGTTGGCGACCACATGCGCGAGGGTGGTTTTTCCCAAACCGGGGGGACCGTAAAACAGCACGTGATCCAGCGCTTCGCTGCGATGTTTCGCCGCATCGATCAAAATGGAGAGGTTCTCCCGAACCTGATCCTGCCCGATGATATCTGCCAGTTTTTGCGGACGCAGGGCATTATCCACGCGGTCATCAGGTTTGGATTCAGGGTCGAGTGGACGAGTTTTTACCATGGCGGGATTATACCCTTTACGAGTACATTACTCCTCGCGCTCCCAGTCTATCGATTGCATTCATTAGAATAAATTAAACCAAACAGGGATGACTCAGCGTAAGTCATCCCTGTAAAGGGGTTGCTCTTCGGCAGTCTGGCAATCGTGATCACTTTAAGGTGATTTTAGATCCATGACTTTGCGTCATCAGGTTTCCCTGATTTTGCCTTTCGGCAGTCGGTCGGTCCTGACCTTCTAACAAGGAGGTTTTAGACGCTCTGACTTTGCGCCGCCGTCTTTCAACGGTTTTGCTTTTATCGGCAGCCCCGGCAACCCTGGCTCAGTTCAGCTTTAGGTTCAGGGCTTTGCGCCACCGGGTTTTCCCCGGTTTAGCTCTTTATCGGAGCCATTAAATTATTGCATAATTTGGAGCCAAATTCAATCACTCAATTGTTCTAAATATTGTTTCAACGGTCATGCCCCATTTCAAGCGGGGCTCGGAATCGTTCACGCGGATGCGTACGGTATAGAGAATATCCCCGCCCTGCTGGGTAAAGGCATTGCTGATCTCGGTGACAACGCCGTTCAATTCCAACCCGGTCAGGGCATCTGGAATGATGGTCACCTGCTGCCCGACGCTCAAGTCCACAACTTCAAGCTCGGTGACGTCGGTGGTCTCGACAGTCCATGTGCTGAAATCTGCAACGCTCACGGCGCGGGTCTCTGTGCCAACCTGCTCGCCAACCTTCACGTTTACATCGGCGACAGTGCCATCGAACGGGGCAGTGATGACGTAGTTTGCAAGCATGTCCTTTGCCGCATCCAAATTCGCCATTGCAAGGGCGAGCTGGTCGGCGTTGGGTCCGTCGAGGCTGATCTCATATTGATATTTAGCTTCCGCTTCGGCGGCAAGGGCGGCGTCGTACGCAGCTTTGACTTCGTCGCGTTTGCGGATTTCCTCTTCGAGACTTCGGATCGCCTGATTCAAATCCTCCTGCGCTGCCTCGAGATCATCCTCGGCGGTCTTGCGGCGGGAATTGTTTTCATCCAAGTCCTTGTATTTTTCAAATTCATCTTGCGCGTCTTTCAGGTCTTCCCGCGCGTCCTCCACATCCGCTTCGAGGTCTTCGATGCGGTCTTCGATGGAATCCACATTCAGGTCTTCCCATTCCTTTTCGGCTTCCGCGCGGACAACTTGTGCGTCCATGTACGCCTGCCAGAGACGGGCGCGGTCGCCGCTTTCATTGCGGAGCAGCAAATCATAGGCATTTTGCGCGACGAGAACCTGCGCCTCCGCCGCCCCCGCATTTGCGAGGCGGACCAGAACATCTCCCTCGCTGACGTCATCGCCCGCTTTTACGAACACTTCCTCCACCACGCCGCGCGCTTGAAAGGTCAGGTTCGTCGCGCGGATCGGTAAAAGCCGTCCCTCGGCGATCACTTCACCCGCAGGAACAATTTCCGCCTGAGGTTGAGGCGTTTCATTAGTCTGTGCGCCGCACGCTGTAAAAAACAATGCCAGTGCGGTTATCAAGGAAATCAATATCTTTTTCTTCATGGAAACCTTCTTTTATTATTTAATGACGGCTATTCATACGCCAACACTTCACGAATGGTCAACTGCGCCGCTGAACGCGCGGGCAGGATCGAGCCGAATACGGATAGCAACAACACCAGGCCAAGCCAGATGGCATATCCGAGAAATGTAAAGATGACATCAATGGGGGTTTCGAATACTGCCAAACTTACGATGGTGGAAAGCAAATAGGTGAATGGAATGGACAACACAATGGCAAGCAGGAACGAGATCATGCCGATCACCAGTCCTTCGGCAATGACCGTCCGCATCACGGCCCGGTCGTCCGCACCGATGGCGCGCATGATGCCGATCTCGCGCGTGCGTTCCAGCACGTTCATGCCCATCGTTCCGGTTAAACCCATCGCGCCGACGATTGCTGTCAGGATCGCCATGATGAGCAGGAAGACCACCAGCGTATCGAGGCTCTCCACCGCCACATCCAACGAGGCGCGCCCCGCTTCCGCCACGCGAACTTTATATCCCTTGTCGCGCAGGACTTTATCCAACTCCTCCGCTTTCGCATCCTGATAGGAACGCTGATGGTTTTCTGTGATGAGCCTGAACGAATATGACCGGTTTGCCAGGTTGTTCATTTGAGCAATATATTCATAAGGCGCATATGCTAGAACACCTTCGCGGTCAACAAACTTGAAGATACCTACCACTTCCCAAACTTCATCGCGCCCATCAACTTTGAGCATGACCGTATCGCCGGGTTGAAGATCAGGGAAATAACCGTACACGGCTTCACTCAATGCCAGCTTACGGATGTCATCAGCGCGAATCCAGCGTCCTTTTGTGAGCAATGGCTCGATCAGCACGCTGTTGGCGGGCGGACCAAAGATATTGATGTTCTCCAGCACATCGCCATCTCCGTCCAATAACTCGCCGCTGACAAACTGCCAGCCTTCCATGCCAACCACCCCATCCACTTGCATGACCGTCTTTTGCATTTCGCTCAACCGGTAGGGTTCGTCGAAATCCAGTGAAACGTCGGCAACAAAATATTTTCCGATCGAACCGATGTAATCATGCAACGTCGTTCGGACATTGAAGACGGCGATAAAGATCGCCCCGCCCATGGTCAGTGTAAAGAGAGTCAACACCAGCCGCCCGCGCCGCCGGAACGTATTTCGGAGCGAAATGATGAAGGGACGCGGGAAATGAATCCCCCGCGCCGCCAGCATCTTCGTAATGCTCACCAGCATCCAATCGAACCAGTTCACCCGCGTCTGTTGCTGACGGTGAGCCTGACTCTCGTTCCCCGCTAAATCCCCGCTGAGCGCGCGCAGGACGGTGATGCGCGACCCGTTGATAACGGGCGCAAGTCCCGCCACAAGCGGTATCAGCAGCCCAACGAGAATCTGGATCAAGAACGCCGCAGGGACAATGCGATACCCCAGAATGTTGAAGTTCAACTCGCTGGCGATGAACACCGCCAGTCCATACGCGCCCTGTCCACCCAGCGGGACGGCGATAAGCAATGCCAGCAGAGCAAACGACATGATGAGTGTGATATACATGCCAAAGACTTGGCGTCTCTGCCCGCCGACCAGTTTGATGACACCGATATGACGCAAATGTTGATTCAACAACGCGCTCAACGTGTTGGCGATCAACGAACTGGAGAGGAAGACGATCAGGATTCCCAACGCTAGTAAAATGCCGAGGATCGCATTTACGGTGTTTGCCAATGGATGCTTGGATGTCTCTGAAAAGCGGGAACGGACTACCCGCGTACCATTCTTCTCGAACTTGTCCTTCAATTCCGCACCTACCTCGCGGATGTGGTAAATATCATCGCCGCCGCTTGCCACTGTCACATATGCCCGATTGTAGAACTCAGGCTGGCGGAGATACTGAAGGGTGGACATGGTGATATAGGCATACGGCGACGCCAGAAAATCATCCGCGCCGGTAGCCGTATCCTGGGCCACGCCGATAACAGGCATGGTCTTGATGGATCCGTCCTGCAATTGAAATTCGAGCACATCCCCGACCTGCGCGTCCAAATGAGCGAGCGCGTCGCGTTCGAGGAGTACTTCACGTTTTGCAGGCGCAGGCTTTCCCTGAAGCGGAACGAGCAGGTTGATGTTGTTCGCTTCGAAATCTTCGAACGCCACCATATCGAGCGTTGTCCATTTTTGAGTGCCAGCCACCCGTACACGGATGTTGAACACGCGTCTACCTTCAGCTTCCTTGACGCTGTGCATATTTTGAATGGACGTCAGCACATCCTCGTCGAAGTTCACTGTCCGCAGTTCGATATTCGAAGGGTTGTTTGCAGCGTACGAAGCACTCATGTCGTTGGAGATGATCACATACGCGCCCGAGATCACTCCAATGGAAAACACGCCCACCGCATTGGAAAATACCACCAGCAGGGTGCGCGCCTTGCCGTCCCATAGATCGTGAAAAACTTTTCTCCAGCGTGGTCTCATAATCACTTTCCACATCTGACACGTATCGAGAAACGTGTCAGATGATATTTACTTCAACAACTCGCTCAAATCATCAGCCGAATATGGCTTGACGGTCACATCCTTCATGCCGTCGCGCAGGTATTGCGACACACGCTCAGGGTTTATGGCAGAGGTGAGGATAATTGTCTTGGAGGCAAGTCCGGCTTTGGAGAGGGCAAACAGGACATCGGTCAAGGAAATAGAGGCGATGTTTTCATCCACAAGGATCAGGTCGGCGGCTTGGATTTTTTTCAAGTCCGTGGAGTGAGTCAACTTGACCTTCGTCTCCTTAAGCATTTCGATGAGGAGATTCGCCCAATCATCGTTATCGTCAATCAATAGAATGCTCTTCACGCCTCCCGCTTCGACCTCGGACCTGTTTGCATGACCCTGCGGCATGAACACTGCAACAGTTGTGCCTTTACCTTCCTCGCTGACGAGCGCAATACGGCCCTGCGCTTGCGAAACAACGTGCATGGCTGCGGGCAGACCCAACCCATGATGCGAGACGCCGCGTGTGGTGAAGAACGGCGACCACGCCTTGCGCATGACTTCATCGGTCATGCCCGCACCATCGTCTTCGATATCAATCTCAAGAACACCGCGCTCCTCGGTGGGGCGAACATTCACTTTGACGGATTTTGCTCCCGCTTCCACGGCGTTTTGTAAAAGGTTTCCGAGCGCGCGGGTCAACTGCGTGCTGTCTGCAATGACGTATGCGGCGGCGGAATCAATTTCGACCTTGAGCATTTTTTCGGGAATATTGCGTTGAAATGCCGCCGTTTGCAAAACGTCTGCGAAGAGGATGGAACGCGGTTTCATCTCGCGGATGGCGCCGATGAGCTGTTCCTTCACCTGAACGATCTGCGCCGCGCTTTCGGAGATCATGCCAAGGTCTTCCTTCAATGAGTCAAGGTCCACTTTTCCGTCAGCGATCTCCTCCTGCAGGCGGGCAACCGTCAGCGAGATGGGAAGCGTCTTGTTGCCGATCCAATGAATGGCTTCAGTGGTAGCGGTAGTCAACGCCTCGAAGACTTTGTTGCGCAGAATTTCGTTGTGCGCCTCCTTCAATTCGTCAATCAGACGGGCGTTGTTGATCGCAACCGCAAGGTGTTCCGCCATGGTTAAGAGCGTGGTTATGTCGTCATCGCTGAAGGCGCGTTCTTCGGAACTTTGAATGGTGACCGCACCGAGCGTCGTCTCGCCGAAGATGAGCGGCAATGCCATTTCAGAGCGGGTATGCGGCAGGAAGGGATTCTTGAAGTGGACTCGTTCCTCGCCCACGTCGAGCGCGATGCGCGCCTCGCCCATGGCAATGCACGCGCCAATCATCGAGTCCGTGCCGACTTTGAGCTTGTGTTCCTCCGCGACCATGGCTTTGCCCGCTTTGCCATATCCTGCGCGAAGAACTGCATGTTCGCCCTTTTCATCGAGCAGGAAGACACCGGCATAATACAAACCATAAGCTTCGCAAATGATGTCCACCGTTCTGGAGAGCAGTTTTTCGAGATCGAGAATGGATGTCACTTCCCTGCCAACGCGGTTCGCAGCCCGCAACAAACGGGAATGCCGTTCCTCCTGCCGGTGCAGTCTGGAGTTTTGGATGGCAATCGCCAATTGATCTGCCATCGTTTGCAGGGCGGCGATATCTTCTTCATGGAAAGCCGCTTCCTCTGTTGATTGGACTGTGAGCGCCCCAATGACTTCATCTGCAGCAATAAGCGGGAGCGCCATCTCGGAGCGTGTCTGCGGGAGATGGGGATTCTCGAAAAAGACCGCCTCCTCTCCAACGTCCAGCGCGATGCGCCCTTCGCGATTGGCAATGCAGGCGCCAATCATGGAATTCCCGCCGACGGCAAGGTGATGTCCTTCATTGATCATCGCTCTACCCGCTTCGCCGCGTCCCGCTTTTAGGACAGCATATTCATTTTTATCGTCGAGCAGGAAGACACCGGCATAATAAAAACCGAATTCGTCGCAGATAATGTCCACTGTGCGATGGAATAATTCATACGGGTCGAGAATAGTGGTAATGTTCTTGGCGGCGCGCGCCGAGGCATTCAATAATTTGATGTGTCGATGAATGTCGTTTGTCATGAGTTCCTCTTTTTAGCAATCGGCTCTTAGCCGTTAGTTATTCGCGGAAAGGATTTTCTGCACCAGTTCCACCAACCCCTGTTCGCGTCCTTTAACAAAGAACGCATTTGCTCCCCTGGAGACGGCATCGCGGGCTTTATTCACTTCATCGTATGCAGTAAGAATGACCACAGGCAGATCTGTTTTTCCTTTTTTTAATTCGCCGAGCAGGTCAAGTCCGGCATCCGGTTTGGGCATGCCGTCGAAACCCGGCATGTTCAGGTCCAGCACGGCAATATCCACCACGCCTGTGTTCTGATTGAACACATCCAGACCGCTTTTGCAATCGGGAGCGGTCAAAACATCGAAGCCCGCGCGCAGGAGCGTCTTCTCCAGGCTGCGCTGGATCAACTTCTCATCGTCCACTAAAAGAACCGTAGTCATCAATGCCTCCAAAAGTTGTTATTCTTGCTTTTCACTCTGAGTGAAGCGAATGGTCTCAAAGAGCGGCGTAGAGATGCTTCGCTTTACTCAGCATGACATTTACATTATTTCGCCGCAGGTAAACGCACGCAAAACGCTGCGCCTTTTCCTGCATCACTTTCCAACCAGATCGCCCCGCCGTGCTGGTTAACGATCTGCATCACAGCCGAAAGCCCAAGCCCCGTGCCTCCGCTCCCACCTTTGGTGGTGAAGAACGAAACCCATATTTTCTCCTGTATTTCTTTTGGGATACCGGGTCCGTTATCCTTCACCGTCACCAAAACAAAGTCCGGGTCGCTGTCGCGCCTGCCTTGCACTAAGATTTGCGGCTCGGCGGTTTGCGAGAGCGCTTCCCACGAATTTTTGATCAGGTTATTGAATACCTGCTCCATCTGACGCTCATCCACAAACGCGTGTGGCATGTCATCCGCCCAATCAAACGACACCACACCGTCAGGCAACCCCATATTCGCAACTGTATTTGCAATCATTTCATTCAACGCAACATTCGCATCGTTTCGCTGGCGCGCGGGCCCAATCAAACCTTCTTTGATTTCGAGGATCGTGTTCGCGCTATTCTCGGCGATGTCCAAATCTTCCATCAACGATTCGACGCTGAGCAATGCCTGCAAGCGATTCGGCTTCATGGCTGACATTTCCGCGAGAATGGCTTTTAAGTCGATGCCAAGCGCCTCCGCCTCTTCCTGAACCGTTCGAACTGCCTCTCGAACCGATTCATTTTTCAAAGCTGATGCATCCATTTGCGCCGCCAGACCGAGCAGATACCGCACATCCTCGCGCACCCGTTGAATGCTGCCGGGAATCGGCGCGGCTTTGTTCCCCACCCAATGGATGGCTTCGCCTGTGGCAGTGGCAATCGCTTCGTAGGTTTTCGTCCGCAGAATTTCGGCGTTGGCAGATTCAAGTTTTTTCATCAACTGCGCGTTCTTAATGGCAATCGCCACCTGTTCCGCCATCACCTGCAGCGACGTGATGTCGTCCTCGGAGAAGGCATTTAATTGACCGCTTTGCACGGTCAACGCGCCGAGCGGCACAAAGTCCACTATCAGCGGAAGAGCCATTTCGGAACGGGTATCAGGCAAAAAGGGGTTGTTGAAGCGCGAGTCCTTGCCAACCGCATCCAACTCGATCTGCGGTTGTTGATCCAAGATTGCCCTGCCGATCATGGACTTATTATCCACAAGCAGCCGATAGTTTTCAGCAATCATCCTGCGCCCTGCATCTCCGTATCCAGCACGCAAAGCTGCCCATTTGGAATCTTCGGAAATCAAGAAAATGCCGGAGTAATAGAAATTGAACTCGCTGCAAATAATGTTGACCGTATGCCGGAGCAATTCATCCAGATCCAAAATGGATGTGACCACCTGACCGACACGCGCGGCGGTTTCGAGTAGACGATGCCTGCGTTCGAGCATGGCAAACATGCGCTCGTTTTGTTGGAGTAAATGCTTGTTCTTTTCCAGCGTGCTGGTCAACTGGCGGATGTTGCCTTCGAGCCGCTCCACCAGCTCCTGCTGATAGGCTTGCAGATATTCCTCGGCGTGTTCGAGTTTCTCAACCCTGCCATGCAGATATTCATCGATAAGTTTTTTGAAATCTTCGCCTATCGGTTTCGAGATAAAGCCCGCTGCGCCCGCTGCCAGCGCGCGTTCCCGCGCACCCGGAGTGGCATCGCCGGAAATGATGACGATGGGCGTATTCGGGAGCATCTTCTTCAGGCGGGTTGCGGCTTCGCTGCCGGTCATATGCGGCAAACTTTGATCGAGAAGAATTAGATTCGGCTGAGTCTCCTCCGCCAATTGCAATCCATCCAACGGATTGGTTGCCTCCAGCACGATGTAATCATCCCCAAGCAAACGCCGCACAAGCGAACGGGATTCGTTGCTGTCTTCGATGTATAAAACTTGCGGCAGTTTGCGCGGGTTGGGAGCTGCCATGTTTATCTTTTTCTTTTGCGCGGGTCGGCGGCGGGATTCGCTTCCAGCCTTTTTTGCACGATCCTGCCAACCGCCTCCACTGTGATTGGAGACTGATCCATCACGCGGACAAAATCATCACGGGGAATCATCAACACTTCCACTGGTTTACTACCTGCACGCACATTTGCAATGGATTTTCCGCCACGAAGCAGTTCGATCTCTCCAAAGAATTCGTTCGCGCCCAACCGCGAAAGAATGACATCTTTACTGCGCTTTCTGTGTAATACCACTTCCACTTCACCCCTGTGGATCATGAAGAAATTCTCCACACGCGAATCTGCCGAAAGGATGGTTTCATGCGGCTGGAAGGTGCGGCGCTCCGCCAGTTTGGTGAACTCCAGCATGTGACGATGCCGGAGCTGCGGCAGTGAACGTGAAACCGTTTCATCAATTAATTCGCCATCGGAAATGACGATGTTGCGATGCGTGCGTGAAGTCAACGAGGGGTCGTGCGTGACCATCACAATCGTCTTGCCCTGAGAAACAAAATGCTCGAATATCCGAATGATGGTATCTGCTGAACGGGTATCGAGATTGCCTGTCGGCTCATCTGCAATTAGCAAAGGAGGATCGCACGCCATGGCGCGGGCAATCGCCGCCAATTGCTGTTGTCCGGTGGAAACCAATATTGGCAATTTGTTGGCGAATTTTTCCAAACCAACCAGTTTCAACAATTCCATCGCGCGGTGGGGGCGTTCGTCGAAGTCGTACATGTCCACGTAATCCATCGGGAGCATGACGTTTTCGAGCAGAGTGAGCATGGGCAATAACTGGAAGAATTGAAAGACAATGCCCAGGTTCCTTCCACGCCATTTCGAGCGCTGGCTCTCCGTCACGCCCGTATAAATGTCCGTGCCATTGACCACGACCTGCCCCTCGGTGGGATGGTCAATGCCGGTGATCATGTTCAGGAGGGTGGATTTTCCGCTTCCCGATTTGCCGACAATGGATACGAATTCCCCATGCCGGATCGTCAAGTCAATGCCCTTGAGAACGGTGAACTCGCCCGCCGCATTAAAAAATCGTTTGACGATGCCACGCATTTCGATGATGGCTTCAGTGGAGTCCCCGCTTGAATGGATAGGGACAAGTTTGGGCGAAACGCGAGGCGTCATTTCCGGCGGCTCCTTTTAATCTTTGCATCCGTTTCTTTAGGCGGAAGCAGTTCCCCGTCTGCAATCGTCAGGCTGCGGGAAAAGCGCCCCATCAAACTCATGTCATGCGTGACCATGATGATGGTCTTGCCGCGGTCAGAAACGAGATGTTCGAAGACTTCGAAGATGTGGTCGGCTGTCATCGAATCGAGACTGCCTGTTGGTTCGTCGGCCACGAGAATATCGGGGTCGTTCGCAAGCGCGCGCGCGATGGCAACGCGCTGCTGCTGCCCACCCGAAATGAACCCCGGAAGTTTATTGGCATGTTCGGCAAGTTCCATCAGTTCGAGCAGTTCAAGCGCGTGGTCGCGTGCCTCGCGCGGTTTAAACGTGCCTGCAAGGTCGATCGGCAGGGTAATGTTTTCAATAAGGGTGAGCATTGGCAACAGTTGAAACGACTGATAGATCACGCCCATCGTCTGCCCGCGCCAGAGCGACAGCGCATCTTCTTCAAGCTCATGCACCAACACCTGACTGCCGCCAGAACGTACGATGACCTCCCCCGTAGTGAGGTCATCCACGCCGTTGATCATATTGAGCAAAGTTGATTTACCTGCGCCCGATTTTCCAACCACCCCCAGAAACTCGCCTTTGTTAACGGTCAGGTTGACGTTTTTTAACGCAGGAAAATCCCCCGCTGCGGTGGAATAGGTTTTGTTTACATTTCTTAATTCGACAATGGAATCTGACATAAGTTGAACCAATTAATTTTACCCCCTTTGTGCAATGCGGCGCAAAAGGCTTATTTGCAATTCATTTTCAGTTGCCTTGTAAACAGCCTAACACCAATTTCGCCGCCCCCTCGGGTTCCTCTTTTGTAACCGCCAATATGGGAAATGTCCCTATTGAATAGACTTCGCGAACATCCCCCGCCATCCAACGTTTCGGAAGGATGCCAATTGTATTGGATTCGGAGTTCAAAATGTCGGACATTTCCTGCGGGCTAACAGCAATTCTGGCAAACGAGGTGACGCTTCTTTCTTCCATCACAAACTGGTCAAACAACCTTTGCACATCCATCCCCGACGAATATACCCACACCTGCATAGACGGATCACCCTGCCCCGCAAACAAGACCTGCACCTCTTGGAGTGTCAGATTTTGCACCAGGCTCTGACGATGCGTAACGATCAACAACTCTTCTTCGCCGATCTGATAAGCAGGCGAAACAAGAGTCTCCGGTTCGCCCACGCGCAAAGCAATATCGGGGTCGTCCGCCGTCACCTTCACGATAATGGACTTCTCATTGGCGCAGGCAAACAGGTCCTGCATCCAGGGCTGGGCGGAGGTTGTGGCATAGGCTGTGATCACTTCAGTTTGTGAAGGCTGCGCGGGAGAGGCGCATGAAACGAGAAAGGAAAAACAAAGGACGGAAAACAAAAAGCGGAATGCAGATTGCCGTCCTTTGTCCATAGCCTGCATCCTATCGCCCATTGCTTTCATCTACCATTCCCGCAGCAATGCTGCCAGCAATTCAATTCGCTGATCGAGACTATCTGCAAAAATATATTCCCGTTCGGAGTGATAGCCCTCGCCAATTGCGCCGAGGCCGTCCAAAACGGGGATGCCAAGCGGGGCGACGAAGTTTGCATCCGAACCGCCGCCTGTGCCGCCCGCTTTAAGTTCCATGCCGATATTTGCAGCAATAGACCTGGCTTTTTCAAAGGTGATTTTCATCATGTCGTCGAACGGCATGGGAGGACGATTCAGCCCTCCCGTAATGTGAAGCGATGTCCCATCGAGTACCGATTTAAGTTTGTTCATCTCAACTTCGACGCGTTCCCATTCGCCGGGCTGCATCACACGCACATCCACCTGCACAGTGCATTCTTCAGGAACAACATTCGATACCGTTCCGCCGTGAATCACGCCGACATTCAGCGTTGTCTGTTTTGAATAATCCGTTAATTTTTGAATTGCAAGGATCTGGTGTGCCATCTCTTCGATGGCATTGCGTCCTTTTTCGTGGTCGCCGCCAGCATGCGCAGCGCGCCCCTTCGTTTTGACCCAGAATTCACCAACGCCCTTACGCCATGTCTTCAGCGAACCGTCCACCAGGGCGGATTCAAGCACAAGCACCAGTGTGGAGTTCCTTGCGTATTCCTCAATGTATTTTTGGGAAGTGAGACTTCCAATCTCTTCATCGGATGTGCAAAGCAAAGTGACAGGGCGATCCAGTCCCTGTTTTCGCGCGGACTCGATCGCGGCAAGCGAGATGACAATACCCGCTTTCATATCCAACACACCGGGACCAAAAATCTTTCCGTCCGCCTCGCGATAAGGCATGTTGGCAAGAGTGCCAAGCGGAAAGACAGTATCCATGTGACAGAGAAGGAGGATTCCTTTTTCACCGCTTCCCCACCTTGAGACGACGTGATCGCCCGTTTCCCGATTCGAAATCAGTTGGACATCTGCGCCAAGTCTTCCCGCTTCCTCCGCAACAATGCCTCCAATCCGGTCAACAGCTACTTTATCATTTGATGGAGATTCGGTTTCAACAAGCTTTTTAAGCAATTTTTTAACATGCATGGTTCTTCGCCTTCGGTGAAAACAACTTATTTCAATAACAACACGGCCGATCCGAGGAACAGGCAATATGCTGCAAAAACATACATCGAATGATTCCTCAAATATGCCAGCAACCAGCGGATTGACAACCAACCCACAAAAGCAGATGTGACAAAGCCGGTAATCAGTATTGGCAGGAACTCGGTCGTATTCGGGAGGAGGATGGCTTGGATGGTCTCATAGAGTCCCGCCGCAAGCAAAATCGGCGCGGACATCAGGAAGGCAAAACGAGCCGCCGACGTCCGGTCGAAGCCGCGCACCATACCGCCCGCAATCGTTGAACCGGAGCGGGATGCCCCCGGAAATATTGCCAACACTTGGAAAAATCCTACGAAAAGAGCATCCAGCCATGTGGCGGATTCAAGAGTCCGATTGCGTTTATCCAAGTATTCCACCAAAGCCAGCATAAAAGCTGTAACGAGCAATCGAATCCCCGCCCAAAGCAGTGAATCGTTGGACATTTTCTTCACAAATTCTTGAAGAAACATCCCCGCAATCAAAGCAGGTATTGTTGCCACAATTACGAGCCATCCCAGTCGCGCATGAAAATTCTCAAAAGGGCGTTTTCGTTTTATTCCCTTAAGAAAAGCCCACACAATCTGCCAGATGTCCTTCCACAAAAACGCAAGCATGGCAGCTACTGTTCCCAACTGAATAATGACGTTAAATGAAAATGTTCTCTCATCAGAGGGGAGTCCCAGCAATGTGCCGGTAATAAACAAATGCGCAGTAGAGGAAACAGGCACAAACTCGGTTAACCCTTGAACAACACCCAAAAAGATTGCTTGAAAGATTGTCATATACCATCCGATATAAATTTTGGACAATTGTAATGGATGCAAGTTAACACAAAGCTAACAAAAACTTAAGAGTTGCGAAGGGGGAATTCGGACACAGGGCTTTATGCAGAATAACGATATAATAACCGGATATAAAACGTCCGTTTAAGTTTGGAGGCCTGCATGGCTGCTTTCCTGGAAAAATTAAAATTTCCGAAAGAATACACTAGTGTATTGGCGGTATTCCTGCTCACCGATCTGTTTTTCATTCTTCTTCATATTACTCACAAGGTCGCCCGATGGTTCGATTTATTTACCACGATCCGGAAAGACGCCTTTAACTTGTACTACGACCTGACACTGGCGGAATCCTTTCAATATGTCAAGGAATATTGGATATTCATCCTTATTATATGGATGATGTTCAGGCACAAAAATTTTTTCTTTGCGGGTTGGGCTTTAATGTTTGTCTATTTGCTCTTCGACGATATGCTCGGTTTTCACGAAGGGCTGGGAACCTTCATCCTCAAAGCATTGAACATACCGCCCTTCGAAGTTCTATATGGGGAACTTCGATATCAGGATTTTGGCGAACTGGCCGTATCTGTGGGCTTTGGGCTTATTTTTCTCGTGCTAATAGCGCTTGCATACATTAAAGGCGACCGGGAAGTCCGACATATATTCCATTACTTGATCGCGTTCTTTCTGGTGATTGTTTTTTTTGGGGTATTTAACGATCTTGTAAATCGTGTATTCGATGAAGACACAAACAAAATCGCCTATGAAATTACCAGGCTGATCGAAGACGGCGGAGAGATGATCGGCATGAGTCTCATGTGCTGGTATGTATTTACACTAGCCGCCTCGTCCCTTGCAAATCCGGCATCAGAAAAACTCAGAGAAGGAAAGTGATTTAGAAATTACCCTGCAGAGGAATAATTTCCGGTCCGCTTTGCATTATTCGCCCATTGGATCAACAACTCAGATGCGCGCAACTCGAACGTCCCATCTGCAATATAAATCCGAATCTGCTCCATCAACCGAATCAGCGCCCGCAGGTTGTGAATGGAGATCAATGTCCCCGCCAGTAATTCCTTTGCCACGATCAAATGGCGGATATACGCCCGTGTGAAAGTTCGACAAGCATAACAATCACAGGACTCGTCAATGGGGCGCTCGTCTCTTGCAAAGGAAGCATTCATCAAATTGAGGCGCCCTTCCGGCGCAAACGCGGAGTGATGACGCGCCAAACGCGTCGGCAGGACGCAATCGAAAATATCCACGCCGCGAAGCACACCGTTGATCAAATCCTCGGGCGTGCCGACTCCCATCAGATACCGGGGCTTGTTGTCGGGAAGCAAAGGCATGACCACATCCAGCGTGGCGTGCATTTCATCCTTTGTCTCGCCCACTGAAAGTCCTCCAATGGCAATGCCAGGCGTATCAAGTGACGCAATGAACCTTGCAGATTCCGTTCTGAGCGTGGAATCCACTCCGCCTTGCACGATCCCAAATAAGGCTTGGTCCTGACGCGTCTTTGCCTTTAGCGAACGTTCCGCCCAACGATGAGTCCGACGCATGGCTTCTTTGATGTAAGCATGTTCATTTGGGTCAGCGCATTCATCAAACGCCATGATGATATCCGCACCGAGGTTTTCCTGAATCGCAACGGATTTCTCCGGCGTGAAGCGATGCGTCGAGCCGTCAATATGGCTTTTGAAGGTTACGCCGTCTTCATCAATCTTGCGAGTTTGCGCCAGCGAGAAAACCTGAAAACCGCCGGAATCGGTCAACATGGGACGATGCCATTGCATGAACTTATGCAACCCGCCCATGTCCCGCACAAGCTCGTCACCGGGGCGTAAATACAAATGATAGGTATTACTCAACACCAGCGAAGCGTTGATGCCTTTGAGATTCTCCGGTGTGAGCGTTTTGACAGTCGCCTGCGTGCCAACGGGCGCAAAGACCGGCGTAATAAGATCGCCATGAGGGGTCGAAAAAACACCCGTGCGGGCACGGTTGTTTTTGGAAGTGATTTTGAATTCAAACATCGGAGTGATTATAACGGAGAGGCCAGGAATTGGACGCAAGCCGCCTCCCGCTCCGCCGGCAATGGGTCCTGTCTCGATTGGTTTTTGCTTCCCTGATTCATATTGGCAATGCCCAACCAACTCCAAAACTGACAAGGTTCATAGCCAAACTCAGCAGGAACGCCTCTCGGATTCCCAATCGATTCAGACGCCAGACAAACAACAGAACGCTCTCGATCAGCCAGATCAGAAGTTCGGCAATAAGCAAGACCGTCAGATATTCGTCAAAGAAAATATTCAACCCAATCCACAAAAGGGGTTGGGTGAACAGGTTCGCTATGACGCTTGTCAATAGAAGAGAAATGACCGGCTTATTAAACCGGCGGGCATATCCAAAAACGATTAGACCCTCAATAATGATCGTTGCAAGAAGCGGAAGTATCACTTCTTCGAACGATGCATGGCAAAAACGATGCCGCCGATAAGCAATCCCAGGACAAGCAGAATACAAGCGCCCGCGGCAATGACAGTACCCGTGCGCGGAAGACTGCCAAGACTGAATTTCGCTTCCACCAGCAAATCCCGCTCACCAACGGTGACCTTGTATTTCGAATCAAACCCTGCCGTTTCAAACACATTGCTCTGCCGGATCACTCCGTCTGAGAATTCGATCTCAATTCTGTGATAAGGGCTGAATCCGTATGCCAAGGCATAACAGCTGATCGCATCGCATTCAAACCGCTGCGGACCAAGTTCCTCCAGCGGCGTTCCATCGGCGCAATCTGCCTGATGGCATTCATACAACACCCCCGATGTGATGGTTGTCTGTCCGGCCTGCCATTCGAAATCAAATTCCATGCTTGGCTTGGGTCCTATATCCGCAGAGGCAGTTTGAAATGACAGGAACATTGACAGAAAAAGGAGTGTCACAAAAAGTCTTTGGGGGTTGGAGATCATCTCTTCCTCATGACATATCCATGAAAACCAAGGCTTTATCAATTCGAACGGGTTTTCCCCGCCAGATAATTAAGAAGCGTAGAAAGGGTCAGTTCCACCTTTTCCGGAGTTTGACCGGTTTTTTCGCATATCTTTTGGATCACTTCTGCTCTGCGTTCCTTGTCGCCCGAAATTGCCAACAAAGCCTGAAGCCAGACTTCGGCATCAATCCCAGTTTCATTGTCCCAGATTTCATCATTATTTTGCATGTTTTTTTCCTTTAGCTGCCCTGCATTATACATCCATCCAAAACAAAACCGCAGGCTTATCACCTGCGGTTCGATTCTACTTTACTCATTCCATCGCGCCGAACCATCCTCTGCGTTCCATCCACTTGACGAGTTCCAACACCGGTGAAACGGTCAGCGACAAGCCGAGAATAATCAGCCAGTCTTCCAGCGTCAGGCTAAACGTGCTGAACGGCTCATGCAGGGCGGGCAGATACACGATCACCAAAAGTAGGAGGATTTCCCAAACAATTGCACGGTTCAACCATTTGTTCGCAAACGGTTTTTCCAAAACAGAGTTGCGGTCTGAGCGGAAGTTGAACGCCTTGAAGAATTGGATCAAGACAAGCGATACGAAAGTCATCGTCATCGCCTCCATCTGACTTCTGCCTGAGTTCATCGCCCAGATGAAAAGTCCCAGGTTGATGAGTGTTGACCAGATACCGCCCGCCAGCATTAATGCCACTACAGGACGAGTAAAGATGCCGGTCTTGGGATTGCGCGGCCTGCGCTTCATCAGATCGGTCTCCGGCGGGTCCACTGCCAAAGCCAGCGCAGGCAAGCCATCCGTCGCAAGGTTTACGTATAAAATCTGCACGGCAGTCAACGGCAAAGGCAAGCCTAGCAATGCGGAGCCAGCCATCAAACCGATCTCACCGATATTCGAAGAAAGCAGATACATCAGATATTTTTTAATATTGCCGAAGACCCCGCGCCCTTCTTCCACTGCCGCAACAATGGACGCAAAGTTATCGTCGGTGAGGGTCATGGCAGCGGCTTCCTTCGTCACGTCCGTGCCGGTGATACCCATCGCAATGCCAATATCCGCTTTCTTAAGCGCGGGCGCATCGTTGACACCATCTCCGGTCATGGCAACAATGTGTTGATTGGCTTGCAAAGCCGTGACCACTCGCAATTTGTGGGCAGGCGATACACGGGCAAACACTTCTATTTTTTCTATTTCCTTTTTGAACTGCTCATCGGACATATCTTCGAGCTCTGCCCCGGTTACCACATAACCCGTCTTGAGAAGACCCAACTCCTTTGCAACAGCCTTGGCAGTGATAGGATGATCGCCTGTGATCATGACAGGACGGATACCAGCGTTTTCGCAGACCGCAATCGCCTCTTTAACTTCATCACGCGGCGGATCGATCATGCCAGCCAGCCCGAGGAAGGTCATGCCCGTTTCCGCAGTATCAAGCGTCGCGTTCGGTTTCGAGGCGATAGCAAGCACGCGCAGGGCTTCCTCTGCCATTCCTTTCGCCGCGTCTAGTATAAGCTCGCGCCCGTCTTCATCCAACGGTTTCAATCCTTCCGCGGTCAATTGCCAGTCACAATCCTGCAAAAGCACTTCAGGCGCTCCTTTTGCGTAGGCAGTGACGCCTTCCCCGGTTTGATGCAGGGTCGTCATGCGTTTCGATTCGGATGTAAACGGGATTTCATTTACTCTCGGATATTTCCCATCGAGCGAATTCTTCTCTAAGTTTGCCTTTGCCGCCGCAACCACCAAAGCGCCTTCGGTTGGGTCACCTTTGATGTTCCAATCCTTGCCAGAATCGTTTTCTTCGCCGCTGGTCAATGTTGTGTCGGATGCGAGCGCGGCGGCTGTAAGCATGTTTCGCAAAGTATCCGGCAGATCGTTCAATGGACCGCTGCCATTACGGGAGAAATCACCCATGGGCGCATATCCCGCGCCACTGACCGTGAATAACTCGCCCCCGGTATATAACTTACGGACTGTCATTTCATCTTTTGTAAGAGTTCCCGTTTTATCCGAACAGATGACGGATGTGCTTCCCAGCGTTTCGACGGCAGGCAGACGGCGGATAAGGGCATTGCGCTTGACCATTTTCTGTACGCCGATTGCAAGAGAAATCGTCACAACCGCTGGCAGCGCTTCGGGAACGACCGCAACGGCAAGCGCGATGCCGAAGATTAACATATCAATGAATGGCTGCCCGCGAAGCAAGCCCAGGGCAACGATCAAAGCCACCACGACGAAGGCTGCCCGCGCAAGCACGGAGCCTACTCTATCCAAATTTTGCTGCAGGGGTGTCCTGCCAGTTTCGACCGTTTGTAGAAGCTGGGCAATTTTGCCGAACTCGGTCTGCATGGCTGTGGCAGTGACGACTCCCTTGCCGCGCCCATATGTAACGGCAGTTCCGGCGTAGACCATGTTTCGTCGGTCGCCCAAGTTCAAGTCGGAGCCCTGAAGCGTTTCGGTCTGCTTTTCCACAGCAACGGATTCGCCCGTCAACGCTGCTTCCTCGACCTGTAAATTTATCGATTCGATCACCCGCGCATCGGCTGGAATCCGGTCACCTGTATGCAAAAAGATGACGTCGCCCGGCACGATCTCACGCGCGGACACCTTCACTTCGCTCCCGTCCCGCAGCACAGATGCCGTCGGCGCCGCCATCTCGCGCAAGGCTTCGATGGCTCGTTCTGCGCGGTATTCTTGAATAAATCCCAGAAGAACCGCAAACAATACAATGATCGCAATAACGATGGACTCAACGCCATGCCCGAGGAAAAGCGACATGGCGGTGGCAGCCAGCAGGATCAAAATCAGGATATTTTTGAACTGCTCCAGCAGGATCTGCCATGCAGAGATGCGCTTCGCCGCTTGAATTTCATTTGGTCCGTATTTTTCCAGCCTTTCCCCTGCCTGTATCTGTGTAAGCCCCTCGACCTGACTCTGTAAAATCTTAAATACATCCTCTATTTTTTTCGTGTACCAGTTATTCGTTTGCATATACTCTCCTGAAATTCAGATATACCTCAATAAAAAAGACCATCGCCCAAAAACAGGCGATGGTCTCGCATTTTTTATCCAACAGCCGGGAAGTTTTCTTCCGTCATGACGACTGCTGATCCCGAAAAGTCGGGCGCTACTCCCCATCGGAGCAAAATTAGTGTAAATCAAATCTGCTGGAAAGTCAATTACGGTTTTGTTAATTTCGCCTTAGAATGCCGCTTAATCCCCCGGGTTTCGGTTCTCCAATTCCATCAACAACAGATCCAACGCGCCAACGGAAATCCACAATTCGCACAAGGAGATTCCAAGGGAAATGATCATCAAGACCAGAGCAATGCTAAAAGTCCACTTTCCACCCGTTTCCCATCCTGCAAACAGGGCAAACATGCTGACGACACAAAAGAGCAGGCTTGTAACTCCGGCAATCTGCATGTTGCGGATTAAATATACGCGATGCCGCAGGTTGGCGATCTGCCCCAGCAAATTTTCGTTCTCCTGACCATCACTGGCGTATCGGTCGCGCAAATTACGTATGATGGTAGCAAGCGTCAAGAATCGATTCGTGTATGCCAAAAGGAGGAGGGAAACCGTCGGGAACAGCAGCGCCGGCGTGGTCAGTGAAAATTCCATTTATCAGACAATTCCAAAACTGACATGCGCCGGATTGACGAGAAGCATCGGCACTTGAATGTCGAATTGCGGAAGGTACAAATTGCCGACCTCCGCGTCATACACCGACATCCATGTGGCGTGGGAAACATCGAGGTTGGTCATGAGATCGGTCTGCGTCGAAATGCGAATCTTCCCCTTCAGCATGAACGACCCAAACGAAATATCCACAGCCTGCATCGTGCGATGAAGTTCGCTTGTATCGAAATCCAACACTTCCTGCGCAGGCGGCGCCAGGTGATAGGCAGTCACTTCCGAGATCGGTACGAACATCTCAGTATAAGCAAGCGTCCGAGGTTGTGTGCCAGTCAGCAAAACCGCATTCGCTTTAAGCAAATGAATATAATTCAACACGCCCTGGGTACGGAGCCATATATTCGCCCGCAGATTTTTCTGGATCACAATATCGGCGCGTACGAAAAGATTGCGCGTATAGATCATTACAGTTACAGCTTTTTCATCCGGATCAAGCGCTTTCATGACAGACTCCTTCGTCCATTATACAGTACCCTTCCACGCCGTTGATGGAGCGTTTATACTTCCCCACATCTTATGACAATTGATGCCCCCAATAACAAACGCTGGATCATTCCGCCTCTCATCACGCCGGAGGCTGATTCTTCATTGTCAGCATTTCCCCCGCTGCTGCGACAGATCCTGTTCAACCGCGGCTATGCCACCGACGCCGACGCCCGTGCCTTCCTGCGCGGCGAAACCAGTTTCGACACCGACCCCTTCCAGATGAAAGGCATGAGCGAAGCCGTTGACCGAATCCGCTTTGCCATGCAACACAACGAGCCCATCGCCATTTACGGCGACTACGATGTGGACGGAGTGACCGCCACAGCCTTGCTTGTAGAAGCCCTGCAAAAACTGGGCGCGGATGTACGCGGTTATATCCCCAACCGCTTCGAAGAAGGCTACGGTCTTAACACGAATGCGTTGGATGAACTCAAAGCCGGGGGCGTGAAACTGGTCATCACTGTGGATTGCGGCATACGCTCTCCAGACGAAGCGCTTCATGCGCGGAACATTGGACTGGACCTGATCATCAGCGACCATCACCATCCTGACGGCGAGAACCTGCCTCCTGCTTTCGTCGTCATCAACCCAAAACAGCATGGCGATGCCTACCCCGATAAAGACCTGGCTGGTGTGGGGATTGCATACAAGGTTGCCGAAGCGCTGTTTAGTAATGAAGACAACTCATCTGTTGTTACCCTAAACTCCTTGCTTGATCTGGTTGCCCTCGGAACTGTCGCGGATCTTGCTCCGCTCGTCGGCGAAAACCGAATGCTCGTGCGAAAAGGACTTCGCCAGATGCGGCAAACCACGCGCCAGGGACTTTTCTCGCTTGCGGCAGTCGCCGAACTGGCACTGCCAAAGGTCAACGCAGGGCATATCGGCTTCATGCTCGGTCCGCGGTTGAACGCGGCGGGACGTTTAAAGGAAGCCCTGGCTGCATTCGAATTGTTAACCACTGCAGACGTCTTCAAGGCGGGCGAACTTGCACAACAATTGGACATGCAAAATCGCGAACGCCAACGCATCACACGCGAAATGCAAACCCGCGCCGAGGAAATCGCAATCAGCGATGACCCCGACACCTATCTGCTTTTTGCCGCGCACGAAGATTTCAATTCAGGCGTGGTCGGTTTGGCAGCTTCAAGGTTAACGGAAAAATACTATCGCCCCGCCGTGGTCGCTTCCAAAGGAGAAGAGGAGACTCGCGGTTCGTGCCGCTCCATTACCGAATTCCATATCACCGACGCGCTCGATCAATGCGCGGATTTGCTGGTACGTCATGGCGGACATGCTGCCGCCGCAGGATTCACCGTACGCAATGTGAATCTGCCCGAACTCGTTTCGCGGTTGAAAGCCATCGCGGAGGAAAAATTATCGGGAACAGAACTCAGGCCCACGGTCATGGCAGATGCGGAAGTGTCGCTTGTGGATATCCGTCCAGAGTTATATGAAAAGGCGTTGAAATATCTCGAGCCGACAGGATATGGAAATCGTGAAGCCGCATTCGTGGCGCGGAATGTGAAAGTCAAGAACTTCCGCACCGTCGGCGCGGAAGGCCGGCATCTCAAAATGTCCCTTGAAGATGATAAAGGATATACGCATGACGCAATTGGTTTCAGGCTGGGAGATTGGCAAAAATCCATGCCTGCCCGGGTGGATGTTCTTTTCACCTACGAAGTGAATGAATATAACGGGCGGGTGGGATATCAATTGAATTTGAAGGATTTGAAAGCAGTATAAGTTAGCCGCCTTGCGGGGCGCAGTCACTTGCTATTCAATTCCTCTTCGCGTTCAGGGATGGTGAAGCGCGTAATTGTTGTGTAATCCACAAAGCCTGGGAAAAATTTATTCATAAACGCCGTGACTCTCCACTGCCAGGGAATGATCCACATGCGGCGCGGACGGCTCACGAGTTTCACCACCGCCTGCCCAACTTGTTCGGACGTCAGCAGCATGAATTTTGGCGTTGTGGCTTTGGTTTTGCGTTTGATGCCCGCATGCTGACCGAACTCCGTCACAACACCGCCGGGGTAAATGAGGGACACATCAATGCCCCAGGGTTTCACCTCGCGGCGCAAGGCTTCGGAGAACCCATGCACGGCATGTTTGGATGCAGAATAAATGGTGTAGGTCGGCGTGCCAACCAAGCCTGACATCGAACACATATTGACGATGCTCCCGCTTCTTTGTTTTATCATCACAGGCAAAACCTGCCGCGTGGTTTGAATGACGCCCATCACGTTCACATCAATCTGCGCCTGAATGTCCTTGACAGGGTCGAGGTTCTCCAGCCAGTCCAACCTTCCAAACCCTGCGTTGTTGACCAGCGCATCAATTCGCCCAAATCGTTCCAGTGTTTCAGAAACCATTCTTTGAATATCGTCCAATTTGGAAAGATCAGCCTGTACAACCAGGGTCTTCGCGCTTGTGCCCATCGCTTCGATCTCCTGCGCGAGAGCCTGCAAACGATCCACGCGGCGGGCGGCCAGCACAACTTTCGCGCCTTCGCGTCCAAATTCGCGGGCAGTGGCTTCACCGATTCCCGATGAAGCGCCCGTAACGATGACGACTTTACCTGTAATATCCATGCTGTTCTCCTTATTTAAATTCAACTTGATAGAAAAAACATAAAACACCTCATGAGTTCACTTTCCCCAGCGCGGTTGATAATCGCAGTAATCGTTGTTTGTTAATCGCCGCATATCGGAGCCGTCCACGCGCATGATGTAAATTTCACACCCATGCAGGTCGCCGTACTTGTCAAAATAGGAAGTAAAAGCAATCCATTGACCGTCCGGCGAGATGGACGGTCCTTGGGAGTTACCGCCTGTCTGTGAAAGCATGCGGGCATTTGAGCCGTCGGCGTTCATGATGTAGACATCGCGGTTCCACGGCTGCCCGGAATACGTGACGATGAAGTGCCCATCTGGCGACCAGTCGCTTCGCCCGCGTATCGCAGGCAGGTCGCTGACCCTTTGCAGTTCACTCCCATCTGGCTTGATCCTGAACAATTGAATTGCACCTTGTATATCGGAAGCGAACATTATGGAACTTCCATCCGGCGACCAGGTTGGGTCCCAACCGGAGGCATTTGGAATGGGACGCGGGTTACTCCCATCCCGATTCATCAGCCATATCTGGTTGGAATTCAAGGTGGATAGTTTGAAGGCGATCATCGCGCCGTCGGGAGAGATCTCGGGTCCGTTGACATTGCCAATGCGATCTGTAAGCTGCCTGACCACGCCGCTATCGATTTCGATTTCGTAAATCTCGTAAATGCCCGGCTCGCGGAAAGCGGCATAGACTACGCTCTTACCATCAGGTGAAATGGATGGATAGTAATGCTGTTTGGTGTTGTCGGTCGTCAGGCGGCGAAAACCGGTTCCATCGGCGTTCATGAGGCAGATCTGATTCGACGCCTGCACCTTGAATATCTGGCAGGTAAAAGCAATCTTGCCCGACGGTTCGGAACCGGAAGGAACCGGAAGCGCCTGTTGGGTAGGCGAATCCATTGTCAGCGGGGTGGCGGCAGCGAGTGTGGCGATCAGGTCGGGGGTTGGGGGTGAGGCGTTGGAAGGAAGATTGCAGGCGAAGATGACAACTAAGCAGGTCAATAAAAGAAGAGGGAAT
Source organism: uncultured Anaerolinea sp. (assembly GCA_964563315.1). Lineage (GTDB taxonomy): Bacteria > Chloroflexota > Anaerolineae > Anaerolineales > Villigracilaceae > Villigracilis. Next base: position 8,102 of record CAZLWG010000016.1, on the reverse strand, counting down.
CCGTTCGTCTTTTTAAGAAGATTCAAGATACAGTTCCTCGCCGCTCAATATCTTTGCGCCGACACTGCCGCATTGCGGGCAGGCGGTTTCCTTATGCTGCGGGCGATATTTCAGAAAACAGACCATGCACTGTTGTTCGGCGGGAATGATGCGGATGACCAGCGTCGTATCTGCGAGCGGGGTTCCGATGGTCAACTCATGCCATTGAGCCCGTAGCTGCTCTTCCTCCAGCGGGTGGAGTTCACCCAACGCAATTGTGATGGTTTCCATCGGGTTTGGAAGCAGTTGGTCGCGGATGGCTGTGAGTCGGGAATACGATGGCATGGTTGTCCAAATTATAAGAGATAACCGAAAATTGATAAGTAGTCTAATTTTCTCCAATTACTCGGATTTGCACGAACAACCAAATTTCTTCAAATCGTTCAATTTTTCCCGCCCGAAAAGAATATAAAAGACATTTGTCATTTGACTTTATGACAAAAAACACGTCAAGACAGCAGGCGAAATCCTTACAATAGTCGTCAACGTTGACACCCGACATCAACATTTGAATGGATGAAGTGATGCTTAGAATAAACCGCCAAACCGATTATGCCGTCCGTGTGGTGCTTGCGCTTTCGAAAAAACCGAAAGGCACGCGCCTGCCCACTTCCGAGATCGGGCGCGAAATGCTCATCCCGCCCGCGCTTCTTCAGCGTATTGTGGCGGAATTGGCAAGCGGCGGATACATCGAAACTCAGGCAGGACGCGATGGCGGCATTTCGCTGGCGCGCGATCCAAACCAGATCACTCTTTTGCAGGTGGTGGAACATTTTGAAGGAACCATCCTGCTCTCTGATTGTGTTCTCCGCGAGGGCGATTGTCCGTTCGAACTTCGTTGTCCCGTCAATTGCCAGTGGATTCGGCTGCGGGACCTGCTTCGGAAGGAAATGGAGAGCGTCACTTTTGAACAATTGGTGGAAGACAGCAAACAGATTGAAGCCAACCTGGTCTCCGCCTCAACCAACCCGACGCTTGATCCTGCTTCGAAAAAGCCCATCCAACCCGACAACATGCCTGCATGAACAAAACCCTTCTCCACATTTTATACGGCATCCTTGCCGTGGTCATGATTTCCGTGTTTGCGTTCAAAGTGTTTCAACCGATACAAGTCTTGCCGCGCATGCAGTTGGCTCCCGCCTTCAGTCTGATTGACCAGGATAATACCCTGCTCACCAGCGCAGATCTGCGTGGGGATTTTACGTTGTACACAATTACTTACACCAACTGCCCCCCGCCCTGCTACAACATTAACCAGACCATGCGGGAGGTGCAAGCGCGGTTGAATGAAGCGCCTCTCGATGGGATCAAGGTCAATTTTGTCACCATTTCCATTGACCCCGACCGCGACACGCCCGAAGCCCTGAACGCCTACGCCAAAGCCGCAGGTGCGGATACGTCCACCTGGAGGTTTGCCACTACCGCGAACAAGTCTCTGCTCAAGACCATCATCGGTTCCGGTTTCGAGACCTATTACGAGGACAAGGGCAACGGAACTTTCGCCTTCGATCCAACCTTTATTCTCGTAGACGGCTGGGGCATCGTCCGCTCGGAATATCGGTACGCCACCGAAGTCTCCCTGCCAGACCGCATCCTGCGTCACCTCAACGTGCTGGCGGAGGAAGTCCGCAACAGTAAAGGCTCAGCAAAACTGGCGTATGAAGCCGCGCATTTGTTCCTTTGCTATGCGCCGTAACCCAAAATAAACATGAAAATAAAAATTTTTGTCCTCGTTATTGCGATAATCTTAGGCGTAACAGTCGGGGTTTATTTTTTGCGCCCCCACACCTTTCATGGGACGGTGATCCAGTCCCCCGACACAGCCCACAATTTCACACTCTCCAGCGCGGCAGGCAAAGTTCCGCTTAGTGATTTCCGCGGGAAATTGGTTCTGATTTATTTCGGCTACACCTTCTGCCCGGATATTTGTCCTGCCACACTGGCTAACGTTGGGCAGGCATTGCGCGAACTCGGCGATGATGCGGAGGATGTGCAGCTCATCATGATCTCGCTCGACCCGGAGCGTGACACCCCGGAAAAACTGGCGGCTTATGTGGCACATTTCCACCCTTCGTTTATCGGTGCGACGGGCACACCCGAAGAGTTGGCGGAAGTTGCCACTTTGTACGGCGTTTTCTACCAAAAGACCGAGGGCAGCGCGGCAAGCGGATATCTGATCGATCATACTGCCACTTTAATGGTGATTGACCGCGAGGGGTATTTGAAGTTGGTATTTCCATTCGGCGTGACCGTGCCGGAGATCGCCGATGATCTGAAATACATGCTCAGGCAATAAGGAGGTGGACCGTTATCAGCGTTGAAAAAATTCTCTTTTCCACCCCGCAGTTTGCGGCGCCGCGCGAAGCGGTTGTCTAAATCCAATTTTCAATAGGAGAATGAAACATGGCAAACAAAGATAAGGAAGATGAGGAATTCCGCCCGACTGGCACTCTCGCTATTTTGGCGATTTTCGTCGTCACTCTCATCGCAATCTGGGCAACGATCTACATGATCCTTGTCGGACGCGGAGGTACATTATGAGCGCGCATAAAATGCACGTCGATTCGTATGAGCGCAATTGGATGATCTTCACCGCCGTTCTGCTGGTTGTGTTTGCGGCGGCTGTCAGTGTGGCGGCATTCGGCATGGGGATTCAAGTGCCTGCCCCCGAACAACGGGTGGACCCGCGTACTGTGGCAACCGATCCAAGCAGTCCCTGGTCGAATCCCGGCTTGCGGGAAATCGCGCCCGGCAAGTACGACGCCTATATTCTGGCCCGCGCTGTTCCGCTTTGGGAATACCTTCCCAAGGAACTCACCGTCCCTGCTGGTTCCAGCGTGACCTTTTACGTCACTTCCCCTGATGTCCAGCATGGTTTCAAAATTCAGGAGACCAATGCCAATTTCATGGTTTTGCCGGGGCAGGTTTCCAAGCTGACCGTCAAGTTCGACAAAGCCGGAACTTACAACTTCATTTGTACGGAATTCTGCGGCGCAGGGCATGGCATCATGTACGGCGCGATTACCGTGACGCCGTAACGCAAGGAGAGACATTATGAATCAATATCAAGTATCCGCAGCGGAAAAGAAATTCATCGGCTCGCACATCCTGGTTGCCATCCTTGCACTTGCGGTTGGAAGTCTGTTCGGTCCCTTGCAGGCTTTCGAGCACGCGGGTTGGGATTTTTACACCTACCTCAAACCCTGGATTAAATCCTATTATCAGGGACTTACCGTCCATGGCGTATTGAATGCGTTGGTCTGGACGACTTTCTTCATCATGGGTTTTTTGACCTTCAATGTCATTTTCGGTCTCAAGCGTCCGCTCAAAAACCCGACCCTTAACAAAGTCGGTTTTTGGATGATGGTCGTCGGTGTTCTGGCGGCAGCAATTCCGATCTTGGCAAATCAGGCAACCGTGCTGTTCACTTTCTATCCGCCGCTCAAAGCAAACTGGGCGTTCTACGTTGGTTTGACTCTGGTCGTGGTCGGCAGTTGGGTGGAAGGCTGGGGCTTGTTCATGACCTACGCCGACTGGCGCAAGGAAAACAAAAACGAACGGACTCCCTTCATTGCGTTTGGCTCGCTCGTCACGGCCTTGCTTTGGCAAATATGCACGCTTGGCGTGGCAGTCGAAATCCTCACCATGCTTCTGCCCTGGTCGCTCGGACTGATCGAAGGCGTAGATCCCCAGCTCGCCCGTACCTACTTCTGGTTCACGGGTCATCCGCTGGTGTACTTCTGGCTTCTGCCCGCCTATATCTCCTGGTACGCCATGCTCCCCAAACAGGCTGGCGACGGCAAAATGTTCAGCGACTCGCTCGCCCGCCTCGCCTTCTGGATTTTTCTTGTCCTTTCCACCCCGCTCGGCTTCCACCATCAATATGTAGACCCCGGCGTCCCCCCGGCATGGAAGTTCATTCACTCCATGCTAACCTTTGGCGTGTTCTTCCCCTCGATGATGACCGCCTTCACCGTCATCGCCTCGCTTGAACATGCAGGACGTAAACAAGGCGGCACCGGCATGCTTAGATGGATCGGCAAACTGAAATGGAGCGATCCTTCCGTAACGTCCCAGTTGCTGGCGGGCATCCTGTTCTTCTTCGGCGGCATCGGGGGGTTGGCAAACGCTTCCTACAACGTCAACCTCGTGTTGCACAATACCGCCTTCATCCCCGGCCACTTCCATCTCACCGTTGCCACTGCCGTCACCTTGAGTTTCATCGGTATTTCCTACTGGCTGGTTCCGTACCTCACCGGTAAGAAACTCTGGCGGCCTGCCTGGGCACGGATTCAAGCGTGGGTCTGGTTCGTTGGCATGATCATCTTCTCGAACTCGATGCATGTGCTTGGTTTGCTCGGCGCTCCGCGTCGCGTGCCGCTTGGATTGGCACCGTATGTCCCAGCTGAATGGAACAGCCGTCTGTTCCAGGTCGGGTTGGGAGGCGCGATCCTTTTCGTCAGCGGAATCATGTACCTCACAGTCATGTATATGACTGCCACGAACAAGCAAAAAGTGGAAAGCGAAGTGATTGTCCCCATCGCCGAACCCATGCAAGACCCTGCCAATTCCCCCGTCTGGCTCGACCGCTGGGCGCCGTGGATTTACGGCACGCTTGCCCTGATCGTGATCGTCTACGGTCCGCAGTTGGTGGAACAAATCGCCAACATCGCCCTCACCTCCCCCGGTTTCCGGGTTTGGTAATTTGAATTCGGGTGACAGTCACCTTCGTGGTGGCTGTCACCTTTATTTATTGTTACATGACAACCTCCCCCAACAAGAAACAACTGACGGATATTCTCTCTGAACGCAACTCCAGCGTGGATTGGAAAACGCGCCTCAATCCCCCAAGCCGACGCCTGCTCGTGTTTCTCGAAGGCATTTCCCTACGCCTTGAAGCGCCCGTCCAATGGCTCATCCACGACCCGCGTTTCAATCCGCTTTACCATACCGGCACGATCACCATTTTCCTGCTCGTCGTCATCTTACTGACCGGCATTTACCTGACGATGTTCTATCCTTTTGGTTTCACCTTCTCATACAAAGCTGTCTCAAGCATTGAAGCAAATCTCGTCGGGCGGATCATCCGGGCCGTGCACCGCTACGCCTCAGACCTGGCGGTCATCTTCGCCCTCCTGCATGGATGGCGCACTTTCTTCCAGGATCGTTTCCGCGGCCCGCGCTGGCTGGCATGGGTGACGGGTGTGGGCATGGCGGTCGTGGTCTGGTTCATCGGCATCACCGGCTATTGGCTGATCTGGGATGAACGCGCCGCACTCTTGAACCAAAGCCTTTTCAAAGTCCTCGGTGATTTCAAAGCCGGGCAAAACTTCCTCGTTGACTATCTTGTTGGCGACGCGGCAGGCACGGGCTGGGTCTTCATGATGATCGTCATCGTGCTGCATCTCGGTCTCTCCGCGCTGGTTGGTTACTTCCTCTGGCTGCATCTCAAACGCATGAACCGCGCCAAGTGGATGCCGCCCCGCTATTGGATGGTCATCTCTGTGTTGGCGCTGTTTGCTACTGCCATACTCTTCCCCGTTGGAATGCTGCCCCCGCTCAACAACACATTGCTTCCCGCCGAAGCCCCCATTGACTTATTCTATTTATTTTATTTACCGTCCTTCCTGCGCGGATCTCAGGCGTTATTCTGGAGCATTCTGCTTTTCATCGTCGGCATCTCACTTGCCCTACCGTGGATTCTTCCGCGCACAAAGGAACTCAAACCCGTCAAAGTTGACCTCGCCCACTGCGACGGCTGTACACTCTGCGAACGAGACTGTCCTTATACTGCCATCAAAATGGTTCCCCGCACTGACGGCGCGCGCCCGAAATTCCAGGCAGAGATCGACCCGAACTTATGCGTTTCGTGCGGCGTGTGCATCGGCTCCTGCCCCGATAACGCGTTGACCTTTGGCGACCTCCCACTCGACCCGCTGTGGAAGACAACACTCGAACAAACAGCCGAAAAGAAAAACGTGAAAGTCGTGTTCACCTGCGAACGTCATGCCATGCACGGCGTTGGTGCGCATTTCAACGATCCGAACATTCACATCGTTCCGCTGACCTGCATTGCGATGGCGAATCCAAATCTCGCATCACAGGCACTCGAAGCGGGCGCAAGCGGCATACAATTTATCGGCTGTCCGCCGGAAGATTGTGCCAACCGAGAAGGCAATGTCTGGCTCAATGAGCGCGTCAACGGTGAGCGGCTGCCGAAACTCAAGCCGAATTTCATCCCGCAGATTCAAACGGCTTGGGCGGCGCCCACAGACTTTGGTCGCGCGATTAAGACCCAGGTCAAGGAAGAGGCGAATGCGTTTGCGTTGAAGCTGAATCAAAAGCATCTGCGTTTCGTCCTTCCGCTGCTTGGCGTGATGGCAATCGTCACAGCATTTCAAATCTGGCTTAGCGATAAACCGACTCCATTCTATGGAGACGACACAGCGATGCTCGCGATTCAGATGACACATCACAGCGGTTATGCCATCCAAGGCGTCCCGCCTCCTTCTTCGCTTGAGCCTGATCTCGACCAGCCGATCCGCATTACGCTGGAAGTGAACGGCGACATGCTCTTCGATGAGACCTACACCGCCACCGATAATCACATCAATCAGGGGGCGCGCATCTTCGAGCAGATTCATCTGCCCGTTGGCAAACATCACGTCACGATCAGAATGTATGACCGCCCCGATAAAAATTTCGAGCAGGTCATCTTCGACAAGACCATTACGCTAGAGCCGCGTCAGGCATTGACCATCAACTTCCGCGATGTTCACATCCCGGACCCGAAGGCTGGCGAACAGATCTATTATGAAAATACGGCCGGGGTAAACGCGGGCTGCCGTATCTGTCATTCGCTTGTAAAGGGTGAGTCCATCATTGGACCTTCCTTTTATGGCATCGCAGACCGCGCAGGCGAACGCATCCCTGGCATGGAAGCCGAAGAGTATCTGCGCCAGTCCATTATGGAGCCGAATGCCTTTATCGTGCCCGGCTACCCCGAAGGGCAGATGATCCAAAACTTTGGCGATATTTTGACGGATGAACAGATCAATGATCTGATCGCATTCTTGATGACATTGGAAGAATAGAGGAATTATGAAACGATACAGCAGTTTGTTTTTACTCCTTGCCATTGCCCTCACTGCCTGCCGTGGCGACCCTGCCCCTCTCAGCGCGGATGCACCTGCCGATAATGTGCCGGATATTGTCGGGTCCTATGCTTTGAATGCTGCCGATGGAACGGGCGAAGAATACGGCGGGACGCTGACGGTTTTCGAAGGGAACGACCAAAACGAATACAAACTCCAGTGGTTGGTTTCCGGCGGTATCCAAGAAGGGACTGGCATCCTGGAAGGCAATCAATTGAATTTTATTTGGCATAGTGTGGAAGGCACAGACCAGAATCTCTCCGGTCATGGCGCGTACACCGTTACTATCAACGGCGAGTTATATGGAGAACGCTATATTGATGGTGTGGAAAGACCTGGATTGGAAGCGGCATATCCAAACCCGAAATAGAAATAAGAAGGGGGGGCGATTTCCCACAATATTGATGGCAGTCATCCCAATTATTGGAAGGACTGCCATCTTTTTTTCATTCATTCTTGTAACAAATAAATTACCAAAGAACCATTTATGTTATATTAATCATATTCACATGTGACAATTTACACATTGCAGCTATAGCCCAAATGCTTACAATCGAAGTAATCGTTTACCAATTTGGTCAAGGTTTCTCCCAATTTGGATAAAGATTGACGATTAATTTTTCGGAGGATTATTCATGGATCCAATCACTCTTTCAAGATGGCAGTTTGGTCTCACCACTGTCTATCACTTCCTCTTTGTCCCGCTCACGCTGGGGCTTTCGTGGTTTGTGGCGTACTTCCAAACCCGCTACTATCAAACGAAGGATGAAACCTATCGTAAAACGGCAAAGTTTTGGGGCAAGCTTTTCCTTATCAACTTTGCCATCGGCGTCGTGACGGGCATTGTGCAGGAATTCCAGTTCGGCATGAACTGGTCGGAATACTCCCGCTACGTAGGCGACATCTTCG
>CAZLWG010000015.1:0-69005 GCA_964563315.1 uncultured Anaerolinea sp. | reverse complement strand
TCGAGGGCGAGATTGCCCTGCGCGGCATGCTCGTCGTCGGCGAGACGGGGCGCGTAACTTGTCAGAACGTGCGTGCGAACACCGTAATTGTGGCGGGCGCAGTACGCGGCAACATCACCACCCAAAAACTGGAAATCCGGGCTTCGGGGCGCGTGTGGGGCGACGTAATCACCACCGCATTTGTGACCGAGGAAGGCGCGTTCCTGCGCGGTCAAATCCGGATGGAAGAAACGGTCGAATTGGACCTCGAGCCTGCTCCTGAATCCACGCCTTCGGAAGCCGCTCAAGCTGAATCCATTGCTCAAGCGCCAATCCAGGTGTCCGAATCTGTCCCAAGTGCTGAAAAGACCAAGTCCGTGCGAAAGAAGAAAAGCCAAACATCCTAGTGTGAAGGGCAACGCGCTCTCGCATCCCCCATGAAATACACCGATCTGAAAATCCAAACCCAGCGGGAATTCCCAAACAACGCGCGCACGCAAGGCTTCGGCTGGCTGGTCCGCGCAGGATATTTGACGCGCGAGAATGATCTTTTGGATTTGGGCGAAAAAGCCATCGCACATTTGCAGGAGTTATCTTCCAAGCCTGATTTCCTGCCGCTTCTTTCTTTGCCGACCATTGACTCTGACCAGGAAGTTTTTTTCCAACTCGCCACAGGAAACATCGATCTCGCTCATTGCGAGGCGTGCAAATATACTGAACGGGTCGAACTGGCAAAATTCCAAAAAACTCCCCTGCAAAAAGAAGATCAACTTCCGCTTGAAAAAATTTTCACGCCAAACTGTCACACCATCGAAGCGCTGGCATTTTTTTTGAACATCCCCAAAGAGAAAACTGCAAAAGCGTTGATGTACACCCGCGTGGAAGATAATAAATTCGTTTCCGTCGTCCTGCGCGGAGACATGACATTGAGCGAGGCGAAATTGCGGCACGCCGTCGGTGAGATTAAACTTGCAGATGCAGAAACAATTCAAAGGTCGGGGGCGGAGGCGGGGTTTGCTTCACCGATTGGGTTAAAGAATGCGCTTATCGTCGTGGATGACATCATCCCGCAGTCGCCAAATCTTGTCGCCGGCGCGAATGAGGCGGAATATCATGTTAAGAACACGAATTATGGACGCGAATACACTGCCGAGATCGTTGCCGATCTGGCGCTGGCACAACCAGGCGACGCGTGCCCAAATTGCAGCGAGACGCTTGCCGTTATCGCAGGCATCAATTTGGTCTCGCGCGGAATTTTTAACTTCAAAAATATTCTGCTTGCGCTTGCCGAAGCACACCATGATGAAAAGGGGTTGACCCTGCCAATTCCTGCCGCGCCCTTTGACGTGTACCTGATGCATGTTCCCGGCAAGACGATGAACACATTGGAAAAGGCGGACGAGGTTTATAACACACTGCAAGACGCCGGTATTTCGATTTTATTCGACACCCGTGACGAACGCGCCGGCGTGAAGTTCAACGATGCGGATCTGATCGGCTGCCCACTTCGAATCACGATCGGCGAAAAGGCGCTTCAAAACGGGATGGTAGAATTGAAGCCGCGCAGGGAAAAGGAAAGCCACTCCATTCCCCTCGAAGAATTGACATTGCAATTAAAAAAACATCTTACCCCTTAACCGTGCAAAAGCCGTCACCCACTCTTCTTCAGATCATTTCCACCGATTATCTTGGGCAAAATTTTTTCATCATGATCTTTGCGGGATGGGCGATTTACTTCATCGACTCCCTGTTTTCGGGAAAAACAACTTTTCCACTTCTCGTTCTTGCCGCAATTCTCACCCCGGTTGGGTTGCTTACCTTTTACTGGCGATACCGCACCATCGTTTCGACATTTGTCAATGGTGTCGAGATACAAGGGGAGGTGACGGATGTAGAGGTCATTTCCACAGGCAGGCGCAGGGAAGACCGCGTTCTCCATTACAAGTACAATGTCAACGGGCAGACGTATCAATGCAAGAACCGAGTCAAGAAGAACGCCTCCGCCCGCAGGTTAAGCGCAGGCAGGCAAGTGACATTATTGGCGCATGAGAAGACTTTGCACATTGCCTTCATCAAGGATATTTATCTGGAACCTTCGTAGGTCATGAAAATCGGACATTTCCCCCCACCCAAACGCCGCGGTCTAATTATTCACGGGATTGTACTTGTGGTGTTAACCGCCGCCGCGCTTTACGGATTCATCACCCTCTCCAGCGCGGAGGTCGGACCATCCTTTCTCATCTCCTTGCTGATTTCGATTGCCGCCTTTTCGCCGATCCCGTTTTTTGTCTACCGCGCCTACTCGCTTTGGAAAGCGGATTATTTCATTGACCGCGACAGCCTTGCCATTCATTGGGGACTGCGGATCGAAGATGTTCCACTTAACGATATAGAGTGGATTCGTCCCGCCGAAGACCTTTCTATCCCGCTCGCGCTTCCATCACTCCCACTGCCGGGTGGATTGCTTGGATTGCGACGCCACCCCGATCTTGGCACAGTAGAGTTCATCGCCTCGGATACCAGGAAACTATTATTGATCGGCACAGCAAAGCGGGTCTTCGTCATCTCGCCAGATGACCCCGCCGCCCTCGCGCAGACCTTTGCCCGCGCCACGGAAATGGGCAGCCTTGCGCCTGTGGAGGCGAAATCGGTATATCCGTCCTTCGTTGTCTCTCAGGCGTGGGAAAGCGGATTGGCACGTTATCTCTGGCTTTCCGCCCTGTTCCTGAACATTGGTTTGTTCATTTGGGCGAGTCTCATCATTCCATCCACGCCGCGCGTCGCCCTCGGACCTCAATTTATTGGCAGTGAACTGGAAGGCGTGCCTTCGTCGCAGCTTATTATCTTCCCTGTTGCGAGTCTCCTGCTCGCCGTAGTTGGTTGGGTTGCCGGTTTGTATTTCTACCGCTGGGAACGGGAGCGCGTGCTTTCATTCATCGTCTGGGGTTCCAGCACGCTTGGCAGCCTGTTGTTTCTGCTTGCAGTTTTATTCGTCATCACCACACCTGTATAATAAACCATTGCAAGGGTCAACATTAATAGATTTCCCAAAATAAATCCATGCAACTCCTCATTGGTTTCTTCCTAGCTCTTGTCATTGCATTTCTCGCTTATAAAGCTCACAGCCTTAATACTAGCGGAGCCGCCGCCGCCGCCTTCACAGGGACGATCATCTTCGGCATAGGCGGCTGGGACTGGGCTGTCCTTTTGCTTACATTCTTCGTCACCTCATCGCTGTTGAGCCGCGCCTTTAAGAAACGCAAGCAGGGTCTCGATGAAAAATTTTCAAAGGGACACGAGCGCGATGCAGGTCAGGTTTTTGGCAACGGCGGGATTGCAACATTCTTTGCCGCACTTCACTTCTTTTTCCCCGAATCAATCATCCCCTGGATAGGCTTCGCCGCTTCGCTTGCCGCAGTCAATGCTGATACATGGGCGACCGAACTCGGCGTGTTGAATCCAAATCCCCCGCGCATGATCATCAATCTGAAAAAGGTTGTGGAAAAGGGAACTTCAGGCGGTATTTCGCTCGTCGGGACTTTCGCGTCACTGCTTGGCGCACTCATCATTGCGCTTCCCGCCGCTCTCTTCGCCGATAACTGGACACTCTTCCCGTTAATCACTCTCGCCGGATTTTCCGGTTCCCTCTTCGACTCTCTCCTCGGCGGCACCGTCCAAGCCATGTACTACTGCCCCACCGATGACAAAGAGACCGAAAAACATCCACTCCACACCTGCGGCACAGAGACAGTTCACATTCGCGGCTGGAAATGGCTGGATAATGACCTGGTCAATTTTGCGTGCGGCATGGCCGGCGTGCTTATTTCACTCATTTGGATGATCCCATGAACATTCAAACCCGCCCATTCGACACCACAGACATTGACTTTATTGAATCCCTGATTCCCCGTTTCTCCGAATTCGAGTTACCTCACTGGCGCACAAAGGCTGAAATTGACAACACCAATCTCAAATCCCTGCAAGAAGTGATGAAAATGTCACACCCAGACTCTGCAATTTTCATCGCAGCAGATGAGAATGAAAACCGCGCAGGCTTTATCCATCTTCAATTGCAAAAAGATTACTTCAATGGGGGAAAAGTCGCGTACATTTCGGACGTCGCCGTGGAGCCAAACTTCGAAGGTCGCGGCGTCGGGCGCATCCTGCTCGAGAAAGCGAGAGAATGGGCGAATGAACAGGAATGCAGTTTGATCTCATTGCACGTGTTTGCAAACAACACTAGAGCGAGGAAAATTTACGAAAAACTTGGGTTCAGGGAAGAAGTCATTAAATACATACTGCCCAATGAAAAAACCGCCGAAGGATGGTAGGCTTCGGCGGTTTTACTTTCATCCTCTCCAAATTTTGAAGTTCTTCAAACTCGAACCGCCCAAAAACTCGCACGCAATCGAATTAGCCGGCACAAGGTTCACATCCAACGGCAGAAACCAGTCAAGGAAAGCCAGCAGTCGGCGGGCTTCGATATATTCAGAGGAATTATGCGGAACTTGACGAAGCAGCGGCTCCGCCATTGATTTCAGTGCAGATAGCTCGAACACCAGCGCCGAATTGAACATCACATCCGCGTTTTCCTGATACGGAAAGATATGCCGCTTCTCGCCGCGCCGCACCGACTCCCAGCGCGATATCGTATCCTGCGCCGAATATCCGCGTTCACGCGCATCGCGCACAATGCGGCGGATCAGGCGCGTGTCGGTGGTGGAGACGCGGTTATGGCGATCCAGGTTGAGCTGAGTCAACGCGGAGACATAAATTCGGAACGCAGTATCAGCCCAAAGTTCGGGAATGAGGCGGGGGTTCATCCCATGAATACCTTCAAGGATGATGGGCTGTCCATTCTTCAACTGGATGATATCGCCTTCTTCGCTTCGCCCGGACTTGAAATCGTATCGTGGTAACTTGACCTTTTCCCCGCTGAGAAGTTTTTCGATATCGTTCGTAAGCCGTTTCAGATCAAGCGCTTCTATGGCTTCAAAGTCGGGATTGCCGTCCGCATCGAGCGGAGTTAAATCGCGGTCTATAAAATAGTTATCCAGCTCGAGCGGAAACGGTGAAATGCCGCGCGCCAGCAACTGTACTGCAAGACGGCGCGACGAGGTTGTCTTGCCAGAAGAGGACGGGCCGGCAAGCAGGATGATGCGCGATTTTTTCTCAGTAATCTGCTGGGCAATATCGGAAAAATGTTGTTCGTGCAAGGCTTCGGAAACCAGCACGATCTCATCGGCGCGTCCGGAAAGAATGGCGTCGTTGAGCGCGCCAACGTTATCGATATGAAGCGTTTCGAGCCAGTCGCCGTATTGACGAAACGTCTTGAGGAGTTTGGGATAATCTCCAAGCGGCTCAAGTCTCGTGGGTGCATGGCGGCGAGGGAATTGGATGATGAATCCACCGTTGACAAGTTTCAGTCCAAACCATTTGAGATAGCCGGTGGATGGGACCATATAACCGTGCATGTAATCCATTTGTCCGTTGAGACTGTAGAGCGTGAGGTACTCTTTGCGGCGGTGTTTGAACAACTGCAACTTATCCTTGTAACCGCGCTGGGAAAAATATTCGATGGCATCCTGAATGGGGATTTCCCTGCGCTCGAAGAGATGGTCTTCTTCGATCAATATCCTCATGCGTTTTTCGAGCGCATCCAGGTCGCGTTGAGTGAGCGCTGTATGATCCGTCACTTCACAATAATAGCCACCCGATGAGACGGAATGATCTATGTTCAGCCTGCCGTTCGGAAAAAGCTGGGCAAACACCATTTCCAACAAAAAGACAAGAGAGCGGCGATAAATGCGCGCGCCATCGGCAGTATCCATGGTGATGGGATGACAGTTTGACTCGATGGTAATGGGGTAGGTCAGTTCATGGATCTCGTCATTGATGATCGCAGCAACGATGGGCGCAGAGAAATCATCCTTTACTTTTGCTAGGAAATCCCCCACATTTGTCCCACGCGGGCCGGTAAGGCTTTTGCCGTTGGGGAGGTGAATCTGAACATCGGGATTGGGTCGTGAAATATGAATCATTGGATATGCTTTTGAAGGTCCAAAATGCGGCAAATTCTCCCCCGCGTTGAATTTGCAACTTTCAAAGTTTCAATTTTGACAATAGCCTTTCCGGCTTTCCTGCAAATTCCTCCAGAGGAATTTCCTTTTTAGTCAAAGCCAGCAAAGTGGTTGTGAGTAATTCGTTGACGGGTGTTGGAATCTCGCGAGCCCTGCCTTCGCGGGCTACGGCTCCGTGCAAGTATTCGATTTCGCTTTTGCCGCGTCCGGAATACAGGTCAATGTGAAAGGAAGGCATTTTACCACCGCGTCCGCTGCCAGCGGCTTTGGAGAGAAACGGCTTGGAGAGCCAGAGCGGCAGTTTCGTGGCAAATGCCAATGCACCGACGGGCGTGCCGGGCAGATCCACCACTTCCAGCCCCATTGCCTTCATTACAGCGAGACATTCCTTGAGCATGTCTATTTCGAGCTTGTACAGTTTTTTATCCGCAAAGATTTGCGCGGCTGTCATATTAAGAATTGCGGAAGTGGGATTGGCAATGAGATTGGTCAGCATCTTCGACCACTTCATGCTCAACGCATCGGGATACAGACGACATTTGAGATAAGCTTGATCCAGCGTGGTGACGAGCTTTTCCGAGAGCGGGTGTCCGGACGCGATGCCTACACCCCGCAATTTTTCCAGGACAATATCGCCCGTTCCGCGACGCCCAATGGCGGTAGTCACAGTGCCGTGGATCACTTTGTCCGCGCCGAGGGTTTTGGCGATGGCAGGTTCGTTATCCACCCCGTTGGAAAGACATAGAATGGGTGGAAGTTTTTCTGCAAATGGTTTTAAACCTTCCATGGCGGATTCAGTGTCGAATGATTTGAGGGCGAATATCGCAACGTCGAACGGACCAAATTTCAGCGCGGATTCGAGCGAAGGTTCGATCACAAAGGAACGCGGAGCAAGGATGAACGCATCCTTTGTCTTCCGACGCTCGTCAATCGTCAAATCCAGGCGAAGACCTTTGCCTCGCAATTCTTCCACCATTTTCGGCTGTTCAACGAAGACAACTTGATGTCCCGCCAGCACAAGCGAACCGCCGATGTATGTCCCGATTGCGCCCGCCCCAAAGACAAGGAACTTTAATTCAGATGATTGAGAGGAACGTTGCTCCATACGACTCCGGTTTGAAATCTAATCTGCTGCGTCAAGGCAGTGGGCATGGTCGTTAAGTTTGTCAATCGCCCAGCGGTGCTGATGGGGATAATAATACAAGCGCGCAAATGCCGTATTATCAAAGCGGAAGCGCGTCCCCGAATTATTTGCCTGCGGCGCGACTCCCACGACGGCATGCATGACCTGATTCAAAAGCCCGCCATGTGACACGATCAAATATCTGGCAGGCTTGCGCCTCA
The DNA here is from genome assembly GCA_964563315.1 of uncultured Anaerolinea sp. Lineage (GTDB taxonomy): Bacteria > Chloroflexota > Anaerolineae > Anaerolineales > Villigracilaceae > Villigracilis. Next base: position 61,602 of record CAZLWG010000015.1, on the reverse strand, counting down.
ACAACTCGTACAAAGCCTGCCCCGCCCTCAGGAACAGCGCCCAGTCCCCTTCACCATCCATTCCAACAGGATCATACGGCGTGGTGAATTCAGGGTGGGTAAAATTCTGTCGGACTTCATGCGCTGTTAAGCCGGAGAATTCGCCATTATCGCGTTCCAGCCATAACGGATCGAACTCCACTTTCAAATCGAGCGCGGAGGCGATGATCTCGGCAGTCTCCTTGGTTCGGGTCAACGGGCTGGAGATGACAAGGTCATACTGCATGTTCTCGTTCTTCCAGCGCTCTGCCAGCACCCGAGCCTGGGCACGTCCTTTTTCTGTCAACGGGAAATCCGCCTGACCCTGCCAGCGTGATTCTGCATTACCAACCGACTCGCCGTGACGCAGTAATGTGATGATGAATTGACTCGGTCTATTCTCCATCGTTCGGCAATTGCCCCTTTAATAGATAGATCGGGCGGCGTTTTACTTCCTGGAAGATATATCCGACATATACGCCGATAAAGCCCAGCAGGATCATGATAATTCCGCTGGCGATCAGGATGATTGCCATCAGTGACGTCCAGCCGGGGGCAATCTGGTCGGTCTTTCCGGAAAGCCACAAATTCGCCACATAGATGATCTGGACGACAGTCAGCGCAAAGAACAACAACCCCGTGCTCAAGCCAATGTATAAGGGCGCAAGCGAAAAGGAGAAGATGGCATCCGATGCGAGACGCAGCATTTTGCCAAGGGAATACTTTGATCTCCCAGCCAGACGCTCCGGTTCGTGATACGGCAGAATGACACTGGCATAACCCATCCATGAGATCATGCCGCGCAGGAAACGATGATATTCGTTCATCGAACGCAGTCCATCGAGGGCGTTCCGCGTAAGCGCGCGGAAGTCCGCCGCGCCCGGCAAGACCTGCGTACCACTGATCTTGTTGATCAACCAGTAAAAAAAACCGGAGGTCACTTTTTTGAAGGATATGGAACGGTTTTCTTCGATCCGCTGGGTCTGCACAATATCAAAGCCTTGTTGGATAAGCGAGAGCATTTGGGGAATCATCTCCGGCGGGTGTTGCCCGTCGGCATCCATCGAGATCATCACATCACCGTGCGAGACATCCATGCCGGCGGTCAGAGCGGCTTGGTGGCCAAAGTTCCGGCTGAGTTGGAGCAGGGTCACCCTCCGGTCTTTGGCTAAAATTTCTCGAAGCGTATCAACCGTCCCGTCGTTTGAGCCGTCATCCACGTAGATGAATCGAAAATCGTGCGGCAGCGCATCCACCACGCGGCAAATGTCCGCATAGGTCGTCGCAACCACCTCGGCCTCATTGTAGATCGGGATGACGAGGTCTATCCTTAGTTTGATTTTTCGTCTGGGAGACATCGGGAGGATTTTACCATGCGCCTCACAACCTGACCCCATGCCTGTCTGCCAGCAATCGGAGCGCGCGTTCCACCTCGACGTTTTTCTGTTCGCCGTTCCAACTGAGAGTTTCCGCCAGAATGTCAGCGATCTCGATCAAGGCATTCCTCGTAAGCCTGCCAAGCATGGCAAGCATGGTACGGCGCAATAGAACGTCATCAAGATGCTGGACTTTTTCATGCAAGGCGATGAACATGAACTCGCGTTTCGTATACCCCGGCAGAGATTTGAGAGGGGCATCCTTCTCTCGTTTAATGAAATCGGCCAGGGCTTCCACCCTTGTGCCATATCGTTCGAGCAGGGTTTCGAGGCGTTCGCCGGGTAGCCCCGTCCACGCGGCGAGACCGGCAACAAGTTTTGCGCGTTCATCGTCAGTGCGTGGATAGCCGCGCCCGCCGCCAATGGGGAGATCGCGCGTGTTCTTCTGGCGTTTGATACCGAGAAATTCCAGAGACTTATCGGTTACCTGTTCGGCAAAAGCGCGGAAGGACGTCCATTTACCGCCCACAAGCGAATAGACGGGAAAGGTCAAGTTCGTCCAATCGCCGCTGAGAACTTCGATGTGATGGTCGCGGCTGTATTGACCGGTGGTCTTTCCGCTATTTGCCGCCAGCGGGCGCACGCCCGTAAAACAGAAGATGATCTGCTCACGGGTTACTTTAATCGATGGAAATACCCGCGCAATCATCTCGAGGAAGTAATCCACTTCCTCCTCTGTGCAACGCGCTTCATCCGGATGTTCGATCTTGATATCCGACGTACCGACCAGCACGCGGTCATACAACGGGAAGATGAGCACAATGCGCCCATCCTTGTTCTCGAAGAAGAATTCATGATCGCCAATAGAGGCGCATAACTCAGGGTTGTCCAACACGAGGTGCGAACCTTTTGTCCCGCCGATAAAACGTGTGGAAAAACCGAGGCTGTGGTTGGTAAAGTCGATCCACGGTCCGGCTGCATTGATAAGGAGTTTTGGCTTCACTTCATAGGTTATATCTGTCAATTCGTCCCGCAGGATGACGGTATCCCTCCCGCCACCGATCATGCTGACGTAATTCAAAGCGCGGGCGTTGGGATTTTCCGCTTCGGCATCCAGTAAAACTTCAAGGGCGAGGCGTTCCGGGTTCGAGATCAAACCGTCGTAGTACACGGCAGTATTGATGACTGCTGGATTGAGCTTATTCCAGGTTTCCAACGATTGGGCGCGGGATAAAAATCTATGACGAGGCACAGTGTGTTGGCGTCCAGTATATGCATCGTACATGATCAAGCCGATCTTGATAATGAAAGAGCCGCGCTCGGAAGGTTTATCGAGCCAGCCCAAAAACTTGAAAGGTGCGTTCAAAATACCCGAAAAGAACTTAAAGATGGGAATCGTCGTCGGCAAAGGCCGGACGATATGCGGCGCGTTCTGGATCATGCGATTGCGTTCCTTGACCGCCTCGCGCACCAACCTAAACTCGCCATTTTCCAGATAACGAATCCCGCCATGCGCCATGTGTGAAGAAGCTGCGCTTGCACCCGAGCAAAAATCAGCGCGGTCTATCATCAACACATCCACGCCGTTGAGCGCAAGGTCTCGGAACGCGCCAATGCCATTGATCCCCGCGCCAACGATCAAAACGGATACCTGCGGATTTGTTTTGAGAGAAGAGAAAATTTCGTTTCGGTTCATCGGAAGTTCCAAGTCATATGTTGCAAGTTGATTCTCTCAGGTTTATGGTTCAACCTTCGCACTTCAATGTTTCATTCGACCCAATCAAATGTGCGCTTAACAGCCTTCTTCCAGCCCGAGTATAACCTTTGTCTGCGCTTCGCGTCCATTTTTGGCTTCCATTCTTTATCCCGTCCCCAATTCATTTTCAACTCATCCGTATTCTTCCAAAAACCGACGGCCAGCCCCGCCGCATAAGCCGCGCCAAGCGCCGTCGTCTCCGCTACTTTTGGGCGCACCACAGGCACATTTAAGATATCGGACTGAAACTGCATCAACAATTCGTTGAAGACCATTCCCCCATCCACTTTCAACGCGCGCAATTTCACACCCGAATCCTTTTCCATCGCATCCAATACTTCACGGGTTTGGTACGCCGTTGCTTCAAGCGCGGCGCGGGCAATATGCCCTTTATTGACATAACGCGTCATGCCCACGATCACGCCGCGCGCATCAGACTTCCAATACGGCGCAAACAATCCGCTGAATGCTGGGACAAAATAAATGCCGCCATTATCCTCGACGGACTTTGCCAGCGCCTCCACCTCCGCCGATGATTGGATCATCTTCAAATTATCTCTCAACCACTGAATCAATGCCCCCGTGATCGCAATCGAGCCTTCCAGGGCATATACAGGTTTTTTATCGCCAATCTTGTATCCAAGCGTCGTCAACAGCCCAGCCTTGCTTTGAACTGGTTTTTCGCCCGTATTCAACAGCATAAAACAGCCGGTGCCATACGTATTCTTCGCTTCGCCCGCTTTAAAGCACGTCTGTCCGAACATTGCCGCTTGTTGATCTCCAAGATCGCCGGCAACCGGAACGCTCTTCAATGCCTTTGTCCGAACCTCCCCGTACACCTCGGACGATGACCGGATCGAAGGAAGCATCGTCCGCGGAATGCCCATCGCCTTCAATATTTCATCATCCCAATCCAGCGTTTTGAGATTCATCAACATCGTGCGTGAGGCGTTGGTCACGTCCGTGACGTGTTCGCCGGTTAAATTCCAAATGATCCATGTATCAATATTGCCGAACAGCAATTCCCCTTTTCGGGCCTTTTCCTTCGCGCCTTTTACATTATCCAAGATCCATTTGATCTTGGGCCCGGAAAAATACGTCGCCAATGGCAGTCCTGTCTTTCTGCGAAAGCGATTTTGTCCTCCCGCTTTTGCCAGCTTGTTGCAGATAACGTCTGTACGGGTATCCTGCCAGACAATGGCATTACAAACCGGTCTGCCCGTCTTCTTATTCCACACGACCGTTGTCTCGCGTTGATTGGTCACTCCGATTGCCGCAATCTCCGAAGAAAAAACTCCTCCCTTTTTCAATGCCCCGCCGATCACTTCCTGTGTCCGCTTCCATATTTCCAGCGGGTCATGCTCCACCCAGCCCGGCTTCGGATAAATTTGCCTGTGTTCCTTTTGATCCACGGCAACGACATCCCCGCTATGATCGAAAATGATAAAACGTGTGCTGGTTGTACCCTGGTCAATTGCGGCAACATATTTGGGCATCATGCACCACCTCCGTTATATGGTATTCCAATTCCTCGCGCCAGCCAAAAAGGACTTTCCGGACATGACCTTTTTGCCTGCAGGCTGGACTTCTTCCAATACCAGCGCGCCATCCGCACACATTACAGCGGCTCTGCCCTCGACCGAAAACCTGCTTCCGCTTGCCAGGCCTTTTACATCACTGACACTTGCCCGCATCACCTTAAGGATGCCTCCATACCACTCGAACCATGCGCCGGGCCACGGGTTCACCGCGCGGACTTGCCGCTCCAATTCTACAGAAGGACGCGTGAAATCGAGCAAACCATCTTCTTTTTTAAGCATGGGTGCGTAAGTTGCGCCTTCCTCAGCTTGAGGCTGAGGCGTGATCTTTCCGGCAATGTAATCGGGCAGGGTTTCGATGAGCAAGTCCGCTCCCAGTGTGGATAAGGCTTGGAAGATCGAACCAGCCGTATCGTCGGGTTTGAGGCGGATGGCGCGCCTGGCGAGCATGGGGCCGGTGTCGAGTCCCACATCCATTTTCATGATAGTTATGCCAGTCTCTTCATCTCCAGCAAGGATGGCGGCGTTAATCGGCGCCGCACCGCGCCAACGCGGGAGCAGGGAGGCGTGGATGTTGACGCATCCGTGTTTCGGAAGGTCAAGAACTTCTTTTTTTAAGATTTGGCCGAACGCCGCGACGACAATGAGATCAGGCTTCCATGTCTGCAATTGAGACATGGTTCCTGGTTCGCGAAGTTTTTGCGGCTGGATGATAGGGATGTTTAATTCAAGCGCAAGAGTTTTCACCGGAGGCGGTTTCAATTCACGCCCGCGCCCGGAAGCACGATCCGGCTGGGTAACCACACCGACAACCTCATGATGCTGCGATAGCGAGCGCAGGGATGGCAGGGCAAAGTCGGGCGAACCCATGAAGACGATTCGGATGGACATGTGTAAATTTTAACATACAGTACCGTTGGGTGAAACGTACTGGTTGCATGATAGTACGATTGGTTGTAAAATACTTCAAATCCAAAATCAACTTATTCGGAGGAATAAACCATGTCTCAAGAACCTATGAACACAGGAATTACCAGTGATGACAAACTTTGGGCGATGCTCGGTTACTTAATTCCATTGATTGCACTCATCGTTTTGTTTATGGAAGATAAGAAAAGCCGCCCCTACATCAAATTCAATGCGGTACAGTCTCTCGTCGCGACCGTTGTGCTTTCCATCATTTCCACTGTCACCTGCGGTTTTGGCGCTGTGTTATTCCTCATTGTACTTTGGTGGGCATATCAAGCCTATCAGGGACAGGATGTACGCATTCCGGTGATCAGCGATTTCATTCGCAATCAGGGCTGGGCATAACTCCATTCATAAAGGTATAACCCCGCTGTTCGATGAACGGCGGGGTTTTTTATTGTCTGTTTTTAGCGTGAGCCAATTATGATACACTCGCCAAAACAATAAAGGAGAATGTTTTAATGAATGAACAAATCCCCCACCAAACCCCTCCGGCTCCACTGACACCGCAGGAGGAGCGTCAATGGGCGATGATCGCCCACTTCGGTGTACTGGTGAATCTGATTTCCGGTTTTCTTGGTCCCATTGTCCCTCTGGCAATTTATATGATCTATAAAGACCGCTCCCGGTATGTCGCCTACCAATCCTTGCAAGGACTGATCTTCCAAATCGTTTGGTGGATCGGAGGCGGCGTCCTTACCGGCATTGCATGGACAGTAACCGGCGCTTTGAGCGCAGTGTTCGTCGGCTTGTTGTGCATCCCATTTGCTTGTGTCGTCAGCGCGATGCCATTGGTCGCTTTGGGCTATGGAGTCTATGCGGGAATCCAAACCAACCAGGGGCAGGATTTCAAATACTGGCTGATCGGTGATTGGGTGCGAAGCACATTGACCGGATAAGGCAAACATCCCCTTCAATTATGAAGGGGATGCTGTTATATCCTCATCAAAGAATTGGCTTACGGAATGCTTCCCGCAATATCCGAGCCAAGCCTGATCTCGATATCAACCGTCTGGTTCGGGTCGGGGCTAAAGCGGATCTGTCGGTCGGAAATTCCGAAAGTGCTTTGAAGCCATTTGATCGTATACAGTTTGGGTCCATAAACGTAAACTACTGTCGAACTGTATGCTTCGGGAGCGGGGCCGACTTCAGTCACATTCATGCCATAAGATTGAAAAACCATTCCTGCACGTTGATCAAGTCCAGGAGTAAAAGTCCCGTCCATGATGCGTATCCGTGCCTCTTCGTCGCGCATCAATGAAGCAGGATCTCCTTGTGCAAGTGGGCTGAGCGGACCCGTAGTGGTGAAAATTTCATCACGCAAGACGCGAATCTTGTCCATCACAGGCTTTAGAACACTGGCTGCTTCTCCGCCAAGAATCGTATTATCGAAGATTGCCATTCCCTCTTTGGGGTCAATGACACCCGTCTTTATGCTTTCGGGGGAAATATCCTTGCCAAGTACTGCAAGCTTGATCGCATCTTCAAGGGACATATTTGTTTTAATGCCGCGTGAAAGTTGTTTATAAATCGTCGGCGCCTGGGCGATCAAAGACGGGAACACTTCAGGGTCAAATACCTTTTTTTGCAAAGCAAAGATGACCTGCTGTTGGCGGCGGGAGCGGTCGGTGTCGCCGCCTTCAGTTTTACGTGTGCGGGCATATGCAAGCACTTTCCATCCGCAAAGATTGCGGGCACCGCCCGGTGTAATGATGACCTTATCCATGCCGGGACCAATCGGATCCAAAACCAGACGCTCCTCCGGAACAACCTGGATACATCCGACAAGATTCACAAGGTCAATGAAGGTATAAAAGTCAATCTGGGCGTAATAATGTACCGGCACGCCAAGCAGTTGCTCAACCGTTTTCATTGCAAGCGCCGGGCCGCCACCCGGTAACTGGGCGCCTTCACCACTCGAATAAGCCGTGTTGATGCGGCTGTATCCAAAGCCAGGAATGTTCACCCACAGATCGCGTGGAATGGATAACATGCCCGCTGTTTTCGTAAGTGGGTCAACAGTAAAAAGGATCATCGTATCTGAACGAGGCGGGCCCTCATTAGCCTGCCAGTCGCGGAAGTCCAGTCCGATAAACAGGATGTTGATCCGGCTGGCGCCGTCCCATGCAGGGGGCAATGCCGATTCGGGGATGATCGCCGGTGTGGGAGGCAAATTTGCAATGGGCGTACCCTCCTCGTTCACCGTAAAATCTCCGCCATTGTCCACAGTGACGCCACAACTTGCAGGCGGAATACCCGGCAGGTCGGTGAGGGTCCAGCATTGGGTGAAATTATTGACAAAAATATACGCCGCAATTCCCAGCGCAATCGTCACGCCCCAAAAGATAATCTGTTTTACTGAAGGTCTTCCAATTTTTATGTTTTTCAAGAACTCAAATCTATTCATCGTATGTGTAAACCTCAAGGCTTAATATATACCATATCCAGCCCAAGCCGTTCCAAGCCCTGTTGCGCCCAATATTGCACCATGGCGGACTCGCCCTCGTTATTCAAACAATTCATCATCGCGGGAATGGCACGGTGATCGCGGATTTCAGACAAAGCTCGCAAGGCCAATATGCGAACGCTCGTCGGCGCCACTTTTAGGACCTCGATCAGGCTCGGCACTGCCGGGCTTCCAACTCGCACCAAGGCGTTTCCTGCCAGCCCCGCCGTGAGCGAATCATCATCCGACAAGGTCAATGTCAATGCCTCGATGGCTTCCTCGCCAGGATGCTCGCACAAGGCAAGCGCGGCAGCGGCGCGGACTTCAGCGGAGGAATCGCTTAGAAGGGGAATCAGGTGAGAGGTCCGGGTATGAGGCGAAGCGGCAAGAGTGCGTACCGCCCACCAACGATCATCCGCGTTTTCAGAGTGTGTCAAATTCAAGAGCAGCGGAATCGCATCCGACCCCGATTCGACAAGCGCGGAAATGGATCTCTCTGCCCGTTCGTCATCTCCGCTGGTCAATTCAGCGAGGAGGCCTTTCATTCTCTAACGGGCTGGAGGCGGGACGGGCAGCGCATCCTGTGCGGTCTCGATCCATTTGTCGCCTTCGTCAATCAACATGACCGGGATATCATCCACGATGGGATATTTGCGTCCGCAGTCCTGGCATATGAGCCATGCATCTTTATAGAGAGTCAACATACCCTCTTTTTCGCGCACACAATGGGGGCATCTCAGAATTTCCAACAGTTCGGAACTGACCATTTTTTCTCCTTTTTCAGCCGGGGATTGTACCACGCGGAAGGAACATAAACTCCGCTACGTATTTGGGGATAAACATATTTTATTCTTCCTGGCAAGCCGCTGCGGGTCTTCGGTGCCGGGACCAAATTGGCAGACCGCGCTCCACGGCTCATAATGGGTTTGGAACCGATCCGTAAAGTAAACCTGCCCGCCGCGCCAGACCGTGCGCGTAACAGTGACATCCGCTCCTTCGGCGGCATAATCAACCTGTTTGATCTCGCCTTCTTTTAATTCCGGGTTTTCTTCAAAGACCGGTGAAGTCGGCGGAACTGTGTTCATGGGTCCCGTCGTTTCCCATGTCACACTGCGTCCTTCGGATGTTGAGTAGATCTTCCAGGTAAGTGTACGCGCAGAAACATTGACGTAGGTTTCCATCAACAACCAATAGGGGGTGTCATTCTGGAATTTGAAATCCACCAAAGGAAAGTAAACGGTGGCATCCAGACCGGCATAATTGGTGTTCACAGAACCGCTGCGGTCCATTTCATAGTAAGAGACACGGTAGGCATGCGAGTACCGTTCGATTACAGGATAGCCGCCAAAGAACACGGTTCGGAACAAGGTGGTGCTGACCTGACACACGCCCCCGCCCACACCTTTAATTGTGCGTCCACCATAAATGATGAGGGCTTCGGCAAACCCGTTCTCGAGACTCACATCTCCAAGCACGCTCGCCATCGAGAAGGTCTCGCCCGGCGCGACAAGCAGACCATGATAACGCTCCGAGGCGGCCATGATGTTTTGAATCCGCTCCGCGCTGGAGCCGTAAAAATATGTGGTCTGCTCGGTGACGAGCTGCGTAATACCCAACTCCGTGCCGATTGCCGTATCCTGAACGGCAGGCAGTTGTTCGCCAACAATAAGAGTAATGTTGTGTTCGCCTCTCAAGAGCGCTTCGTTGATGGCGGCAATGCTGGCTTCCACATCCATGGTGCGCCCGATGGTGGATGCGGCAATGGGTTCGATCTGACCAGTGCCATCGTTAAAGACGAAGCGGGCGTTTTCCGGGTTTCGATCCACCAAAACTTTCAATTCATTCAATGACTTTCGCAAAGCCGCAACATCCAAGCCGACCTGCATGTCCGCCCCGCTTCCATTTTCCGTGACGTTCACAGCAAGCATCTTTGCGAGCACAGGGATGTCATACGTCCACGGACCGGGATCACTTACACGATGATTCGGAATGGTGATGGTCAGAGGCTGGCTGAGAATACGGCGGGCGGCATCCGCCTGCGAGGAGACATCGAGCAGTTTCGGTGCTGTTTCTTTAATTACAAGCGGCACTTCCCCATCGCGAAACGACTGCAACTGCGCGGCAAGATAGATCAGCGTCGCATCGAGGTTGAGTGTGCGCCCTAAACGTCCCGGCTCCGAAACGACGTTCGTCCCTTCCACGCGCAAATTCGCCTCCACAACGGATTGGTCCACCTGGGAGGCGACGCCTTGCAGATACGCATACGCCACACGCTGATCGAACAACACCACTGGCGCAACGTCCGCGCCAAGCCCGCGCGCGTTGACCTGTCCAGAAAGCGCCGCAAAAAAACCGCCTTTGCGTCCGTAGTTATATGCCGCCATGGCGCTGGCGGAAGGGTCGAAGACCATGCCCAATTCAGAGGGAGATGCAATCCAAACCTGTTCGCCATCCCGGAAGAGAATCTTCCCCGTGATCGGGTAGGAAAGCGTCTGGCTCAACTTCAACGCCGCTTGATCCGGAGGAAGGCCCGAAAGGTCAACACCGGCAACTGATACGCCGGGAAAGACCCGACCGGCATAAGTAAGTTGATAACCGACAAGCCAAAGGAAAGTCGCGCTGAAAAACAATAAAAATCCGCCAAGCAAAATCGCGAGGATTTGTTTGGATTGGCTTGGTCGAAGATAAAACGCATTCATGGATAGGATTATAACGAATAATCCCATTCCGCTTACAGGGTTGGATAAGTTCTAGATGAGTAGTTATTAAGAGAGAGTGTTAATTCAAGTTACAATCTTTTAAACCACCTAGATATTGAGGATTACAATGACAAAAAAGGCTCTGATAATTTTCCTGTTGACCTTTCTCTTGACTTCCTGCACGCCCGCCTCAACCGCGACTCTCGAGCCTGCCACACTCACCCAAACCTTTTCCTCCACCGAAACATGGACCGTCCCGCCGCCTGCCAGCACGAACACATCCACGCCTCTCCAGCCGACTAAAACCAGCACGCCTACGCCCATCCCCTTCGCGGAAAGCCTGGATGCAACCGTCACCGCTGACAGGCTAAGCTGCCGCTACGGACCGGGTCCCGAATATCTGTATCTCTTTGCCTTCAAAGCAGGCGCCAGGATACAAGTCATCGGGCGGGCAGATAACGACTGGCTCCTCGTTGAAAACGAACCACAGCGATGCTGGATCCATTCGAAATTCGTCAACATCGAAGGCGATCTCAAAACGCTCAAAACCATGTATCCGGACGGCTTTAAACTCATCGTCTCACCGTACTATGGACCGACCACCGTCCTCAAAGCGGAACGGGACGGCGATAAAATCACAGTCTCATGGATCGATGTCCCGGTCAGCCCGGGAAAATACGAACATCCGGATATGTTCCCCTATATTATTGAAGTTTGGCGGTGTGAAAACGGCGAGATTATCTTCGAGCCTTTGGTTTCCCGCTTCCCCTTCATCACATTTGTGGACGAACATGGTTGTACCGAGCATTCGCGTGGCCGTGTCTTCGTGCAGGAAAAACACGGGTATGCCGGTCCCGCCGATATTCCTTGGCCGCTCAAAAATAAATAGATCAGGCTCAAAACTCCAGCCAAAAGTACAAAATCCCGCCAAAAGCGGGATTTTTCCTTAATAATCTTGAAGTTCTAATAAAATTTATTTATTTCAGTATTGACAAATTTAAAATCAGGTTGTAAAATCCAAATATAAAGACTGAAAAAAATCAATTTTCATGATAATTCCTTTAATAAGGAGAAAAATATGTCTGAACTAGCAATAGAAGCCCGTCAACTCGTCAAGAAGTTCCCCGCCCGCCCGGGGAGCGGCGATAAAGCCAAAGTTGGCGAACCAGTTCAAAGTCCGCGAAGGAAGCGCTGGCAGTTCTGGAAAAAGGAACCCAAGGTCATGTTCACTGCCGTGGACGGGGTCGATCTGCAAATCCGTCGCGGGGAGATTTTCGGTTTACTCGGCCCGAACGGCGCAGGCAAATCCACCACCATTCGTATGCTATGCACACTGCTCGAGCCGACCAGCGGCACAGCGACGGTCAACGGTTTTGATGTCGTCCGCCAGGCAAACGAGGTGAGGCGCAGTCTTGGCACAGTGCTTGCAGGCGAACGAAGCATTTATTGGAAACTGACCGGGCGCGAGAACCTGGAATATTTCGCCGCGTTGTATCACATCCCTGCCAATGTTGCAAAGAAGCGTGTGGATGAATTGATCGAACGCATGGAGATCAAGGACCGCGCCAATGAATTGGTGGAAAAATATTCGACCGGGATGCGTCAGCGCATTGCGATTGCAAAGGCGCTGCTTGCCCGCCCCCCCATTCTTTTGCTGGATGAACCAACGCTCGGTCTGGACCCGCAAGCTGCCCGCAATTTAAGAGGCTTGATCGCACAGCTGAAAGAAGAAGGGCACACCATTTTGCTGACAACGCATTACATGGAAGAAGCGGATCTGCTCTCTGACCGTATCGGCATCATAGACACGGGCAAGGTCATTGCGCTCGACACTCCCGAAGGGTTAAAGCGCCGAATTGACCAGAAGGAAATCATCCGCCTCGAACTTACAGGCTGGCACGACGATCTCACCGATAAATTGAAGAGCATCGCGGGCGTCGAGGCGTTGACCGCGCGCCAGCAAAGCGAAGCCGATTTGTGGGAAGTGAATATGCACGCGCAAAACAGCCGCGCCACCCTGCCGCGCATTGTGGAAGCCATCAGCGGCAACGGCACACGGCTGGTCAACATGAACATCGTCAAGCCTTCGCTGGAGGATGTTTTCATTCATCTCACCGGCAAGGCATTGAGGGACTAGGAGAATCGCATGGAAGCATCCCTAACCCGTCAATCTCTCGGCAAAGTCGGTATCGCCTCGGAACTGCGCTCGTTGTGGGCAATCGTCCGCCGTGAATGGACCATCTTCACCCGTTATCCGTCATGGATCATTGCGCTGTTCATCTGGCCGCTCATTTTCCCGATGATGTATATCTTCACGGCGCGGGCGCTTTCCGGTCCAGATGGAAGCGGTCTGGAAGTCTTCATACAGAACACGGGTGCAAACGAGTTCATTGGCTACATCATTGTCGGTACCACGGTATGGATGTGGCAAAATATCGTGTTGTGGGATGTAGGCTTTTCCCTCCGCAATGAACAGATGCGCGGCACGCTTGAATCAAACTGGCTCTCCCCCACCTGGCGCTTTTCCCATCTACTGGGTCCCACGGGTCCGCAGATCATCTCCATGGGAATGTTCATCGGGATCACTGCACTCGAATTTGGGCTTTTGTTTGGCATCCGTTTGAATGGAAGCGTTTCGATGATCCTGTTGATGATGCTCGCCGCGATCCCCGCCATCTACGGGTTGGGGTTTGCTTTCGCCAGTCTCGTCATCACCATGAAGGAAGCCAATGCCTTCGTATTCCTCGTGCGCGGAGTGGTAATGATCTTTTGCGGAATCACCTTTCCCATCAGTCTGCTGCCCGGATGGATGCAGGAAGTCGCCAAATGGCTCCCACAGACCTATCTCATCCACGGGATGCGCGCCGCAGCATTTTCAAACGCCGGGTTCCACGAACTCATTCCAGATTTGATCCCGCTTCTACTCTTCGGGGCATTCTGGCTCGCTGTCGGTTACTCGACCTTCCTTTGGATGGAGCGCCGCGCCCGCCAAACCGGCGCAATCGGACAATACTAGAGGTATACATGCAATTGACAACTCTTTCACAACCCAGCCTCAAAACACAATTACGCGCCTTGTTCATCATCGCCCGCAAGGATTGGAAAGTCTTCTGGCGCTATCCACTGAACGCCTTCTCGCACGTACTGCAGCCCATCATCTGGGTCACACCTGTTTACTTCATGGGCAAGGCGTTCAGCACGAACGGTCAGGCGCTCGGCTTTGCGGCATACACTGGAAGCGGCGATTACATGTCCTTCGTCCTGATCGGCACAGCCTTGAGCAATTTCATCAACACCGTGTTCTGGGGCATGGGTTTTTCCCTCAAACAAGATATGGACTCTGGCGTGCTGGAATCCAACTGGCTGGCGCCCATCTCCCGGCTGCTTATTCTCGTAGGGCGCACCCTGACAAGCCTGCTCACCACCGCCATCACATCCATGACGATGCTGGCGATCGCCTCGCTCCTCTTCGGCTTCAAACCGACCGGCGACGTCATTGCCGCAATCCTCACCATCATCCCAATGCTCATCGGCTTGTACGGGTTCGGCTTTGCCTTCGCCGCCATCGTACTGATGATGCGCGAAGCAAACACCATGGTGGATGTGAGCAGTTTTCTCGTGCAGGGGCTTTCCGGCGCAAACTTCCCGGTCAAATCCCTGCCATCCTGGCTTATCCCGGTGTCGCTCGTGCTTCCGGTCACCTATGGCTTCGACGCCGTCCGCGGGTTTTTGCTCAAAACGAACACTCTCCTGCCGCTGCATATCGAGATCATGATGATCATCGGATTCATGTTCCTGATGCTCTGGTTCGGAGGATGGTTTTTCCACAGGACAGAACGCCGCATCCGCGCTTTGGGGACGCTTGGTCAACACTAACCAGCCTTGTCCACCTTCCCGGCGACCTCACCGCCGGGAAAACAAAAAATCCCTCAGTTTTGAGGGATTTTTTGTATGGCTCCTGGCCCAGGACTCGAACCTGGAACCTAGCGGTTAACAGCCGCTCGCTCCGCCAATTGAGCTAGCCAGGAACGCGACCCGCATTATACGAACAAGCGCGGGGAATGTCAAGGAAACAGGGCTCGAATGACATTAATAATGGACTGAGCTTAAATTCTCCAACTTATCGGTCGTATGCGTGGCAATGATCTGGCGCACTGTTCCAGTCAAACCGCGCACGACCAGAGTATCCGTGGTGATATGGTTGCCATAATATCGAACACCCTGAAGCAGTTCACCGTCTGTAATGCCCGTGGCCGCAAAGAACACATCTTCAGATGAAACAAGGTCGTTCATCGTAAGCACCTTATCGAAATCAAAACCAGCTTCGCGTCCGCGACGCAATTCATCATCATCACGCGCATACATTTTCCCTTGAATCTCGCCGCCCATTGCACGCAAAGCACATGCGGCAATCACACCTTCGGGAGTACCTCCAATGCCGATCAAGACATCTACGCCGGAATCGGGCCAAGCCGTCATCAACGCCGCCGCCACATCGCCATCAGGGATTTGCCGGATGCGCGCACCAGATTTGCGTATTTCAGTAACCATCGCCTCGTGGCGCGGGCGGTCAAGGATGATGGTGGTCAAATCGTCCAAATCCTTGTCTTTGGCTTTTGCAATTGCTTTCAGATTTTCAGTGATGGATTTTTCGATATTGATCTTCCCCTTTGCTTCGGGTCCTACTGCGATCTTGTTCATATATACGAACGGTCCCGGATCAAACATCGTCCCGCGCGGAGCAATCGCAACTGTCGCAAGAGAATTGGAACGTCCATAAGCTAAAGGGCGAGTCCCGTCGATTGGGTCCACAGCAACATCGACGTCCGGGTTTGAGCCGTTCCCCACCTTCTCTCCGTTATACAACATCGGAGCTTTGTCCTTCTCCCCCTCACCAATGACGATGACGCCATTCATATCCACCGTGCCAAGGATCAGACGCATCGCATTCACCGCAGCCTGATCAGCCCCTTCCTTATCGCCTCGTCCCATAAAACGACCCGCCATCATCGCCGCCGCTTCGGTCACTCGCGCCAGTTCGAGTGCGAGATTACGAGTGGGTGTAGCGCCAAGAACTTCCATCGTTACCTCCAGTTTTATCGTGGTTCCCGATTTCTATTCCAGAATCTTTCTTCTACAAAACGAACCAGACAAGAAAATAATACCCTATCGCCGCGCCCCAAAGCCAGGAATCGATACGATCGAAGAAGCCGCCATGACCAGGAATAATGTCGCTTGAATCCTTGATGCCGGACTGGCGTTTGATCATGCTCTCACCAAGATCGCCCAATGGGGGCAACGTTCCAAGCAGAAGCCCCATGATGACACCCTGCCAGATGGCGATGCCATGGATATGACCACCAAAAGTCTGAAATACCCAAACGTAGAAACCGCCGGTGACCGCCCCCGTGAAAACACTGGCAGCATAGCCTTCCCAACTTTTTTTGGGACTCAGGCGCGGCGCCATTTTGTGTTTGCCGTATGCTCTACCGATGGAATACGCTCCCGAATCACCCGCCCATACACAAAACATAACCAGCATGAACCACCAACCGCCTTCAGGGAGGTTGCGCAGATCGAGCAGATACGCACCAATCCAACCGATGTATACAATGCCGCCAACTGCCACGCCAAAATCAAGCGCGGACTGGTCACGTCCGCGCTCATAGGCAACCAAATGAACCGCCATTGCTAGAAGAATGGCGGCGGCAAAAACAGGATGGGCATATTGCGGCAAAAACATTCGAACAAAGGTTACCGCCAGTACGCCGCCCACAGTTACGATCATATTGGGTTTCAAATTCACTGCCCGGAATAAATGCACATATTCCCATGCCGCGCCGACAAGAAAAGTTCCCATCAACAAATAATAAAGGATGCCACCAAAAATAATGGCAGGCACCCCAATCAAAGCCAAGCCAAGCGCTGTGAGTAACCTTCTACGCATTCGATTCCTGTAATTCCCCCGAGGATACCTTTCCATAACGCCTGTCGCGATGCGCGAAGGTTTCCAAAGCACGACGGTATTCGTCCTTATCGAAATCGGGCCAGAAGGTTGGTGTAATGTACCATTCCGAGTAGGCCGCCTGCCAAATGAGGAAATTACTCACACGCAATTCACCCGATGTGCGGATGATGAGGTCGGGGTCCGGGACTCCTGCAGTGAAAAGATATTTGTTGACCAGATCGTCGGTCACATCTGAAGCAGGGATGCCGTCGTTGATGATCTTTTGAATGGCACAAACGATTTCGTCGCGTCCGCCATAATTGAATGCAACATTGAGGATAAGTTTGTCGTTGTTCTTCGTGATCTCGATTGCTTTAAGAACCTTTTCCTGAATTTTCGGATCGAGTCTTTCCAACCTGCCAATATGACGCAATTGCACCCCCTCTTTGTGCAATTCACCAAGTTCACGATCAATTACATCCTGTAAAATTAACATCAGCCCCTGCACTTCTTCAGGCGGGCGGCCCCAATTTTCGGTTGAAAATGCGTAGATGGTCAAATACTTGATCCCAAACTCAGCCGTGGCGCGAATGACGCGCCGGAGATTTTCAGTACCGGCTTTGTGACCGGCAAGGCGGGGCAAACCACGTTGAATCGCCCAACGTCCATTGCCATCCATGATGATGGCAACATGCTGGGGAATCTTTTCAAGAGGGATGTTCAGGGGCTTTTGAGTCATATAAAAACAATCTTTTCAATGCCATAAAGCACTGAAGCCGTTTGCAAACTAGACTTCCATAATATCTTTTTCTTTGTGCTGTCCGAGTTTATTGATTTCCTCGACAAACTTATCAGTGAGCTTTTGGAGATCATCCTCCCCGCGCTTAAGATCGTCTTCGGTGATGAGTTTTTCCTTTTCGAACTCACGCAGGTCGTTATGCAGATCACGACGAATGTTGCGCACTGCGATGCGCGCCTCTTCAAGGCGGTGGTGTACATGCTTGACCAAGTCGCGACGCCTCTCTTCATTCAATGGAGGGAGGTTGAGGTGTATGGATTTTCCATCGTTATTGGGATTCAGTCCCAGGTCCGAATTGCGAATCGCCTTCTCTATATCCTTGAGAGAGCCCCCATCAAAAGGTTTGATCATCAAGGAACGCGGTTCGGGAACGCTGATGGATGCCAATTGCATGAGGGGTGTGGGAGTGCCATAATATTCCACAGGTAATTTTTCAACAAGGGCGGGGCTGGCGCGTCCCGTCCGAACGCTGGCAAGGTCATCAGTGAGGGATTGGATCGCGCCGTTCATCCGGGATTCGGCGTCTTTCAATAAGTCTTTAATTTCGTCAGTGCTCACGATCTTCCTCCTAAAAATGATTACGATATAAGGATACCTTAAAACAAGAATTTAGGCTATGGGGGGCAGAAATAAATGATAGTATGTGAAAAATATTGAGAGTTTGTGAAACGGGCAGTTCCTCCCCCAACAACATCATGGAGAAGGAACTGTATCAAAATCGGAGAAGCCGCTTAAGCGGAGACCAGCGTCCCCACTTTTTCGCCCCGCAGGGCAGCTGTGAGGGCTGTCGAGTCCCATAGATTTAATACAAGAATGGGCAAGTTATTTTCCATGCAAAGGGTGACGGCAGTGCTGTCCATGACTTCAAGGCGGCGGTTGAGGACTTCGATATAGCTCAATTGGTCAAATTTTTTAGCATCGGGACTTTTCTTCGGGTCGGCGTCATATACGCCATCCACTTTTGTTGCTTTGATAACGACGTTTGCATCGATCTCCGTTGCGCGCAGGGCGGCGGCGGTGTCGGTGGAAAAAAATGGGTTTCCAGTTCCTGCGCCAAAGATGACCACCCGTCCTTTTTCAAGATGGCGGATGGCGCGTCGGCGAATGTAAGGCTCGGCAATAGCCCGCATTTCTATGGCAGACATGACGCGCGTGTAAACACCCTGCCGCTCAAGTGTATCCATCAATGCCATTGCGTTCATCACGGTGGCGAGCATGCCCATGTAGTCTGCGGTTGAGCGATCCATTCCGCGTTCGAGTCCCTGCTTGCCGCGCCAGAGATTGCCCGCGCCAATCACGACGGCAACATCCGCACCCATCTCATGAATTTCTTTGATGCGACTGGCTATCGCCTCGGCTTCCTGTACATCTATCCCATATCCCATCGGCCCGCCCATCGCCTCGCCGCTTAACTTGAGCAGGATTCTCTTATATTTCAAATCTGCCATTCCTACCTCCAATTTGTTTTCTTGAATCCTCGATAGAAAAAAAGCCAACCCGAAGGCTGGCTTTTTATTTATTCTTCAGACGTGCTTTCACCCAACTCCCAGCGCTGGAAGCGTCGCACAATCACATTCTCGCCGATGGCAGCCACATTTTGCAAAATGAGCTTTTCGATTGTAAGCGATTCATCACGGATGTATGACTGGCGCATCAGGCAAACCTCGTCCTTGTATTTTTCCAGACGTCCTTCGACAATCTTTTCCATCACATTTTCGGGCTTGCCCTCTTCCTTTGCGCGGGCGCGGGCAATCTCCGCTTCGTGCTCAAGTTCCGCAGCAGGGACTTCGTCTGCAGTAATGTATTTCGGCGCACTTGCAGCGATTTGCAAAGCAATCTCGTGAGCAAGGTTACGAAACTGTTCAGCGCGCGCTACAAAGTCGGTTTCACAATTGACTTCAACCATGACGCCGACGCGTCCATTGCCATGTGAGTATAACTCAACCACGCCATTGGATGCTTCGCGGTCAGCGCGCTTTGCGGCGGTTGCCATGCCTTTCTCGCGGAGCCAATCCACCGCTTTGTCAAAATCCCCATTTGCTTCCTGCAATGCTTTGCGGCAGTCCAACATTGGAGCGTTGGTTGCGGCGCGCAGTTGTTTGATCATTTCAGTTGTTATTTCCATTTCAAAATCCTCCAACGGTTTCGATCACTCCGCCGCATCTTCGGTCTTTTTCACAGACTTCTTTTCCTGTCCGCTTTTGGCTTCAGGCGCCTCATTCGTATCTCCATCGGAAGATTCTTCATCGGCCTTGCGAGTGACGTTCAATTTTGCGAGGGTAGCCTCACCGAGCAGTTCATCCTCGCCAACGTTTTCGTCTTCTTCAACGACTACCGCCTGGCGGGATGCGCGCGACTTGGATTTTGCGTCGAGCTTTGCCCCTTCAGGTTGTTCGGGTTCCTCTTCCTTGCGCATGGCCTTGCCTTCAAGAACAGCATCAGCCATTTTAGAGACAAGCAGTTTGATCGCGCGAATGGCATCATCATTGGAGGGAATCACATAATCGATATTCTGGGGATTACAGTTGGTGTCCACCAAGGCGACAATTGGGATATTGAGAAGATTTGCTTCATGGACGGCGGAATCCTCGCGTCCGACGTCAACGATAAAGAGCAGGTCAGGAACCCGCTTCATGGTGCGTACACCGGACAAACGTGTTTGGAGGCGGTTGATCTCTCGTTCGATCAGCAGTCCTTCCTTTTTGGTGAGGCGGTTAATCTCATCGGTATCGCGGATCTTCTCGAGCCGTTCCAACTCTTGAATACGTTGATGAATGGTGGACCAGTTGGTCAACATACCGCCCATCCAGCGCTCAGTGACGTAAGGCATGCCACAACGCGCCGCCTCTTCCGCCACAGTTTCCTGCGCTTGACGTTTGGTGCCAACAAAAAGGATCGTACCGCCATTGGCAACCGTATCACGTATGATGCTGTATGCCTGATTTGCCAGTTTTACAGTCTGCTGTAAATCAAGAATATGAATACCGTTGCGTTCCGTGAAAATGTACGGGCGCATACGGGGATCCCACTTGTTGGTGCGGTGCCCGAAATGGACGCCGCTCTCAAGCAGGGCTTTCATGGAAATGGTAGCCATGTTTCTCCTTGGTTTCCGTTCGCCGTCATGCAGGCAATATCCCTGATGCGGAACGGAGTGAGTTTAGCGGGGATTGTTTACCCGCTCAGGGACGCTTGTTGCCCGTCCCAGGCAGAATGTGCCTTTTGCAAGGCGGCGAGATTATAACACAAATCAAAGTCTCCCCTGCTTGAGAATTTCCCAGGAGACGTTTGGCAGACTTTAATGCAAATGGCGGGAAAACCCATGCCGTGATAAACACGTTGTTCAAAGCCTTTCTTGACAATCCATATAAGTACGTGTAAAATCACGGGCGCTTAACAAAACAATACTTTGGCCGAGATAGCTCAGTTGGTAGAGCACGCGACTGAAAATCGCGGTGTCCCCAGTTCGATCCTGGGTCTCGGCACTCTCGGCCAGAAATATGCAGGTCGAAGCACGCGGGCGTGGTTCAGTGGTAGAACGTCTCCTTGCCAAGGAGAAGGTCGTGGGTTCGAATCCCATCGCCCGCTCAAACCGGAGGATTGCGGATTGAAGGGAGTTTCGGTCAGCAATCCTTTTGTTTATTGGCGTCGTGGCCAAGTGGTAAGGCAAGGGTCTGCAAAACCCTCATTCACGGGTTCAAATCCCGTCGACGCCTCTCAAAACGGGTCCGTAAACGGGCTCGTTTTCATTTAATTTAATCGCCAAAATGTGCGTGGAATTCTCATTTAGTGTGCCCAAGAATATTTACAATCATTTCGGCATGAAATTTTTTAGTAAAATGCCTATAATAAATGCAATACAGTGATCCGCGATATCATGAAGAAATGGAATATTACTCCGATTACCAAAAATCCTCTTTTCTATTTTGCGATAGGGGCTCTGTCAATACTGTTAATCGAAAAAATACTGGCTTTGCCGTTCGGGACAAATGAAAATCTTCCAATTCAGATCCGGTTGATTTCAGCAGGAGTGCTGATTTTATCCTTTTTGATAGCGGTCTGGTGGACAAAGACAAAGAATCTAAAAAAACGTTCGGACGAAATCATCAAGGCTGCTGGTCTTTCTGCAGAACAATTCCTAAAATCTGCTGACTGGGAGAAATGCATCGGTCAGGTACTTGCATGGTATGGTCAAACGTCGGGTGCAAGTCGGGTTTTTCTATATAAAAAGGAGTCTGTCGGCGACCAGAAGATCGTACATGTCTCAAAAATTCATGAGTGGTATAAGCAAAGCGCAACATCAGAAGCCCAAAATGACCATCAAAAAAACATCCATTTAGTTGAGGCTGGTTACGCCCGATGGGCAGAATTGTTCGATCAAGGCTCGCCAGTATACGGGAAGATCGAAGACCTGCCAATGATAGAGCGAAGCCCACTGCAAAACGAAGGCATTTATTCGATTGCCAGCATCCCGATTCAAGCGAACGGGGATTGGTGGGGATTTGTCAGATTTGATCAGTTTGAAATGCAAGACGAATGGTCAGAGGCGGAGGTCGAGGCGATGCAAGTTGCCGTCAGTATACTCGGTCCGGCCATCGAACGCAGACAATCCGACGATGCGTTAACCAATAGTGAAGTCGGTTATCGAGGTTTATTCAATTCAGTACGAGACGCAATCTATATCCAGGACAGACACGGGCTTTTTCTGGATGTCAATGACGGCGCGGCACAGATGTATGGTTACCCTCGGGAATCCTTTATAGGAAAGACGCCCGAATTTCTAAGCGCTCCCAACAGGAACAATATGGCAAAAATATTAGAAGCCATCAAGGATGCCTTCGAGGGAAAACCGCAGGAATTTGAGTTCTGGGGAATGCGAAGCAATGGAGAGATTTTCCCAAAGGATGTCCGCCTGTTCAAGGGCACCTATTTCGGTCAGGACGTGATCATCGCCGTGGCACAAGACATCACATCCCGAAAGGAATATGAGGAAGCACTTCAAAACCAGTTGAGAGAATT
Organism: uncultured Anaerolinea sp.; assembly: GCA_964563315.1. GTDB lineage: Bacteria > Chloroflexota > Anaerolineae > Anaerolineales > Villigracilaceae > Villigracilis. The sequence continues at coordinate 39,038 of CAZLWG010000015.1, read as the reverse complement.
GAGTGTTCTCCACGCGGCTGCATTGATAGAGTCCACGACGCTGGATATAAACACGTTGATTCAGGAGATTACGGATATCATCGGCAATACGTTATATTCGGATAACTGCGGCGTTCTATTACTTAACGATGCACAGGACACCTTGACACCCCATTATTCCTACCGGGGGAGTGACATTGAAAAAATTGGCGAGAGCCTGCCGGTAACAAAAGGCATAAGCGGAAAAACTGTAACTACAAGGCGTTCGATTCGGGTGGATGATGTATCGCTGGAACCTTCATACCATGAAGTGACCAGCAATACGCGTTCTGAACTTTGCGTGCCCATCATCAGCGGACCAAAGATATTCGGCGTTTTAAACGTGGAGAGCCAAAAGGTCAATGCCTTTACTGAGAAAGACGAAAGAATACTTAATACCATCGCCGGGGGGATGGCAAATGCCATGGAGCGGATCCAACTCTTCGAGCTGGAGAAGAAGCGCCGCCAACAAGCGGAAATCCTGCGTGAAGCCACCTCTGAGTTGACATCCTCCTTCGAACGGGGGAAGCTTTTCGAAGATATCTTCACCTCGCTGGAAAGATTGATCTATTTTGACAGCGCCTCGATTGAAATAGTCAATCATGGATATTCGGAAATCATTGCAGGCAGACATATCTCAAAGGAGTTGATCGGGTTGAAGTATCAGACCGATCCAAAAAAATGGCGGGACAGAGACAAATTGCGCCAGCCAGTGATCATTCAGGATGTTCAAGCAGACAGCCGTTTTGTCAAATTCGAAGCGACGAGTTACATCCGCGGTTGGATGGGGATTCCTCTCATTGCACAAAACAAGTTGATCGGTTTTCTGAACTTGGATAGCAAAATACCCGGCTTCTTTAATGAAGAACACGCCGCCATCGCACAGACCTTTGCCAATCAGGCGGCAATTGCCATTGAAAATGCACGTCTGTTCGAACTGGAACAACGCCGCCGTAAGGAAGCGGAACATTTAAGTCTTGCCACATCTTCCCTGACCGCCACGCTGGATATCAACGACCTTTATGAAAATATTCTCGATTGGCTGCAAAAACTGGCTTCCTTTGACAGCGCTTCCATTATGTTGAATCAGGGAGATAAGCTCAGGCTAGCGGCAAAACGAAACCTGCCTGAGGAATATCATATCGGACGCGAGTTCCCCTTCACCAGCAAATGGAAACATATCGCTGAAAATCGCAAACCTCTAGTCATCGAAGACGTGCTAAAGGACGACATTTTTGAACAATGGACAGGCACTGAATATATTCGCGGTTGGATGTCCATAGCCATGTTCACCCAGGATACCCTGATCGGCTTTATCAATCTGGATAGTCGGACACCCGGGAAATATTCAGAGGAACATGCAACCCAGGTTCAAACCTTCGCCAATCAAGCAGCAACTGTCATCGAAAAAGCGCGCATTTTCCAACTCGAGAAAAAAAGGAGGGAGACGGCTGAAACTGTCAGGCAAGCCGCCACTGCCCTGACCAACTTATTGGATCTGCTTTCACTGCAAAACGCCATCCTTGAATGGCTGTATAAAATTGCCCCTTATGATAGCGCCTCCATTCTGGAGATCGAAGCAGGGGACCACGTCCGTATTACTGCCACCAAAGGCCTGCCGAATCCGGAAAAAGCAGTGGGACAATCGTTCTCTTCAAATAACGCCCTGTGCCAAGCGATCAATGAAACCGGCCAAACCCTGATCATTGATGATTGCATAAAAGACCCCCGTTTTGAAAGATGGGGAGATTCGGAACATGTACGCGGCTGGATGGGCGTTCCTTTGATTTCCCGCGGACAGGTTATTGGCTACATAACCGTCGACAGCCGCACTCCAAACGCATTTACGCAAAACGACGCCACTGCTGCTCAAACGTTTGCACAGCAAGCCGCCGCTTCCCTTGAAAATGTGAGGTTGTATACAGAAACCAGCCAAAGACTCGAGGAGCTGGAGATGGTCAGCAGGGTATCGTATGCGCTCCGCGCCGCGCACGATACCAAAGAAATGCTTCCCATTCTTTTGGAGGAAATCAAATCAAGCACTGGAACCGACTCCGCCGGCATTTGGCTATATAGCTCTCGTGAAAACCTGCTGATTCCGCAGGTGCTGAGCGGGAAGTTAAAGGACATGCCGAAAACCATCTTCAAACCCAATGAAGGCGTTGTAGGAAAAGTGCATTCCAGCGGCATGTCTCACATCAGTCCGGAACTCGCCAGTGACATGGCTGCCATTCCTGAAAACGCGTTCTTCTTCGAGCAAGGCTGGAGCGGCATCGCCATTCCGATCCGTACCACATCCGAGATTATCGGAGTCATCGTTGTGACAATGCGAACCCCGCGAAAGATCGAATCACATTACGCACGCCTCATCACAACAATTGCCGAGATCGCCGGAAATGCGATCCATCGATCCAACCTTTATGAAAGAAGCGACGAGCAGGTGCGAAGGTTAACTGCACTGCGCGAAATGGACACAGCGATCACTTCCAGCCTCGACCTGCGCATCACACTGAACATCATCACCGAACACTTGATCTCAAAAATGAGAGCCAGCGCCGCTTCCATCCTTGTCTTTAATCCAGACAGCCAAATGCTGGACTATTACGCCGCCAGCGGATTTCAAAACCGGGAACTACACAATGCGTCACTCAGCATAGGGGACGGCTTTGCCGGTCAAATTCTGCTTAATCGCAGAACGGTTCATATCATAGATATGGAAAAGGAAGTCGACTCACCCCGTACCGACCTGCTTGCCGGCGAAAAATTTAAAAGTTATTATGCCATCCCGCTTTTCAGCAAAGGGTCCACGAGAGGCATCCTCGAAACTTATTTCAAGGAGACTTTTACACCCAGCGATGATTGGGCGGATTTTCTGCAAACCCTCGCCGGACAGGCAACCATTGCAATCGACAATGCCCAACTCTTCGAAAATCTCCAGCGCACGAACCAGGAACTTTCCCTTGCGTATGACACCACCCTTGAAGGATGGGGAAAAGCGCTTGAATTACGCGATAAGGAAACCCAGGGACACACGAAACGCGTCACAAACCTGACCGTGGAACTGGCGCGGCAAATGGGCATTCCCGAAGCCGAATTGACTCATATCCGCCGCGGCGCGCTATTGCATGACATCGGCAAAATGGGCGTTCCAGATAACATCCTCCGAAAACCCACCTCGCTTACAAACGAAGAAATGACCGAGATGAGAAAGCATCCACAGTACGCCTATGAACTGCTTTCATCCATTCCCTACCTGCGTCCTACCCTGGATATTCCCTATTGTCACCATGAATGGTGGAACGGAAGCGGATACCCCCGTGGATTAAAAGGTGAAGAAATCCCCCTCCCAGCCCGCATCTTTGCCGTGGTGGACGTTTGGGATGCCCTGCTCTCAGACCGTCCCTATCGCAAAGCATGGGATGAACCAGATGTAATGAAATATATTACCGACCTCTCGGGTAAACAATTCGACCCGCAAATCCTGACCGCTTTCCAACAATTGCTGAAATCAAAGCCCAGGATCGTACATCCAGGTCTTCCATCCAAAGACGAAAAGGCTGCCCGCAAAAAAAGAACAACCAAAAAAGAAAAGAAAAAAATACGGTGAGGAAATCCTCACCGTATTTTTTTCTACTTTACCCGCACAAACCGCCGCTTCCCAACCTGCAATACACCAGGATGCGGGAAAGGTGCGTCGCCGCGCTCCAACACCTCGCCATCCAAACGAACGCCCTTCTGGTCAATCAGCGCGCGCGCTTTACTCTTGCTTTCGGCAAGTTTTGCATTCAGAATCACATCTACTACGGTCTGACCATCCTGAAGTGAGTATTCCGGCATTTCGTCTGGAATTTCCTTTTGCTGGAAAGTTTTTACGAAAGCCTCCTGCGCGGATTCGGCTTCGTCATCGTTGTAGAATATGCTTGCAATCTCTTTTGCCATCCTCATTTTCGCGTCACGCGGATGAAGCGCGCCGTATTCCAAGTCTTTTTCGATCTTTGCGATTTCATGCGGATTCCAGCGTGTGACCAGGCGCATATAAATGCCCATCGCTGAATCTGGTACGGACATTAACTTGCCGAACATATCGTTCGCGCCCGTATTGATCGGCACGATATTGCCAGTGGATTTGGACATTCGCTGCACGCCATCTGTCCCCGGAAGGATGCCCGTAATGATCCCCACCAGCGGTTTTTGACCAAGCGCCTCCTGCAATTTGCGTCCCGCCACAATGATATTGAACAATTGATCAGACCCGCCGATCTGGATGTCCGTTTCCATGGCAGCCGCATCATACCCTTGCATCAAGGCGTAGAAGGTTTCATGCAGGTAGATCGGTTCGCCCTTTTCGAGACGTTTGGAAAAATTCTCGCGTGCCAAAAATTGCTGTACTGTAAAGTTCTGCCCGAGGCGGATCAGATCCACCAGAGTCAATTTGGATAACCATTCGCCGTTATACCGGATCTTCGTTTTGCCGCGGTCCAACACGCGGAACGCTTGTTCGGCATATGTCTTTGCATTTTCAGCAACCTGTTCTTCGGTCAGGACAGGACGCGCTTTATTCTTGTCTGAAGGGTCGCCCACCAATGCCGTGTAACTTCCGATCAGAAATGTGACCTCATGTCCCAAATCCTGAAACTGACGCAGTTTTCGCATGGAGATGGTATGACCCAAGTGCAGATCAGTGGATGTGGGATCGTATCCGCAATAGACCCGCAGAGGGCGCTTTTCCTTTTCTGCAATCAGAAGGCGTTCGCGCAGTTCGGCGGACATGGCCTTCTTCAAATCCTCATCGCCATAATCCGTACCCTGCATCAAAAGTTCGACTTGTTCTTCGATGTTCATAATATCTCCTGGAAAAACCCTGCCGGAATAAATTTCCAAACAAAAACGCGCCCGCGATGATGACGGGCGCGTTCGTTGCACACCATCGCAATGGGAATTACGGGTGCGTGTAATAGGATTTGCAGTCGGGGGTCTTTCCAAACATGCGGCAATTATACAACAAGAATTTTACTGCGACAAATTGAATGGGAACGTCCATGGACCTGTCACCGTAAAAAACTCATCGTTGTAAACGATCTGCTCCGCCTGCTCCTGCGACATCTCCGGCGGCTTGCTGACGATCTGCATCCTCAACACGCCATCCACATTCACGCAATCCAGCATGATGCCAACGCCGCGTTCCAACAGCGCTTGTTGAATTTTCGGCATGTAAAGGGCGCAATAATCGCCTTCGCGCGGAGTCGCCGCAATCGAATCGATCACAATCGTTGCAGTGGAAAGATCAGCATCAGGCGGCACTACAAAAGTCAGCGTATCACAGCGCACGCCGGCTTGCCCATCCGCAGGCTCTTCCAAACTGGCCAGCGTTGTCCCGTATTCCTGCAACACCGTTTCGCCATAGGTCAAACTCGCCGCCCAGATGGACCAATCCGACTTATCCGGCAGTGAAAAACAAACATTGGCATTCACATCCTTGCCTTCCACCCACACGCGATCCAATCGAATATCAATGCCGCTTGCAGATTGGTCCGGCGCTGCCAACTCCACTTCCGCCGTTGGGTAAGATGACGAATCAATATATGCCGTTGCCGTTGGAAGGAATTGCGGCAGCACGATTTGTGATTCCTGTGTGGCAGGCGCACAAGCTGTGACGAGAATCAACATCAACACGATAAATTTTTTCATGGACATATTCGCTCCTTTAACGTCATCCAAACAGATCGGTCAGCGCTTCACGCGGACCCGGAAACTGGAACTTGTATCCAGAATCAGTCAACCGTTTGGGTTGGGAAAATCTTCCTTCAAGGACAAGGACGCTCATCTCACCCAAAAAGGTCCTCAATAAAAATGCAGGTGTGGGAAACCAGTAAGGTCGTCGGAGAGCCTTGGCAAGCGCCCGATTGAAATCCGCGTTGGATGTGGGCACGGGACCGATCAGGTTATACGCTCCAAATGCCTGCTCGTTCTTAATCAAATGATGCACCGCACCCACCCAGTCGCGGATATGAATCCACGGCATGGCATGGTTTCCAGTGCCGTACGGTCCCCCGACAAAAAAACGGACTGGAAGTGCTATCAAGCCTAGCAAGCCGCCGTTTCTGGAAAGCACGGGCGCCGAGCGTAATACCACACGGCGTAATCCGAATTCTTCCACGGGTTTGGTTGCCTTTTCCCATTCGACGGTAAGTTTTGCCAGGAAGTCATCCCCCGGAGGCGTGGTCTCATCAGCAAGTTTGCCGTGTAATCCATAGTAATTAATTCCGGATGCTTGTATGAAAAGGCTCGGGCGGCGAGTCGCATTTTGAAGCGCTTGAACAAGCGCGCGTCCGGGGATGAGGCGGGAGTCGTAAAAAGCTTTCCTGGTCGCAGACGTCCAAGGCCAGGAGGCGAGCGTCTTCCCTGCAATATGGATGACCACATCCATTTCTTCGACGAGATGGCCCCACCCCTGCGTCGTCCGCCCATCCCACTTCACGGTTTGCGCGCCATCCCAAATACGTGAACCGCGTGAGAGGATGCAAACCTGATGACCGTCCGCGAGAAAGGATCGGGTCAATTCCCCGCCCAAGAAACCAGAACCTCCCGCAATCATGATCTTCATTTCAAACGCTCCTGCAGCGAATCATTCGGGTGGATTTCACGAATTCTCCAAACTGGATGTATAATCACGCAGGTCACCGAGGAACCATGCATGAACCTGTACTGGTACTCAATGCAAATTTCGAGCCCATACATGTGTGCTCGACACGGCGGGCAGTCGGCTTGATCCTTGCCGGCAAAGCCGGGATGATCGTGAACGGACGCGGATACATCCATACAATTTCGCAACTGCTTCCGCGGCCTTCCGTCATCCGGCTTGAATCGCAAGTTCACCGGCCGCGCCCGCGCGTGAAATTAACGCGTCGTGAAATATTCCGCCGCGACAATTATACCTGCCAGTATTGTGGAAAACGCGAAGGCAACCTGACTGTGGATCACGTTATTCCCCGCCACATGGGTGGACAGCATGTCTGGACAAACGTCGTCACTGCCTGCTCCACGTGCAATCACCGCAAGGGCGGGCGAAAAGCGCATGAAGTGCATATGGATCTCCTGCACATACCAAAGGAACCGCCTGCAAATGCTTCTTATATTTTCGGGAAGCATCTGACCGAAAATGGTGAATGGGGACCCTATATTTCAGGCTGGTAATCCCGATTTTCAATTCAATAGCCCCTCTTCCGCAATTTGGAGGAGGGGTTTCATTTTCCAATGACCAATGTCAACAAGCCAGGGGTGACATACGCCTCAATCACCGCCGCGATTGCCAGCAGAGGAACGATCAAGCCGAGGAATATTTTCGTCCAATCCGCCAGCAATTCCAGGATTACCTCACCCATCGACCTGCCCGCCTGTGGCGTGACCAGCGCGGCCCCGATATACAACACCACGGCGCTCCCGATCATCAACGCCGGGATCTCAAAAACGCCATGAGGCGCGACTCCGGCAAGGAAGATAGGGATGGGTTGGATTCCCAACAGTTGAAATAACGCAAACAGTCCGCCTATTAAACCAATATTGATCATATAGAAAAGAACGCCCAGCACGCTAAATGAGAACATGCCTGCCAGAAAGATGACTGTGACAGCGCGGGTATTATTGAAAAACAGGGATGGGGCGCTAAGATGATCGCGGAGATTCGATAGGTCGGGCAAATCCTGAACGCGCTCCTCCAACTTTTGAATGTCCTCGGGCGATGCCAGTGCGACAGTTTCTGAGAGATTCTGCATGACCCAATCATAGCTCATCCACAAACTGACTCCTGCAATCAGAACGACAAAGAAAACCGCAGGCGCAATGCGGCGGAGCGCCTGGCCAAGCACACGCTCATACCAATCCCTAATAGAAACCGCACCACCGATAAAATTTGACCCGAAGGTGCGCCACATCCATTTCACGTTCAAAGTATCAATCTCACGCCCAAGCAGGTATTCGCGCTGAAAGTGAGCGATCCCCACGCGGACGAGCAGCAACGCAATGATCATCACCCCTGCAACCGCCAGCCAAAGCACCTGCTCATTGCCCCAGAAAAGCATCACCGCCTCACCCTGCATCAAAATCGCAACGGGAATCACAATGAAGGATGCCAACAGATTCGCCGCCTTGACCGAAGTGGATTGAACGGAGATCACGATTGCCGCGCTGACCATCAAAACAGCGTGAGCAGTGGTCAACAGCAGCAACTGCACCATCACGGAAGGAGGCGGAATGTCAATCTCCTGACGCGAAACCATGATCATATACAGGATAATGGAAAGATAACTCGCGACCAAAGGCGTCGCCACACCGACCAGCAATTTTCCAAAATACAATTGCCAGTCATCGAACGGCGCGCTCAACAGCGGCTCGATGGTGCCTCGTTCCTTCTCACCCACGAACGACTCAAGCGCAACCACCAGCGAAACCGTGATGGGGAAAAATCCAATGATCATGATCGAGAAAGGAACGAGGCGTTCGAGGATCAAATTCGCATTGAACTGATTCAAAAAATCAACAGTCTGTTTTGCAAACTCGTTCATCAGGAACGGGAAACACAGCGTCAGCGTTACCATCGGGATCAGGACTCGCCAATCACGGAGCTGATCGCGCAGTTCGCGTTTTGCCACCAGCCATACCGGACCAAGTTTAGTGAACATATCCGCCTCCCCTCGCTTCTGCCATCACTTTCAAATAAACCTGCTCCAGCGTGCGAGCCTCTTCCTGAAACGTCATGACAGGAATGGACTTCGAAGAAAGGATTTCCAATAATTTTGGATTCGACTCCTCCGGCGACTCAACTCGGACTTTCAAACTGGCTGCTGTTTTCTCGAGCATTTGCATCCCGTGAGGCAGCTCCAACCCATTCAAGTCGCGCGGCTCTGTAAAATTGACTACATATTCCGGCGCACCCAACACCTTTCGTTTTAAGTCATCGAGCGAGCCTTGGATCAAAATACGACCTCGATATATGATCGCGATCTTATCCGCCAACGCTTCAACTTCGGTAAGGTTATGCGAGCAGATAGCAATCGTCCGGCGGGAGGATTTGAGGCGCGCGATCTCATCCCGCACCAACCGGGCAGATTCTGGATCCATCGCGGAAGTCGGCTCATCCAACAACAGAACGCCGGGGTCGTGCATCATGGCTCGCGCCAATGCAAGTTTTTGCCTCATTCCCTTTGAATATTCACCGATCCTGCGCTTCGCGGCTTCCGCCAGACCGAAATATTCGAGCAGGTCATCGCTGCGTTTATTTCTCGCGTGAACATCGAGTCCATAGACTTCTCCAAAGAAATCGAGATATTCGCTGGCAGTCATGCGCATGTACAACCCATGCTGTTCGGTCAATACCCCCACCGAGGCGCGGACGTCATGCCCGTTCTTGACCACGTCATAACCGGCAACGCGCGCCCACCCGCGAGAGGGATGCAGCAGCGCCGTCAACATTCGGACAGTGGTTGTCTTTCCCGCCCCGTTCTGACCCAGTAACGCCAAAATCTCCCCAGCCTGCACCGTGAGGTCAACGCCATCGACAGCCATAAAATCGTGAAATTGCTTGCTAAGATCGTGTGTTTCTATCATGGATATTCCTTATAAAATTTAGAAACGAGACAGGCTTATTTTATTACCCGCCCTGCTTTACCCCCTTCACAAAGTCCTTACAGTTCCTGTGCAAATCGATGCCGCTTAAACAAAATAATTCCAGCAAATATGAACATTACTGCGAAAAATACCAGGTTGACGTTGATGCCTCCAACCAAGGCAACGTCCAACCGGAGGAATTCGAGCAGGAACCGGGCTGCTGAATAAAACAAAAGATAGGAAAGGAAGAGGTCACCCGCCTGAAGTTGATGGACAAACCTCCGGGACAGCCACAGCAACAGCGCCGCGTTTATTATATTCACTATCACTTCATAGGCAAACAGCGGGTGATAATATTCGATATGTTCATAACCGATCAACCGATGGTCGGGTTGGATGAGGATCGCCCAAGGGACATTCGCCGGCAGACCATACAATTCTTGATTGAAATAATTTCCCATGCGCCCAATCGCCTGGGCAAGCGCCAAGCCGGGAGCAAGCAGATCCGACAATTGCCAGAAAGGAAGATCATGCTTGCGAGAAAACAGGAACAGCCCGAATGTCCCGCCAAGAAGCGCTCCAGGGATTCCCAAACCGCCGATCCAAAGGGTGAGTGCATCGAGCGGATGAGTCAGATAATGCCCGGTAGTCAGACCAAGTTGAACGGAAGACAGAGGCGGGGTGAAGATGTGCCAAAGGCGCGCGCCAAGCAGTCCCCAGCCTATCAAAGGCGGAAGCAGATAATAGATGAGCTCAGGATCATCGCCGCGACGTTTGGCTTCATACCCGGCAAGCAGCGATCCCGCCGAAATGCCGAGAGCGATCAACACGCCGTTCCAACGCAGGAACAACGGTCCAAGGGAAAAGCCTTCCGTCAATGATTATCCTTCGGCATTCATGCGTTCATGCCCCTGCACGCGGACGTGAAAGATACGCTGCAACGCAGTGACATTGCCAAGCACGGCAATGATACATACGGCAACGAACGGTTGGTTGAAGACAAGCAGTGGAATCAAGACGATATACCGTTCGACACGGGTAAGAAGCCCGACCTTCGCGGTAAAACCCAGTCCCTCAGCGCGGGCTTTGACATAAGAAACCAGTACAGAGCCGGATGCAGCGGCAAACGTGACCATTGCGCCCAGCGCGTCACCTTGGGAAAGAAAAAAGTAGAGAAGCCCGCCAAAAGTGAGGAGTTCAGCATAGCGGTCGCTGACGGAATCCACGAAGCCGCCAAAGTCGCTGGGCTCGCCGCGCAGACGCGCCATCGTGCCGTCGAAGGCATCCACAAGGACAAATGTCAGCAGGATGAATGCACCTGTTGTCATTTTTCCCTGTGAAATAAACCAGGCGCCAACCGTTGTGCCAGCCAGCCCAAGTAAGGTAATAGTATTCGGCATCAAACCGAGTCCATTCAGGAACGCGCCAATGGAATCCAAAATTTTCTTGAATATGATTCGCAATCTGTCTGTGAAGGTCGGCTGTGACTGCATGTTTATTCGGACTTCTCCTCATCTGTTAGATCTTCTTCGTTGACCAGAACCTCGCGCTCCCTGCCTCCGCCTTGAGAGGGTCCAACCACACCCATCTCTTCCAGCTGATCGAGCAAACGCGCAGCACGCGGATAACCGATCCGCAGGCGGCGTTGGAGCAGGGACGCAGAAGCGCGTTGAGTCTGGCGGACAATGGATACCGCCTGTTCGATCAAGCCATCGTCTTCATCTTCGCCGGGTTCCTGCAAGAGTTTTTCCCAAGGCGGTGTATCCTCCGCCGTCATATGGCTGTTCTTCTGCCAATGGGCGATGAGGCGTTCGATCTCCATGTCGGTGATCATCACGCCCTGTGCGCGGACGGGATTGCCAACTTCCGGGTTGAGGAAGAGCATGTCACCGCGCCCAAGCAATGATTCGGCTCCGGTGTAATCGAGGATCACGCGGCTGTCCGTTCCTGAAGCAACCGCAAACGCAAGGCGCGCCGGGAAGTTGGCTTTGATGAGTCCGGTCACCACATCGGTGGATGGGCGCTGTGTGGCAACGACGAGATGAATGCCGGTCGCGCGCGCCATCTGTGCAAGGCGGACGAGATTGTGCTCGGTCTGGTCTGGCGCGGACATCATCAGGTCGGCGAGTTCGTCAATCATCACAACGATGCGCGGCAAAGGCTGTCCATCCGCTTTACGCGCCATCTTTTTGTTATAGGAATTTAAATCACGCGAATGAGCGGCTTCGAGCAACCGGTAGCGATGTTCCATTTCCACCACCACCCAACGCAAGACGCCCATGATGCGGTTCAAATTGGTTTCGACCTTGCCATATAAATGCGGCAGTCCGTTGAAGCGGATCAACTCCACCATTTTGGAATCGATCATCACCATGCGCAATTCTTCCGGCGTATTGTTCATGGCAAGGCACGCCGCAATGGATGTAATACACACGGATTTACCAGACCCCGTCGCCCCGGCGATGAGCAAGTGGGGCATCCGCGAAAGATCAGCGACCAACGGATTGCCGGATACATCGCGTCCGAGCGCGATGGCAAGTGGAGCACCGACTTTATAGAAAGCGTCCGCTTCGAGCAGTGTCTTCAAGCGCACGACTGAACTGTTGATGTTGGGAACTTCGACGCCGACGTAAGGTTTGCCCGGCACCGGCGCTTCGATTCGAAGACGTTGGGCGGATAATGCCAGCGCGAGGTCTTTTTCGAGAGCGGCGATCTGGGCGACGCGCACTTTCATTTGCTGCGCATCTTCCTCATCCGAGCCTGGTTTTTTGATGAAGCCGGGTTGGACTGCAAACTGAGTCACTGCCGGACCGACGCGATACCCGATCACTGTGGCGGGAATACCGAATTCGGAGAGTGTCTTCATGATCAATCCAGCAGTCTGGTTGATGGTGCGTTCGTCCGCGCGAACGGTTGAATCGCCAAGCAGGATGCTCAACGGCGGCAGGTGATCTTCGCGCGGCGGCGGCTTGAGCGGTTTCTCTTCCTTCTTTGCCGCCGATTTCAATGATGTGCGAAATTCAGGCGGCAAAGGCTGGGTTTTCTTTCTAGATGAATCGGTTTTGGCTTTTTGCTCCTTCGACTCTTCCACTTTCGCAGGAACCGGCGTGGAAACAACAACCGGCGCCTCCTCGCCTGCAATCTTAAGCAGCCACGCTTCCAACTTCGACCAGGCACCAAAGCCTGTGGCAGTTGCAAGCGCCCACAGGAAAAGCAGAACAATCGTCCCGGCGATCTCGCCAAGATAACGCCAAAGTAACGTGACAAGCCCCCATCCCAAGCGCCCGCCGTCCATGCCGCCTTCAGCACGGATGAGGTCGTTGCCACCGAAAACAGCAAGCAGGCCCAAAGTCAGGAGAGAGGCGAGTTCGAGCGAGATGAGGCGTCCCCACTTTACGCTGGTTTCGTCCCGGCGAATCAGCGAGTATCCAAAATATCCAATTGCAAAGAAGATCAATACGCTTCCCCAGCCGAACCAGCGTCGCAGCCCAAAGGCAAAGGGGGTCAGCAAAAATCCTTCCGTGAAGCCCCATGCCGCCAGCAAAGACATCAACGCAAAGGCGATCAGGGCGACGCCAAATGCATCGCGCGCCATGCGGCCGAACTGAGTATTGAAGCGGGCAAGACGTTCTAGCCAATCGCCGGGCGGGGCGTCGTGTCTGTACCGTCTTTGGGACTGCGGCATGGATTTTATTCAAACCTCATGCTGAAACCCATGCGTTGATGCGGGGCGTCGAGGTGAAGGATGCGCACCTGCACTGATTGTCCTTCGTGGAGTAATTCCTTTAAAGGCATGCCTTCCGCTTCGGGGATTTCGGAGATGTGGATCAGCCCCTCCACGCCGAATTCATCGAGCCGTGCGAACGCTCCATAAGAAAGAACACTTGTGATGGTTGCAGGCTGGATCGATTCCATCGGAAAATCCGTTTCTGCTGTAGACCACGGGTTGGCAAGAAGCCGTTTGAGGCTTAATGCCACGCGGCAGCGTTCCGGGGCAAGGTCAAGAACCTGCACGTCGATCGTTTCGCCGAGTTCCACAAACTGCGAAGGATGGGTTACGCGTCCCCATGAAAGTTCCGAAATATGGATCAAGCCCTCCACGCCGCCAAGATCAACGAACACCCCAAAATCCGTGATATTGGTGACGACGCCTTTAACATTCTGCCCTGAATGAAGCGAGTGGAATAACTCTGCACGTTTCCCCGGCTCCGCCTGAGCGGCGCGTTCAGAGAAAACAACACGCCCATCCTCCGGAACACATTCAATGACCTTTAGTTTTAAAGATCTGCCCACATAAACTTCGAGGTCATTGTCGCGGTCCACCTCAGTCCTGCCAGCCATTTCGATCAAATGCGAGAACGGGACAAAACCATACAGTCCGTCGCCCTCCACCAGCAGACCGCCGCGATTATGCCCCGTCACCATAAGTTTGACGATCTTGTCGCTCAAATACAGATCCTTGACATGCGTCCAATTAACGGACGGTTTCTTCTCTCCCGATTCCTGTTTCGCCTCTTCACCACCTTCGGGCTTGTTACCCGCCAGACGGTTTGGAGACGCCGAATAACGATTCTCCTCCGCCAGCACCGATGCCCACCAACCGTCATCTATTTCGGGCATCGGTTTTGAATTTTTTGATTTCTCGCCAGCCATGACAGGCTCCTTCTCCATACTCGATAAATGCGCGCGCACGCGCCTGGTCCTTTACTGGTCCAGCAGGTTTACTTCCATTTCGAGGATCGCTTTCGCAACAGCTTCAATTGCGACACGCTGCTTGCGGTATAAGTCCGCTTCCGACATGGCGAGGCGCGCTGCCACGTCCCGCACTTTGCGCCCTTCGATGAATTTCATTTCAAGGATATTGTACAGTATCCATTCGGTTGTAAATTTCCGGTCGCCTCTCGGCTTGACCTGGTCCACCGCACGGCGGAGCAAAGCCCGCAATGCGTTCGGCAGATTTCCATCTTCATCCTCCGCCAGATCGCGGACAACCTGCAGCTTTGTCAATGGATTGTTCATGAACTTGGGACCGCCCCAATAATGCGTGAGCGCATCCTTGACCCAGTTTACGAGGTCAGCCTCCTGAGGCAGTGGTTCAGTCAACAAGCTTGCGCGGGAATCGTAACGTCCCGCCGCGCGCATCCGTTGGATCAATTCGACCTGGGGCTGCAGATCCGCCAGCGAGCGGAACACCCGTTGCTGCAATTGACGGTCTTCAAGCGCAATGGAAGCGCGGTCAGCAAGGAGCCATAAGGCATTCCGTTGGTCGTTTTCCATCTTTTGATTCTCATCGCGTCGTGCGACTCCAAGCAAACCAAGCAGGGGAGGAAGTTCATCGCGATCCATATCGGGGTGCCTCTGACGGTGCAAGGGCAGAACCCAAAAGTTTCCCCAAAGGAATTCATGGCGCGTATCGCCGTTGACGTGATCGAGGGCTTCTGTAAGGCCATCCTGATCCAGCAGGAAGCGATTCCCCGCGACTACAATTGGAGAAGGAGTCTCATCGTCCAACGCAGCGACAAAAGCCGCAGGCGACTGTAAATGATCGCGCACTGCGGCAAGAACAGCTTCGAGAAACTGCTGGAGGTCGCTTTGTGTCAGCAGGCGTTCCTCGATATTTTGGAGCAGTTCCAATTCGTTCCGGTCACGCCCAAAGAAGAGCCAACGCTCCCAAACCGGCGCGGCAAAAGTGATGGCATGTTCCATCAACAAAACAGTTGCCACCATCGTAAACGGGACAAAGGCGCTGTACGGAGTGCCGAGCAGTTCGCCTCCACGCCGAACAACCGTCATCAAAGCGAGGGTGGTGGAGGCGGTGACAGGCCCGCGCATGATCCATTTAAAGAGACGGCTCTTGATGACGCGGTCGGGCCATGAGACGCCGAAAAAAGCCACCGCATATGCCATGACAATCACCAGCGCGCCGACCAGCGCATTGATAATGGTCGCCGCGCTCCAAAAAAGATATTGATGCTGCGCGGCAAGACTATAACCAAACAAAAGGTAGGGGTAGGAGCCCAGAGCCGGGGCGGTCGCACCAGCCATCAGGTAAAGCATGCGGCGGCGCCCGGAGCGGGTCAACATAAGGTTGTAGGCGCGGGCAAAATTTATCCCCGCCCAGACAATTGCCGAGATGTAAAACGCTGTAAAGACTTCGGTCCACACTGTGCGTTGAAGGTAGGGTGCAGGCTTGCCATTCGGCACGAGCGGCCCAAGCAAATATCCCAATGCCAGCAAAATGATGAATCCCGCCGAGACGGCATACATGCCGCGCACAACCAACCGCCTGCGTCCGCGCGAAGGGCGTCCGGCGGTTACAAGCAAAGCATCTGATAGATGTAAATATGCCGCGGGGAGGAAAATGATGCCGAACCACTGCACACGGAGTAACAGGTCAAGTGTCCGAATAGAGACCGTGCTATCCTGCAAAGATTCGGCGGTAAATACGACAACCACGCACAACAGAATGATCGCAAAGGAACGCGCGACCCTGTCACGCAGGTTGAACGAAAGCGCGTATAGAAACAGGGAAAACGCCGTGATGGCGATTCCCGCCGTCAGGATTTGGTTGAGCGTCTGGATCCCCGCCAGAAATGTTTCCGGCCAACCGTTAATCATACAAGCCCTTCCAATAAACGATTTAGAGCAAGGCAGTAAATGCCGACAATCTTATTTCAACGCTTTTGCAAAGAACAAAGCGACATCTTGATTGATGTAATAATGGTCATTATACCCGCAGAACTCGAATCCAGATTTTTGCGCCAGCCGAATGGCGGGCAGGTTTTTCGACTGTGTTTCCATGATAAGACGGTGATGCGCTCGGGACTCCGCCCAAGCTTGTCCGGTGGACATCAGGGCATATGCCACGCCGCGGCGGCGATAAGGGGCATCCACAACAAGGTCTGTAATCCACACTACAGAAGCCGCGCCTCGTTCGAGAAGTCCGATATATCCAACCGGGTCGCTGCCCGCAACGGCAGTATACATCATGGATCTTCTGATCCAATCATCAGCAAGCGCAAAAGAATTATGCGGGTATGACACGGAAACCGAACGCGGCAATCGCACCTCACGAAAAGAGACGTTTACCTGTCCGGCATCCCGGCGCAGTTCCAACTGCCAGACAGCATCGCTTTTAGTGGAATGATCGAACGCCATTAACCTGGGAAGGTCAGTAGCAATAGTGGGGCGGAGTTGAATTTCAGACATAATGGACAGATCCAAAGAATCCTATTGAACAGGTATCACGCGCACCGGAACGATGCACGCAGGTAATTCCAAGCCCTGGTTATCAACGACTACAAGCCTCAATTCATAATTACCGGGTGTCAACGCAGTTGTATCCCACCGTCCAAGCGAACTGTTGATCACTACGGAACGCCCTGCCGCAATAGTAGCCCAAACGCTGCTGCCTGACGGCGCGACTTCATATTTATAGAAGCCGAAATTGGGAATGTTAACCGTACCGGTAAGTTCTATGGCGCCCCGTATCTCGTCGCCGGATTCAGGATACGTCACCGTAACCTGCCCGGGAACACAGCCCCCTGCGTCTGTGACTGGTGTCCCCGGGATGACACCCGCAAACAAGGTCATGGCTTCTGCTGAAAGCGTTCCTTTAGGCGTGGAAATCAAATCCAATGTGGGTGTGGTTATAAAAAACTCTGCCGGCAGCCCGGGAATCACAAAGGTTGCCATAAAAAACTCGGCGCAAAAGATAATGATGATAAGAGCAGAAATCGCAATGGATCGCCCAAGGCGGCGGGCAGAAAATTCCCGTTCCAAACTGAATACTGCGATCCGCCACTCCTGCCAGGAACGCCACAACCAGCGAAAGGAGAACATCCCGCCAATTGCGAGGATGATATAAATCAGCACCTCAAAGGAGGCGAGGAAGTTGTAAAAATCTACCATTCAGGATGGTTTATCACAAACTGCGCAACATACCGCGAACGATGGTTTCGATCTTAGGGGTGATCACCTTACCCGCTTCGATCACCTCTTCGTGGGTCGTCATCGTGGAGCCATCCAAATTTGCCTTGTTGCTGATTCCGGAAAGACCCAACACGCGCATATCGCCATGCCGCGCAACGATCACTTCCGGCACCGTAGACATGCCCACCGCATCTGCGCCAGCCATGCGCAGGAAACGCAAATCAGCAGGAGACTCGAAGGAAGGTCCGCTTAAGCCTGCATAAACGCCTTCGCGCAACGTGATCCCATTCTCGCGCGCAATCTTACGGGCAAGATCGTTATACTCATAATCATATGGGCGGCTCATATCCGGGAAGCGGGGACCAATTTCATCAAGGTTGGGGCCCATGAGCGGCGTCATGCCAGCCATGCCAGCGATGTTCAATTGGTCAGTAATGAGCATTACATCGCCGGGAATAAAATCGGGGTTCACGCCGCCGGCTGCGTTCGTAACAAAGAAGTTCTTGATCCCCAGTCTTTGCATGACCCGCACAGGCAAGGTTACCTGCCCCATTGTATATCCTTCATAAAAATGGACGCGTCCCTGCATGACAAGGACAGGTTTCCCCTCAAGGTCGCCGATTACAAAACGACCCACATGTCCTTGAACGGTCGAGACCGGGAAGTTAGGCAGGTCACTGTAGGGGATGTGAACAGCCTTCTGGACAGAATCAGCCAAATCGTTAAGTCCGGAGCCGAGGGTAATCCCGACAATGGGTTGTGTGGAGATTTGCTTCCTGATCTTCTGAGCAATTTCGTCAATTTGGGCGAGGGAAATAAAATTTTGCATTGTGATTACCTATCAGCATTTTATTGGCAACCGGCTGCTCCCCCATTAAAAGCCAACTTGCGCTGGGATTATATCAGAAATCACAATTGCATTTACAATGTCAAAGTTGTAAATCCGAAAGGTAGATAAAAATCGGCTCTTATGCTATCCTTCGACTCAAATGAAGCATCCTTCTGAGAACAACTTAAACGTGTTCGCTTCAGTGCTATTAGGGGGGATTGGGGCAAATCTTCTGTTGGTTCCCGCACACCTGCAAATTTCAATAACAAGTCTGATGGATTGGAGATTTATGCTCCTTGGAGGAGCCTGCTTTGCGGCTGCGTTGTCTTTGCAGATCATCTCGGTAGTACGCACTCCCCAAATACGGGTACGTTTTATACAAGGGTGTTCGTTTTTATTGCTGATCGTTTTAGCAAAAGTCTATCAACAGAACGAATATTTCATGGAGGGGGGTATTCTGTTCTTTACGGGGTTGATGCAGCTGGCGCTTCTTATATCACTTTCAGACCGTTTCAAACATATTGACCTGCTTAACCTGACAATTTCACTAATCGGTTTTGCGGTGGGTATCTACCTTGCGGTTTCGAGTATTAGTTCAGAGCAGATTCCCCTATTCGCTTATATCCCCTACCTTTCAATTGGATTTCTCTTATTCGCTTTCATTGCAGCAAGCATTACGGTCGTTCCGTCCATAAAGTATGGAAAAGCCCTGCTAAAACTGCAAGCCCTTCCCTGGGCAGCATGGTGTTTTATTTTCATTCCATCCGACCATGGTGCGAACATCATTGCACCCCTTGCAGTGATCGTGATGATTCTAATCAATGATTTTCTCCCGTGGAGCCGTATGCGACTGCCGGAGGGGGATATTTTAGGACGCAGGGTGATCATGATCGCCACCACCATCGAGATTACGCTGCTTGTTTTCCTAAGCATTTTACTGTTTGCAGCCGAGCGTTCCCTTACAGACAATTCCCCTGCGATCCAAACCGCACGACAGGCAACATTTGTGTTCTTCACTTTTGTGACGGCAGTGATCTATTACGAAGTCATCACGATCGTGATGACTGTTAACGGCTTGATGCAGGAATTGACCAATACGGGTGAGGAAGCCAATATATTAAAAAGTCCGGAAGAAGCTGGCGGTCGCTTTTCTCCGTGGAGTGCAAGGCTGGCAAGGTATTTAAAACCCTTTATGCTGACGCGCGAAGGCACTCGCATACGCTTAATCGCACAGGAGGACCAGATCGATGCGCTTGAACGTCAACTGACAAATGAAAAAAAGCGCAACGCGCAACTGACTCTCTTAATGGAACTAAGCCAGCAATTGGAAAACCAATTGGATCAACCTGTTTCTGCTCAATTGGCAGTCAACACTCTGGAGCGCGCCTTGAACTGTTCCCTTGCCAGCATCTTTGTCCACGAGCCAGAGCAAAAGGAGTTCATGCTCCTTACTGCGGCAGGGCCCCAAATTGGGTTGATACCGGCTGAATACCGGCAGAAGGTTTCGGATGGAGTGATTGGACGCGCCTTCCGTCAGAGAAAAACGCAAATCGTCAACGACATCACGCTGGACGCTGACTATATCCGATTCAAAAACGAAACCAGCCGGTCCGCCGTTGTCATTCCCCTGATCTTCAACGGTCATGTCAACGGAGCAATCGTCCTCTGCAAGGACAATCCCAACGACTTTGGCAGTATTGACATTGGACTCGCAGAGGCAGTAGCTGCTGAATTGACACGCGCATGGGAACGTTCCGGCTACCACCAAAGGCTGATGGATTTGATCCAGGCAGGCAGCCAGCTTTCATCCATGGTAGAGCCGGAATCAACGGCTCAGGAAGTAGCTTCAATAGCGCGTGAGATTCTAAGAGCGAGGTTCACCCATGTTCATATTCAATTGGGACAAGAAAGGAATTTCACGCAGAGTTCACATTCGGGAAACGCGCCTCATCTGGTGGAATCATTGGAGCATTCGGCCAATTCCACAGAGTTGCTGACAATGGCGCTTCATGCGGCAAAACCTTTCCGGGTAAGGGATGTCAGGAAATATGCCAGCACGTCTCATTTGGTGATAGACAATCCAAACCTTCGAAGCATGCTTATCATACCAATTCGCTGGCACAACATGAACATTGGGGCAATTTTTGCCTTTGGGAAACAAAACGAGGTCTTTTTTACGGAAAACGATGAATCCCTGGCAGAGTTATTATCCATCCAAACCGCAGGAGCGTTCGAAAGCACCTGGCTTCAACAGGAACTTCGCGCATCCCTGCGAATCACATCCCTGCTTTATCGTCTTAGCAATCAGATCATCCAGGCCGAAAATTTGGAGGAAGCCGCATCGGATATCGCGCAAACCGCCCATAAACTGGCAAAAAGTAATATCACGGGCATTATGCTTTTCGATACGAATGGAAATATTGCCGCCAACGTGCAGGTGAATGGAATGGGCAGGAATTCAGAAACCGAACATCCAATGCAACTCATCAAGGATGCCATGGAGACCGGGCAGATGATTCATTTTTCACAGGGGCAGTCTGCCATCAGGACCTGTATGCCAATCCAGACGCCGTTCCGTACATATGGAGCAATTTGGATGGACACGCAGGACGATGCAAAAAGCAACGCTGCCACCAATCCAAGTGATCTACAGGCATTGGTCAATCAGGCTGCCATTGCACTGGAAAGATCTCTCCTGCTTGTGGAATCCCGCCGTCAGGCAGCGGAACTTAAAACCGCATACGACATGTTGGAAGCGACCTACGACCAAACACTCGCCTCGCTCATCTCCGCCCTGGATGCCCGCGACAGAGAAACGGAGGGGCACAGCATCCGAGTAAGCCAATTGGCAGTGAAACTTGGCGAAGCCCTTGGCTACCCACAACAGCAACTAAAGGTATTGGAGCGCGGCTCACTTCTGCACGATATTGGGAAAATAGGCATCAGCGACACCATCCTTCATAAACCAGGTCCGCTCAGCAGAACGGAATGGGAAATCATGAAATTACACCCAAATATCGGAGCAAAAATCGTAGAAGGGATTCCGTTCCTACAGGAGACGATTCCCCTTATACGCCACCATCAGGAACGCTGGGACGGAACGGGATATCCCGAAGGTCTGCAGGATGAACACATCCCCATATTAGCCCGCATGTTCGCCGTGGTGGACGCATTCGATGCGCTCATCAGCGACCGTCCTTATCGCAAAAAAGTTTCTGTTGACGAGGCACTTCAATATCTCCGAGATCAGGCCGGGATATTGTTCGATCCAGACATTGTCACAGCTTTTGAAAAAATGATCGTAGAAGACAAATCCGGCATGTTGATTCAAGAATAGTCCATGAAAAAAGATCCGATTCGTTTTGGGTATGACCCTCAGGAAAATATCGTATCCATCTTTCCGGCGCTGGTCGCTGGAATGATCAATTTGCTGTTGATTATTGCCGCAGCGCTTCTCACCTACCCCGAAGCGAATCTGGTTTTCAAATCCATTCTCTTCACCTACGGCATCGGAGGCTGTACTTATATTGGGTTTTATTATTGGGTCTTCAACACCCTTCCGAACAAACCATTATATGCATGGCTTAACGCCCTCATTGGCGGCATCGGCATTGGAGCTCTTTCGATATTTGTCGGACATGAACTCGAATATCTGGTGTTCACTCTGGTATTCATCGCCACCTTATCATCATCGGTCATTTCAGATCGGGGACCTGCCTACACGCTGATTGCAATTGTTTTTACTACAAACTTCGTACAACACATCATACGCGGTATCCCTCCAAGTAATTGGATCATTCATGCCGGATTCATCATAGGATCCGTGATTACAGCAGAAACCATACAGCAATTAAAAATAATTTCAAGCAGGCAAATGAACCGGCTCGAAACGGTCAACGAGATCAGCAAACAGATCGTTTCGACCATCGAAACGAACCAATTAATCTCGCTGCTGGATGCCGCTCTGCAAAATGCATTGACCGCCGACACCTACTTCATCGGCATCCAAGAGGGGGATGAAATACACACCCAGCTTTTTTATGACGACGGCGAATATTTCAATGACATTCGTTTTGCAATGAAGGGCTCGCTCTCCGGCTGGGTCATTAATAATCAAAAACCCCTCTTTTTACCGGATCTTAGAAAAGCTGTAGACCCCGAAGGAGTCATACTTGTTACCATTGGAAAACCCAAAGATTCACTGTCCTGGATGGGCGTCCCCATGAAAGGCAGTCATGTGGACGGGATCATCGCCATCGCGTCCTACCGCCCCAATGCATTCAACCGCAGTGACTTTGAATTACTTTCCAACATTGCCCAGCGCGCCGCGCTGGCGCTCGACAACACCTACCATCACGCCTGGGTGGAAGAGCAAGCCCAATTGGACAGCCTCACCCGCGTATTCAACCACAGCCATTTCATCCAAACTCTGCAGGGACATGCCGAAACCTGCCTGTCACTACATCAACAACTCAGCCTCATCATGCTCGACATTGACCATTTCAAACAGTACAACGATTCCTTTGGTCACCCGGTTGGAGATGAAATTCTGGTAAATCTGTGCGCCATCATTCAAAACCATATCAAAAATACAGATGCAGTCGGACGCTGGGGAGGGGAAGAGTTCGCCATTGCGCTTCCCAATGCAAACGGAGATCAGGCGCTAATTGTTGCACAGCGCGTCCGCGAAACGCTGGCGTCCTTCAAATTCAGCAAAGACAATCATGCTGGAATTCCCATCCCAACCATCAGCATGGGCATCGCCGTATTCCCCGATGAGACCGATAACGTCACGAAACTGATAGACCTTGCAGATAAAAGGCTGTATATCGCAAAGGAACGTGGTCGCGATCAAATCGAACACGCGGTTACCCGCTAGGACAGCATTACTTCAGAATATCCGCAAACGCCTCAACAGACCTGTTCACGCCTGCATCATCCACCCAATAATGTGTCACCAAACGGAACCGCCGCGGACCCGCCCAATCCACTAGCACGCCGCGCTTTTTCATTTCCTTAATGATCTGATCCACGCTTAATGTGACATGTTCCGCAAGATCGAAATACACCATATTGGATGAAGGCGCCGCCTCCGATCTAACGCCCCCAAACTGCTTCAACCCCTCAAACAATCTTTTCGCCCGGGCATGATCCTGCTTAAGGCGTCCCGTCATCTTCTCCAGCGAAACCAACCCTGCCGCCGCAAGGATGCCCACCTGCCGCATTCCCCCTCCCAGCATCTTCCGCAGGTGACGCGCCCGCGCAATGAATTTTTTGCTGCCAACCAGCATCGAACCGACCGGCGCGACCAATCCCTTGCTCAAACAAAACATCACTGAATCCGCAGGCTGAACCAATTGCTTTACATCCACATCTAAAGCTGCTGCCGCATTGAAAATGCGCGCACCATCGATATGCAGCAACAGACCATTCTCCTTTGCAATGCGCCCAACCTCCCGCGTATATTCGACCGTCAGCGGAACACCGCCGCAGACGTTCTGAGTGTTCTCGAGGCAGATGAGCCGCGTGATGGTGTGATGCACGTCCTCGGTCTGAATCGAGGCGCGGATGTCGTCGAGTAGAAGCGTCCCATCTTGCTGATTCGCTATTGGGCGCGGATGAATCCCGCCCAACGCAGACATCCCGCCCGCTTCATTAATGTAAATATGCGATTGATTACCGACGATCACCTCATCCCCGCGCTGGCAATGAACGAGTAAGGCAAGCAAATTACCCATCGTGCCTGAAGGCACGAAGAGCGAGTCTTCCTTGCCGAGCATGACGGCGGCTTTCTCCTGTAATTTATTGACAGTGGGATCATCCATGTACACGTCATCGCCGACCTCCGCTTCCGCCATTGCTTCGCGCATTTCAGGCGTGGGCTTGGTGACGGTGTCGGAACGAAGGTCCACATAATCCATCGTTTCATGCGTCATGTCGTTTTAATTCCTCCAAAACCTGTTTCAACTCATCCGGCATTTCTGCTTCAAAAGTACGCGGCTTTGTATCGTTCGGCAAGATGATCTTCAATCGAAACGCGTGCAAAAAATGACGCCTTATGTCCACACTTGGATTCCGCCTGCCGTATACCGTATCTCCCACAATGGGACAACCTAAAAAATGACAGTGCAACCGGATCTGATGCGTGCGCCCAGTGTGAGGACGAAATTCCAATAGTGTATGCGCATTGAACGATTCGACCGTTTTATATTCGCTGATTGCTTCGCGTCCCTTTCCCGGCGGAACGATTGCCATCTTCTTCCGGTGGCTTGGATCGCGCCCAATCGGCGCTTCCACACGGCCGGCAGGAGTGGGCGGTTTTCCATCCACCAATGCAAGATAAGTTTTCTCAACTTTCCGCAAACGGAATTGATCCTGCAACCAATTGTGGGCTTGTTCATTCTTCGCCAGCACGATCAGGCCTGAGGTCTCCTTATCGAGGCGATGAACCAACCCCGGGCGTTCTTCCCCCCCGATGCCTTCCATGTCTGGGTCGTATCCCAGCACCGCATTGACCAGCGTGCCGCTGGCATGCCCCGCTGCAGGATGAACCACCATGCCCGCGGACTTGTTGACCACGATCAAATCGTCGTTTTCAAAGATGATATCAAGCGGAATATCCTCCGCCAGAAGACCGCTTGGAACTGGCGGCGGGATGCGGACATTTACCTCAAAATCATATTCGATCATCTGACCAGACTTCTTTGCAGGAATCCCATTCACCGAAACAAACCCGTCCGCCACCAAACCCTGCAAACGCGCGCGAGAAAACTCCGGCAGGCATTCCACAAGAAACTTGTCGAGACGCTCTGCTTTCCGCCCCTTGTAATGAAATGTTTCGATTCGGTCACTCATGAAAGAAAAATCCAGCCGTAATACTTGACCTATTGCTCGTTGGATACTGCTCCCTGCTCATTTCCCCCACTCAGCTCTGCGCTCTTTTTCTCGTTTCGTTCCTTGATCCAAACCCCAAGCAGCAAGACAACAACGCCAATCGTAATGGACGAATCGGCAACGTTGAAAACGGGAAACGTCCCAACCGAAATAAAATCGGTGACCTTGCCCATCGTCAGGCGGTCAATCAAATTTCCAACCGCGCCGCCGAGCTGCAAACCCATCGCGAGTTTTAGCGTCCAATCCGCCGCATCTACTTGCGGATAATAATAAATAATCGCCGCAGTCACGATGAACGCCAGAATGGTAAACACCAGATTGCCGTTTTGGAACATGCCAAACGCCGCACCGCTGTTATGCCAATGCACAAACCGCGCATACGGGCTGAGCCATTCCAGCCATGTGGGAAGCCACTGCCCGCCAAACTCGATGTTCTCGCGCACCAGCCACTTCGTCCACTGATCCAAACCGATCACAGCGCCCGATACGCCGAACAACACCAAATAATCTTTAACTTTCGAATTCAATACACACCTCAATTTGAAAATAATGCGCCTTATTGTACCTCACCCGTAAATATCCTCGGCACGCGCGCGCTGATATTCGTCATAACCTCGTATTCGTTCGTTCCAGCCCAGTCCGCAAGGTCTTCAGGAGTAATTCCCCCGCCAAGTAAAAGCACCTCATCCCCCACATGCACGTCATCATCCCCTACATCCACCATGAGCTGATCCATACAGATGCGCCCCACCTGCGGATAGAATTTCCCATGAATGATGACACGCGCCTGATTGGTCATGCGGCGGAAGTATCCATCCGCATAGCCGCACGGGATGGTGACAATCCGCCTCGGACTCCCCTCCGCCTGCCACAACGACCCGTAGCTGACCGGCCGCCCAGGCTGGGTGATCTTGCTATATGCCACCTTCGATTTCCATACAGCTGCGGGTTTTACATCGATTTTTCTTTCCAGGTTCCGCGCAGGATAGATACCATAGAACAATACGCCGGGGCGAACCATATCGAAATGCGCTTCAGGCAAATTCAATATCCCGCCCGAATTACAGACATGCCTCAAGGGAACAGGCAGGCTGCGCTGTTCATAGAAACGTAAAACCTCCTGAAACCGCTCTAATTGTAGAAGTGAATGCTTCTTGTCCGCCGCTTCAGAGTTTGCAAGATGAGTGTAGATTCCTTCCACATCCAAATATTTGCAGGCAAGTGAGAGTTCGAGAAATCCCTCCGCTTCGTATTCATGGACGCCCACCCGCTCCATGCCGGTATCTATCTTCAGGTGGACTTTCATCCGCTTGCGGGTGGATTCTGCCAGATGATCGGCAGCAGTTAGCAGGTCTGGGGATGAGGCGGTGAGGATCAGGTCATGTTCGAGGAATAGAGGCAGCTGCTCAATCAACGTCCCACCGGCAACGAGGATCGGTTTCGTGATGCCCAACTCGCGCAAATGGATGCCTTCTTCAACAAGCGCAACACCGAAATAATCCACATACGGTTCGATGAACGGCGAGACGCTGTCCACGCCGTGACCGTAGGCGTTGGCTTTGACCATCGGCATGATTCTTGCAGGCGAAACATGCGTGCGAATGGCTTCGAGGTTTTGTTTCAATTGCGAAAGGTTGACTTCAAGATAGGTTGGTCTCATTTGCTTCGCCAGTGATATTCCACATCCGGTTCGGATTCTGGCGGCGGACTGACGCCGAATTTCTCCGCCACAAATCCGTTCTTTTCATAAAAGGATCTTGCCATTTTGTTCGCAGCGTGCGTGTAAAGCCAAAGGTGATCGGTGGAAAGCGTTCGCGCATGGTCGAGCAGCGCCTGTCCGATTCCCCGACGGTGATATGCGGGATCTACATACAACCTGTCAATGAAGTCGTGATGGATGCCCAGATATCCGACCGGCTTTGATTCAAGTTCGTAGACCCACAACTGGTTTTCCACTGCGACAAATTTTTTAAAATATTCACGCGCGCCTTCCAGCGTGTGTCCAAGCCTCGTTTGCAAACCGGGCATGGCTGCATCCATGGCACGGTACCAAAATTGTGTCACCATTTCAAAATCATCGTCCCGAAAGAGGCGGATCAAGCGAAAACTTCCTTTCCGACCATCCATGTGTGCAGTTCAAATACGAGTCGCCCGACTTTTACCATTGGATCTGTGTCGACCCACTCGTATGCTTCGTCGTACGATTTTGCTTTCAGTACGCCTGCGCCTCGCATCTCGCCGCTGATTTGAAACGAGTCAAGGAAGGGACCCGTGACCACCAGTTTTCCCTCTTCTTTCAATCTGCGGTAATTCGCCAAGTGCGCCGCCTGCAATTCTTCGATCTCCGGCGTGGAGTCGGGCGACCAAATCGGTCCTTTTTTCAAGATGAACATGTAATAGATGGTCATACCCATTTCTTCAGCATCGCGCCAGGCTTGCCGATCATCGTACGTCATTACTTCTCCTTAAAAACAATAAGCGGACAAAATATATCGTCCGCTTATTTTATCGTAAAGTTATTGGGGTTAGTTCAACGCCAGACCGCCAAAATAGCGCCGAATAAAAGGAAATTGATTAGGTGATTGCCCGCTTCAATCGCCCAGACCTTGAAACCGTGCCCGGCAAAAAGCTTATTGACCAAATACGTTGGGGCGATGAAGCCAAGCCAAAGCATAAAACCGGTCAACGCACCGGAACCTGCCGTGGCGCTGCCCATGACGTTGACCATGAAAGACATGGCAACCGCTTGAACAAAAGAAGAGAGGATGGTCAAACCCCATGTCATACCCATGTTCTCCATGGCGGGTTGTTCCTTCCCGCCCCCCACGACCTGCCACCAGGTATTAAAAAATATCTTCGGGTGATACCAGACCGCGCCGCTGATCATACTGACAACGACACAAGCAATAACAGCCAACCAATTGATCATACTAAAGTCCATCTCAGCCTCCTTTGGCAAGTTGGATTGGCGCGCGCCAATCTGATGGATATTATAGCAGAAAATTTGTTCTAAAACATCCTCCTTCAGGAGGAATTTTATTTCGCTTGTGATGAAATACACTTGCCCCGTCTGCCATCAAAAAAACCGGCGCATCATGAATGATGCGCCGGTTGGACATTCAAATGCAAACTACATTGCCACTGCTTGATCGTACATCTGCTGTTTGATGGAAACAATATCCTGCTCCAGCTTCCGGTCGGCGTGGATCTGCTCTTTTATCTTCTCATACGCAGACATCACGGTGGAATGATCGCGTCCGCCAAGGACTTCTCCAATCTGCGGGAAGGAGATCTTCGCTTCTTCGCGCAGAAGGTACATGGCGATCTGGCGCGGAAGAGCCACGTCTTTCGTGCGGTCGCGACCGAGGAGTTTTTCTGCAGTCAAACCGAATTTGCGGGCAACCAAATCCACAACATAGGAAGGTTCGATGTCACCGCGTGAGGGCATCAGGTCAGCAAGAGCCACTTCCACCAGATCGGGCGTGAGAGATGAGCCGCTTAGATCTGCATAGGCAATGACACGGTTCAATGCGCCTTCAAGTTCACGGATGTTGGATTGCACACGTTTGGCAATGCTATCAAGAATTTCATCGGAAATCTGCCGCCCGGTCCGCTCGGCTTTGGAACGCAGAATGGCGAGACGGGTCTCGAGGTCAGGCGCCTGAATATCGGCGGTCAGACCCCACTCAAAACGGGAGCGCAGACGTTCTTCAAGTGTAACCAACGACTTGGGCGGCCGGTCGGAGGAAACGATGATCTGCTTATCCTGTCCGTGCAGGGTGTTGAAGGTGTGGAAAAATTCCTCCTGTGTGGATTCCTTGCCCGCAATGAACTGGATGTCGTCCACGAGCAGGACATCCGCCGAGCGGTATTTCTCACGGAATGCCTGGGTGGTGTGGGTACGAATGGCATTGATCATGTCATTCGTAAATTCTTCGGAGGAAACGTATAAGACGTTCAACCCGCGTGTATGACAAGCGTTCCCAATGGCATGCAGAAGGTGGGTTTTGCCGAGTCCCACGCCTCCATACAGGAAGAGAGGGTTGTATGCCCTTGCAGGCTTATCAGCAACAGCCTGACAAGCTGCGTGAGCCAGCCGGTTACCTGATCCCACTACAAAAGTGTCGAAGGTATAGCGAGGATTGAGGGTAACGTGACGCGGTTTCGGCTCAGGCGGGGTAATTTCAATGGAGGAAGAAGCAGGTTCGGGGTCGGCAGGAGAGGCGGTTTCATCCGCCTGAGAAACGACGAAGTTAACAGTGACGTTCGAATTGAGAATTTCGATCAGAAGGCGGGCGACATTGGTCGCAAGACGGCTTTCAAGCCAGTCGCGGGCATATGCGTTACGGACACCAACGGTTAACACGCCGTTTTCATAGCCAACGGGGCGGGTATCACGCACCCATGTATCGAAGGATGCACGGGGCATGTCCATTTGAAGTTGTGCAAGTACCGATTGCCAAGCCTGCTCTGCGTTCATAAATGTTCCTCAATGTATGGTTGTTAAGAAGTTTTTTGCGTGCATTGAACCAGTCCGCCCTGCAGCGGCTTTTGGAAGGTTATTGTGTTATCTCGTATCGAACTTATTACCGGGGTTTGGATGCCATGGAAGGACATCCTTCATAACAGCGTGCCCCTATTCTAGCAGAACCTTTGAAATGATAACAGGCGAAAGACCTACGTTAAGTTAAAAAGATTTGTTTTTTTAAGGTTGACTTATGTTAAAGAATCATTCCGTATTCATAGATGATGACAAGCTGTAGTAGAACAGACGTTTCAGCCAAAAACGCCGACCCACCCGTGATTACCCCCCATATATGGGTGTTGAGAGCTTTTTTTCGGCAGGGAAGTCATATCCATGTTAAAAAAACATAAGATGAAACTTTTTTGAATCACCATGTATGAGACTCTAATTCCTGTGATTCATTTTGAAATGATATGTTGAATCTGTGGTTTATCTTTTCAAGCCGCGCGGAATCCATATAAAAACCGTCGTTCCATCTCCAACATTGGATGTTATATCGGTTTCACCGCCCACAGAATGCGCGCGTGTTTGCATGTTAGCCAGTCCATGACCGATGGATGTCTCCATTTTAGAGGTATCAAAGCCTTTCCCATCGTCATGGATCTCCATCAAGACGCGTTCTTCGGTGGTCCAAAGGGAGATTTGCACGTTTTTTGCCTTTGCATGCTTGGCGGCATTGGCCAATGCTTCCTGGCAAATGTGAAATAGCGCCATGGATTGGGCCTGAGTCAACTCTTTCAGGTCGGAATCGGGCATGGTGAAGATGACATCAGAGAAAGTATTGGCGCGATATTCAGCAATCAAGCGTTTAATACCGCTTAACAAGCCGTCAGTGCCGAGTTGACGCGGTCTCAAGTCGAGAATATAGGCGCGTATGTCTCGAATCGCTTGATTCAAACCATTGATAGCATTGTTAATTTGGTCTTTTGCGGCCTGTGGGTTTTCATTTATGGTATGTTGAGCGCCTTCCAATGCCAGCCCCACGCCGTAAATGGACTGGATGATGCCGTCGTGCAAGTCCATGCCGATGCGATTGCGTTCCTCCAACACCGCCAGCCGACGCGCATTGGCATGCAGGCGCGCATTTTCGATGGCAAGCCCGGCCCACGCGCCGACCGCACTCAACATTTGAATGCTCCGTTCCTCAAAAGGCTCTTTCACGCGCGTCGCAACACTCATGACGCCCATCAGATTTTCACCTGAAACCATGGGGATACACGCAATTTGTTGAAAGCCAGCCTGCACAACCGCATCGCGCAGGAAGTTTGTATCGGTTTGTAGGTTATGGCTGATCAACGGCTGGCGGGATTTGGCAACCATTCCGATGAAACCGTCTCCCATATTGAAGGAATTCCTCGTCCAGAAGGCTTCCGCGGCTTGACCGCGATGCAGAACCATTCGAAGCGTGGATTTATCCTCTTCGAGGAGGAAGATCTCGCCTGCCTCCACCTTCATATAGTTCATCACAAGCGCCAGCGTTTTGTTAAGGATCTCGTCGAGTTCCAGGCTTGAGGTCAGGGTGGAGGCGATGCCGTTCAAGAGAGACATATCCACGTGGCGGCGTGTCAACGCCAGATCACGCTCCCGCATCTCTTCATATAAATGCGCGTTTGTGATGGCAATGGACGCATACGTGGCAAGCATCTGGATGATCATCTCATCATCCGAAGTAAATTCAGGCGCATCCAACTTTTCGGTGAGATAGATCTGCCCCAGCTGCCTTTCCGCACTGCGGATCGGCACGCCCAAAAACGAAACCATATGAGGATGATGATCGGGGAACCCGACCGAACGGGGATGATCTTGAATCAGAGGAATCCGCAAAGGGACGTGCGTATTCATCAATTCGCCGATCAAGCCAAGCCCCATCGGCGGATGCGCTATCTTTTTTATTTCCTTTTCGGTCATGCCGACAGCAATGAATTTTTTGAGTTTGCCCTCTTCATCCAGAACACCCAGCGCGGCATATCGCGCGTCCGCCTGTTCACACGCCACAGATGCTATCCGCTCCAGCAGGGTCTCGAGGGAAACATCCTTCACCAATTCCATGCTGGCAGCATGAAGTGCAAAGAGGCGCTCCTGCAATTGTTCACGGGTTAGAAGCATAACAGACATTATAATCAATCAGGCGTATTTTGATAGAATTTGAAAGAACCCCGCCCCTATACTTGATCAACTTATGACAAACTCCCGAATCTCCGGTTTCTACAATATGACATTGGACGAGCGCCGAAAAAAAATAGCAGACGCGCTCCCCTCTTCGACTCCGCCCGATCTTGCCGCGTGGACCTCAGGCGGACTCTCCGCCGAAGCCGCCGACCACATGATCGAAAACGTTGTCGGCTTGCACAGCCTGCCGCTTGGCATTGCGCTCAACTTCATGGTCAACGGACGGGATGTGCTTGTGCCGATGACGCTCGAAGAACCTTCTGTAGTGGCGGGCGCATCGTTCATGGCGAAACTCGCCCGCGCAGGCGGCGGATTCCATGCCACCACGTCCGAGCCGCTCATGATCGGGCAGATGCAGGTCATCAACGTCACCAATTTATATGAAGCGAAGCTCAAACTATACGAGAATAAAGGGGATCTGCTCGCCGAAGCCGACTCCATCGACCCCATCCTCAAAAAATTCGGCGGCGGCGCAAGAGATCTCGAAGTTCGCATCATTGACGGCTCCCCCATTGGCGGGTTTCTCATCGTTCACCTCATCTATGATGTCCGCGATGCGATGGGCGCCAATGCCGTCAACACGGCTTGCGAACGGCTTGCGCCAAGAATCGAGGCGATCACCGGCGGGAAAGTCCACCTGCGCATTCTCTCCAACCTCGCAGATCGACGCATTGCCCGGGCAAGATGTACGATTCCGTTAAAGGACTTGGCATTCGACGATTTTTCCGGCGAAGAAGTCCGTGATGGCATCATTGGCGCGTATGCTTTCGCTGCCGTGGACCCGTACCGCGCCGCCACTCACAACAAAGGCATCATGAACGGCGTGGATTCGGTGGTCATCGCCACCGGCAACGACTGGCGCGCCATCGAAGCGGGTGCGCACGCCTATGCCGTGAAAAATGGACAGTACACATCTCTTTCCACCTGGGGCAAAGATGCGGAAGGTAACCTCGTCGGCACGCTCGAAATGCCCATGGCAGTGGGAATCGTCGGTGGCGCGACCAAGGTCCATCCGGCGGCACAAGCCGCTGTGAAACTTATGGGTGTGAAAACCGCCAGCGAATTGGCTGAGATCATTGTCTCCGTCGGACTTGCCCAGAACATGGCGGCGCTGCGAGCCTTAGCCACGGAAGGCATCCAACGCGGACACATGTCACTACACGCACGTCAAGTTGCCATCGCCGCTGGCGCAAGCGGGGATTTGATCGATAAGGTTGCAAGTCAAATGGTGGCAGAAAAGGTCGTGCGAATTGATCGAGCCGAAGAGATTTTGAAATCGTTGGAAATTGGAAAATAGTGAATCCCGGCTCAACGCTTTCTTGTAACTAAACCTCATTATGGCATTGGTCATCTTTGATTATGACGGTGTCCTGGCGGACACTCTCGACGACCTGATTCGGTTCGGGCAGGTAGCCTGTGATCAACTGGGCGTAAAGCATGTGGTAACCAAAGATGATCTAAGCAATCTTGAGGTTATGTCATTTGCGACCTTTGGGAAAGCCTGTGAAGTGCCAGAGCATCTCGTAGATGAATTCGTTAAAATTAGTCTGCAATTATTTGCGGGAAAAGAATCTCCACCTGCCATTTTTGAAGGAATGAGCTGGGTAATTAGGAACCTTTCGCCGAATCACAAAATCGCCATCGTGACCACAAATTCATCGCAAAACGTACATGCTTTTCTCACAAAACACAAATTAGACAACTTCGTCCATGCCGTGTATGGAGTGGACACCCCAGGCTCAAAGGCACAGAAAATGTCCTTGGCGCGGGAGCGTTTTATGGAAGATACCGCTTTTATGATCGGCGACGCGTTGAGCGATGTCCGCGCCGCGAAGGAGGCAGGAGTGAGCAGCATTGCTGTCACTTGGGGACATCAGAGTTTGGAGGCTTTACTTCGGGGAGAGCCGGAGTATGTGGTAAATCATCCGCGTGAGTTGGATCGGGTGATTGAGAGATAGAATAGATTATCATGGGAGATACTTAGAATAGCTTACAGAAGAAATGGCTGGAAATAGGCAAAGATGAGCCGAGGTGACAAATGGAATTAACTAACATATGGGTTTTTGTTTTCCTGCTCGCAATTGTATTATCCATAATCGCAATTATGGCTGGAGTAATTGGATATATCTGGGCTTCTTCCAAAACAAAAACATCTCTTTTAAGACAAAATGAACTGACATTTAAGCAGGCACAAGATCAACTCAAAAGCTGGAAAGAACAAGAATTAGAAACAATTAAACAACAAATATTCGATAGCGCCAAAGGG
This sequence comes from uncultured Anaerolinea sp., assembly GCA_964563315.1. Taxonomy (GTDB): domain Bacteria; phylum Chloroflexota; class Anaerolineae; order Anaerolineales; family Villigracilaceae; genus Villigracilis. The sequence continues at coordinate 4,802 of CAZLWG010000015.1, read as the reverse complement.
CAGGCCATTCAGGAAATGCAGGTGCAAGTTCAAAAATGGCAAGAGGGCGAACTACAAAAAACTAAGCAGCAAATCTATGATGCAGTAAAGGGACAGTCCACACAAGAAATGGCAGAAAACATTAAGATATGGCAACAAAATGAACTCCAAATTATAAAGAAACAATTATCAGAAGCACTTCGCGGCGAAGCCATTCGTGATGCACAAGAACAATTGATTAAGTGGCGAGAGCAAGAATTAGAAAATGCCAAAAGTCAAATTTGGGATGTCCTTACAAAAGAAGCAAAAGTATCTCTTGAGCAGTGGAAGGTGGATGCCGAAAAAGAAATCAGACAAGATGCAATTGGCAAGAGCCAGTCTGTCACAATTGGAAAAATGACGGAACACATCGTTCCATATTTACCAGGATTCAGATTTAATCCCGCAGATGCACGTTTTATTGGAAGCCCAATAGATTTTGTAGTATTTGATGGGTTGAGTGAAGATAATGTAAATAAAATCGTATTTGTAGAAATAAAAACTGGTTCATCGAACTTATCTTCAAGGGAAAGAAGTGTTAGGAATGCTGTTCAAGATAAAAATATCGAGTGGTTAGAAATAAAGGTGAATTTAGAAAATCCTGAAATTATTCAAGAATATAAATCTAGAAGAAATAATAAGAGAGAATAATTTTAGAATAAGATAGTTTTTGCAAGCCCTCTCCCGCTACAATCCTCCTACGAATTCAGGAAAAACAAATGACAACTCCTCAACCCTCCCCTACCTTACTCAAACCCGCCAAGCCGGTCGGCATCGTCGGCTATGGCGCGTATGTGCCGCGATTCCGCCTGCCCGCCAAGGAGGTCGCCCGCGTATGGACGGGCAAGACGGGCGGACTACCCATCAAAGAGAAAGCCGTGCCCGGCTTGGACGAAGACGTGATCACCATGTCCATTGAAGCGGCGCGGAATGCAATGGCGCGCGCTCAAATTGACCCGACCGAACTGCGCGCTGTGTGGGTCGGCTCCGAGTCGCATCCGTATGCGGTCAAACCAACCTCAACATTGGTTGCCGAGGCGATTGGCGCTGTCCCGAATACTCAAGCCGCAGATTGGGAATTCGCCTGCAAGGCAGGGACGGAGGCGCTCGTCGCCGCGATGGGTTTAGTCGGTTCGGGCATGGGTCACTATGCCATGGCGATCGGCATGGATACTGCCCAAGGCAAGCCCGGCGACGCGCTCGAATACACTGCGGGCGCGGGCGGCGGCGCGTACATTCTCGGACCCGCCGAAGAGGCTCTGGCGACCATCAACGCTTCATATTCCTACGTCACCGATACGCCCGATTTTTGGCGGCGCGAGTATCAAAAGTATCCAGAACACGGCATGCGCTTCACAGGCGAGCCCGCCTACTTCAAGCACATCACCGAAGCCGCCAACCATCTGATGCAGTCCACTGGCACGACCGCCCAAGATTATAAGTGGGCGGTCTTCCACCAACCGAACACAAAATTCCCTCAACGTGTGGCAGGTCAACTCGGGTTTTCGATGGACCAGATCGAGCCGGGTCTGCTTGTACCGATCATTGGGAATACCTATGCGGGTGCGGCTATGATCGGCCTGACCGCGACTCTCGACATCGCCCAACCCGGAGACCGAATCCTCGTCGTCTCTTTCGGGTCCGGAGCCGGCTCCGACGCCTTCGACATTACTGTCACTGACAAAGTGACCGCCAAGCAAAACCTCGCCACAAAGACGCAGGAATACATCCAGCGCCGCACCGAAATCGATTACGCGACCTACGTGAGATACCGCGGGAAATTGGCGATGAAATAGAAAATATTTGTCATTGCGAGAAGGCGATAGCTCGACAAAGCAATCTCATGATTGTGTTGGGGATTGCCTGCCCGCACATCGAAGAACATCGGGACAAGATAACCAGAGCGCGGCTCGCATTGACGAAAAGGTGAATACATGACAGACGTCGTTATTGCAGGAATTGGACAAACCGAAGTCGGTGAGCATTGGGACATTGGTCTGCGCGACCTTGCCTTTGCCGCCATCCATGACGCCATACAAGATGCAGGCGGACTCAAACCGCAATCGTTGTTCATTGGGAACATGCTTGCGCCAAATCTTTCACGGCAGGCGCATGTCGGCGCGCTCATTGCAGACTTCGCCGGGCTGAACGGCATCGAAGCCGTGACCGTCGAAGCGGCAGGCGCATCGGGCGGCGCAGCTCTGCGTCAGGGCTATCTCGCCGTTGCCAGCGGGTTTGTGGATGTGGCTCTCGTTGTCGGCGTGGAAAAATTTACGGACAAAGTCGGCGCGGCAGTGGATGAGGCTTTATCCACACAAGCCGATTCGGATTTTGAAGCCGTGCAAGGCATGACTCCCGCCGCGCAAGCCGCATTGCTGATGAAACGTTACATGCACGAATACGACGTCCCCGCCAATGGCTTTGCAGGTTTCGCGCTCACCGCTCACGTCAACGGCGCGGGCAACAAGAACGCCATGTTCCGAAAAGCCATCAAGTCGGAAGTTTATGCAAAAGCGGAAATGGTCAGCGATCCGCTCAATATGTTTGACATGGCTCCCAATGCGGACGGCGCTGCCGCGCTTCTTTTGACGCGCCGCGAATTGCTCCCATCCAGTTGGTCTCAGCCACTCGTGAAGATCGCCGGTTCTGGGGCATCATCGGATACGCTGGCATTGCACGACCGCAAGGACATGCTGTTCTTCGACACGGCGCACCTATCCGCTGGAAAAGCAATGAAGCAGGTCGGCATGACGCTCGATGGCATTGACTTCTTCGAGTATCACGATGCCTTCAGCATCTATGCGGCTCTGCAATTGGAAGCGATCGGGTTTGCGATAAAAGGCAGCGGCTGGAAACTCGCCGCAGATGGCTCCATTGGACTCAAGGGAAAAATCCCCTGCGCGACGATGGGCGGCATGAAGGCAAGAGGATTCGCCGGAGGCGCCGCCGGCGTGTATCAAGCCATCGAAGCGACGATCCAGTTACGGGGTCAGGCGGAGGCGAATCAGATCGAAGGTGCGAAATTCGGGCTGATCCAGTCGCTGGGCGGGCCAGCATCCACGGCGGTCAGTCATATCCTGCAGTCTCTCGATTAATCGGACAAAGTCCATACCCTCCAAATTGGAGGGTATAATTTTCGAAAATTGTTCGGCGGAGGAATAGGAGAGATTCAGCCATGAGACGAACCTTATTCGATCAGTATGGGGGATTTGCAAAGATAAGCAGAATCGTGACGGATTTTTACAACAAGGTACTCGATTCACCGGTGCTTGCCCCTTTTTTTGCGCACACTGACATGAAACGTCAGATAGACCATCAAACCAAATTTATCGCCACCCTGATGGGCGGCCCTGCGAGTTATACCAACGAGCATTTGGAACGGGTGCATGCGCATCTTAACATCACCGAGTCGGCGTTTCAAGAGTTGATAAACGTGATGCGCGAAACGCTCGAAGATCACAACATGGGGGAAGAAGATATTCAGCAGGTTGTGAATGAAATGGTGAGCCGCAAGAACTATATCATTGCAAAGAAGTAATATGAACGACTCAAACAAACAACCGATCATCCTGAATGAAGAGACCCTGCGGCATATCGCCCAGTCTCTGAATATTGGGGTTGCCATTGTTCACTCCGAAAATTGGGAAGTGCTCTTCGAGAACGCGAGTTTTTTCAAATGGTTTGCCCCCGAGAGTGATGCAGACGAGCCGCTTACCAAACGACTGCCAAAGTTCAACACCGGCCGCGCCAACTCACGCCTTCAAGAAGGACGGGCATACAGTTTTGAAACGGAAACAGAGTCGGGCGGGCGTAAGATTCCTGTTTCGGTGGAGGTCAAACCGCTGCCTGATCGCGAGGGGATCGTTCTGGTGGAATGCCACGATGCTTCCAAGCAAAAACAGGCGGAATACATGCTCGAGTCGTATTCGCAGCTGGCAGAGAGAAATGCCAAGGAATTACAACGCGAGAAGGAACGCGCGGAACGTCTGCTGCTGAACATCATGCCAAAAGGGGTCTATGAAGAGATGAAGGATTTCGGCACGGTCACGCCGCAATTGTTCGAGAACGCCTCGATCTTGATGGTGGACTTTGTCGGGCATACGGAAATGGCGATTGCACGCGATCCCGCCGCGTTGGTGACGGAGTTAAACGACATCTTTACCGTCTTCGACCGCATCACAGACATGTTCGGATGTGAACGAATCAGGACTGTTGGAGACGGCTATGTGGCAGTCTCCGGTCTGCCCGATCAAACGCCCGACCATGCGGTCAACCTGGCGAAGGTTGCCCTGCGGATGCTGCGCTACATCGAACGGCGAAACTCCGCCCATGCCGAAGCGTGGCATTGCCGCATCGGCATCAACACCGGGCCTGTGATCGGGTCGCTGGTCGGCGTTCAGAAATATGTTTACGACATTTTTGGTCCGGGGATCAATATGGCATCGCGCATGGAAACGCTATCCGAGGCAATGAAGATCACGATCAGCGAGAGCACGTATCAGTTAATCAAGGATGAATTCGTTTGTACGGAACGCGGAAAGTTTGAAGTGAAGGGGTTTGGGGAACAGATGCTTTACTTCCTTGAACGGGAACATCCAAAATCACGGTAAACAGACAGTGAAGCCTGGACGATAGATCGTGAATGGTCTATCGTCCACCGTCCATGGTCATTTTAAGAAAGGGAGGAATTGCAAAAGAAGCAAGTAACGCCGCCAATCCAAAGAACAATGCGGGGACAAGCCAGCGGGCGTTGACGATGAATCCCTGATAGAGAAGAATGCCTT
>CAZLWG010000014.1:0-72042 GCA_964563315.1 uncultured Anaerolinea sp. | reverse complement strand
ACTTCTACCGCAACTCGCAGGCATATGAGACCTGGTGGGTGCATGATGGCAGCGGTACGCTCAAGAGCCAATTCGGCAACCTGCCCTTCCGCAAAGGCGATTACATCGTCATCCCCTTCGGCACAACCTGGATGATGGAACTGAACGAAGAAACCAAGTTCTTCACCATCGAAAACCCCAGCCAGATCGAACCGCCCAAACGCTACCGCAACAACTACGGTCAACTCCTCGAACATGCCCCTTTCTGCGAACGCGACATCCGCCTGCCGGAAGAACTGGAGACCCATACCGAGCGCGGAGAGTTCGATGTGCGCGTGAAGGTACGCGACCGCATTTCACAACACATCCTCGACCACCATCCATTCGATGTAGTCGGTTGGGACGGTTATCTTTATCCCTGGATATTCAACATTGAAGATTTCGAGCCGATCACAGGGCGCATCCACCAGCCGCCGCCCGTCCACCAGACTTTCGAAGGCTGGAACTTCGTTGTCTGTTCGTTTGTGCCGCGCCTGTTCGACTACCACCCCGAAGGCATCCCCGCGCCATACAATCATTCCAACATCCAATCGGATGAGGTCATCTACTATGCCGAAGGAAATTTTATGAGCCGCAAAGGCATTGACCGGAGCGACATCAGCCTGCATCCCTTTGGTTTGCCCCACGGACCGCAGCCCGGCATGACGGAAGCCAGCATCGGCAAAACCGAAACCCAGGAACTCGCCGTGATGGTGGATACCTTCCATCCGCTGCAATTGACGAAGCAGGCAATGGAGATGGAAAAACCCTACATGGAAACCTGGCTTGAAGGCGACGGCGAATGAATCTCTCCACGGCAAAAATCAGGGGTGGGAAATTCAAACAAGCATGCAACAAAACCGTTTCAGAAATGAAGCGCCTGAATATTCCTGGTGCGGCCGTGGGCATCTGGCACAAGGGCAGGGAACAAACTGCTGGGTTCGGAATCACCAGCCTCGAAAATCCCCTGCCCGTAACGCCAGATACGCTTTTCCAAACCGGCTCGATCAGCAAAACATTTACAGGGACAGTCATGATGAAGTTGGTCGAGCAGGGCAAAGTAAGTCTCGATGCGCCTGTCAGGAAATACATCAAGGATTTGAAGCTGCGAGACAAGGAAGTTGCGCGGAGCGTCACCGTTCGCCATCTACTCACCCACACAGGCGGGTGGGTCGGCGATTATTTCAACGACTTTGGGAATGGTGATGATGCGCTCGAAAAAATGGTAAGAGACATCGCCAAACTCCCGCAGGTACAGCCGCTTGGAAAAATATGGTCATACAACAACACGGGTTTCAACATTGCCTCACGTGTGGTCGAAGTGGTCACTCGCCAACCCTTTGAGACGGTGATACAGAACGCTTTGTTCGACCCGCTTGGTTTGAAGATGACTTTCTATTTCCCAAGCGACGAGATGATCACCCACCGCTTTGTTGCCGGGCATTTCATTGAGAAGGGGAAATTGCACGTTGCGCGCCCCTGGGCTATTGGACGTTGCAACGCCGGGGTTGGCGGTGTTGTCAGCAATGTGAAAAACCTGCTTGCCTATGCAAGATTTCACATGGGGAACGGGAATGGGATCGTCAAGCGGGAGACGCTTGAGATGATGCGGGCGCCTCAAACCGACGCCGGCGGACGTGGAAAGATGGGGATTACGTGGTTCATTCGCGGCGATGGAGAAACAACACGCTACAGCCATGGCGGGGCAACCAACGGGCAAAAGGCGCTCCTCGTCTTCATCCCAGAGAAAAATTTCGCATTCACCATCCTCACGAACAGCGAAGAAGGTGGTGTATTAATAAATAATGTGTCTGCCTTTATATTGGACACTTATTTCGGCATCAAACCATTCACGCCGAAACCGCTTCAAAAAACCACAAAGGAATTAAAGGAATTTGCCGGTTCCTATCGCATTGGGACGGAAGCCTTCGATCTAAAAGTAAAACAGGGACATCTAGTGATTCACCACATCCCTCTTGGAGGCTTTCCAACTCCGGAAACGCCGCCGGGTCCGGCCATGCCGCCTGTCCGGCTTGGCTTTTACACAGACGATAACGTTGTTGGGTTGGACGAACCTATGAAAAATGAGTTGGGCGATTTCATCCGCAACGAAAACGGACGCATCCAATACCTTCGCATCGGTGGGCGGGCTCACAAAAAAATCAAATAATGGAGATGAACAATGAAGAGAATGATTATCTCTCTGTGTACCGCAGGGATTCTGTTGTCATCGTGCAATGTACCTGCCGCAGACCAAACAGATTCGGAAATGGCAACAGCCGCGGCGATGACCGTTCAAGCCGCAATTGACAACGCGACTCCTCTTGCCAGTCTAGTATTGGGGCAATCAAACGCGGAGGTAACAGCCACTTACTCCCAGCCATTCGCAAGTGTCGAGGATGTGACCAATTGCCGCACAGGGCCCGGCGTGAATTACGAGCGGGTTACCCAAATTCTGCCGACGGATTCGGTCAAGATTATCGGTTTCTTTCCACCGAATTATTGGATCGTTTCAACGAATGCAGGTGAATGTTGGATTGCGGGCGAATTTGTGACACCTTCGGGCAGCTACGCCGCAGTGCCGACCGTTACTGCGCCGCCCACGCCAGAAGCCAAAGCGCCGGAAGGCGTCAGCCTGCAAAAGTGGGAAATCTTCTGCAATTACGAAACCAATGAAGCAAATGTAACAATTATTTGGTCGGACAAGGACGATGAAACAGGATATCGCATTCTGCACAATGGAGAGCCGGCGGCGGAACTTTCGGCGAATAGCACACAATTTGGAGAAGTCATCACTCTTCTTGCGGGGCAAAGTGTTGGTTACAATGTCATCGCATTTAATGCTGCAGGGTCGGCAGCCAGCAAAACGATCACGCTAAGCTGTTAATCTTCTAAAACAACACAAAAATGCCCGCGCCAGTTTCTTGGCGCGGGCATTTTTAACTACGCCTCGAACGCTTCCTTTGCCTTCTTTGTTTGCTTGCCGCGTTCATCCGTATTGAGGGTGCGCTTGCGGATGCGGTAACTTTCAGGCGTCACCTCAAGCAGTTCGTCGTCAGCGAGGTACTCCACCGCTTCGTCGAGGGACATTTGCCGGGGTGGAGTGAGGCGGATCTCCATGTCGCCTCGCGAGGCACGGATATTGGTCAGGTGCTTTTTCTTGCACACGTTCACGGCAATATCCTGTCCGCGCGCATTTTCACCAATCACCATGCCTTCATAGACTTCAACGCCCGGACCAACGAACAGGATCCCGCGTTCCTCGGCGGATTTGAGTGCATAGGCGGTTGTCGAACCGGCTTCCCATGCGACAATGGAGCCATTGGTGCGGGAAGCGATGGAGCCTGCCATTTCATCATATCCATGAAAAATGGTATGCATGACGCCTGCGCCGCGCGTAGATGTCAGAAATTGATAGCGGAAGCCCAGCAAACCGCGCGTTGGGACAACGTATACCAACCGCGTCATCCCCTGACCTTCGTCCTGCATATCCATCATCTTGCCTCGTCTCGCTCCGAGCATTTCAACCACCGCTCCGACGGTTTCATTGCTGGTCTCGATGTGGACTTCTTCGTAAGGTTCGAGCAATGCCCCATCTTCAGCTTTATGATAGATCACCTCGGGGCGCGATACCTGGAATTCATAGCCTTCGCGGCGCATGGTTTCGATGAGGATACCCAAATGTAATTCGCCTCGCCCGGAGACGAGAAAGTTTTCTGCTGAGTCGGTATCTTCCACGCGCAGTGCCACATTGGTGCGCAACTCTTCATACAAACGTTCACGGAGTTTTCGGGAAGTTGACCATTTGCCTTCCCGCCCTGCAAACGGAGAGGTGTTCACCCCAAACGTCATGCGGACAGTCGGCTCTTCGACTTTGATGGTCGGCAAGGCCACCGGGTTGGCTGGGTCTGCAAGCGTTTCACCGATCCCGATCTCCTCCAGTCCTGCAAGCGATACGATATCGCCCGCACTGGCTTCATCGATCTCGACCTTGTTCAAACCTTGGAAGGTATAAAGATACTTGGCAGATTCGGCAAGATTTCGCCCATCTGTTGCAAGGCGAACAAGCCGTTGACCTGCTTTGATCTTTCCCGCAAATACGCGTCCGATGGCCGTTACCCCGCGATAATCATCATAGCCGAGTGTGGTAACCAGCATTTGCAATGGTGCATCGGGGTCCACTTTGGGTGCAGGGATGTGTTTGAGAATGGCATCGAATAAAGGCTGGAGATCGGTTCCAAGTTCTGCAGAAAGACCCGCTTTTCCCGCGGTTGCCTGCGCATAAATGACGGGAAAGTCTGCCTGCTCTTCGCTTGCGCCGAGTTCGATAAATAAGTCAAATGTCTCGTTCAAAACGCGGTCAGGCTCGGCATCCTTACGGTCTATTTTATTGATCACAACAATGGCTTTGTGTCCCATTTCGAGGGCTTTCTTCAAAACAAAGCGGGTTTGCGGCATGGGACCCTCCGCCGCATCCACCAGAAGCAGGACCCCATCCACCATGTTCATGACACGCTCAACTTCGCCGCCAAAATCGGCGTGACCGGGCGTATCTACAATGTTAATCTTGATCGGATTGCCCGTTTTTGGATCGTTGAGAGTGATGGCGGTATTCTTGGCAAGGATGGTAATGCCACGTTCACGTTCGAGGTCGTTGGAATCCATCACGCGTTCCGCAACCTGTTGATTTTCACGGAAAGTGTGAGACTGACGCAACAATCCGTCGACAAGAGTGGTCTTGCCATGGTCAACATGGGCAATGATTGCAATATTTCGGAGGTCGGTTCTTTCAATTAACACAGTATTATTAATCCTTATTGATTTAGACATCGAGCCTGCCAAAGGATATAGCCGCCAAAAGCCGCCATCCTTTCGCAGGAAGGTAAAGATCCAAGTTCATTCATCAGTCTTCTTTCGGACCTTTTTGTAATAAGAAAATCCTCGGAAGAGAATTCAAGATTTAATTTCCTAAGACATTCCACGCTCTGCGCATCCCGGCAGTTGCTGACCGCCATTTGAAGCGAACGCTGTTCATAGTATTGTCCAATCCATTCGCTTCCCCATTTGGAGACAAAAGGCTCCCGCTTCAGAAGGTAGGGGAACCACTCCGCCTCCGCCTGCCCGGTCACGAACAAATAGCGGGCCGACTCAGGCGTATTACTTTGAACGTATTGCGCTGTTTTGAATGCGTATTCATTCAGCAGGGGCGATGTTCTCCGAAATTCCTGAAATCCAATAAGCAGCACTTGAAAAACCGCCGACGCAACAAACAAGACCGAGAGCGGGCGGGTTACATTTCCAATGTTCCTCAGACTGGTCAATGCCATGCCGCCATATCCGAACAGGATCGCACCCAGTACAGCAATGAACCGGTCCCCTTCTCCTGATAGTAACAAGGCAAAGAAAAACAAAGCAAGCGGAACAGCAAACCGGCGCTTGAAAATCAAGTAAGCCAGGCCGCAAACAATGAGAAGAAAGGCCAAGGGTAAAGATGTAAGCACAGAAATTTTTCCCAAAAACCACGAAAAGATCGCGTTCGGCCGCCCGAGAACTTCCACAAAAGCAGCGTTATCATGGCTGAAAAACGCATTGTAAAATATATCCAGACCATATCGGTTTATCATCAAAAAAAACCAGGGGGCAACACACGCCAAGGCGACAACCGTCATCGAGGCAAATACCCCCCATGTAATGCGCTTCTTTGCTCCAGCCAATAATAATGCGGCAGTCCAAAGCACAAATGCCAGCGCGTAAAACAAATGCGTCAATGTCGTCAAGCCAAGAAAAAGCCCGGCAAGAAAAGCAAAGGAAAGCTTTTCTTTGCGCAGTGCTCTGGAGAAAAAGTAAAGACCACACAGCATCAAGAAGAACGCCAGGGCGCGAACAAGTCCCGCCGACCAGACATGCATGACATAGAGCGACGAAGAGCCAACAGCATATAAAACTGCAAGTCCCGCGGCAAAACCCGAGTTGGAAGAAGCCCGCACCAGCATATACAAGGGGATCATCGAGAACAAGCTGAATAAAGGCGGCAGGAATCTCAAAATAGTGATTATCGAAATATCGAACTTGATCAGAATCGCCGCCGTATAAAATGCGAGTGGCGGATAAGCGAATGGTATTCCACCGGGTCCATAAAAAGAAGCAGATAATGGAATTAAAAAATTACTGGCTGCAATCTCCTCAGCCATCAAGGCATACAATCCGCCGTATCCTAACGGCATGGAAAATCGGAATGCGTTAAAAAATAATAGAACCGAACTTGCGGAAATCAGAACACCAATCCAGATGATTTGGATTAGCCCAATTTTGCTGGTCAATATATTTTTCAATTTGCGAAAGGTGTACATGAGTATATGTTTCCGCATCCGTGAACATCCACGCAAAAACCCCCGGCTTGAGAGCCGAGGGTTTATAGCATGAGTTCGGCGTGCATAAGGTATATTATCAGAGAGTGGTCATTTTGGGTAGGGAGTGCCTACAACCTCGCCAGCCTGCCCGCTTTCTTTAAGTCCCGATAATTCCACCAGACCTGCCAGATGCGAAACGCCGCCTCAATCTGGATTTTTAGCGACATCTTGGATTTTCCCCAACGACGATCTGCAAAATAGATGGGCGATTCGCCTATACGATATTCGAGGCAATAAGCAAGATATATCATTTCAACGAGAAATACATACCCGCTGGACTGGATGCGCTCGAACGGAACCGACTTCAATACGCCCGTCCGCCACATGCGATAACCGGTGGTGACATCGCGCAGGGGAAGCCCCAATATCGTCCGTGCGTAGAAATTCCCAAACGCAGAGAGGCCTCTGCGCCAGAAGGGCCAATCCTTATCCACCGATCCGCCTCTGACATATCTGGAGCCAAGAACGATATCGTTCGATTTCAAGAGTTCAACCATCTCAACAAGCGCAGATGGATCATGGGAGAAATCCGCATCCATCTGCACAACGGCTTCCGCATCGCCATCCAGAATTTTCTGGAGCCCGCTCAAATAAGCGGAGCGCAGCCCCATTTTTCTGGGGCGATGAAGCGCCTCTATCCGACCTGGAAATTGCCCAGCCAGCCCGTCGGCCGCTTGCCCTGTACCGTCCGGGCTGTTGTCATCCACAATAAGGAGACGCAGGTTTAGCGGAAGTGAAAATAAAGCGGAGACCAGTTTGGGCAGGTTCTCCGCTTCGTTATATGTCGGAATAATCACCGTAATAACCAAAACATCAACCCTTTCGAATGCTCAACAACTCCGCCTTTATTTGATTGACATTCTTGGGATGGTTTTTCAATGAGGCAACATCCGTCAATTTAGAGGAAAGACGGTCATTCCGTTTTGAAACCTGTTCGCGGTCTTTGATGGGATAAAAGTATTCCATAGACTGGTCAAGTCGGGAACGCAGCTTTTCGGTCAGAGTGGCAAGGTTGGAAGGAGGAACGACTAAGACAAAGTCCACCGCACTTAAATGTCCAAGAAAATCCTCGGGGCGACTGAACTCCCGCATTGCGTTGACGATCATCAAACTTATCGCCCTCAACACATCATCAGACGCAACAAACCCATACGCCTCTCGGAAGGCATCCATATTCAAAAGAGAGACAAATAACAAGGAAGCGCTGCTCTCGCCAAGCACTTCGGAAAGTTTTTCGTCCACCAAGGCGCCTTCCGGCAAACCGGTAACAGGATTGGTCAATGAACCCTGGCTGAAGCGTTTCAATGCGTTTCGGACACGGAGCCTCAATTCCTGGACGTCAAAAGGCTTGGTGATATAGTCGTCCGCGCCAATTTCAAGACCTTGTAATCGGTCAGCGCGATCGCGTTTTTCAGTAAGGAAGATGATGGGGATATTCGCCGTGCGCCGGTCATCACGAAGACGCCGCGCAACTTCATACCCATCGATATCCGGCAGGCGGATATCAAGGATGATAAGGTCTGGGTTTACCTGGTGAGAAGAACGAACACCGTCCTCCCCCCAATTGACTGTAAACACATCGTATTCCTGGGTACGAAAATAGGCAGTCAGCATTTCCGCCACATCGGGGTCATCTTCAACGATGAGAATTTTCGATTTTGTATCTGCCATGCGGGGTCTTGATCAGCCGATTGGTTCTTTCTGTATGATGAATTCGCAGATATTGTCACCCATGGCAACACACTTCGATTCGTTCACGCGGAATTCGCTGCCGCCGGAAACCCACTTCAGGCTTTCCTGAAGCAGTCCAGTGGAAATAAAGCAAACGGGTTTATCGGCGCCAGTGCGCCCCCAGCAGCATGGACACTTATGGATCGTCCACACCCATTCGGTATCTTTTTCTTCGACGGTCGTTTGCTGGTCGCTCAATTGGGTGAATATCTTGGCGAAGGCCGGCAGGCCAATTCTCAGTTTGGATTGAAGCGGGAGAACCACAAAAGCAAGGTCGGCGGCGCCCGCCAGTGCGCCAAAGTTTTTCAAGGCATCCGAAAATGTAGCGCGTCCCGCACGGAGCGCGAGTCCACGTCCGCCGCGAGGACCGTACATTTCCTCCAAGGCGGTGCCAATGGCGGAGAGTTCGCTAAAATCAAATCCTTTATCGAGATTATCTGGAGGGTAGTTCTCGATATAATGATTCAATCCCGCGAGGTTCAAGATGGCATTCAAACCGTTCTTGCCCATTACTTCTTCGAGGGATTTAATGGTGATCAAGCCGAATTTATTGGGGTAATACAGACCGGATTTTTGAAGGGCGCTCATGGCAACTCCACTAAATCAACTTCGCCAGATCTTCGGCGGCGCGACGCATATCAAGGAAGATCAGACCAAGTTTGGCCTGCTCACGAGCCAGGGCGGTTAGAACGGCTTCTTCGCCGACGGACATCAAGATAACATAGCCTTTCAAGCCCTTGATGTACACTTGTTCAAGGGAGCCGCGCCCTAATTCACTGGCAATACGTTCGCCCAGTGAAAGCATTGCCGCAGACATTGCCGAAACCCGATCCTCTTCCACGCCTTGGGGAAGAGCGGACGCGATGCTCAAGCCGTCTACGCTGACAACCGCTGAGGCTTCGATATCCGGCGACGATGCCTGCAATTCGCGCAGACGATCCACCATTTGTTGTGTACGGTTTTTGGACAAACCAGCCCTCCCAGGGGATTGATAACGTCCCAAAAAAGGACGCCGATGTCAATATCGTGCGACTATTTTAGAACATGGCATTCATTGTGTCAAGTTCATGGATTTATAGTTTGCAAATTTGGTAAACACGGACGAAAATCTTTCAAATTTTCCCCCCGCTTTTCGTGTCATTTATATTGACATGAGCATACCCTCATGGTAAACTTTCGCCCGCTTGTCTAATGGTCCCGTGGTGTAGCGGCCTAACATGCGGCCCTGTCAAGGCCGAGATCGCGGGTTCGAATCCCGTCGGGACCGCCAAACAAATGGTGAAGTAAGCCTTTCAACAAAAACGCCTTTCAACACGAGAGGTGTTTTTTGTTGCCTGCAATGGGTCCGTTGATACAACAAGTGCTGCGGCGAAAGACTTGCCGCCGCAGGGAAATCCATTTTTTTATAGTAGAATTAACGGCGCCGGGGCGATGGCGGAATCGGCAGACGCAACAGACTTAAAATCTGTCGGTGGCAACACCATGAGGGTTCGACCCCCTCTCGCCCCACTTTCTCAACTGTCATTGCGAGACGGCGCTTTGTCCAGGTGATCCTTACGAACAAAGACCTTACGCCCGCGGTGACATTTGCATCTAAATAAGGAGAAAATGTTCTTTACGCGACAGCAACTCGAAGAGATCGAAGACATAAGCCTTGCGCCGTATGGCATGAGAAGCAGGGATACAAAAGGGCGCGCCTATCTCGACAGCGAGCCTGAGTATCGCACGCCCTTTCAACGCGACCGTGACCGCATCCTGCACACCACAGCCTTTCGGCGATTGGAGTATAAGACGCAAGTCTTCATCAACTTCGAAGGCGATCACTTTCGCACCCGCCTCACTCACACGCTGGAAGTTGCCCAGATCGGGCGGACATTGGCGCGCGCCTTGGGCGGAAACGAAGACCTTGTCGAAGCCATTTGTCTTGCCCATGACCTCGGTCATTCTCCCTTCGGGCATTCCGGTGAAGTCGCCTTGGCCCGCCTGATGAAAGACTACGGCGGATTCGACCACAACAGGCAGTCTCTGCGTATTGTTACAGAACTCGAACAGCGCTATCCCGAATTTCCGGGTTTGAACCTCACCTGGGAAGTGCGCGAGGGCATGGTCAAACACGAATCGGAATATGATATTTCTGATGCGCGCGACTTTAACCCCGACTTGCGGGGCAACCTTGAAACACAAATCGCAAACGTTGCAGACGAACTGGCATACACCACCCACGACCTCGACGATGGACTGCGCTCCGGCATGATCAACCCACAAATTCTCGATGGTATCGCCTTATGGGAAATCCTGCGCGAAACCTTCAATTGGCGCAGCGCACTTCTCGGCGACTTGGAAAGACACCGCATGATTCGGCACTTGGTCGGAATCATGGTCACAGATATGGTCAAGGCAACGGATATCCGCCTGAGAGACAGCAAAGCAGAGTCGCCAACGGATATTCAGAAACTGAAACATAATGTCATTGGTTACAGCGAAGAAATGCAACGCAGAAACCGGGAGTTGAAAGATTTCCTTTATAACCGGCTTTACCGCCATTATCGTGTCGTGCGGATGCAAGTCAAGGCAGAACGCATCATCTCGGACCTGTTCCATGCCTACCACGCCGAACCAGCCATGCTTCCCGAACACGTTCAGTTCTTCATTGAAAAGCGCGGACTGGAGCGCACCATCTGCGATTACATCGCCGGAATGACAGACCGTTATGCTGTGGAAGAGCACCAAAAATTGTTCAATCCCTTCGAAAAACCTTGATCGGTTTTGGATTTGGAAGGGGGCGCACACTAACCAGTAGATCGCACCCGTCAAAAAACGATATTTGCAACCACCATTGGATCAGAAAGGAGCAACCTATGGCTCAACCCAATTACCTAACCCCTGAAGGCGAGGCAAAACTCAAAGCCGAACTCAACGAGTTGAAAGGTCCGCGACGCGAAGAACTGGCGCAAAGACTGCGGGCTGCCATTCAAATGGGTGATCTATCAGAAAATGCCGACTATCACAAGGCCAAGGAAGATCAAAGCTTCCTCGAAGGGCGCATTCAGGAGATCGAGTCCATTCTAAGAAATTCGGCCATCATCGAAAAGCCCGCCATCAAAGGAGTGGTCTCCATAGGTTCGCATGTCACGATCCAAGAGGATGGCTTCGACCCGGAAACCTACCATCTCGTTGGTCCTACAGAAGCAGACCCGCAAAACGGAAGGATCTCGCATGAATCCCCCATCGGAAGCGCCCTGATGGATAAAAAAGTGGGAGACACTGCAGAAGCGGAAACCCCCGGCGGAAAAATAAAATTCAAGATAATCAAGATCGATTAATAATAAAACCGCCCGATTTGGGCGGTTTTATTATTACCCTTGGCGGGGCCAGATTGCAAGCTCCAGGGTTATTCGTTCAAAATAACTATTATCGGGCAAACGTCCTTTTCCATATTCCAAGTCTATCACGGTGGCAAGCAATTGAAGCGTTGCCGTCTCCAGCAAAACCTGGGCTTGCGGTTCCACCAATACAAGGTCACCCTTGGGCTCGAGGCGGGATGTAATCACCGGGTCGTTATAAGCGTGCTGGGATAAAAGCACTTTTGTGGCCGTCTTAATATCATTCTTGTCGAAAAGCCAGACTTCCAACGCCGTAACCCCCTTCGGCTCACCGACACCTATCACTTCGGATACGCCCACGCCATATTCGCCCAAAAATTCCCCTGCTTCCGTATCGATGCTAAACGACTCGTCATATAGATCGTCGCCTAAAACAAAGGTCGTCATGGTTTGTGTGATCGGCGGGGCAAGTCCAAGTTCCTCAAAGTTGGTTTTCTCTGCCTTCCGGCTGATCTCCGCCGCCTGCATCACAGCCGTCACTTCGCCGCTGCCGCGTTTCCCTAAAAACCGGAAGAGATACATCACAACAGCAGCAACCACGCCCAGCAAAACAATGACCCCAATTCCGATAACTGCCGTCCTCATCAAAGGCGACATACTGCCAGATGTATCCGGTGGGGTTTGCTCTCCGCCTGATGACAATATACTCGTTATCAGATCGCCATAGGCCTTGATTACAACGGGGTCCTGACTGCCGGGATCGTTTTGAATGTTTAAATAAGCTTCCTGGGCGCCCGGGCCAAGACTCTGCCAGCGCTGAACGGCAAGATTGGGGTCCTGATTGAGGCGAAAGGAGTCAATTGCCATGCGCAGGTAATCCTCTTGAAGGTCCGCCCGCAAGTAGGATGGAGTTGCATCTCTGAATTCTTTTGTCTGCCAACCCGCCAATAATCCGATCAACAGTCCCACAATAAACAGGACAATCGGCAGGATGGGCATCTTCTTCAACAGAGCAACAATAAACTGCATGATCAACTCCTTTGCTTTATTGCTTTACCCGATTATACAACGTAATCCTCTTCCATGAATGACAGAATGATTGCCTGCCTTCGGGAGCACCGCTTCAAACCCGCCGGGGCTTGATTCAAGGGAGAATTAGAGCCTCCGCTGCGGCTTGTTCAGGCGCTCTCAGGCGTCACTTCTTCGAGCGGGAATGTTTCAGAGCAGTTTGTGCAATGTGCCTCGCGTTTGTTCGCGACCACCAGCAAGCCATTACACTTTGGGCATGGAGTTGCCAGCGGGCGTTTCCAGGACGTGAAGTCGCAGTTGGGATAGTTCATGCACCCATAGAAGATGCGCCCCTTGCGCGTTTTCCGTTCCACGAGATCGCCGCCATCTTTCGGGCAGGTCACGCCGATTTTCTCAAGCCAGGGCTCTGTATAACGGCAGTTGGGAAAATTCGAACATGAGATGAACTTTCCAAATCTGCCATATCGGATGACCAGTTCGCCGCCATCCTCCGGGCAGGTTCGCCCGATAGGCTCCGGCTCGGATTTCGTGACAGGCATCTCAGCTTGCGCCTTTTTCACATCCGCCGAGAAAGGTTCATAAAACTCGCGGATTGCCTCTGTCCAAGCCATTTCACCCTCGGCGATCTTATCCAGGTCTTCTTCCATATGGGCTGTAAAGTTCAGGTCCACTACCTCGGGAAAATACTGCGAAATCAAATCGTTGACTTGAATGCCCATATCTGTGGGAACCAATCGTTTCTCTTCCCGAACGACGTATCCCCGTTGCTGAATGGTCGAGATCGTCGGCGCATAGGTGGAAGGGCGCCCAATCCCGTTCTCTTCCAATGCCTGCACAAGAGACGCTTCGGAATATCGTGGAGGCGGCTGCGTGAAATGCTGTTCGGGAATCAAACGCACCAATTCCTGTTTCTGTCCTTCCTTTACCCCGG
Organism: uncultured Anaerolinea sp.; assembly: GCA_964563315.1. Lineage (GTDB taxonomy): Bacteria > Chloroflexota > Anaerolineae > Anaerolineales > Villigracilaceae > Villigracilis. Next base: position 58,600 of record CAZLWG010000014.1, on the reverse strand, counting down.
CAGGAATCTTTACATTTTCTTCTTCGTCCTCTGCTTTCACATCTTCGTTTTTGGCTTCTTCATAAACCACGAGAAAGCCGGGGAACTTCACAGCAGAGCCGGAAGCCCGCAAAAGATATTCATGTTCGTTTGTTTTTCCCGTCACTTCCACCTGCAAAGTATCATACACTGCCGCCTCCATCTGCGAAGCAACGAATCTCTGCCAGATCAGACGGTAGAGTTTGTACATGGCCGGTTCGAGATATTCTTTCATCTTTTCCGGGTCTCGCATGGCTGAGGTGGGACGAATCGCTTCGTGCGCCTCCTGTGCATTGGCAGATTTTGTCTTGTATATGGGTGCGTCAGCGGGAAGAAAATCAGCGCCGTATTTGCCGGTCACATACTCACGCGCCTCGTTTTGAGCCGTCGCCGAAATATTTGTCGAATCGGTACGCATATAGGTGATCAAACCCGTGGTGCCACCCTCGCCCACATCCTGACCTTCATAAAGCCCTTGCGCGAGAGCCATCGTCCGTTTGGCGGTAAAACCAAGTTTGCGCGAAGCTTCCTGCTGAAGGGTCGAGGTCGTAAACGGGGCAAGCGGTTTTCGACGACGCTCGCCGCGTTTGACCTTTGTTATGGAATAAGAAGCAGTTTCCATGTCCACTAGAAGCGGCTTGACTGTCTCTTCGTTTGGCAGTTCCGGCTCCTTGTCATCCACACGGACGAGTTTCGCAATAAACGTGGATTTTAAATTGTCCGGTTTAAACTCGGAGTGAATGGTCCAATATTCTACGGGCTTAAACTCGTCAATCTCCCGCTCACGCTCGACGATCAATTTGAGCGCCACCGATTGAACCCGCCCCGCTGACAGCCTGCCGCGCACTTTCTCCCACAGAATGGGGCTGATACTGTATCCAACCAAACGATCCAGCACTCGCCGCGCCTGTTGCGCATTGACGAGATCCATATTGATGTTTCGTGGATGTGAGAATGCTTCTGCAACCGCCGGCGCCGTAATCTCGTGAAAGACCACCCGCTTGGTGCGTTCCGGTTCGATCTCTGCCGCTTCCATTAAATGCCAGGAAATGGATTCGCCTTCACGATCGGGGTCGGTTGCCAGGTAAACTTCTTCGGCTTTTTTAGCCAGCTTTTTTAATTCTTTGACGACTTCCTTCTTCTCATTGGGCACGCGATATTTCGGCTCGAAATTATTATCCACATCCACGGATAGCTGCGATTTGAGAAGATCGCGCACGTGACCTACCGAGGCGCGAACGGTGTATCCTTTCCCTAAAAAGCGTCCGACCGTCTTCGCCTTGGCGGGCGACTCCACAATCACAAGTTTCCCATCACGGATTTCAACCTTTTCCGGCTTGGGAGGCGGCGTCAAACCGGCGTGAGCCTCCGTTTTTCCCATGCGATATAACTTCGTGCCGCAAACCGGACAAATTCCTGTCGTTACCGCAGAGCTTTTGGCATTAAATCCTGCAACGGGGCCTTTGATCTCCCGCTTTGTTTTACATTTCATGCAGTAGGCTTCCATTAATCCTCCAACGCAAATATCGCGTGTTTTTCACAATTAACATACATTCACCCCACAGGGGCGCGGTGGGACATTCTAAATCAATTTTTGGGTTTTTGGCAAATGGCAAGTTAAGAGTTCGCGCAAAACCCCGAAGAGGTTGCAAAATTTACAGGTAATTTTCCTGCCTATGCTTCTTCAAATGTTCAACAACTTCCTTGACCTTTTGTGACTGGTCCGCCTTGCACACCAGCAACACATCATCGGTATCGACGATTACCATATCGTCCACGCCAATGGTAACGACCAATCTTTCGCTTCCGCCGCCATAGACAAGCGTGTTGTGTGTCTCATGTGCAAGGTGTTGACCGGTGTTGGTTGCGATATTTCCATTCATATCCGGTAAAAGGACTTCGAACAAGGAAGACCAGGATCCAACATCACTCCAGCCCAACCCGCCGGCAGGCAAAACGGCGACTTGGCCTGCTTTTTCCATAACACCGTAATCCACAGTGACATTTTGCAGGTCAAGCCATGTTTCATTCAATACATCGGCCTGTTTTTTCGTGCCAATTGAATCACCGATTTCCGTCAATGCTTTACCAAGATCTGGCATTTGTTTGTTAATCTCACTCAATATGGCATCCGCCCGCCAGATAAACATGCCACTGTTCCACGAATGATCGCCCATACGCAGTAATTGTTGCGCAGTCTGCTCATCTGGCTTTTCTTTGAAACTCTTTACCATATAGACAGGGTACTTATATCCGCCATCGATTGCCTCTCCTTGTTGAATATATCCATATGCCGTGGACGGCATCGTTGGCGTGATACCCAGCGTTACGAGATACCCGTTTTCTGCAACATCAAAGGCAGCATTGAGTAGATAGTGGAACAGATCCACATTGCGAATGAAATGGTCCGAAGGCAGGATCGCCATAGAAGCATCAGGATCCCGCTTATGCAGCACTGACGCCGCAAACCCAACCACCGAAGCCGTTCCACGAGGGGCGGGTTCGAGCAGATAATTTTCTTCGGGGATTTCAGGCGATTGTTCCATCATCTCACGCGCCTGATCCGCGACAGTCACCACCAGAATTCTTTCAGGTGGAAATAAATTCTTCAAACGCCCAACCGTGCTCTGAAACAGGGTCTCCTGACCAATCAACGGAAGCAACTGTTTCGGGCTTCCCTTTCTCGAAATAGGCCAGAGCCGCGTTCCGCCGCCGCCCGCCATGATCACTGCATATCTGTGTTTTGACATACGTTTACCTGCCTGTAAGAGAGCGATAAATCACCCAGGTTCATCGCTCATTGTTTGTTCGATATTCTGCCTGTGCTTCGCGCACTGCCACATAATTCATTCCACCAACCTGGCGCACCAACCCTTTCAACTCCATGAACGCAAGGGTAGCAGATATTTTCTCAATCGGCAAGCCGGCCAGATTGCAAATCTCATCCACGTGCAAAGGCACACCACCCAAAACGCCAAGCACGCGCGCCTCGGTTTCATCCGCAGGTAAAACCTTTCGGGCGGATTTCTGCGCGCCAACACGCGTCAGATCCAAGGCTTGCATCAAATCTTCCGGTGTCAATAAAGGCTGTGCGCCCTTTTGAATCAGATTGTTCACACCCTTGCTTTGCGGTGCATAAATATTCCCAGGAACCGCAAACACTTCGCGTCCCTGTTCCGCAGCAAACTCAGCAGTGATCAATGCGCCGCTCGTTTCCGCCGCTTCGATCACAACAACGGCCAATGACAAACCGGAAATGATCCGATTACGCGGCGGAAAATTAGACGCGTCAGGCGGTGTTCCAACAGCATAATCGCTAATGACAGCGCCCCGCTCCATCATTTTTTCTGCAAGCCCGCGATGCTCCGGCGGGTAGATGCGGTCAACGCCCGAGCCAAGAATCGCCATTGTCCGGCCGCCAGCTTTGAGGGCAGTCTGATGCGCGATGACATCAACACCGCGGGCAAGCCCGCTGATGACAGTGATTCCATTTGCGGCGAGATAAGAGGCGAGTTCTTCCGTCACCTGCCTGCCATAAGGCGTGACCTTGCGTGTGCCTACAATGGCGACAGCAAACAGATCGTCCTGCAAATATTCGCCGCGAATATACAGGACAGGCGGCGGTTGATCTATTTCCCTTAATCGGGCTGGATACTCTTCATCAGCCCATGTAAGGATTTTGATCCCCTGCGCCTCGATCTTTGCCCACACCTGATCCAGATCCATCTGCCTTCTCGCCCCGGTGACTCGTTCTGCAAGTTTTGCGCCTAGCCCGGCTTCCATCAGCATTTTAATGTCGGCGTTCCATGCCGACTCAAGATCGCCGAAATATGCAACCAAGCCCTGCATACGGACTGCGCCAATGCCTTTGATGAGGTTGAATCCGATCCAGTATTTTTTGTCGTCCATGAGCGTCAATTTACCACAAAGCGGGAAAAGCGCACAAGTTAAATCCCCCGTGAGGTTCCATCAGATCAGTCCCTCCAGCAGGTGAACCTTCATCATGCGTGCGGTCATATCAATATCAAGCACAACCGAGGGGATGGCAGGCAGCAATATTTCCTTCCCCGCTTCACCGCGTACAACGTACACATCATTTGCCCCGGTTTCCAGAATTTCTGCAACTTTCCCCAATGCATTTCCTTGATCGTCCACAACATCAAGGTCGATTAATTCATACTTATAAAACTGACCTTCGGGAAGCGGCGGGACTTCACTGGCTTTGGTATACACCCACTGGTTCCGAAACCGTCCGGCAGTTTCAGGCGTATCGAAGCCCAGGATTTTTACCAACATTCCGTGCCCATGCGCGCGGACGCTTGCAAGGGTGGCTCTTTCATATTCTTCGCCGATGTAAACCTTGCGCCCCGTTTTGATGCGCTCGGGAAAGTCGGTGTGCAAATCCATGATGATCTCACCCTTCACCCCGTGCGGACGGCGGAGAAATCCAATTGCCAAATAAACAGACTCGCCTTTCGGCGAGCCTGGCTTGTTTTCCGGGTTCATTCGGCTGGTTCTGCCACATCAAGGGTGGCCTGCTTGCCTTCGCGTTCCGCCGCCACGCGAAGCAGGGTACGAATGGAGTTCGCCACTTTGCCGCCCTTGCCAATAACACGCCCCATGTCGTCTTTGGCAACATTCAATTGAATGCGGACACGGTTGCCGCCATTTTGTCTGACGACGACATCGTCAGGGTGATCAACCAGAGACCGGGCAATATATTCAATCAGGTCTTTCATAGTTTTATTCCAATACCCCCTCTCCCAAAATTTGGAGAGGGGGTGATGTAAACCCTAATCCTTGCGGGTCTTTACAGGTGCGCCGCGCTTGACTTCCGCCTCTGCCGCTTCGGCAAGAAGTGCCTCAAGGGATTCGCCTTTCTTCAAGCGTTCGAAGCGTTCCAGAAGGCCTGCGGATTTGAATATCTTTTCCACCGAATCGGAGGGCTGCGCGCCGTTCTTCATCCAGTGATATATGCGGTCTTCATGCAATTTGATGGTAGCAGGGTTGGTGCGCGGATTATAAACGCCCAGGATTTCCAAAAAGCGTCCGTCGCGGGGAGATTCCTTGTCCGCTGCAACGACGCGGTACGTGGGTTGGCCTTTGAGACCAATACGACGTAAACGAATACGAACCATCTTGATACTTTCTCCTTTAGATTATTTTACGTTCCAGACAGGCACTAGAGACAGAGAGGGATGTGCGGGCTGAAATCGCGGGCTGTATTTTACCAGAGAATTAAACTTTTCACGAACACAGAATCCGCCCCCAAACCATCCGTGAGGCTGCCCTCCGGCCGCAGTCCTGCTTATTTGAACGGGGGGACAATATGTACGCTGATTGACATCAGGTATACTAACCAACACAACCAAACACCTATTGCAAATAGGAAACAACATGAAGGAAAAATCTACCTTCCAAAAGGCGCTGGCGTTCATCAAGCCATGGCATATCCTCGCTGGTTTAATTTTTCTCAATTTAGCTTTTGTTTTTATAATTGGGAACGATTACGGCGAAGCTTGGGATGAGCCCTCCTATTACTTGTACGGTGAGCGCTCTTTCGACGCCTACCTGCGGGGGCTTTCGGGGCAGGAGTTGATTCCGCAAAGGCATATATATTTCATTGATCTAAGGTTTTACGGACCTTTTTACACCGCGCTGGGCTGGTATATTGCAAACAACCTGACAACCATATTTACCGACTGGTCTTATCCCGACATTTGGCATTTTGTTAATTTCGTCTTTTTCCAGTTTTCGCTGATCGCGCTGTATCTCATTGCAAAACACTTCCTGCGCGATAGGACAGCAGTTGGGGTGGTTTTATTTTTTTCCACCCAGCCACTGATCTTTGGTCACGCTTTCATCAACCCCAAAGACATTCCATTCATGACATTCTTCTGTATCAGCATAGCTGTTGGCTTGAAAATGGCCAAGGCCATCTCAACGACAGGTAATAAAAGGGGAAGACATTCTTCTCAATACGCCTTGGTTACGACAATACTCTTTGGACTGTTTATTGCCACAATCGTCGGGAAAGATGTCATTGCATCTGTCATTGGGTCAGCGGTCGCATTTATTTACAACGCGCCCTCCGACTCGATCTGGGGCAAAGCCTTTTCCATGCTGGCAGACCGGGCAGATCGATTGCCGCTTGAAAGTTATATCCACAAGGCTGTGGCACTCCAGATAGATCGGACTTTGATCTTTGCGGCGTTTTTAATTGTCACTGCAAGGAAGATGCATTTTGATTATAAACTCGGTGGAGTAAACAACATCCGCTTCACACCCAACCTGGAATTGGTCCTCAAAACCTTGCTTGCGGGGCTCATCTTAGGCCTGACAACCTCCATTCGTCTCCTGGGACCCTTTGCCGGACTACTCATTGCAATCCATGCCCTACTGACATCAGGCAAAAGGTCATTCGCGCCATTGATCTATTACTTCTCTGTTGCCGCGCTTGTCACTTATCTGACATGGCCTTTTCTTTGGGATCAACCGACAAACCACTTTATCGAGTCGTTTCAAGTTATGAGGGATTTTCCATTTACCGGAGAAGTGCGTTTTATGGGAGATAATTTCGCGCCCTCCAGCCTCCCATGGAATTACATCCCCGTTCTCGTTTCCATCCAACTTACCGAACCCGTAATACTTCTGGCATGGCTTGGATTCTTCGCCGCAACCATAAAATCTGTCAAAGACGTCGTTCTAGCAAGAAAAAATTTCCTGATTCTCGCCTGGCTTATCATCCCTGTTGGCTTGCACATCCTCCTCAAATCCAGTGCGTACGACAACTTTCGCCAATTCATTTTTATTCTGCCGCCTATCTTTGTCCTTGGAGGCATGGGCTGGGAGATGCTCCAGCAGAAACTCGGCAGAACACCAATGAAAGTTGCCGTGTTCATGCTGCTTTTAGCACCCGGGATGGCTGGTATCGTATCGTTGCATCCATATCAATACATCTACTACAACAGTTTTGTCGGGGGCATCTCCGGTGCGGAAGGGGATTTCGAGACCGATTACTGGCTGACATCCTATCGCGAGACTGTGGGATATTTAAACCAAAACGCCTCTGAAAACGCTTGGATTCTGGCATGGGGCGCAGGCTATAATGTCAGAGGTAATGTCCGCCCTGATCTGACCGTTTTCGATTTCGATACGGACGACGTGGAAGATCTTTATGAATATGCGGTCATCACCACCCGTTTCGACAATCACATCCACCTTTTCCCAGAGTCCGAAACTGTTTTTGAAGTAAGAAAAAGTGGTGTTTTATTGGCTGTGATAAAAGAATTGAAATAAATAACGGATACAAAAAATTTCGAAAGGCTGAGCCTTCCGAAATTTAAACCTATCCAAACAATTTCCCAAGCCCTTTCCCGCCTGTCTTTTGAAACATCTTCATCATCTTTTGCGCTTCGCGGAACTGTTTGATCAAACGGTTCACATCCTGAACTTCCATGCCCGAGCCTGCCGCAATACGTCGGCGGCGGGAGGCATTTAGAAGGTCCGGGTTGCGGCGCTCTTTCAGCGTCATCGAATTAATGATGGCTTCCGATTGTTTGAACTGTTTTTCGACGACGGCAGGATCAATTCCGCGCGCTGCTTGCCCCATCTGCCCGGGTAGCATATCCATGATCTGACCCAGCGGACCCATCTTTTTCATCTGTTTCATTTGCTCGAGCCAGTCTTCCAGAGTGAAGCCGCCGGTCATCATCTTCTGCGCTTGTTTCTCGGCTGTCTGCTGGTCGAACATCGCTTCGGCTTTTTCAATCAAGCCGATCATGTCGCCCATTCCCAAAATACGCGAGGACAGACGTGCGGGATCATACGTTTCAAGCGCATCGAGTTTTTCACCCGTCCCAATGAACTTGATCGGCACGCCTGTCACAGCACGGATGGAGATGGCCGCGCCACCGCGTGAGTCACCGTCCATTTTCGTGAGGACAAGCCCCGTCAAATTGATCGTTTCTCTGAATCCCTGCGCGATATTCAACGCTTCCTGACCTATCATCGAATCGATCACAAGCAGGATATCCACCGGGTTGACATTCGCGGCGATGGCTTTTAATTCGTCCATCAATTCCGCATCCATCTGGGACCTTCCGGCTGTATCCACGACTACCAGACTGAATCCACCCTTTTCAGCTTTATCAAGGGCTCGTTTTGCAAGTTGCGGGGGGGTAACGGATGTATCTGCTTCGACCTCCACGTCCAACCGTTCGCCGAGCTGCTGTAACTGTTTAACCGCTGCAGGGCGGTATGGATCGCCTGCCACAAGTAATACACGCTCCCCTTTGGATTTCATCAAGCGCGCTAATTTCCCAGCTGCAGTTGTTTTGCCCGCACCCTGCAAACCGACCATCATCACGACACGCGGCTTTGGTCCAATAAGATTCAAGGGAGCAGGCTCACCAAGCGTGCCGATCAATTCCTCATTCAGGATCTTGATGACCTGTTGTCCGGGGTTCAGCGCCTTCGATACTTCCGCGCCGATTGCTCGTTCGCGGACTTTGGCAATAAAGGATTTGACCACGCTGAAATGCACGTCTGCTTCAAGCAGGGCCAAACGTACTTCTTTCATGGCAGCATCAACATCCGCTTCGGAGAGTTTTCCGCGGCGGCGAAGGTTATCGAAGATTTGGTTAAGTCGTCCAGTGAGGGTTTCAAACATAAAATCACATTTTCGTTGCGAGAGCGATAGCCCGAAGCAATCGCCAGCTAGCTCAAGGATTGTTTCGTCGCCCGTATGGGCTCCCCGCATTGACTAAGGAATGGCGGAGGAACAGGCATTGTAGCGCGGAGCAGGTTGCGGGTCAAGAAAGAGGCGAGGTGTCTTTCAATAAATCTGCCCCTCATTCTTTACACCACAGGCGAAACTCCTTATACTGACACGTGTTCTTCCTTTCATCCTTACTATCCATGGAGGAGTCATGGCAGTCGAAGCAGTAGTCAATGACAGGAAAGAGATCTTCGGGTGGGCAATGTACGATTGGGCGAATTCCGCCTTCAGCACAACTGTGGGGACGGTGTTTTTGGGCCCATATGTGGCGAGTTTGGCGCGTGTTGCAGCGGAAACAGCCGGAACCAACACTGTCTCGTTCTTTGGCATCCCCGTCGCGCCGGATTCATTTTTACCCTATTGCATTTCATTCTCGGTTGGGATGCAGGTGCTATTCCTGCCCATCCTTGGCGCCATCGCGGATTATTCGCATTTGCGCAAGCGGATGATGCAGATCTTTGCAACCATCGGCGCTGTTTCCACCATTCTGATGTTCCTGGTAACGGGGAATTTATGGTGGCTGGGCGGATTGCTTTTTATCCTGGCAAATCTCTCCTTCGGCGCAGCGATTGTTTTCTATAACGCTTATTTGCCTGATATTGCCAGCGAAGAGGAACGAGACCGGGTCTCTTCGTACGGTTGGGCAATGGGCTATATGGGCGGCGGCATTTTGCTTGCGCTCAACCTTGCCTTCTTCATTTTCAGCGAAGATATTGGCGTGCCCAGCGAACTTGCTGTGCGCATCAACCTTGCCTCTGCAGGGATATGGTGGCTTGGGTTCTCGTTTTTAACATGGGCAAGGCTGCGATCACGCCGCGCCGCGCGCGCCCTCCCGGCAGGCGAGACGTATGCCAGCATCGGTTTCAAACAATTGGGGAAGACGTTTAGAGAGGTGAAACACTTCCCAGAGACAATCAAGTTCCTCGTTGCGTATTTCCTTTACAACGATGGCATCCAGACAGTGATCGCTGTCGCTGCAACGTTTGCTGCTGCGCCTCTGATCCAGGGCGGACTGGAGCTTGACCAGCAAACGCTGACGGCTGTCATCCTCATGATCCAATTCGTGGCATTTTTTGGAGCGCTGTTTTGGGGCAGGCTGGCGGGTTGGATCGGCGCGAAGCAGTCTATCATCGTCAGTTTGGTGATCTGGTCGGGCGTGGTGATCTACGCCTATGGCGGGTTGCAGGGCGAGGGGCGCGTGACCGAATTCTTTATTCTGGGCGGATTCATTGCCATGGTGATGGGTGGTTCGCAAGCCATCAGCCGCAGTCTATTTGCGCAGATGATCCCCAACGGAAAAGAAGCCGAATTCTTTTCGTTCTATGAAGTCAGCGAACGCGGCACTTCCTGGATCGGTCCCTTGATCTTCGGGCTTGCAAACCAATGGTTTGGAAGCCTTCGCATTGCCATACTTTCGTTGATCTTCTTTTTCATCATGGGCATGATTCTCCTGCCATTCGTGAATGTGAAAAAGGCGATCGACGACGCGAAGAAGTACGACGCGCAAGCCTGACCTATCTTATAAAAAGTTGACCCGCCGATTTGGCGGGTCAACTTTTCATTGGAGATTTTGGTCGAACAAGGTTCTAAATTCCTCTTCAGAAACAAAACCCACCAGTTTTTTTATGAGGGTTCCATTCGCATCCAGCAAATAGAATTCCGGCTGGTAGACAAATCCCAACTCGCGTTGAAAAACCTGTGTTTGAGGGTCATCAGCATCAAGATAGGTGAACTTGACTTTGCCGTCATACTCCGCTTCGAGCCCATGAACCATGGGCGCCATCGCACGGCACGTGCTTCAGGTAAAGCGAAAGAATTCGACCAGTTGCAACTGACCCGAAGCCAGCGAGACACTGCCGGGATCCGTAGCATGGAGGTCTGGTCCACGGGATGTAGCAATAGATTGGACAGCCGGGGTTTCTGTGACAGATTCAACCACCGCCTCCGACTCAGGGACAATTGTTTCTGTTGGTGAAGTTTGATCAACGGGGACGGCAACAGCGGTCTCCGGTGGGACGGCTGGAGCACAGGAAGCTGCCAGAGAAACAGCAATCAGGCTCAAGGTCCAGAAAAGGAAGCGATGTTTCATGATCTCCTCATTAAAGAAATTGTGTTTAACGTCAGACGCCCTACCCAAAGCCTGTCTTACGGTGAAAAAAGTCGGGATTATCGTCATGTCTACGAAAATACGCTTTTCTTTGACGGGCGTAGCATCCTACGCTATACTTGATTTGTAGATTGCCTCACAAACATCAAAAGGAGAATTTCCTATGGCTGATTTCAAACTTACGTATGCAACCATGTTCAACCCGCCCGATGAGCTGCACACCGGCTTCGATAAAGCGGTGGAAAAACTCAAGAAGACCATGGGCAAGGAATATGGCATGTATATCAATGGCAAGGAAGTCCTTGCCGATGAGAAGCTGGAAGACCGTTCCCCCGTTAATACCGATTGGGTTCTCGCGAAAATGCAAAAAGGCAATGCCTCTCACGCGCAGCAGGCCATGGCTGCGGCGCGCGCGGCGTTCCCGATGTGGAGCCACACTCCGTGGCAGAAGCGCGTGGAACTGCTTCGCAAGGCTGCTTCATTGATCGAGGAGCGCATTTTCGATCTGGGCGCGGCAATGGCACTGGAGGTCGGCAAGAACCGCATGGAGTCTTTGGGTGATGTGCAGGAAACCGCCGACCTTATTTATTACTCCTGCTATCAAATGGAAAAGAACGACGGCTACATTGTTGAGATGGGCAAGGATCCACTCGTCGGATATGAAGCGCGGAACGTCTCAGTGCTTCGTCCCTATGGTGTGTGGCTTGTGGTTTCTCCTTTCAACTTCCCACACGCGCTCACTGGCGGTCCTTCCGGCGCGGCGCTTGTCACCGGCAACACGCTGGTCATCAAGCCCGCCACCGATACGGCGTGGATCGTGCGCCTGCTGGTGGATTGCTTCCGTGACGCGGGCATTCCCGACGGCGTTGTGAACTTCGTTACAGGACCCGGCTCCACCCTTGGGCAAGCCTTGGTGGACAGCCCCGAAGTGGACGGCGTGACCTTCACCGGCTCCTTCGATGTGGGCATGAAGATGTTCCAGGACTTTGGCAAGCGCAATTATGTGCGCCCCATCATCCTAGAGCTTGGCGGTAAGAATCCAGCCATTGTTTCAAAAAATGCGGATCTTGAACGCGCCACCATCGGCATTGTCCGCTCGGCGTTTGGTTTGCAGGGACAGAAATGCTCCGCCGCTTCCCGCGTCCTTGTGGAGGCGCCTGTTTACGATGAGATGGTCAGCCGTCTGAAGGAAGCCGCCGAAAAACTCGCGATCGGCGACCCCACAGACAAAGCCACCTACAATGGTCCAGTCATCAACAAATCGTCCTATAACGATTTCAAGAATTTCTGCGAAGAGATCAGCCAGGGCGGCGGCAAGTTCCTTGTTGGCGGCAATGTGAAAACAGGCGGCATGTACGACAAAGGTTATTTCTGCGAAAGCACCTTCGTAACCGACCTGCCTTATTCTCATCGCTTGTGGAAACATGAGATGTTCCTGCCCATCACTACGATCGGAAAAGTAAAGAATCTCGACGAAGCCATGGAGATCGCCAACGACGTGAATTACGGACTCACCGCTGGCTTTTACGGTTCGCAGGAAGAGACAGACTGGTTCTTCGACAAGATCGAAGCAGGGGTGACCTATGCCAATCGTCCGCAAGGGGCGACGACAGGCGCATGGCCTGGCTTCCAACCCTTCGGCGGATGGAAAGGCTCGGGCTCCAGCGGCAAGAACGCCGGTGGTCATTACTACCTGCCTTTGTACATGCACGAACAAATCCGCACGCTGATCAAATAAACCTTTAATGTCGGCAGCGCCCCTTTCTCATTGGAGAAAGGGGCTTTTCTCTTGGAAACATTAATATGCCTTGGAACCCGGAACAATACCATAAATTTCAGTCGGAACGATCTGCGCCGTTTTTCGACCTGTTAAAAATCGTAAAAATCCGACCGAATCTCAAAGTCATCGATCTTGGATGCGGGACGGGCGAACTCACCCGCCGCCTTGCCGACTTGCTTCCAAGTTTCGAGGGAGTTGGGCTTGATCAATCCGAAGAGATGCTAACGAAAGCCGCCGCTTACGCCAGCGGGAATCTACGCTTCGAGCGGGGAGACCAGGCAAAGCTAAAAGGCACATGGGATCTGATCTTCAGCAACGCAGCATTACAGTGGTCGGAGAATCATCACAAACTCATTCCAAGCCTATTCGACAAACTCAATGAAGAAGGTCAACTTGCAGTGCAGGTTCCATCCAATCACAATCACATTTCCCACCGCATAATTCTGGAAACCGCTCGAGAGGAACCGTTCTGCTCCGCACTGAAAGGCTTTGCGAGAATATCTCCAGTGCTGCCCATCGATGAATACGCCGGGATCTTGTTCAATTGCGGCGCGGAGGACATTACAGTTTTTGAAAAGGTTTATCCGCACGTCCTGGAGAACTCGGATGCCGTGGTGGAGTGGATCAAAGGCACTGCCCTTGTCCCCTATTTGGAAAGGCTGGACAGTGAAAAGGATGCCTTTTTGGAGACCATCCGTAAAAAATTATCCGGGATGTTACCTGGCAGTCCGATTCTCTATCCATTCAGGCGCACGTTCATCTTCGCAGTTAAACCGCAAGGTTGACGCTTTGGTAAAATATCACCATGGAGAACGACGATCCTTTCATTGTTAGAGTGGGAACCTTCTTCGTGGTCATGGGCGGTGGCGCTTTCATCCTGTTTGTCGTTTCGGACCTAGCCAGCAAGGTTGAATTCGACTATCTATTCATCGCCATGCTGCTGCTCGGCATCGGCTGGGCGCTTCGCAGAAATAAAGCCAAACCTCCCCCAGCTGGAAGGTTTTCAGGGCTAAGAAATCTTATGAGCGGTAGAAAAGGCAATAAGAAAACAAAAACACCGCAGGTCAAAACCGAGGAAGCGGAAGAAGAATATGAAGAATAAATCGTCCAAAATAATTTCATTGAAGCAGGCAGTTTCAGAATTTGTGAACGACGGGGATATCATCTACGCCGCGGGTTTCACACACCTCATCCCGTTTGCGGCGGGACACGAGATCATCCGCCAGAGAAAGAAAAATCTCACACTCGCACGCGCCACGCCAGACCTGATCTACGACCAGATTGTGGCGGCGGGGTGCGCGAAAAAGGTGATTTTTTCTTATATGGGCAACCCCGGGGTTGGGTCGCTTCGTATCGTCCGCAGTGCGATCGAGCGCGGCGAATTGGAGTGGGAGGAATATTCGCACTTTGGAATGATCACGCGTTTGCAGGCAGGCGCGTCGGGTTTGCCGTTCCTGCCAATGAAGCAAACCGGCGCCGAGGATTTGGAAAAAGTAAACCCGCAGATCAAACGCATCCCCGACCCGTACGGCGGCAAGGACGTGGTCGTCGTCCCGGCGTTGAATCCCGATGTTGCTATCGTCCACGTTCAACGCGCCGATAAAAACGGTAACGCGCATCTTTGGGGCATCATCGGCGAGCAAAAAGAAGCCGCCTTTGCCGCGAAAAAGGTCATCCTTACGGCGGAAGAAATCGTGGACGAATCAGTCATCAGGTCCGACCCGAACCGAACGATGATTCCCGGCATTGTCGTCAACGCGGTTTGTCACGTTCCGTTTGCGAGTCATCCATCCTATTCCCAGGGATATTACGACCGCGACAACGAGTTCTATCTCGCGTGGGACAAGATCAGCGAGTCAAAGGAAAGCGTGCAACAGTATCTTGACGAATGGGTGTTTGGCGTAAAGGATCGAAACGCCTATTGGAAAAAGCTTGGCGCAAAGACTCAAAAGCGGTTGAAAGTGAAGGCGCGGTACAGCGAAAAGATCAATTACGGAAATTATTGATCCATGGACATTCCGCATTTCGATTTCGGCGGCCAAGGCACGCCGATGCACTTCCTGCACGCCAATGGTTATCCGCCCGAATGTTATTCGCCGCTCTTTGAACTATTAAAAAAGCAATATCATCTCTTCGGGATGAAGCTTCGCCCGCTTTGGGATGATGCGAGGATGGAAGACCTGCAAGATTGGCATCCACTATCCGAGGACCTGCTTCGCTTCCTCTCCGACCATAAAATTGATCCCGTGATCGGGGTTGGTCATTCCATCGGAGGGATCGTCACCCTGCGAGCGGCCATGCGCGACCCAAAGAAATTCCGCACCATTATCTTACTTGACCCTGTACTTTTCGTGCCGTCGTTTTTGGCGTTGTGGAACTTTGTCCGCGCCATGGGTCTGGGACATAAACTCCACCCGAAGATCGGAGGCGCGTTGAAACGCAGGCGCACTTTCGATGATCTGGACATGGTCTTTCGCGGATACCGCGCGCGCGATGTATTCAAATACATGAACGACGAATGCTTGAAAGCATACATTGCAGGTATTATCAAACCAAACTCAAATGGCGCATACGAACTTGCATACACGCCCGAATGGGAGAGCTATATCTACCTGACCGGCTTACGAGACTTCGATCTCTGGAATGGACTTGCAGACCTTCAGGTACCAACTCTCATCATCCGCGGTGCAGAAACGGATACATTTTTGGAAAAAGCCGAACGGCTGGTGAAGAAGAAAAATCCAAAGATACAAGTTGTTACCATGCAAAATGCCACCCACCTCCTGCCGCTCGAACACCCACGGGAAGTGATGGAAATTATTAACTGTTTTTTGACCGAAGACAGTACGTGGTAGCTTTTTCTCCATCGTTCAATGTCCCTGGTCAAAATAAGGAGAACACATGCCCGAACTCAAATATTCTTCTGCTGAATTGATGATCGTCAATGCTGCCCGTCTATTAAAGGATGGCGATGCGGTCTTTGTCGGCGTAGGTCAACCCAACCTTGCCTGCAATCTAGCCAAACGGACGCACGCCCCCAACATGGTCATGATCTATGAGGCGGGAGTCATCGGCGCGGAACCTGCCCGCCTGCCGCTTTCCATAGGCGACCCAACCCTAGTCAGCGGCGCGCTGTCTGTAGTGAGCATGTACGATATCTTCGCCAATTACCTCCAGCGCGGCAACGTGGATGTCGGCTTCATGGGCGGCGCTCAAATCGACAAATATGGCAATATCAACGCCTCTGTCATTGGCGACTACGCGCAGCCCAAGGTCAGGCTTCCCGGCTCCGGCGGCTCTCAGGAAATTGCAGCATGGGCAAACCGCTGTTACATCATGACGCCCCACCAAAAACGCCGTTTCCCCGAAAAGGTGGAATTCATGACCTCGGCTGGGTTTATCGACGGGAAAGGCGCACGCGAAAGACGCGGCTTGCGCGGCGGCGGAATGCTTGCCGTGGTCACCGACATCGGCATGATGGAGCCCGACGAAAGTGGCGAAATGACCCTCACCGCCCTGCACCCCGGCAAAACCGTAGACGAAGCGAGAGCCAACACAGGATGGGAACTGAAAACCGCCGCGCAATTAAATGCCACAGAACCCGTCACCAAAAGGGAATTAAAGATTCTGCGCGAAGAACTCGACCCGACTGGCATCTACCTTAAGGGCGCAGCGTAGCACCGACCCATATCATCCAAACGTCCCCTTTACTATTTTCCATATTGGGGTTATATCAAAACCATGAACGCCCCTCCCCGTCACATCCTTTTCGATCTCGGCGGAACGCTCATGCACTCGCGCGGAGAGTGGGAACCCATACACGAACAAGCAGACCGGGCTCTGGCTGAATCACTTCTTGGGAACAACATTCAACTGGAGCCTCGCCGCTTCCGCACACGCCTGCATGAGTATTACGAACAACGCGATAAGGATTTTCAGGAAACCACTTATCATTTCGTTCTGCGGGAACTGCTCAAAGAACTGGGGCAAACCGATATATCAGAATCGGTCATCAGGTCCGCGCTGGATGCGATGTATGCGGTTACGCAAACGAATTGGCAGATCGAAAACGACACCATCGAAACCCTTCAAACATTGAAATCTACCAATTATCATCTCGGCATTCTGTCCAACGCGGGCGATGACAAGGACGTCCGGCAGCTCCTTCAAAAATTCGGCGTGGAAGCCTTTTTTGATTTTGTGTTGACATCCGCCGCGTGTTATTACCGCAAGCCCCATCCGCGCGCATTCGAAATCGCACTGGCGCATTGGAGCATCACGCCCCCGGAAGCCGTCATGGTCGGCGACAGCCTCGAAGCGGACATCATTGGCGCAAAGAACCTGAGCATGAAGACGATCTGGATCACGCGTCGCGCGCAGTTCACGAATGAAAACATGCACCGCATCAAACCGGATTTCAGCCTGCGCAAACTCTCAGAACTCCCCCCCACACTGGAACGCATTTCCCTTCCGCGTGTTTGACAAAGGTCGCGGTACAATTCTGTCTCATGCCGACCAACCGCTTCCTCCCCTATGCCGCGCTCGCCGCGGGCATCACTGCATTGAGTCTTTCCGCCATGTTCGTCCGCTGGGCGGATGCGCCCGGCGCGATAACCGGGTTCTACCGATTGTCATTCGCCACCGTTCTGATGACGCCGATCTTCATCCGGCAACAGCAAAGACACGAACGGATTGACCGTAAATTTCTTCTCTTCCCCCTCCTCGGTGGAGTTTTCACCGCCTGCGATTTCGCCTTTTGGAACACTTCGGTACATTACACCACGGCAGCAAATGCCACCCTGCTTGGCAATACATCCCCGTTGTGGGTTGCATTGTTTGCATTCTTCGTCCTGCGAGAAAAACTCAGAAAAAGTTTCTGGTTCGGCTTGATCCTCGCTCTGTTAGGCGCAGTATTCGTAGTCGGCAGTGACTTTCTGCGGCACCCCACCCTCGGCCTCGGCGACTTGATGGCAAGCGCGGCGGCGGTCTTTTATGCCGGTTATCAACTCATCACGCAGCGCGGGCGCAAACACATTGATCCGCTTCGCTACACATGGTTGGTAGGCGCAAGCGCAACAGTCGCAATGCTCATCATCAACCTAGTGTGGGGAAATTCATTCACGGGGTACGCCGCGCAGACCTGGCTTGTATTCCTTGCCACCGCCGTTGTCTCTCAAATGATCGGTTACCTTTCCATCTCTTACGCGCTCGGACATTTACCCGCCTCGGTTGTCGCTCCTACTTTGATCGGACAGCCTATTCTGACCGCCATTCTTGCCATTCCCCTGCTAGGCGAAATCCCCGCGCCAATTCAATGGGCCGGAGGCGCTGTTGCGCTGGCTGGCATCTACATCGTAAACCAATCGCATGTAAAAAATCAGCGCGAAACGCCAAACGCCTGACCAATTTATTCAAACAAAGGATGCATCATGCTGGAAATCATCACTGAAATTCTGGAAGCGCCTCTTCCCGTCACTATGCTTGCCATCAAGGGGGACGTGGATTCCTCCAACTACAAAGTCTTCCTTGAACGAGCACAGGAAGCGCTTACCAACGGAGCGCGCTATCTCATTCTAAATTTGAAGGATGTCCCCTTCATGAGCAGCGCCGGATTAAGGGTCATTCACACCACATTCAATGAATTACGTAATCTTCACAAAGATGTGGATGATGACGAACTCCGCAGGCAAATGAGCGCCGGTACATACAAATCGCCCTACCTAAAACTTGCAGCTCCCTCAACCCAGGTACGGGAGGCGCTCGAATTGGGCGGTTTCGAAACGTACATCGAAGTCCATGATGATGTAACCGGTGCCTTGAACTCTTTCTGAGTTGTACGCCCTGCTATAATCAAGTCCATGTCCGATCTCTTCGACCATGCCATGCAGGAACGCATGAAATCCGAAGCGCCTCTCGCCGCGCGGATGCGTCCGCGCACGCTGGAGGAATACATCGGGCAGGAACACATCGTCGGCGAGGGGAAACTCTTGCGCCGCGCCATCGAAGCGGACAGGCTGTTCTCGTCCATCATTCTGTGGGGACCGCCTGGCACAGGCAAGACTACCCTGGCGCAGGTCATCGCCAACACCACCAAAAGCCATTTCGTTACCATTTCCGCGATCCTCGCCGGCAAAGCCGACCTGCGCATCGTCATTGACGAAGCGCTCGAGCGCCGGCGGCTGCATAACACCCGTACCATCCTCTTTGTGGATGAAGTCCACCGTTGGAACAAGGCGCAGCAGGATGCCCTGCTCCCCCACGTGGAGAATGGCACGTTCACGCTCATTGGTGCCACGACCGAAAATCCATACTTTGAGGTCATCAAGGCATTGATCTCACGCTCGCGCGTTTTCCAATTGCGGAATTTAAATAAAACCGAAACCGGCATCCTGCTCGACCGCGCGCTGGCAGACAAAGAGCGCGGCTATGGAAATAAAAAGATCAGCCTCGATGAAGACGCGCGCTCTCACCTAATCGAAGTTTCCTCTGGTGATGCCCGCAACGCGCTTAACGCGCTCGAGCTCGCAGTCGAATCCACTGCACCGGACGAAGATGGCACCACCCACATCACGCTGGATGTTGCGCAAGAGTCCATTCAGCGACGGGCTGTGCTCTACGACAAAGACGGAGACTCTCACTACGACACCATCTCTGCCTTCATCAAATCTGTGCGCGGAAGCGATCCGGATGCGGCTTTGTATTGGCTTGCAAAAATGCTCTACGCAGGTGAAGACCCGAAATTCATCATCCGTCGTCTCATCATCCTCGCCGGGGAAGACATCGGACTGGCAGACCCGATGGGTCTGGTTGTAGCTTCATCCGCCGCTCAAGCCTTCGATTACATCGGACTGCCAGAAGGGATTTACCCCATCGTCGAAGCGACGTTGTACCTTGCCACTGCGCCCAAGTCCAACACGGCGGGAGCGTATTTCAAAGCAATGAAAAAGATCGAAGAGGAAGGACAGGTCTCCGTCCCGCGCCACCTCATGGATGGCAACCGCGACGCCGAAGCAATGGGGCACGGCAAAGATTATGTTTATCCACACGAGTTCGAAGGTCATTTCACACCGCAGCAGTATCTACCCAAACGCCTGCTTGGCACGTATTTTTACTCGCCGTCTGAAGAAGGATACGAATCGCAGGTCAAGTCGCGGCTGGGGATGTGGCGCGAGGCGCAAAGAAAAGCGCTGGGAATCTCCAGGGTCGATCACCTCCCCGATTTGAGCGAAGAACAAATTCTGGAAATGAAGAGGAAGATCAAATAATGCCTTTATTGCTTCTCATCCGGCACGGCGAAAACGATTACGTCAAGACCGGGAAAATGGCAGGACGAATTCCCGGAGTGCATCTAAATGAAAAGGGGAAGAAACAGGCTCAGGCGTTGGCTGAGGCGTTGAAGGATGTTCCATTGAAAGGCATCCATGCCAGTCCGCTGGAGAGGGCGATGGAAACGGCACATCCGATTGCCGCATTGCATAACTTGAAAATCATCGAGGAACCAGACTTGATGGATACGCATGTCGGAAAGTGGCAGGGTCGTTCTTGGAAGGTGTTGCGGTTGAGGAAGGATTGGAAAATCGTTCAACATTCACCCTCGCGGTTTCGGTTTCCAGATGGCGAGTCGTTTCCCGAAACACAATTGCGTATCGTGAATGTTTTGGAGCGGATCCTTCAAAAGTACAAGAAACCAAAAGATGTTGTGGCGGTGGTCTTTCACGCCGACCCGATCAAACTGGCAGTGGCGCATTTCCTCGGCATGCCGCTCGATCATTTCCAACGTCTCGGTTGCGACACAGGCTCGCTCACTGCCCTGTACGCAGGTAAAACCAGCGCCCATTTAATGAAACTCAATCAGCGCCCGCCGTTCGATTTCCTGCCGAGAGATCAAAAGAAGAAATGAAGATCCTCGAAACCGAAAGACTACTGCTGCGTCGTTTGGTAATGGACGATCTTGACGCGCTTTATAAACTCTACAGCGACCCGGAAGTGCGGAAATATTTTCCCGAAGGCGTTTTGAGCTACGCGGAGACCCAGGAAGAATTGGAGTGGTTCCTGAACGGACATCCGAAACATCCTGAACTGGGGCTTTGGGCGACCATACACAAACCGAGCGGCAGATTTATCGGGCGCTGCGGGCTTCTCCCATGGAGCATCGAAGGTCAGAACGAAGTTGAAATTGCCTATCTGCTGGACAAGGAATTCTGGAGACAGGGATTCGCATTCGAAGGTGCATTGGCAATTCGTGATTATGCCTTCAAGAAATTGGGACTCCCGCGCCTGATCTGCCTGATCGACCCAAAGAACACCGCTTCACAAAAGGTTGCCGAAAAGATCGGCATGACCCTCGAAAAGGAAGTGGACGGCATCGACGGCGATAACTTTCCCACGCTGATCTATTCGATACAGAAAGAACATGGCAAAACTTAAACTCGACCTGCATAAAATCTACAACAAAGGCGATAAGATCGAGGCGGAGTTGAACCGCATCGTGGAGGAAGCCATCGACCGAAAGATCGGACTCGTAGAGATCATCCCGGGCAAGGGCAGCGGGCAACTCAAGAAAAAGGTCCTGCGTTTTCTAAATCAATCCCATATCAAGAAACTGTATCATCGTGTGGAAAAGGACGACAAGAACTTCGGGCGGATATTCATCCACTTTCGGTTCTGAGAAGAACAGAGGCGATTGTTCGTTCGCCCCTGTCGTTACTTCCACAGTTTTGCCAACTCGTTCAGGGATTTGTAATACGGCTCGATGCTGGGGATGTAATGCGCCTCGTTCTTCGCATGTGGACCGACTCCGGATTGACCCCAGACAACCCCCTGTCCGCCGGGAGCGAAGCGCGCGCTGGTGCCTGGTAACTTCTTCCCGATCTTCGGCTCTTCACCACCCGATGCCTGCCTGACTGCTTCGATCAACGCTTTCAACGCTGGATTATTCGGGTCACATGCCACGCCGTTTTCCATGACAGGGAATCTGGTTTCAAGCCCATTCTCGGCGCAATATCTTTCAACCTGCAACTTTAAACTTTCCACATCATCCTGCGGAATGGGACGAATCTCAACGCCCAGAGTCCCCTCCCCTACTGTGACATTATATATGCCTGGCGTGCCAACATTGATAAACGGGAATTTCGCCTGCGATTGCCAGCCATCCGCTGACTTGAGCGTGAGATTTTTGGCGAAGATTTCATTCAAGGCTGAACGCGCGGCGATCAGTTTTTCGCTCAAGTCGCCAGTGCCCGCAATCCCTGAGTGACCCTTTGCCCCGCGCGCTATGACATCAAAGCGCATCACGCCGCGATTTTCCACGCAGATCTCGCCGAAGAGTTCGGTCCCTTTTTCGCCTGTCCGCTCGCCAGCGATGGAAAGCGAAGGGGTCAAATCTAATTCTTTCAAAGCATGCGGCGTGCCCCATGCTTCGGCTTCTCCGTTCTCCTCGTTACCAACCAAAAGCAACGCGATGTTGGGATATGGCATGCCTGCTTTCATCGCATCCTTCATCCAAACCAGATAGGTTGCAACAACAGTCTTCATGTCCGCGGCGCCGCGACCGTGGAGGTAATCACCTTCGATGCGCGGAGTGAATTGGGAGTCGTCGGGTTCGGGCTCGACTACGTCGAAGTGACCTGTCAGCAATATCTCTCCCTCACCCGACCCTTCGGGTCGCCCTCTCCCAGCGGGAGAGGGGAATCGTGCATACACCGCAGGATATTTCCCATCAAAGAACTTGGTTTCGAGTCCTGCATTGCGCAAGTAATCATCGATCAGCGAACCTGCGCGATGGACTTCGTCAAGCCGTTCATTTGGAGATGCGGTCACGGACGGAATACGAACGAGTTGCTGGGCAAGGTCGAGGATTTCACCGGTCTTATCGGGGTAGGTTTTTTCGGTCATGATCTGGGTCCTTGGGCGGAATCGAATCGGCGCAGTTGGGATCTGTCGCACTACATCGCGCGAGCGTTGGATGTATTCACCGATCTTGGATGCGTCACTTTTGAGAGAGACATACTCTGCCGCAATGCGTTCCACGTCCGCTTTGACAGTCGCTTCGTGTTCATAGAACAATTCTTTCAGCACAGTCATTGGCACTTCGTCGTTTGCGCCGAGTTCGAGTTGCAAACGAGCGCGGATCTTTTCGGATGTGTTGCGTCCGCCTTCGGACATTTCGACGAGCGGATACAAATCGTCCCACATGTTCAAGGCTTGAGCAATTGGCTTGATTTCGCTAAGAGTCCATTTGAGGAAAGCGCGCACGGAAATGGGTTTTCCTGTCAGTGGGTTTTCGATCTCGGCACGCAAACCATACTTCGCAGCAGCGTTTTCGTTGGCGCGTGCGCGGGCGATGTCCTCGCGGTCATATCGGAAGCCGCGGGCAAATGTCGGGTCGGAGTAGATGCGGAGAAGCAGAAGATGTTTGAACGTCAGGTTGGCGATATCGAGGTCGAGCGAATGTCCGCCTTCATCGGTGCGGACTTCCACGCGTCCCATCGGCAGGTTGATGCGTGCCATCAGGTTTTGTTTTTCGATTTGCAGCGCCATCTCCTCGGGCGGTGTCGCTTCACCCGCAGCAAACAAGCCTCGAGCGTAGAGAGAAGCGAGTTGGTCGCTTGTCGTTGAAATGATCCGCTCGACGGGTTCGGCAAAACTTCGAGCTCGGATGGGAGTCCAGTTGTTGTTCCCAAAACGGACTCCGCGCCGCACGAGGTCGTAGGAGATTTGCAGATAGTCGTTGTACGAACGATAGAGGTCGGGAAGATCGATGGCGGGCGGATTCGGGAACGTGAGGTTGCGCACCGAATCGAACTCGGTCAACGCGAGGACAGCGCGTCCTTCGCGGACCTGAGCCTGCATCGGCGTGGACGCAGTGGTCGCCACGAAAAGCGATGCGAACGCACGCAGGAGCCGCGCGGCGGTGATATAAAACTCGGATTTGAACTCGTCGAGGTGCATGTCGCCGCGTTCGTTGGCGGGGAGATGCATGAAGTCCCACGCGAAGAGCGGGTCGGGGAGCGAGAGGTTGCTGTGGATGCCCGTGGTGGCGAGCGTGTCGCCGTAAAGGTCAACGCATTTTTCGAGGTAGCGACGTTTCGCGATTGCCCATTCCCCGGGGATGGAATGATGACCAATGTCGGTGATGGAGAGGAGGTTGCCGTGCCAGTAATGCAAGCGTTCGCCGAAGTTCACGCCCGCGCGATGAAGCGCGTTCATGAGTGAGGCTTCCTGTAAGCGCGCTTCGTAGATCGCGCCGCGCGGCGTGTAATACGGGCGCGTCGCCCATTCGATCATCCAGTGGAAGACCTCGAGCTGGCTGAACTGCGCCTGCCACGGTGGGACACACTCTGCGCGCAAGTAATCCACGAAGGATTGCTGGCTGGGTCCCGCGCCGACGGTTAAGAGCGGGCGCAGTTCTTCATCGAGAAGATTCCATTCCTGTTCGAAGCCGTTGAGTCCACCCTGCGGTTTCTCTTTGATGGCTTCTTCAAGGGCGAGCATGTATTTGTCGGCGAATTTTTGAGGCATGGGTGGGTCCTGGGGTTGGAATGTTTAAAGGTTGAAAATTGAAGGTGATTATGAAAGAGGAAAGAAGAAGGATGGTAGAAATTGGTGAGTGAAAAGTGGGGAGCTTTGCAATTCTTTCCGCTTTCTTCTTTCGCCCAATTTCGACTTTCTACTTTTTCAACTCATTTAACCCTTCCACCAGTCTCTTGAACGCGCCTTCCGTCCGTTCAACGGGCGTGGCATAGGAGAAGCGGATCCATTCGCCGCCGAAGGGGGAGAAGAACGCGCCAGGGACAACGGCAACGCCGTGATTTTCGGCGAGATATTGACCGAGCGGTTCACTGTCTTCCCAGCCTTTGGCTTTGATGAATTCACCGACGTTCATAAAGGCGTAATAGCCCTTGCCGATGATATGTTGAAATCCGCTTTCGGCAAGGAGTTTCTTCAATACCACGCGACTGGCGTTGATGGGTTCGATAAGAGGTTTTGTTGCTTTATCAAAACCCATTTCGTAGGCAGCCATCGCAACCGCAAGCGAAAAGAACGAAGGGATCACTCCGTGTGAGGCGCGCGCGGTGATGAACTTGATGACAGCTTCGTCCGCGATGAGGTGGCAGTTGCGGATGTTGGATGCACCGAGCGATTTGGTCAAGCCGTCGAGGAACATGATGCGTTTTCGTTCTTCGGAGGTGAAATGCTTGAGGAAGGAATTCAAGTCCATGGGGGATTCGTCGGTCACATAGTGATACATCCAATCGAAGAGGACAAACGCGACTCCCGCTTCGAGGGCGGCTTTGGCGAGTGAGACTTGCTTCTCGACAGGGATGGTCAAGCCTGTGGGGTTGTCGGGGTTGGTGATGACGAGACCTGCCAGTTTGCGTCCCTTGGATTCGGCGAACTTCACGCTTTCACGGATCGCATCTTCGGAATACGCCCATCCCTGCGCGGGGTCACCTGGCGCCCAAAGGACATTCGCACCGACTCCATAGGGTCCCCAGTTGTACGAGATCCACGGCACGCGCGAGACCATAACAAGGTCACCTTGCCGTCCATGCCCGAGGGCAAGCATGGCTTGATAGGCTTTGATGAGGGCGTCACGTCCGCCCGCGGTGCCGAGAACGTTGGCAGGTCCCCAGCCTGAGGATGAATCCAACTTCCAGTATTGCTCGATCACGGACTTGCGATAGGCATCGGTGCCGAAGGGCATATCGTAAGCCGTATCATGCTCCAGTTGGAGTTGGAGCGCTCGTTCGAGGATCGGTTTCGGGGTCCCAGGCAAGGAAGCGCCTCCATCGCCTTGTGAAGCATCGTAGATGGGGGAATCCGGAAACTTATCCTTATACACTTTCAACGACTTGTTGATGAGGAACATGCGCGAGGGCGGGATGTCCATCATCTGTTTTAGGTGGTCACTGACAGGGACGAGCTGCTGTTCGTCCACGGCAAAAACCGGTGTACTGTTGGGAACGGACATGGTGATCTCTCCTGATAAAAATAATGCCCCGAAATTTCGGGGCATTGGATGTACTTAGTGAGGGTGTACTTTTTGCTGTTCACCTGACATACGCCAATGCCCCTTCGTCGAATTGGCGAGAGCAGAATTGGAGTTGGCGTCGAGGATGTACAGGTTGGACATTGCGCGCAAGGATACCACCGGGGTTTGGGCGCGTCAAGCAAATGGAAAGCCCCGGCGCCAAACATGGTTGACACCGGAGCTTTTTCCACTCATATTTTGATGGACCGAACCGGCATCAGGTTATGCAAATCCCATAATAGGCGCTGTCAGAGGAGCCCAGAACGCAAATGTCAGGACCTCCGTCCTCGAACCGATAATTCGAGGTCCCGCCCCATGGGTCGGGGAAATTATTGAGCGGCTGCCCGTCGCTGGCGGGACTATCCTGACAGTAGATATCGAATGCGAACCAATACAGTCCTTGCTCTCCTTCATTGAGGTCATAGACGTCGTAGGAGTATTGTGAGGAGCCCTGGCTGCCGCCCCTCGGAGGGACATATGTCCAAAAGATGAAGCCCGCCAGATTCACCACCACATTCTTTCCCGCCACTGCCTGCGTGGTGGTGCATTGAAGGAGATCGTCGGAAACAAGGCTGCAGTGGATGTTGTAATCGCCGTCTTCACCCTGCACGTGGATCGTGCCAAGTCGCAATTCGTTTCGCGAGAATTCCCCACTGACGTGGAAAACGAGAATCACGCCGCCGCCCGCATCATTGCGGACCTCGATCAGTGTCAGCAATCCATTCGCCGCCAAGGCTGAGCCGACGGTGAACGAAAGCAGGACAACGAGAATCGTAAAAAACCAGGCCGCTCTTATCATCATCTCACCTCTTCTTAAAAATCTTAGTGGTCAAAACAAGTGGGAAAGGGCCGCTGAATCCATAAAGTATTAGTCTCTACAGGAACAGAGACTAATACTTATTAATGTTGGGGTTACGGGATACAGCCACCACCCGTTGGTGATACACAACAACACTGACCAGAATCCCAAGTATAGTTACCGCAACCGCGAGGTGGTTCTTGGCAGCCGCCTGTCGTATCATCATCGCCACTATCATCATCGTCATCATCGCCGCCAGGAGGCTGTGTACTTGGAGGATTGCAGGAAACAAACCCAATGGGTGCGCTTTCATTATCCACCACGCCTTGTGGGTTGGGCACACAAACGCCGTTCACCGGGTAGAACCCTGCCGGGCACAGCCCAAAGTCCGTGCCGGAGCCCGGGGTCGAAGTGCAGCATTGGGTAAGCGGGTCGTAGGTGCTGCCGGGCAGGCATTCCGTGCCCATCGTCCCGCTGCCATCCCACATGCACACATCGCCGATCTTACTGTAATGTGCTGGACAGGTCGAAACACACGAAACCAAGTCCACGCACGAGCCGCTGGCGGTCGCCGGTCCGGTAGGGTCGGGCGGATCGCACAGGAATTTATCCTTTGTGGGTGTTTGCTCACCAGGGATGGGATTACAACCTGGCGCATCGTACGACCAGCCATCCGGCGGGTTGTTGCTCATCTCGAAAGTCACAATGGTAAAGGCATTGTACGTCTGCAAGTTACAGGAAGGGTTGACGGTGATCTTTACGTCGTTGCAGTTCACCTGCGGAGTACAGTTCGCCTCAGACCCATCCGGGCCTGTCCCTGCATACCCGAGCAGTTCGCACCACGGGGCAAAGACCGTTGGGTCTTCTATCACGCAGCGGAAGCCCAAATCCGGCAGGTTCTCCTCCGGGTCCAGCGAGAAGCGGTGCGCCGCAATGGTGGCATTGGCGCTATCTTGATAACTGCTGCCGCGCACAGATCGTTTCTCACCGAGTTCAGGCCCCAACGGATCAGCCACAGGGTTCTCGACGTTGTACACCGGGCTGTACCAATCCGCCACCCATTCGCGGGCATTGCCGGACATGTCCCAGGCTTCATAATAACTCTTGCCATCCGGATATTCATTCACAAAGGTAGTCTTTCCCTTGCAGAAGCCGTAGTTCACCAAACTGCACTGAGGCGCGCCATCACCCCATGGGAAGATGTTGCCTTCGGGGCCGCGAGCAGTCTTCTCCCACTCGGCTTCGGTAGGCAGTCGTCCCTTTACGAAGGCGCAGTAATCGCCCGCCTGCGCGTGAGTCACGCCAGTCACAGGGAAATTGATGTACCGATAATCACCGTATGTGGGGCTGTTATCCGGGTCGGGCGGCGAACACTTGCCGGTTTCCACGCAGAGAGCATACTGCCGATTGGTGACCTTGGTGCTGTAAATCCAGAAATTGCCAACGGTGATTTCGCGCTCGGGGTTATCGGCAAAGTTATACCCCATGGTGAATGGACCGCCCGGCACGGCGATCAAAACCGTTCCATCCACATATAGATATTTGGAGCCGACCTCCATGGGTGGACCCGCCAAATCGACAGGGACGACAACAGGCGGCGCATCCGTCGCCGGAGGGGCTGCCTCGGTTGCCTCTTCAGTCGGCTGCTCTGACGGCACCACCGCAGGCGGCTCCTGGGTCTGATCCTCCTGCATAACGGCTCCGCTGCACGCCGCAAGCACAAGCGACAGCAGTGCGAGCATTGAAATAAGACGGACAATTCTTTTCATGCTATTTCTCTCCTTATTAAACTATCAAGTTTGTAAGCGCATGAACTATAAACTCAGAGTACACATCAGCGCATTGCAAAAAAATCACCCATAGGTCATATTCAAGAATACGCCATTTGTACTAAAAATACTCACTCCAAAACCGTGGTTTTGGAGTGAGTATGCATTTTCGCAAGTCAAAGCGGCGGCGTAATCTATTTGTTGAATTTGGGATCCATGCTTGTATAAAGAGCAAGCACGTTTCCCGTCGGGTCCTGAAAAACGCCGAACCAGCCTGTTTGCGGAATCTCGGTCTTCGGGTGGATGACCTTTCCGCCTAATTTTTCCACTTTCCTCAAGTCTGCCTCGATATCGTCGCTGTCAATGTAAACCAGCACCTGACCGGCGGGGTTATCCGCGGAAACTTCGGGGAAGCCGCCGCCAAAACCGCTTCCGTCCTCCCACATGGTGTAGTTCATTTCCGGCACCGCAACGATCTTCCAGCCGAACAAATCGGCGTAGAATTTTGCCGCGGCATCCACATTCGCGGAGGGAATCTCAACATGGACAACATTTCTCTTGGACATGACCTTCTCCTTTTCAAATTGGACTGATAATGTAGTGATTTTAGAACAGATGTTCATAAACGTCAAGCGCCAGATGTGGGAATTTTTTTCAAGCCATACCCAGATATGCGTTTCGGTCTTTTCGATATAATCGGTGACTATGCCCATCACATTGCACAAACACCACGCGTTTGCAGGTTTGATCGCAGGTCTAACCGCTGCCTCCATTTGGGGCGGCATGTATGTCGTCAGCAAGGTGGTTCTGGAGGTGATCCCACCCTTCGCCCTGCTGACCTTACGCCTTGTCCTGGGGACGGTCACGCTGGGCATCGTCATCTACTTCCGAGACAGGCTTGCAAAGGCGAAAACGGTCATTACACGCGAATTTTTTCGAACCAGTTTCCTGGTCGGCGTTGTTGGATACGGCATTTCACTGGGGTTTCAATTCGTCGGCACAAAACTTTCAACGGCATCCAACGGAGCATTGGTTACGTCCGCCACACCTGCCTTCGTATTATTGTTTGCGCCTTTCCTGCTTGGCGAAAAAGCCACCATCCGCCGTATCCTCGCGCTGCTCATTTCCACCATCGGCGTAGTCGCCGTGATAGACCCGCGCAACGCGGAGCTTTCGCCGTCACTCTTTTGGGGCAACATGAGTCTGCTCGCGGCAGCGCTGACCTGGGCATTGTATTCCGTGCTTGTGCGCAAGGTGTCCCGGTCCGCAGATCTGCTTTGGTCCAGCATGATCATGCTGCTGGGCGGCGTGCCGTCGAGTTTGGCATTCGGCATTTGGGAAGTCGGCTCACAGGGCGTGGGTGAAATAACATGGGGGATCGTCGGCGGAGTGTTATTTCTGGGAGTCATTTCCACAGCCATCGCCATGTTCCTGTGGAATTATGCCTTTTCGGAATTGCCCGCTGCCGCCGCGTCACTGACGTTCTTTGCCCAGCCAGTGGTCGGCGCCCTGCTCGGTTGGTTTTTCCTCGCCGAATCCATCACCCGGCTTTTCATCGCAGGCGGCATATTGATCGGGATTGGAATCCTGATTGCGACGAGGGAGTAAACCGAGGTCAAGTATGAAGCGGATGCGACGTTTTACCGGTCGCATCCGCTTCGAAAAACTGCGCAAGAGTGGAATTCAAATCCTATTTCTTTAGGTTCTTCTCCGCCATCTTCCGCGCCAAATTAACCGAAGCGTCGCTGCCGACAGTGTGAAGCAGGGCCATGTTGGGTGGGCGCATCTCGCCGATGGGATAACCGCAGATCAGCGCTACCTGCTGCCCAGGCTTGATGCCGGATTTCAACAAAACGGCGTCCACATCCGAAAGCATGTCGTCCATGGTGCTGGCGTATCGTACAAAATGAGGCTCCGCGCCCCAAAGAAATGAAAGCTGGTTATAGGTTTCGGGTTCGGGTGTGAATGCAAGGATCTGTTTGGACGGGCGCGCTTTCGACATCAACCACGCGGAACGACCCTGCATTGTAAAGACTGCCACCGCGCGGACATCGAGATCCTTTGCCAGCGCGTTCGCCGCGCGCGCCATGGACGCCGCATCACTTACACCCAAGCCTGCCCTGCCATCCTGACGGCTTCCCCACTCGACGAAGTGCGACTCCGCTTCGACGACGATGCGCGACATCATGGCAACCGCCTCGCTTGGGTACTCGCCCGAAGCGGTTTCTGCGGAGAGCATTACGGCATCGGTCCCGTCGAAGATGGCGTTGGCAACATCGGAAGCTTCTGCGCGGGTTGGCAGGGGGTTTTGAATCATGGATTCGAGCATCTGCGTGGCAGTGATGACAAGTTTTGCGCGCGCGTTGGCGGCATGAATGATGGTCTTTTGCAAAGACGGGACGCGCTCCGGCGGAAGTTCGACGCCGAGGTCGCCGCGCGCCACCATCACACCGTCCACCACGTCAAGTATGGTTTCCAATTCGTTCATGGCTTCTGGTTTTTCCAACTTGGCGATCAACAGCGGCGTACGATCCTTTTCAGAAAAATCCTTGATTGCCGCACGCACTGCTTTCACGTCATCGGCACTACGGACAAAGGAAATCGCCACCGCATCCACGCCCTGTGAAATACCGAAGGCAAGGTCGGCTTTGTCTTTATCCGTGAAGCCCGCAATCCTGAGCTTTATGCCGGGCAGGTTGATGCCCTTATGAGATGAGAGTTCCCCTCCAACCAAAACCCTGGCATGGACAATGCGTTCTTCAGCCGTTGTCACTTCGAGAGCCAGGCGTCCATCGTCAAGCAGGAGTTTATCGCCCGCCTGAACGGATTCGAACAGTTCGCGGAAATCGACTGGAAGAAGTTTGTAATCGGTTTCGGGCGGCGAATCCTGAGCGGCATACAAACAGACGTGCTCGCCGCTTGAAAGCTGAAGCACGGAATCCAGTTTTCCAACCCGAATCTTGGGTCCTTGCAAATCCTGCAATATTCCAATCGGGGTACCGAGTTTTTTTGCCACGGCGCGTATTCTGGCTACACGCAAGGCATGTTGTTCATGCGTGCCATGTGAAAAATTCAACCTGGCAACGTTCATTCCCGCCTTTACAAGCGATTCGAGCGCCTCTTCAGAATCGGAAGCGGGCCCGATGGTGGCAACGATCTTTGCTCTACGCATTCAATAATTCCTCTTTCGTCATTATATAAGGTATTCAACCCGCCATATATCAATTTTCAGATGAGTGTCAGGCTAAGATACTGACCGACAGATTACTTTTGCCATAGATCTATTCTTCGAAACGCACTCATCATAGGTAAAAAGTGTGGGAATGTCAAGATGGATGAATTCAACATCAGGTTAACAACAAAAAAGGCGCAGAGTTGCGTTCTCTCCGCGCCTTTTGACAGGCTTGCTACATGTAGTGAAGTTCCGCCGCCTGCCTTTTTAGTTCTTCGTGGAATTGCGGATGGGCGATCCTGATCAATGCCTGCGCCCGCTGGCGGATGGTCTTTCCGTATAAATCTGCAACGCCGAACTCTGTCACCACAAAACGGACATGGTTGCGAGTGGTCACCACGCCCGCGCCCGGCTTGAGCATGGCGGTGATCTTGCTTAAGGCAGTGCCGTCTTTCATGATTGCCGTGCTCGGCAGGGCAATGATCGGCACGCCACCCTTGGAGCGGGAAGCGCCATAGATAAAATCCAATTGTCCGCCAACGCCGCTGTAAAGTTTTGGCCCGATGCTGTCAGCGCAAACCTGTCCGGTAAGGTCCACTTCGATGGCGGAATTGACCGCCACCATGCGTTCGTTCTGAGCAATGACGAACGGGTCGTTCACATATTCCGTGCGGTGCAATTCGATCAGCGGGTTGTCATCCACCCATTGATACAACCGCTTCGTTCCAAGAATGAATCCGGCGACAATCTTGCCCGGGTGGAGGGACTTGCGGGCATTGGTCAACACGCCGGCATTGACAAGGTCGATTACACCGTCGGAAAACAACTCCGTGTGGATTCCGAGGTCTCGTTTGTCGAAGAGATATTTCAAAACCGCGTCGGGAATGGCGCCAATGCCAAGCTGCATGGTGGCCCCGTCGGGGATCAAACCTGCCACATGTCCGGCGATCTTCTCGACGATCTCGGTGCTGCCTTCATCCGCCATTGCAAGTTCGGGGATGTCGTAGCTGACCGGAACGATGTGAGTGAGGCGGCTGACGTGGATAAAGGAATCGCCCAAGGTCCGCGGCATTTTGTCGTTCACTTCCGCGATGATGATCTTGGCTGACTCTGCCGCCGATTTGGTCAACCCCACTTCCACACCCAGGCTGCAAAACCCATGCTCGTCAGGCGTTGAAACGTGAATGACCGCCACATCCACCGGCAGGAACCCGTTCCTGAACAAAAGCGGAAATTCGGAAAGCAGGACCGGCGTAAAATCCGCCCTCCCTTCCTGTACCGCCTTGCGAATGTTGGCGCTGATGAACATGGAATTCACGCGCAGATGTCCGTCCATCTGCGGGCTGACATAATCCGCCGCGCCGACCGTCAACGCCTGGCAGATCTCTACGTCCTTCAAGTTGGGAGCATATTCCACCAGAGCGGCCAAAAGCGTTTGGGGGACGGACACGTTTCCCGTAAGAAAGATGCGGTTCCCAGACTTGATGACCTTGACCGCTTCTTCGGCGGTGGTCACGCGCTCCTGATAGATGTTCGTCGCATTCATTTTGCGCCTTCCTTCGCGCTCAAACGCTCGAGCCGGAGCAATTTTCCATTATGGGAGTTGACGGCGGCTTCTATGAACGGATCGCGTTTCATCGCCTTTTCGATGCCGTTCTCTGCAACCTCCAGAATATATGGGATCGCAGCATTTACGAACACATGGCTGGCTGTGCGGGCAACCAGGCTCGGAATGTTCGGCACGCAGTAATGCACCAGATTCTCTTCGATGTAGGTCGGGTTGTCGTGCATGGTCGGGCGGGAGGTCTCCACGCAGCCTCCCTGATCGATGCTTACATCAATGATCACGGAGCGCGGTTTCATTGCCTGAACCATTTCGCGCGTCACCACGATCGGGGCGCGCTGCCCGCTGATCAACACGGCGCCGATCACAACATCGGCATAGGCAGTGGCGCGCTCGACGTTGCGTTTGGTCGAGATCATGGTTACAGCCCCTGGAAAACGATCTGTAACCCTCTCCAGTGCGGCCAGGCTTTTATCGAGCACGGTGACATGCGCGCCAGCGCTCAGCAGGGTTTTGGCAGCAGACATGCCAACCGTGCCGCCGCCGATAATGACCACTTCCGCCGGAGGCACGCCGGGCAAGCCGCTTAACAAAATCCCCTTCCCGCCGCGATTGGTCTGTAGCAAACGCGCCGCGATCTGCGAAACCATCGTCCCGCAAATCATGCTGAACGGGCGCAATACGGAAAGTCCGCCCGCCGCATCGGCAATTTGTTCGTAGGCAAGCGCCGAGATCTTCTTATCCACCAGAAGGTCGATCTGGTCCTGCGAACTGGAGGCGAGGTGGAGGAAACCGGCAAGGACAGAACCTTCGCGCAGCCATTCCAATTCCTGTTTGAGCGGACGCGCGATCTTGAGCAGCAAATCTGCCCGCCCGAAGACCTCCTCAGCCGAATAGGCGATCCGCGCCCCTGCTTGTTCATATTCCTGATCGCTGAACCCCGCCCCCACACCCGCCTCATGCTCGATGAAGACCTGGTGCCCGTGCTGGGAAAGAATCTCCACTCCAGCCGGGGAAAGACCCACGCGATACTCGAACGGTCTGCTTTCTTTTGGAATTCCAATATACATAACGCCTCCACAAAAAGACCCTAGAGGTCTCGCAGACCTTTAGGGTCTTCACAAAAGTTATTTCATGTTAAGCACTTCCCGAATGGACGGGAGCGCCCAATCTATCGTTTCCTTGTCTATCACAAGCGGCGGCGCAAAACGGATGACATTGTCGTGCGTCTCCTTTGCGAGGATGCCTTTCTTCTGCAAGGCTTCGCAGAAACGGCGCGCACCTTTTGCCTCAGGTTTCAGTTCCACCCCGATCAAGAGTCCCTTGCCGCGCACTTCCTTCACGTGGGGGCTGGGAATCTCATTCAACTGCTCGACAAAATATGTCCCAAGCTCTGCAGCGCGTTCTGCCAGGTTTTCCTCCCGAATCACCCGCAGGGAAGCGCGCGCAACTGCCGCCGCCAGA
Source organism: uncultured Anaerolinea sp. (assembly GCA_964563315.1). GTDB lineage: Bacteria > Chloroflexota > Anaerolineae > Anaerolineales > Villigracilaceae > Villigracilis. The sequence continues at coordinate 24,115 of CAZLWG010000014.1, read as the reverse complement.
GGATTACCGCCAAAGGTGGAACCATGCTCGCCGGGCTGGAACAAGCCGAGAACATTTTTATCCGCCAGCACGGCAGAGACTGGGTAAAAGCCGCCTGAAAGCGCCTTACCCACAATGGTAACGTCAGCTCGGACACCATCGTGATGGGCAGCAAACAGTTTCCCAGTCCGCGCAAGACCCGTTTGAATTTCATCCGCCATCAACAGAACGTTGTTCTTCTTGCAAATGTCCGCAACCTTCTTTAGGTATCCGGCAGGTGGAATAATGACGCCCGCCTCGCCTTGAATCGGTTCCAACATCACCGCCGCAGTATTGGGCGAAATCGCCTTTTCCACTGCGTCCGCGTCGCCATATTCCACAACCACAAATCCCGGCGTAAACGGGCCGAAGTCATCCCGATAAGAGGGCTCAGTGGAGAATGAGATGATGGTCACGGTACGTCCGTGGAAATTATTGCCAGCCACGATGATCTCTGCCTGATGGCGCGGAATTTTCTTGACCTGATATGCCCATTTGCGCGCCAGCTTGACCGCCGTCTCGACCGCTTCCGCACCGGAGTTCATCGGCAGCGACATTTCATAACTGGTCATTTCCGAGAGTTCTTTGTAAAGAAGCGGCAATTGATCGTTACGGAAAGCACGCGAGGTCAATGTAACCTTCCCCGCCTGTTCAAGAAGCGCCTTCAAAATCTCGGGGTGGACGTGCCCTTGATTGACCGCAGAATAGGCGGAAAGGCAGTCCAAATATTTCTTGCCTTCGACGTCGTACACCCACACTCCCTCCGCTTTTTCGATCACCACGTCGAGCGGATGGTAGTTGTGAGCGCCGTATTGTTCTTCGATATCGATAAAGTCCTGGGTTTTCATTAAGAGGATTCTCCAAATATGTTTTTATTACGAATTACATGATGCGGAATTGAATAATTCTATGCCGCTCCAAGCACCCGCGCCAGGACCGCTTTCTGCGCGTGCAGACGATTATGCGCCTGCGGGAAAATCACCGAATGAGGTCCATCTGCCACTTCATCAGTCAATTCCTGCCCACGATGGGCGGGCAGGCAGTGCATGACAATCACGTCCTTATCCGCCTCGTTGACAAGTTTTGCATTCACCTGATAGGGCGGGAAAACTTTCTCTCGGATAGCGGTCTCCTCTTCCTGCCCCATACTCGTCCAAGTATCGGTGTAAATAACGTGAGCGCCCTTCACCGCCTCGTGTGGGTCGCGGACGAAGGTCAACTTGCTGCCGGATTTCCCGGCAATGTTTTGGGCGATCTCCACTGCCTTGGGGTTCATGTCATAGCCTTCCGGCGAGCCGACGGTCACATTCCAGCCGAGCAAAGCCGAAACGTGCATGAGTGAAACTGTCACGTTGTTCGCGTCGCCCACATAGCTGATGTTCAATCCTTTGGAATCCCTGCCGAACTTCTCAACGATGGTCAATGCGTCAGCCATGCCCTGGCAGGGGTGGTTGTAATCGCTCAAACCGTTGATGACGGGGATTTCCGACCATTTTGCCAGCTCAAGCACATGCGCATGGTCAAAGACACGCGCCATCAACGCCTGAACGTACCCCGACAAGACCCGAGCCACATCTGCAATGGATTCGCGCTTGCCGAGCCCGATCTCATTCGGCGAAAGATAAAGCGCATCGCCGCCGCCATGCCGCATGGCCATGTCGAACGATACCCGCGTGCGCAGGCTGGGCTTCTGAAAGATCATGCCCAACACCTTGCCTTTAAAAATAGGGGTGTTTCCCTTTTCGAAATATTCCTTCTTGAGGGTCAACGCAAGATCGAGCAGGTCGCGAACTTCGTCCGACGAATAATCTGATATCGCGAGAAAGTCCTTCATATTAACTCCTTGATTTGAAAGTATATCCGTATTATTTTATTTTGCCATGTCCCAAGCATCATGCCTTCTGCATGACAAATTACGCGCTCCGAAACTTCTTCCAATACCGCATCAATCCATCCGCGCTCATGGCAACCGGGTTCGCCAGCGAATAGGCGCGGATCACCTCTTCGCTCAAATTCTTCGCCGCTCCCTGCTCCTGCATCCAAACCGTGAACTCCTCGCGCAATTCCTCTATGGATGGATTTGCCGCCATAACGCCCGCCAGCCACTTCTCCACTTCCAGCAGCGTTTTTTCCATTTCATCGAGCTGCCACGCCGCGTCATCAAAAATCCCAAAATGGGTCGGCGCCATGCGAGAGAATTTCAAAGACCGCAAACGCGCCAGGCTTTCATGCCATCTCTCAAAATGCAGTTCGGGCGGCGGCATCGGTGCGCGCAGATATTGAAAACCGGGAATCCGTACGCCGCCCACATCTCCGCTGAAACACACATCTTCGAACAGGTAAGCATAGTGATGCTCTGCGTGACCGGGCGTGTTGATCGGGATAAATCGCAAATTGCCAATGGCGATCTCCTCCGCATCGTTCGAGACTTTGAGTTGTCTCTCCGCTACAGGCAGGATCTCGCCCCAAAGTTGATCCATCTTATCGCCATAAATCCGTGTGGCGCTGGCAATGAGTTTTTCGGGGTTGATCAAATGCGGAGCGCCGTTCGGGTGGACGTAAATCTCGGCTCCCTGCTGGGCAAGCCAGCCCGCCGCGCCTGCATGGTCAAGGTGAATGTGCGTAAGCAGGACGTGGGTAATATGTCGGGAAGACAAGCCTTCGGCTGAAAGGGCAGTTTCCAGCGCGGAGAGAGTCGAACCAGGTCCGGTTTCGATCAAAACCGCGCCATCGTTGTGTCGAATCAAATAAGACGCGATGGACTGCGTCTTATCCTGAAATTTCAGATCTATGGTGAGAATACGGGAGTTTGCCATGCGCGCATATCCTGTAATTTAAATGTAGAGGTTAGTTCCGACAATGCCTGTGAAATATCAGCATCGCAGGCGATCACGCTGACGGGTACGCGTCTTTCACGTAAAGCGGTGAGGAGTTCGTCTGTGCCCGGCGGGCCGGCAAAAGTTTGCACATCGAGCAAAACCACCACAGGATGCAAGTGCCTCATGAGCAGGTCATCCACTGCCTGCAAAAGATCGGGGCGCACCGTGGGCGTGATGAGAATGACACTGGAATGCTGAGGCAATTGCATTGCCTGCGCCGCAACGAGAGCCGCAATCGAAAGCTTGCCGTTCGCTTCGACAAACGCCAGTGTTTCAAGGATCTTTTCTTCCTGCCTCTCGCTTCGTTCAGCCGGGTGGATTGTAAAGGTCTGTCCTGCGCTGGCGTACCCGACCGCGCGGCGTTGACCGATGAAGTAATGCGCCAAAGATGCGGCAATGCTTACGGAATATTCAAGCGTGGATGGCGGCAGTCTAAACTTCGGACGTTTCATCAACGGCATCAGATCAAGGGATATTTCCACAGGGCGATGCGGTTTTTCGAAGTGAACATTTCTTTGGGAATCGAGATACAACCATATCTCAGCCTGCGGGTCTTGTTCAAATTCCTTCACCATCAGCCGGTTGCGGTGAATGCTGGTGGGCCAGTGAATCCGCTTCATTGCATCGCCATGCACATATTCACGCACACCTGCCGCGTGAGGGGTTACATCCTGTGATTTTCGACGAATCACCTGACCGCCGGGCAAAAGTCCGGGCGGAGCGGGAAAAGACTGGATTTCATAGATCACCGGGAAAATGATCAGAGTTTCCTGCGGCGGGAACACTTTTCCTGCATGAAACAAACCGAAGGGGTCGCCCGTATTAACTCGGGTTGGTCCGAGTGGAAATCCCCCTCGGCGCGTCAGCCAGGAACGGGCAAGGTAACTTCTTTTTTGACGTCCCAAAACAAGGGTGAAAACGCGTGAACCGGAAGCCAAAGGCAGGGTGGATTGGTTAATCACTTCGATCCAAGGCGCAAGAAGACGGCTATTGCTGGTAATTTTGTATCCTTCATCGAACACATCGCCCACATTGGCTCGCAATTCACGCGCGGTCCTTTCAAGAGACAGCCCGCGAGCCACCCAATGAGTCCATCCCCAGGCAACTGAAAGTAGCAGAAGTCCCGCATATAAAAAGCGGGAATAAAGAGGGTCGCCGTTGACAAGCACCCCTACCAGCCCGACAACAAAGACCAAAAGAATCAGAATACGACCAGCACGCATTCCTATCTTTTCCCAGCCAGTTCAGGCGCAAAAGAGCCGCCTGGAACCGGCGTAGCAAGGATGATCTCCTGCATGATGCGGTCGGAACTCAAATCACGCAGCCGCGCCGCCGGGCTGACAATAATCCTATGCGCCAAAACAGGCACAGCCAATGCCTTGATATCATCAGGCAGAACATGGTCACGACCTAGCAATGCCGCCCGGGCTTGTCCTGCGCGCGCCAGCGAAAGACTCCCGCGCGGGCTTGCGCCGAGATAAACATCCGTACTCTGCCGGGTCTGAGTTGTCAATTCCACAATATATCTCTTAACAGCCGGAGATACGTAAACCCGTTTGACAGCATTCATTGCCTCCAAAATCTCGTCGAGCTTTGCAACAGGGGATAAAGTCTCCAGCGGGTGCTGTATTTGCTGATCGTCAATCACACGAATTTCATCCATAATGCTCGGGTATCCCAAGCGCATGCGAAGTATGAAACGATCCAACTGCGCTTCAGGAAGAGGGAAAGTCCCTTCATACTCGATCGGGTTTTGTGTGGCCAACACCATGAACGGCTGCGGAAGCGGATGCGTAACACCATCCACTGTGACCTGACGCTCCTCCATCGCCTCCAAAAGCGCCGCCTGTGTCTTCGGCGTTGCACGGTTAATCTCATCTGCAAGAATGATCTGACCGATCACAGGCCCGGGACGAAATTCGAATTCACTTGTCTGCTGGTTGTAAATGGAGACACCCGTCACGTCGCTTGGGAGCATATCGGGGGTGAACTGGATGCGGTTGAAAACGCAATCCAACGAGCGCGCCAGGCTACGCGCCAATATGGTTTTTCCCACTCCAGGCACATCTTCGATCAAGACATGCCCCTGGCTTAATAAGCCGATTACGACCAGTTCAAGAGGCTGCCGTTTCCCTACAATCACTTTCTCAAGGCTGTCAAGCACCCGTTCGCCGAACGATTTAACATCCACCATCGATCCAGAAATCCTTTCGCAAGAAGATGTGCGAATTCTATCACGCGGCTTGAGTTGCAGGCAAACCTTGCGCGCCTCAAATCAACGCCATTGGAGCGCGCACGGCAAATCGTGTATAATCGCGGTCACGCCCCAGTAGCTCAATGGATAGAGCGCCTGACTTCGGATCAGTAGGTTGTGGGTTCGACTCCTGCCTGGGGCGCCTTGGTTTATATAGACGAGGAAAATATGGCGGGGAAAGTACAAGATATGTGAAGTTCCAGTCACGAATCCGCTCACCAGGGTAACCTTGAGAAAATGCCCCTCCACTGGCACACCCTAATAAACTAATGATATTGTCGAATAACAAGTCGGGCAGCCCCAACAAGAAGTGGAGAGGCTGCCCGATAATACCAGAACAGAGACGTTGCTTAACTTAAATCCTGGTCTTGCGTGCCGTCCGAGGCATCAGAGGTTGTGATAACCTCAAATTCTTTCAATTTATCTTTTCGATAAAACGCTCTGGCAATAAACACGGCAACTCCCACAACTGTCACAAACGACAGAATCAATACAGGCAACAACCATGCAGGCGGCGCAAGTGTTCCGGGAGTGATTTGGCTGGGGATGGGAGTAGGAAGAATCTGTTCTGCGGATGGAACGCCTTCGCCCACGATCGAAAACAAGGATGCAGCATTACCCGTGGATATTTGCGTCCCGTCCGAAACCGCAAATACACCAGCCAACTGATCTTGCAGATCGCCGTCCAACAACATGTTTCCTGCAATTACAACTCCGCCTGCCGTATTACCGGAAACAAAAAGGATGGTCTCTTCAGAGTTAAAGGGGGACGGCAGTAATTGCAAATAGCCAACATTTTGTCCCGGTGGTATACGATAGGATATTTGCAATTGGCGCTCACTAGCCGTATTATCATTAAAATCAAAGGGGGCTGGAAGTTGATCGTTGATTTCTGAAGTAAATGGGATATCGCCCGGCACTCCAACTATGATCATAGACTGGTTTGATCGTATGGCATCCGGTATCTCATCCCCATAATAAACCCCCAGATTTGAGATACCCAATCGGGTAATTTCGCCGAGTAAATATGAAATTCGACCGGCCACTCCCCATGCGACAGGATCCGACTTGGGCAATACAAATGCAATGTTTCCAAGGTCGCTACTGCTCGTAAACAAATCCGGAAAGAAATTCAGGTCACGGATAATGACATCCGGCAATTGCTCCTCTCCGGAGATGGGCAAATAGAGCGCAGTTTTATTCGAAATTGTCAGCCACGGATCTATGAAGCCAATTTGCTCGCAGGAAGGATGCTCCAACAAGGCAGACCGAATTTCAAGCAGGTTTTCGCCATAATGTAAAATGCCCGGCGGGATTCTGATGTGCAGGCTGGTTATCTGTTCGGATTCCTTGTCAAAAACCTCAGTCGTTATGACCTGATCGTTAAGATAAACCGAAAATGAAGATGAACCGTACTCCAACAATGCAGAGTGATAGTACATTAGATCAATATAACTTTCCCTGGACTCAACCTGAGATTTCGAAACATAGAATTGATAATCAACCGAGGAAGTGCCAATGCCTCCCAGGATTTCTGTAAGATAGCCCAGATCTTCCAGAACCACTCTTTCCACAACAGGAATATCAGATGTAAGGAACTGAACATTTGAGACATAGGCCAGTGTGGGACCCTGATATGCCAGCACGCTTCCAGTGCTGACTGCGAACGCCGCCTTAGAAAGAGCGTCTAAAGACTGTCCGCTCACAAGTAAAACAGCCTTGGACGGATTCCAAGGCGACAATGCCATCTGCAATATTCCATCGTCGCTCGTGGCCGAAAAACCGTCAAACTGTCCATTGTGAACCGGCACGTCGAAATTCACCTCGGAAAGAGATTCAAAACGGTTTGGCAACCCCACAAAAATCAGATGGTGCCCACTTCGTCTAACATCATCGAGTCCTTGATAATTGATCAGTTGAAAGTCATAGGTGTTATCAATCATTGCCCCAAAACCGGCGGTTACATTCATCGCAGCCTGCAATTCGATTGGATCAGGATCATCCGGAACAACAACAAGTACACTGTCAGGGACAATTGAATTCTCCACATAAAAGGGCGCAGGAAGTCGTGAGAAATCAAGTTGCGGGCTATCCTCCTCATAAAGCAGATCGAAGTACGACGAGGGTCTTACAGTCACAACAGAGTTCAGATCATAAGTACAACCCAATTGAGCATCAAGAGTTATTGACAAGAGATGTCGCCCATCTTCGCGATTGGATATTAGCGCTTCACTTGGAATTTGAAATTGCTGCACATAACTGCCTGTAACTCCCGCCGAAACAACTCCCAATATTACTTGATTGAACCGCACAACTAAATTAGTCCCTAATGCCGTCCCCTCCTGGATTTTACCGAGATCCGCGCCACTGATAATTGCATCAAAATGCAACTCAAACACGCTTCCAGGAGAAAGTTTCCAATTCGATGGAACGCTGAACAACACACTGGTCGTATCAAGCGGACTGAAAAGAGTTTTTTCTTTTATATTTAAATCGGACAATGAAAATATAGCTCGATTGTCTGTAATTTGGATCTCGTACTCCGTCGAGAACAGTTTCGACTGTCCTGAGGTCTGTGCGGCGGCGAAAACGGGAGGCGTAAGTAAAACAAGCAAAAGAGCGAACACAATTATCCTGATCTTTTTCATAGCAAAACTCCACGAGTCAAGAACCAAAACACCACATATTTCAAAAGTATCCTAACCAAAAGGACGCACTTTGTACATATTCACTTTGACCCCTGATTCCATGGAAACTTCAAGGGCACTTTCTGCCTGATTGATCAGCACATTAACAGATTCTCCTCCCTGTCTATCCGCAAAACCGATTCGAACATCCAAATTTATGTCGTATTCTCCGCCAGCCTCAAGTGAAATTGGCTGGTCCAGGATTTCGCGAATTCTCTCCAGCCGACTCATTGCAGAAACGCCGTCTGTCGCAAGCAGTAGAACACAAAATTCAAGTTTAGACCATCTCCCAACAATATCATTACCTCGTAATTGATTCTTCAAGGTATCAGTAACTCTGCGCAAAATTTGATTAATGTAAACCTGCGGTAGCGAATCGTAAACTTCTTGAAGTCCATTAAGCTGGATGGTTGCAAGAGTAATTACACCATCCGGCTGGTTTTCAATTTCTTGGCGTACACGTCGTTCAAAATACACACGCGTAAAAGCCTGCGACTCGTAATCCACAAGATTCCTTTGCCGAAACATATTAATGGTACCTGAGATCTGGTCACGGAAAATAGCAAGCCCAATCCCAAGAACTAATCCCACTAACAGGGCTAGTGCAGCATCCTGGAATGGGCGGGGTCTTTCAGGCTCTTCGGGTGCGGATGCCTTGTCCAAAAACTCAATATTATAGACAACATAAAGTTTTCGAACATGATCAATGGCAAATTGTCCAATGTTGTTTGCCAGCAACGCCGCCACCTCAGGGTTTGGTCCTTTTACACTATATCGAATAATGTTCGCATCGGGCAAAACAGTGGCAGACATAACATATTCATCAAAGTCGCCTGGGTTTTTCCTGAGTAAACCAAGAGCATCCTGGGTAATTTGATAACTATTTAAAACTTCTGCGTATGTTGCAATAATTGATCTTTTATCGAGGGCCTCAAGACTGTTCACCACATCACGATTGTCAACATTTTGAAGATTCGGGCTTACTATGAAACGGGCAATTGCTTCATACTCCGGAGTTACAATATAATATGAATAAATCAGGGAAAAATTCACGGAAAGCAGGGCCGAAATCAAGATTAACCACCAGCCTCTTTGTACAACTTTTAGAAAGAAACGAACTTCCATGATTGAACTCCTTCAAAAAGACCCAAGAAAAACAGATCGCGCAATAAAGAACCATGTAAATTAATACACTTATATAATACTAGATTTTACCATTGAAAGCAAAGGGCTTGACCGTTAAGATGCGGGCACACTGATATTTTCACAAGGGTAATTTTATTGTTGGCAAGAATACTTATATACGGAGCGACAATGCATCCCTGTTCAACCTGATAATTTCTTCGGGACGAAATGGAACATGAAGCGCCTGACATCAAAATGAACAGTTGCCATCACTATCGGGAAGCCTACAGCCCAGCCAAGCAATCTTCCTCGTAAATTAAGGGATTTTTTATCGGGTTTGTAATTAAAAAAGGACATCCTGGATAATGGACTCTCCCAATTAAATTAAATTAACTTACTAACTTAGTCGTAATGTAGTACACTTTCGGGTTGATGCGTAATTAGAATCATTGCAGTTTTATTGCAGTTTGTCCTATTAAGGAAAATTTCTTTTCAAAACGTACCCAGGCTTTTTCTGTGCGAAATTTGCTGAATGAAATAAAATCAATGACTCGGAAATTATTCTCTAAGATACAAAGGGAAGTTTAATATGGATATGCGAATTAGTTTATACATTCTTACTTTCTGTATTCTTATTGTAAGTTTCGGTTTTCTAGGATACATTTTCTTCGGTTATCCTTTGATTATATTAGGGATATCGAAATTAGCACAAAAACCAGTTGGCAAAAGTGTTTTCTATCCAAATGTAACGATAGTTATTCCTGCTTTCAATGAGGAGACCGTAATAAAAGAGAAAATTGAAAATACCCTGTCCTTGGATTATCCAACCGAAAAACTTGAAATTTTGATATGCGATGACGCTTCCAACGACCAAACCGGAGAAATCGCCGCCACATTTGCGCGTAAAGGAATCATCATAACCAAAAGCTCCACAAGAAAGGGAAAAGTTGGTGGTATCAACCGGGCAATAACCCTTGCCAAAGGTGAAATCTTTGTCATTTCAGATGCAGATATACTTGCAAACTCTGATGCATTATCTGAACTGATATTTAATTTTTCTGACAGTGAAGTTGGATGTGTAATAGCAGAAACCCGGATGATGCCAAAAGATAATAACGCTAGTGAGTCTGGTGGGTTGTACTGGAAATACGAGGCGCTTATCAGGCAGAGTGAAAGCCGTCTGCACTCTACAGTTGCGGCAACGGGACATTTTATGGGCATACGAAAAAAGGTGTTGCACCAAATACCCGAGAATATTATTCTGGATGATTTTTATCTAGCCATCACAACAATTCAAAAGGGGTATCGCACCATCTCCGACTCCAAAGCTATAGTATGGGAGCGTCCGACAATGTCGATGAAAGACGAAATCAATCGTCGGCGCAGACTCACCGCAGGACGCTATCAAATTCTTGGGATGGGGGATAAATATCTTTCCAAATTACCTGGATTAATCAAATTCCAATTGATATCCCATAAATTTCTCAGGCTTGCAATTCCATATTTCATGATTCTAGGGCTTGTTTCTAATCTGCTTCTCGTTGTTGATGTGAAAAGCTGGCAGTTGTTATCCTTAACAAGTATTGAACAAATTGTCAGGTTTACATTACTGATCCAATTATTTTTTTATTTTATGGCAATTACTGGAGCATTTATTTCAAAAACCAAGCCGATAATGGGGAAACTGGCAAAGATATGGACAATTCCATATTACTTGTGCGCGACGAATTTCGCCAGTTTATACGGGCTGTTTTGGTATCTATCTGGAAAGAGAACCGTCTTATGGCAACAAGCGACCAGGAAATAGAAATCCCTCGCCCAAGAGTCCTAATACTGGATTTATCTAAAAATTATGGTGGCAGTATATCAAGGATACTTGGGTTGATAAAAAACTCGCCTGAGCAGGACATGGCAATAGCCGGGTTACATAACAGTGCATTATCTCAAATGGCGCTTCGTGATAGATTGCCGTATTTCGAGTTGGGCGCTCACAAAGCAGACCCATTGATTCTGTTACGCCTAATTAAATTAATTCGATCTGCAGGCTTTCAGATCTTGGATACACAAAATATTCAGTCGAAATTTTGGGGAAGTCTGGCAAGCCTACTTGTTGACATTACATTAGTATCTACAATAAACAGTTGGTACTCTGATGAGCATGGAAAACTTTCAATAAAGGGAAAAATTTACACTCTGGCAGAACTCGCTACAAACTGGAAACTTGATCTTTACATAACTGTTTCAAAAAAAGATAAGAAATCTTTAATTCGCGCAAATATCCCCGAGGACAGAATTTCACTAATTTATAACGCCGTCGATCCAAAAACCGAGAAAATTCTCGGAAATTCCGCATGGCTCAAAAAAAAGTTTCTTCTCCCTAATACAGCAATTGTATGTACTGCGGTTGGACGCTTGGTTCACATCAAAGGCTACGATGTTCTGATCGAAGCCGTTCGATATACTGGATTAGATGCATCACAAATGGTCTTTTTGATCGTTGGTGAAGGAGAAACAAGGGAAGAATTAGAGACGCAGATAAAAAAGTTGAAATTACAAAGATCAATATACTTGGCAGGATATCAGAGACATGAAACCGTGCTTTCCATATTAAAGTCCAGTGATATGTTTGTCATGCCTTCCCGATACGAGGGGACTCCAATTGCGCTATTGGAAGCTGCCGCTCTTGGACTGCCGATAGTCGCATCAGCCAGTGGGGGAATTCCTGAATTAGTAAAAAATGAAGAGCACGCGTTTTTAGTTCCCCCAGACAATCCTGTTGAACTGGCAGAAAAAATAAGAAGCTTGTTTGTAAATCGCGAACTCGCAAGAACGCTTGGAAACAATGCGCGAAACAGAATTCAGACGTGTTTCAGTCTGGATAAACAAGTATTGCAAACAAAAAATGCTTATCAATTGGCATACAGCAATCATTGTAATAAACAACACAGAAAAATACATAGACTGACCTAATCCACCAGCGCAATGGAGGAACATGTACTATTCAAGAAAATCCACAAAACTTTTACGGTTATCTTTTACGAAGTGGTTAATTTCATTTTCATTAAAAACCGGACTGATCCGAGTGGGGCGCCAAGCTTGGGCAAAATCCTTGACCGTTCTCAATTATCACAGAATAGAAGATCCCTATAAAGAGAGCTTGGACTCTTTTCAGCCAAATATAAGTGCCCACCCATACGAATTCAAACGACAAATGGATTATTTATCCCGTTGGTTTAATGTAATCCCATTAAGCACACTAACGCATTGGCTTGAAGGAAAGACAATCTTACCGCCGTTCGCAGCGCTCATTACGTTTGATGACGGTTACCTTGATAATTATACAAATGCATATCCCATTCTTAATCAATATGGATTCCCGGCTGTCATTTTTTTAACCACGGGGCATATTGAAACGAATGCGCCTTTTTATTGGGATCTTGCAGCGTATTGTTTTTCGGGTACGCGAATCGATCAAATAAAGTTTCCTGACGGAAAAATACATGCTTGGTCGACTAAATCGGAACTTGATGGGGTAATGAAAGAATGGGTTAAGGCGATGAAATTACTTCCGGAACTCGAAAAACAAAAATGGGTTTCGCGTCTGCCTGAGTTATTAGATGTATCAATTCCAAATAACCATTTCAAAAGCCTGATGCTGAACTGGGATCAGATCAGGGAATTGCACAATAATGGATTTGAATTTGGCGGACACACCGTCAATCATCCAATATTGACTCGCATATCCAGGGATATGGCGCGCATCGAAATCAAAAAGTCCAAGGATAAGATCGAGGAGGAACTCGGATGCGCGGCATCCAGTTTCGCTTACCCAAACGGGTTGAAAGACGATGTAAATTCTGTGATTGAAACCATCACAGCGGAATGCGGTTTCAAGACCGCATTTACCCTCCAAAACGGACCAACGACTCTTAGAGAGCTAAGAGGCAATCCTTATGCCATCCGACGAATTTTCATCTCCCATTCCCATACGCTCTCTCAATTTGCAACTCTTCTCAGCCCATTTAATCGCTTGCGACCAGAATAGTTAGAGTAAGAACTGCTATCAATTGCTTTTTTTTATCAAGGAAAGATAGAGTTCACTTAACAACTTTGCCTGAACTTGAACATTAAATTTCTGTTCTGTGATATCTCGCCCAGCATCTCCCAATGATTCCCTTTTCTTGGGGTTAGATAACAGATTTACAACCATATTCTGCAACGCCGCTATATCTGCGGCTGGAACCAAAATACCGTTGTGACCATCTACTATCATTTCAGGTATCCCTCCAACGGTTGTAGCAATTATTGGCAGCCGGACAGACATCGCTTCTGCCAGGACCGTCGGCAATGCTTCAGTCAAAGTTGGCAAGACAAACAAATCACTTGCCGTCATATAATGAAGTACATTATCTCTATGCCCTGCAAATATCACACGATCCCCGCTGGTCCCAATTCTATCAACCTCCCTCTCCAATTCGTCCTTATAAGATCCATCTCCAACAATCAGGTAATATGTATTAGGGAAAACCGAAAGGATGCCAGGCAGCGCCCGGATCATGAATTGGATGCCTTTCAATTCCCTTAGAACCGCAACGGTTAATATCAATTTTGCATCAGAGGGAATGCCGAACTCATTTCGCACCTCGTGACCCACGGCTTTGCGATCAACATCATGAAAAGATGCGAGTTCAATACCATTATATATGGTAATAAGTTTGGAGGGAGAGAAAGTACTAATATCCAGGTAGAATTGCCGGGCTTCATTAGAAACAGAAATAACGGTATCGCAAAAATGACGAAGTACAAAAAACTCCACTTCCTGATGAAGTTTTGATTTGAAGCTCATATTCTGCGCTGGCATTGTGTGCAAAGTGGAGACGCTCGGCAAACGTAATAACTTGGCAGCCAGGCTGCCGATAATATCCCCAAGTTCAAGTTGTCCATGGACCAAATCCGCTTTTGCTTGTTTCAAATACATCGCGGCACGAGGTAGAGCGGTGACATCCCTCATAAAGGGGATATTTAGAAAGTCTACAGGGATGCCCAAGGCGGCAATCTGCTCTGCTATCGGATTCCCATCGCGAATTTGGAAAACACAAACTCTGGGATTAAAATGCTGCCTGGGTAAGTATTTTAAGATTGGAACCATGAGGCGTTCTGCCCCCCCCATACCCAAGCCGTCAATCATATATACGATATTATATCTTCGTTCCGGCATAGTCTCAAATCATCTCTTGTTGAAATTATTAAATTTGCAGTCTTATTACAGAACAGTCGTCTGGAAGACGGGATTATCTATCCCTGCAGATGTCATCGTACACGTCCATCATTTTGCGGGCGATAGAATCCCAACCGAAACGGGTTATCGACAACATCCGAGCATATTGACCCATTTCAGCCGCCATTACAGGCTCGTTCATTACCATGGAAATTTTCTCTGCCAATACAGCCGGGGAACGGGCGGGAATCAAGAAACCACTCTTTCCATCCTCAACTGCTTCCGGGAGTCCGCCCACATTGGTTGCAATTACAGGTTTCCCAAATGTATATGCAGTCTGCAGCGAACCGCTTTGCGTACTGCTTCTATATGGATATACGACAACAGTTGCAAGGTCCATCAAGGCCCCTAACTCATTAAGAGGCACATATCGTAAATCAAGTATCACGCTTTCCTTTAAGCCATAAGAGGACACTAATGAATTGATCTTTGCAGCGCTTACGTGTTTTGTTGGATAACCTGCAATCACCAGTTTGGCAGTGCAGGATTTAAGCGCCAAATAAAATCCCTCGATTAGTTCCTCTACTCCTTTACTGGGTGCAAGTAGGCCAAAAAATAAAAGCACGCGGTCGTCCCGCTTTAATCCATAACGATTGCGTAAATCAACCATATCAAGCGGATCTTGAATCCCCAGCAGCCATTCCGAGTTTCCGTGGGGGATTGAGTGGCAGAGATTGTGGTTTACTGTCGGATGTAATTGGCAAAACCGGCGTTTATTATCATCGGAAAGAAAAAATATTGCCGAAAACGAACGGTAGGCATGAATGTCAAGTTTATGAACAATATTGGATAACACACCGCTCGCTTCCCTTTCCTCAAACTCGTGGCAAATCTGACTCAGTACCAATCCTCTGCGCTTTAATAATGAGATGAAAAAAAATTCAAATGAATATTTTAGCAGCGAAAACTGAATCAAATCCGGCTTGAGGCGTAGCAGAAAAAATGTCAGTTTTACCCACGCCAACAACATCCGAATGCCGCGCGTCACCCGACGCAAGTTCCAGAATAATTTACCAATAATGCGCTTGAAAACATTCAATTCTGCGCTGACGGGGTAATCCGCAAATCCTTTCCACAATTTGAGTATTTTCCTTACCTTGAAATTATGCGGCAAAGGATCCAACTCATAGTCGGTACCTGTCACGAGGGTGACATCTGCTCCCGCCCTTGCAAGTGCGGTGCATAACTGATAATCGAAATGGATTAATCCTCCCCCATTCATCACTTCAACCACACAGATTTGTATTTTTTTTCTCATTTCAGGTAAGGGTTAATTCCCATCCTCCCAATTCAATAACTCCGCAAACATAAAGCGCCAGATCAAATCCTCCTCCTGATCCGCGCCAATTGCCAAGCTGGCGCGGGTAGCTTTCTCGATACAGCAATACAAGAAACCTTGACGAGGCGGCAATAGAGAATATTTACTAGGCTTTTCGAATACTGATAGAAATTCAGGAATTACGCTTTCACGCCAACTCAACAATATTTTAGCGGCATCATGCGCCTTTTTGCGAACATGGCCTTCAGGTGCTGCCGAAAGAGCCGCAGCCAAAAGGAACAGATAAACGTCAAGAGCCGCGTCAACATGCCAATGTGAATATTGCCAGTCAACAAGCATCAATTCCCCGTGTGATTTTGCACGGATCATGTTTCCATGCCAATAATCCCCATGAACCAAAATTCTATGAGTCGCTGTTCTGTACACCGTCCTGATCACATTTTCTAATTCAGATACCGCATCAATCTCGGCATCCAACAAAGAATGCATGAGTTTATATTTTTCAGCCTTTTTATCAAAGTCCGAAAAGGGGCGATTCTCTGCGGTCAATGGTGTAGCAGTTTGGTCTAAAATTTCCGCCAGGTACTTCCCGGCATCCGCAGCCAATTCAATCACTTGCTTTGTATCCTGGCAATTCAGCTTTCTTGACGAATGCAATAAATTTCCGCTATCAATGTAACTGGTGATTAGAGTTGGCTGCCCTTGCAAAACAACCAAATCTATAGGACGTGGGATGCGAGATACTGCTTTTTGTTCACCTAACTGCTCCCATAATGCAACCAGACTGGCATATTCAGTTCGAATTATCCAGTCGTCACTCGGTAAACGCGGCACCTTTGCAACAAGAACAGGAGTAGCGCCTTCGGTCCCAATGCCAAAGAATAGAATACATTCATGCAAACTGGAAGCTCCATTAGACAGCATTGCCCAATCCAGATGCTGAAATGACGGTTCTGGGGCTTTCAAGGATAAAGAGGAACCATGCAATGTAAGTGTGTCCACAAAAGCGATCATAGAAGACCTTTTCTTATAAAATTGCGGCGGACAACATACGCTTATTGGGCAGGGTCCGCAACCGCAAAATAACAAGGGAACAGTAACGATGAAACGGGCAGTTGACCAAGAAGACAAAGCAATCCCAGAGGCAATTTTGAACCATAACGGCGGCTCAAAACAAAATCGATCACCCGCTCGTTAAGGGGAAATATATATACAGGCATATCCTGATACGGAATGACGCCGTATATTCGCACAGTATCGTAACCGGCTTCATTAAGCATTGAGGTTATTTGCCGTGGCAGGGATCTAAATTCAAATTTGGACTTATCCCAAAAACGAAGCTGGTTGAAAAAGCCAACCATGATGGTACCACCTGGGTGGAGTACCTGTTTTAGACATTGCAAAAATCTCACATATCTATCTTCTGTCAACTTATCATTTAGCCGTGGGATACCAAAGGGAAGCGCTATTACATTAAAAAAAGAGAGGTATTCGCTGTCAAATTGCAGATCGTCGCAAGTATTTTCTGAATGTAATGAGACATCCTTTCGAGTTTGTCTCACAAACGGCAGAGACCTAATGTCACGGCTGCGCATTACGGACGAGACTCCAAGCATGTTGAAGATCTCTCCCACCTCTTCGCATTGTTGCCCAATGACGAGGATTTTACTCTTTTCCGAAATACCCAGAAAAAAACGCCAATCAATGGAAAGACCGGGAGATTGGGCATTTAACTTTAAAGTCATCTAATTACTTTCAATCGACAGGTGAAGAAGTGGTTTTAACGTCATTTTTTATAAAAACAATTCTGACCAGCTGAATTAGATTATCTTTTTCCAACTGCCACAAAACAGCAAGATATGAAAGCGCTCCAAAGAGCCCGATGAGAGTCAGTTGAATGAATGGGTTGAAATCTTTTACAAAGAAAGTGGTCACAAGTACAACGGGAATCATAAACATAATGCCAGCCATTGAAGGGGCGAGTTCACGGAAAATATCCTTTGCACTCACATTAACAAAACGGGCCGCCATGGCAAAACCTACCGACCTTCTGATCACGACATTTATTATATGCCCAACGATAATTCCGGTAAGCCCGAAACGAGAGCCAACCAACAGCAAAGGAATAATAACCACCAAAGTAAGGATATCCAGACGAACAAGGAGATCTGGGCGTCCAATTGCCTTGTAAATATCTCCAACATGATATCCAATAGAATATATCCAAGAATAGATTGCTAATAGTCGCAAAAGAGGGATAATTTCAAGCCACTGATTTCCAAACACTACCCTTACAATAGGGTCGGCCGCAAGAAACAATCCAAAAGATATGGGGGCAGCCAGCATTTGAATAAGCCTGATGGACATCAGGGAGCCGCGCCTCATCTCCTCAGGTTTATCTTGAATGGATGAAAAAGCTGGAAATGTAACTCCGCTCATCACCCAAAGATTCCCCATCAGCAGAATCTCGGGCAGACGGAATGCAAGTGTGTAAACGCTCAATTGAACCACGCCGAATACCCTGCCAACAATAATGTACCCTACATTGTCAATAAAAACACTTAATATATCGCCTGTTACTATGGACGATCCAAATTTCATCAAGGAGCCGGCCATATCCAAGTGAATGTTCAAACGCGGGCGCCAGGGGTTCACTATCCAGAGCAGAATAACCGAAGCCAATGCTCCTAACAATTGCCCAAAAACAAGAGCCCACACACCTGCACCTGCCACTGCCAAGCCAATGGATGCTGCTACTTTGACCAAAGTGTTTCCCATATCAGGGACAAATTTCCGGCGGTAATCCAATTCGCGCATAAGCCACACGACATGTACCGCACCAAAAGCATTGATGGCAAACGACAATCCTAACCAGCGAAGGACCGGCGTCACCATGGGCTCATTGAAATAATTCGCCATCCAGGGCGCAAGGAAATATGTGATTGTAGATAGAAAGAAACCTAATATCAAATTAATGGTAAATACGGTATCAGCAGCTCGCACAACATCATTTCTTCGCTGGATTAAAGCGACGCTCAATCCCAAATCCTTTACAAATGAGAGGTAATTGACAGCGATTACAGCAATAGATACAAGCCCAAAGTCCTCTTTACTTAGCAAACGAGCAAGGATTGATGTGCTAATTAGAACGCCCCCTTTCGCAATTGCATAAGTTAAAAAATTCCAGACGATTCCGCGTCCAGCTTTTCGTGCAACATTCTCTTTTGTATCTTCATGGGTCGCAGAATACAGATCTTTCAAGAAGGTTCGCCTCGATGGATTTGAGAAAGACGCTGATTGCTACTCAAAGTTTCATACAAAATCTGAAGCAATGCCAGAGACAAGGCTGTAAGAATCCAAAAGAACCGAATATACGCGCCATGAAGGAAAATAGCCGAAAAAAGGTAACCAATCAAGGACACTTGAACGGCAGAAATATAAGATAACCATTCTTTTTGATTTCCGGACATTACGATCTCAGATTTCATCCGAGCCAATCCCCGGAACAGAAAAAAAACAATACCGGCGAATGCAAGAAAACCTATTATGCCTGTTTCTGCAAGAATTTCGACATAAAGGGAATGAGCTTCCCTCGCTTCAGAGCGGACTTCTAAACCAACAATCTGTGTGTATTTTTGATAATTTATTGGGTAGTTTGCCGCGCCCACTCCCAAAAGAGGATGTTCAATAAACATGGTCCATCCCGTTAACAATTCGCTAGTCCGCCCGCGAAAGGAAGACTCCTGATAGATGATATTTGAATTTTCATCAGAGAGGGAATAAAGCGTTTGAAACCTGTCGACATACCGGGCAGGAAGAAGCGGGAGTGTCAGCAACATAACGGCTGCGATCCCGGAAATAATCAAAGGATTGGATTTCGTAAAAAATATTACGATTAGGAAGAAAACCACAAAAAAAGCAAGATATCCCCCGCGGCTGTATGTGTTCAATAATTCTATAAATAAGATCACCAACGCACTTGCATAAAAAAACTTCATTCGTGCCGATTCTCGCAAAAACCCGAAAATGGCAAATGGGATGATGGCGACCAATACCTGCCCCCACATATTAGGCTCATTAATAGGTCCGCCAAGCCGATTGTCAGTATCCACACGGGCAAAGCCAAGAAATTCCTGGCTATAGTTTCCCGTAGCAACCTGATACAGCCCAAGCATGCTCAAACCTGCAGTAACCAAAACTATTATAAAAATTGCCAATTTCCATTCCCGAGGACGTCGAAGACAAAAAAGTATACAATATATAATTACGATATCCTTGCCAATATCAATGATGCGCTCCAGAGTAAGATCCTGATCTGAAGAGACGAAGAAAGTCGCTGCCACTGCAAAAAAATAAGCTATCAGGAAGATTTCTATTCGTCTTGTTTTCGGGCGATGAAGGGGGATTTGTCCAACATAATAACTTCTAACCAAAATTGCCACGAAAACAATCACAACCAAAGGCTTAATAACACCTGGCAATCCATTATCAGTTAGTTGCCGCGACACATTGGAAAACACTGCAATTAGTAATATATTTGCACCTAGACTTGGGCTTACTATTATAGCCATGACAACACTTATGCCCATCAAACCCAATAAAGCAATAGTTCCGATCGATCTACTCAAATCAGAAACTGCCATGGCTGCAAGGACAGAAAGCAATACTGCAAGCAAGGCATAGGGGTAATCTCTTCTGAGTATCACGGCTTTTCCTTTCGGTGTTTATACGGCAATTAAATTACATTATAACATTGCCCTGTTTAAATATAACATTGTGACGTCAAGGGTTCTAAGAGCACCTAAATTCAAAGTACTGTAGCACCAAACAGAGGAATATCCGGCACCTCATATGTCAAAATAATGCTGGGCTTGGCATGTCAACCATCTCTAGTATCACATCGCAAATCTAGCAACAATATTATAGTAATTTACCGGCACTCCAAAATGCACTTAGAAACCGCAATGCGGCTTCTTTTTTGTGTCTAATACGCTGAGTGCACTTATCAAGAGCATAATAAAATGGCGAATGAAGTAATTTAACCCAATACATCTGTCTCGAATCAGTGGAAAGGCTGAATTTATAATCGGCGTCTCCCGCCATAAACTCGTAAGTGGAAAAGCCTCTTTCAGCATTTCGAATAACTGCCCGATAATGTGACACAAGGCCCGGACGATACACATTTCCAGGTAAGTAATTAAAACCACTCTGATAAAAATAGATTTTCCCCCGATAGACAAAATTATATAAAATCCCTATTGTCATTTGGGGATTGAATATCTTCATAATTTGAATCTCCCCAAGATCGAATCGCGAATCAATCAAATCTGTATGAAACCTTAAAAGAAACGCATTAGAAAAAGCTCCCGCTTTGTTTCGTCGATGCCATTCCTGCTGATGCAGCATTACCAGTTCTTCAAAATATTGGTGTGCCTGGGCTTTATCCGCCGCCTCTGCCACGTTAATTTCACCTGTTTTCTCATATTCTTTGATGGAGCGCCGTATTTGACTTCGCTTATTTTGGCTTAATAGCCGAAGATAATCTAGTTCATGAGAGCGGACTTTATCGAGATCAACGTAAGGAGCAGAAGATTTTTCGAGGAGAATTGCACGCACAAACTCCTGATCGCTAATTGGATTTAGTATTTCTGTCTGCCGTGCAAACTCCGCATCAACCCCCGGCATGTTAAATTCATCCCATGATAAAGTTGAAACTGCCTGCAGCAATTCCTCCAAACCAAATCTGTGGTGTGGTGTTATTAGAACATGGTTATATTCCAAATACAATTGATCGAATTTTTCAAAACCCGTAGCATTTAAAGAAAGTATACGACGGCCCTTCGATGAAACGCCCACAAAAAATGCAAGGGCAGGATCATCATCCATAAATCCAACTACCAAGCGGATGTCAGTACTTTCAGGTAAATTCTTAATCCAAGTTGAAATCCATCCCCATGAAAGAAAATAATGATGACTGCACCTTGCTTGCAACTCGCACCAATATTTTTCAACCGCTGCAAATTCGCGAAAAGGGTTATAAAACTCAAATCTTGTCTCAAAAGTAGAGTTCAACTTGCACCAGCGAATGAATAAATAAACATCATAGTAATTATTCTTCTCCTGCGCCGGATGTTCGAATCAAAATGTATAATGCGGCAATCATAAATAATACACTGTAATTACTTTCCTTTATTTCTTGGACTGCCTGCACAAACGGCAAAGACACTAAATTAAATACGTACAAGTCTGCATAATACAATTTAGCAAATTTCGCCCAAAAGTAGTTAAACAAGAACAGCATTCCAACTCCCCAATGGGTAATTGGCAGAAAACGCTCAAGCCGCTCGCCGGCCGGCTTATACAGAGACGCAAACGGCACAATAACAATCAAAAACAACCAGAGTACATCAAACATGGTTTCGAACGGAATCTGCATTCCCCAAAAGGAGATGTTGTGGACCGTTATCTCTTCTTGCGCGTTAACCTTCATTAATAACTCTGGTGTCTGTATGCTGAATATCCTCTGACCCCAACTGATTTCCTCGCCTGCAGCAAAGAAAAATAATACAGCAAGTCCAAGAACAACTATACGTTTCAGTCTAAAAGCAGTTTCTTCAGATCTTACATTTCTAAGGTTCCAAAACCCTTTAAAAAACAAGAGGGACGCAACAAAGAAGGAGAGCGCTCCGACATTTTCGAAATAATGGTCTTCAGAAAGAAATCCCTTCCCAATATTATTGTCAAAAGTCAAAATATGGAAACCGGCAATAATATATAATGAGATAAAAAGATAAAACAAGGGAGATTTAAATGCTTTTTGAATCATAATGTATTGCCCTCCGTGGCTCAATAAGCCCCGCGTTTATTAATAACCGCTGCCACGGTCCGAAATAAAATATTAATATCAAACCAGATGCTGGCACGTTCTATGTAAGCAATATCCAAGCGAAGGCGATCATCGAATTCAAGTTGGGCGCGGCCAACTATTTGCCACAAGCCTGTTAATCCCGGCATCACGTCCAGCCTTTCCGTTTGCCATAATTGATATGTTTCAGAGCCAAAAGAAGTCGGGCGGGGACCGACCAAGCTCATTTCGCCTTTGATGATATTAATTAATTGCGGCAACTCATCAAGGCTGGTTTTTCGTAGAATCCTGCCGATTTTAGTAACGCGTGGGTCGTTAGTTATCTTAAAATCCGGCCATTGTAGTTCGTTCAAATGCGCATATTTTTCCTTCAACGTCTCAGCATTGGGAACCATGGATCGAAATTTGTACATTTGAAACCGCTTTCCGCCCTTTCCAGTGCGCAATTGTGTAAAAATCGCAGGCGCTCCTGGAGATGTAACTAAAATCACAAGGGTAACAGCGAGATACACAGGCCCCCAAACCGGAAGTGCCAATAAAATTATCAAGAGATCCATGATTCTTTTTATCGTCAGGTACGAACGTCCCACGAAAATTCTTTTTTCTGGGTTGAATGAGTTTATCCAGGCAGTATCATCTTTATACATTAGAATTGCCATCGCTATTACAAACAAATATTCACCTTCTACTACACCTGACCAGGATCTACCTTAAAAGAGCGCTCTCGGGCTGCATGGAGCAGGTCATCAAAAGTCAACGCCTCATCAGGGAAAGCAGCAATCCCACACTTGACACTCAGTCCAGTCTTGCCCTCCACTGTCGTTTGGATGCGAATGGCAAGCAGTCCCGCATTTTCCAAATTTGTCTCTGGGCACAACACCATATACATCCCAACGTGATCACGAATCAACAGATCGGTTTGCCGAATCACACTACTTATTGCCTGGCCAATCCGGGCGCTGGAAAGACGCGACAGCATATCGCGCTGGAGACTCTTCAACATCTCACGGACAGCTTCTTCATCTTTCGGGAGAATATTTACAACCAACAAGGCTAAAGGGCGGTGATAGCGTCTGCTTCTGCTAAATTCGACTTTAATAATGTCAGACGCTTTGTCAATTTCAACGGCTCGATGTGGAAATGTACCATGCGCCAACAAATCCATGAGGGATTCAGACCGGTCGATTGCAACTGCCAGCTGATAAGACAACCACACGCCTGTCTCTAGCAACACCAGTTCTAAAAGTACCACCTCCACGTCAACGGAGGCGGTACGCGAACGGTCAATCAATCTCAACAAGGCAAAATAGATGGCGCCCCAAAAAACAATGGGGGCAACAACAGGAACCTTGTGGAGTGAAGGCACGAAAACCATTATCGTTACACAGAATATTGCAGTAAGATAAAAATAAGCTGCAAAATTAATGATTGGCGTGTCCGTACGATCCAACAAGCCGAGCACTAATACAACCAACAAATAAAAAACAACACCAAAAAAAGATTTACGAAGGTCTGTCATGTAATCATTATGCCCTATCTTGACTTACAGGTACAATTTTAACATGAAACAAGGAAGAAAACAGTGGGCGAACCTCCAGTCGTTATAATTTTCTCAAAGTTAGTTGTTGTTATTACAGAAAAAGGTTCAAAATTTATCAGTTATTTAAGGAAGGGATATTATTCATCTTAACCTGAGTTGCCTAACAGGAACCTTTGCGGCATGAAAGAAG
>CAZLWG010000013.1:0-72793 GCA_964563315.1 uncultured Anaerolinea sp. | reverse complement strand
GTGCTCCGCCTCCAACACCCCCAATGAAGGCTGTGCCGTCGACAGCGACACCGTGGATGGCATCTTCGATCCGCCCTCCGTGATTAAGACCTTTGATGATGCTGGACTTCCCCAACTGGAGTATCGCCTAGTTTGGATCAACAGTGGAAATACCTTCGCCATTGGAGTTCAAGTAACAGATGCCATACCAGTTGGAACTACATATGTACTCAACAGTGTTCTATGTGCGCCACAGGGCTCTTCAACGACAGCTGTATCCGCCTCGCCACCTCTAAGTCTGACTGCCGTGCCAACTTCTTCATGCGGGTATGATGCTGCGAACAATCGGATCCAATGGCAGGGAACTATTGGTCCCGATGATGGAAATTTAACTGAAGCAACCGCAGATAATGAAGTCGTTATTACGTTCCGGGTTACTGTGGATGGCAATACCAATCAAGTCATGAATCAGGCATTTGCACGAGTGGATGTAGACAATGATGACAACTTCGAAGAAGAAAATGTGCTGGGAATATCCTTAATTGGATCCAATCAAGTCGTTTGGAATCGACAAACAACTCCTTCCACCTCCACACCATTGGAGGAGCTGCCAGACGAAATACCTGCTACAGGCTTTGCACCTGGGCGTATCACCTTATTGCCCGAACAGCCAGAAGCAATGAAATATACTGCCACCGATGTTTGGTTGGAAATCCCCTCCCTAAAAATTTCACTACCCATCGTTGGTGTACCACTTTCGGATGGGGATTGGAAGCTCTCATGGTTAAGTGAACAAGAAGCCGGATGGCTCGAAGGAACTGCTTTCCCGTCATGGAATGGCAACAGTGTCCTGACAGGACATGTGACTCAGGCAAATGGACTGCCTGGCGCATTCGCCTCCCTTGAAAAACTGAAATGGGGAGACCAAATCATTGTTCACGCATACGGTTATGCCTACGTTTTTGAAGTGCGCGGAAACAAAGTTGTCAAACCGACCGAGCGAACCGTGTTCAAACACGAGAAGGATCCGTGGCTGACGCTGATCACATGCAAAAATTACAACGAATCCCTAAACAGTTATGACAATCGTGTGTCGGTTCGAGCTGTGCTGATCAAATCATATCCTGACAAAAGACCATCCCATCAGGATCTAGTCAAATAATCAATGATCAAAAAGCCGTCCGATGATCATCGGACGGCTTTTTGATAGCAGGCATGAGTTTTTTAAGCTTTTACATCAATTCACGCAACGGATTATCCATTATCAGAAATGGGTTTGTCCCAACCCAGCAGGCAGGGCTTGCCATATAACGATGTGCATTTTTGCAATACATTGAATTAAGCTTGCGCCTTCGGATTCCTGGGTGCGAATATATCCCAGTTCGATTCATCCCGCCGGCGGCAAAACGCCCAACGCCGACAAAACACCCAACAGCGATAGCAGAACAACAAGCGTCATGGATATTCCAAAGAACCAACCCAGCCATTTTTTTTCGGGATTATTGATCCAATAGTATGTCAGGAAAGCCAGCAAACCTGATTGGATGAAGACCTCTGGAAAGCCTGCAAAATGGAACCAAACAGGCAAAACTGTGTAGATCATCCCTTCGATTGAACTGGGCGCGGCGCCAAAGGGAGACAGAACACCGACGACCACAAGCAAAAGCCAGAGTGTCAGCCAGCCGCGTTTGTGCAGAAAGATGTTCTCGCGCAAGATATAGAACACGATTCCAAATAGCAGTCCGCGCAAGATTTGAAACAACGGACCTGCCGCAACAAGCGGATGGTCCGTTTGGCGCATGAAATTAGACACAATGGGGTCAGCGTACTTGGCGCCGTAATCCAAAAACATAAACGACAAAAGCCCAATGATGAAATATGTGACCGTGTGAACGGAGACGGTTTTTAACGCAACATTCAAAAATGACAATTGTTTCATGCAAACTTCCTTTTGTTTTCAATAGTGGAATTATTAAAAGCCTGTTGTATTTGCTTCTCTTCAGTCCGCGAAAGATGAGCAGGACTGGCAGCAATAATCGCAATCACCGCCGCAATGATATACAAGATGGTCAGCATGTTCTGCATGATCCCGCCTGAAACGGCAAACGAAACGGGCAGGAACATCCCGGCGGTATTTCCTGTGGCGTGAAAAAGAGTCACGAGCAGGAGACTGCCGCGCGTATTGTTGTACAGCCAGGTGTATAAAACCGCCAATGCCAGGTGAGCGAGCGTGAACCAGAAAAAGGATCTTTCACCGCTCATGCCTGTTCCCATAAACTTTGGCAGGTGCCATACGCTCCAAATCACTCCAACTATCAGGCTGGAAACCAGCGCATTATACCTTGCTTGCAGGCGTGGCAAGACGTAGCCGCGCCAACCCATCTCTTCGCCGTTGGTAAGGATTTCAAAGAAAAGCCAGGGAATAACCAACACCAGCAACGGTGCGTCGAGCTGGACGACATCGCGAATCATCAGGTGGCTGAAATCCATGGGAACGCGAGTCAGCAGCGAGGTCAGGTAAACCGAGGCGAATTGCAAAGCGGGCAAAAGCAGGATGGCGACGAGGTACCACTTCCAGCCCACGCGCCAGAGGAAGAATTGTTTGAACAACGCCGCCATCGCTTTTTTGCCGAGCGTCAGCCATGTCATCAACAAGGAAACAAATATGAATCCCCAACCAACTGTGAGCACGACTGCAAATGGAACATTAAACGGCAGGATGCCCGAATTCGACAGGTCTATCGTCCACGTGTAAAGGAACATCAGAACGAGACCCATCCCTAGAGAATGGCGTTTGAGGAAAGTGTTGGCGGACATTGGCTGCCTCCTGTCTATGCTGAAAACCTGGACAATCAATCAAATTCAATCGAGTATATCCTGCGCGGCACTTCGCCGTCACGGATGATTTCCCGCTCGAGGGCTAGCCCAAGTTTGAGCGCCACATGTTGGGATGCCGTGTTTTCAGGATCGATCAATGCGATCACCCGTTTCAAACCCAATTCTTCACGCGCATGACGGACAAGACCTTTTCCAATTTCAGTAGCGTATCCCTTGCCCCACGCAGATGGTGTCAGGAAGTAGCATAAATCAAATTCAGGTTTTCCATCCACTTCCTTATCCACGATGCCGCAATGACCAAGCCGTTGACCAGTTGCTTTGTCGAGAGTCACCCAAAGGTCGTATTTTTCTGCAAACGGGTCTTTTGCCGTGTCTTCAAATGCGTTTTTAAGGAAGTCCTTTTCGCGCGCTCCGCCGACATAGCAGGTGACATCAGGGTCGCTCCACAAGCCAACAAGGAATGGCACATCGTCCATTTGTTGACGTCGCAGCGTCAAGCGCTCAGTTTCAAGAATGAACAAATCAGACCCTTGAGTTTTGCTTCTTTTTCCATAAATTCCATGACAAACTCCTTGTTTTTGTTATTAGAGATATTGCAACTATTGCCTCATTAGAGACAATCGTTATAAGATAAAGTGTGTTGCTTCTATGTGCCAAATCGTTAATTCTTTATTCGATATGCCTGCATGTTTTGGCCGCTTATAATTTTGTTTCACAATCTTCCTTCCCACACCAAAGCGGTTCAATCCCGGCTACTATCTTTTGATTTCCTTAAAGGTGAAAACTTCATATACCGCCGCAGTTGACTCGCGAGCGAGCAGGAAATTTCGATTCTCGCGGCTGGACTCTGACTGAAATTGCGGGTCGGAAAAACGATCCATTGCTTCACGCGATTCCCAGAAAGAAAGCAGGAGAATACTGGCAAACTCGCCTTGCGTGTTATGGAGAATAGACACTCCTCGATTGCCTTCCGCCGACTGATAGACAGGGGCAATCTGCCCACGCAGGTATTGGAGGTATTCTTTGGAGTCGGTAGCACGGACAATTCCGCGCCAGATGCGAGCGATCATGGTCGGTATGGATAGCAGGGACAGCCACTTTTCAGTCAGCTGTCCCTTGAAATGATCACAAATAACGCGCCACTGCCATTGCAAGCAAAGCAATCACCAGCAGGACTGTATCGATTTGATACGCCTTCATCAGCGAAGATTGAAGACGATTCATTTCTTTAATCTGTTCAGGCTTGGGCGGTCCGCCAGCAGATTCCATTACCGCACCCAATTCGCCGATCTTCTCCTGCGTCTTTCCAAAGTATGCCGATCCCAAAATATAGGAGCCAAGCGCGGCAATTGCGCCAATGGTAAAGGCCAGCCCCGCACCGGTTTTCCAGATCCAGTCCAAGCCTCCATTGAAGAAGCGGACGTACAACAATGCGCCTGAAACGACGGTGACTGTGGTGACAATGCCCATGAAAGGTCCCATAAGCGGGCCCAGATTCTGCATGACTTTCTGCCCGGCAGGCGCGGCAGCCTTTACTGCAGGAACCAGCAGGAACAGGTAGAAGATAGCGGTCCCCACCCACAAGATTCCGCCTCCAACGTGCAGGACCCGCAGGATGAGGATGACATAAAGGTTGAATAGGATGTTCATGTTTTTACTCCTTAAGAAAGATTGTTCGATTCCGCTGCCCAAAGCGGCTTTAGCTTTTGATTTTTATCCGCGTGTGATTTCTCGAATGTGCCACCACTCGCGAAAAGTTTTACACAACCCTTCATCGTTGAACCCGACTACGAACAGGCAATCCAGCGCTAGACGTTTGCCCGATTCAACGACAGTGAATTTCGACTGCCAGCGCGCAATGCCAAGGTTGTCTCTTACAGAAAGAATCTCATATGCCGAAACTTTATCCTTTAATTTTTTCGCGCCTTCATCCCAATATTGAAAGATTGCGCTGCGCCCCGTCATGGGTTCATCGAATGGATTTTCATAATAGCAGGCGTCTTGCGCGAAGAGTTCAGCGGAGGCTTGCGGGTCGTTTTCCATGCTGGCTCTGCCATAAGATTCCAGCCATGTTGCAAAATCTTCCAAAGTCAACAATTTCATCGCGCATCCCTCGACAATATTCGATTCACGGATGGAGAATTCCACTTTAAATCCTATGGTCATCCATAATGGGCGGCAGTGTGCCCACAAACCCAGGCAATCCGAATCTATGTCCGCCTGGTAAATACATCCAAAAACTGGTCTTTGTCCAATACAATGTGTTGATCCAATTCGAACAGATTGCCCATTGCCATACGCACAATCGGCGGAGTGTATACATACCCTCTGCGCTCATACTCCTCCCCGCGCGCCTCGTTTCGGATGATGTTCACGCTCGCGCCGACATCGGGCAGGTACTCCTTGAAGCGATAGGTGATTCGCTCCGGCGCTTCCTGATATACCCCTTCACGCTCGACGGATCCCTGAATGTATTTGTAAGCGCCGTCCACGTATTTGACGACGAAACGCCCGTTGGGTTTCAACGCGCCAGCGATCCTTTCCTCCAACTGCGCAAAGTCGCAGATCGGGAAATCCGAAATACTGTCGAAGCAAGTGATCAGGTCGAAACGCTCCCGACCCAAATCACGTGTGAAAATATCCGTTTCGATGAACACCACCGGCAGGCCGCGTTGTGACGCCTCCGTTTTTGCCTCCGCGATCATGTACGAGGCGAAGTCCATGCCTGTGACGCTGGCTCCCCGCTCCGCCATCCAGAAAGAGGCGAAGCCGGTTCCACAGCAAAGGTCAAGGATTTCGTCGCCCGGCTGAATGAGAAGGGATAGATGCGGTTCCATCCGGTCCAGACTTTTTGCGCGGGATGAAACCGTAAACACTGTCCGTAAAATCCACTCATAAACCGTGTTGTTATTCATTTCGATCTTCCAAAACAGCGGGTGTTGCAAGGGTCTGAGGCGGATGCGTCTTTTTCATTTCTTCCACCAACGACAAGGCGGTGGAAATTTTGTCTTGTGGCAGTTGATACCAATCCGCAAGAAATTCCGCTGTATTTTCAGGGTTTATAGGAATCTCATGCTTCCCCGAGTGATTGAACGCTTCCAACTTATAAGGCGTTGTGTTACTGTTGAAAAGCCAGGCGATTTCGCCGATCATTTTATTGATCACAACCCGGTCCAAAAAATATCCCTGCGATCCATAATCGTTTTCGAGAATATCTTCATAATCGTGCAGATCAACGGGAGTATCATCCAGCGTAAAGATATAGCTGCGGGCATGAGGAGAGCGGCTGACCGTGTAACGGTTTTCCCCAAGGGGTTCGATGGTGAAATTAAGCCAGTTCGTATAAAGAAAAGTTGTCGCATTTGGGGAAAAAGAAAATGAGCGCGGCAGGGGGATGGAAACATCCACCAAATATTTCTGGCTGTCCAAGACAACCACAATCGCCGCATGACAATCCTGCGCTTCCTCCATATCGTTTACCGTCATGTATCCTTCATAGCCCAGCGTTTTCAAGAGGCTGTAAAAGGCGTAGTTGATCTCAAAACATGTCCCTCCGCCATTAAAATTCATGGCATCGTTCCAAAACTCCCCAGGCCAACGCGGACATTGCGAGGTCTCCACCACGATGTTTCGCTTGATAATTCGAAAGACACTTTCCCAGGGAACTTTTTGAATAAAGGCGCGAATCAGAGTGTTTAGATGATCCAAACCGGGGGTCTGCCTGCGGCATTGTAAAAATTCAAGAACTTCATCAACAAAAACGTCTTCAAGAAACAAATGGGGCATATCATTCCTTTCGCCAACGCCCGCATTAAAACATTCCACCCCTTGTTTTTGGTCAGGGTTTCCCACCCAGAAACCCCTACAAAAACCCATACAAACAGACCGCTCTTCTCATGGGCGTTTCCCTGAAACAGAGATGGTCTACCTCATCCCGAAAAAAGCGATATAAGTCGCAGCACGCCATTGAAAATCAACTAAAATAGCGGCATGAACGCCGACCTGTCTTTCGGTCTCTGGCTCAAAAAACGCCGCAAAGCGCTCGACCTCACGCAAAGCGCGCTGGCGGAGCGCGTAGGTTGTTCACATGCAACGATTGAAAAGATCGAATCAGAAGAGCGCCGCCCTTCGATACAGATCGCGGAACTGCTGGCAGAGGCACTGGAAATCCCGCCCGCCGAACGTGACAATTTTTTACGGATCGCCCGCCGCCTCCGACCCACCGAAGGGCTTGCTACAGTTTCCCCAATCTCTTCCCCCCTTCCAAAAACGAATCTTCCCATCCCGCCCGCGCCGCTGGTGGGGCGTGAAAACGAACTCAGCGGAATCAATCATCTGCTGGCAAACGCCGGCTGCCGCCTCATCAGCCTCATCGGTCCGGGCGGAATCGGCAAAACGCGGCTGGGCATCGAATTTGCAACCTACAATCGCGAGATGTTCCCCAGCGGCATCTACTACGTTCCGCTTGCTTCCATCACTTCAACAGAGTTGATCGTCCCCGCAATTGCCGAAGCATTCGACCTCTCGTTTTCAGGTCCTGTGGATTTAAAGGAGCAGTTGTTCGATTACCTGGCACATTCCATCGACCAACCTGCGCTTCTGGTTCTGGATAACCTCGAACATCTGCTGGCGCAATCCTCCGCCGCGGCGGATTTGGTCGGAGAGATCCTCCAGCGGTTTTCCAATATTAGAATCCTATGCACTTCGCGCGAACGTTTGAACCTGCAAGGCGAATGGATATTCGACCTGCAGGGCTTGTCCGTGCCCCCAACCGATTCAGACAAATTGGAAGAATACAGCGCCGTGGCATTGTTCCTTCAATCGGCGCAGCGCATCAATGCCAAATTTAAATTGACCAAATCGGAACGACCCGCCCTGCTTCATATCTGTCAACTGCTCGAAGGGATTCCGCTGGCACTCGAACTTGCCGCGGCGTGGGTGGGTATGCTCTCCTGCAAGGAAATTGCGCGCGAAATCGAATCGAACATTGATTTCCTTGCCACCTCCATGCACAACATTCCAGAACGACACCGTTCTCTGAAAGCATCCTTCGACCATTCATGGCGGCTGTTATCTGACAAGGAACGCGCCGCCCTGAGCCGCCTCTCCGTTTTTCACGGCGGGTTCGATCGTGTTGCGGCAGAGAAGATCGCGGGCGCAACCTTGCCCCTTTTGTCGTCTCTGGCCGCCAAATCATTGGTACGGCGCACCGGAGACAGCCGCTATGATTTACATGAAGTCATCCGCCAGTATGCCTTGTACCATTTGGAGGAACAGCCGTCCCAAAGCCTTGAAGCGCGCGACGCCCACAGCAATTATTACCTGCGCTTTGCCGCGGAGCGCGAGTGGGCGTTGAAGTGTGCGCGTCAGCATGAAGCCATGCAGGAGTTACTCGGCGAAATGGATAATCTCCGCGCAGCGTGGGCATGGTCCATTCAGCGGGAACAGGTTTCGGCGGCGGATGAGGCGGTCCGCAGTTTGGGATGGTTTTTCGAAGTCAGCGGTCTGATCCGTGAAGGCATTGAACATTTCGAGCCGCTCATCCGCGCATTAAGGGCGAAGCCCGAAGACCGAGAATCCAGGCGTGCGCTGGGAAGCGCTCTCACCCAGCAGGGCATGCTGTGTTTCCGCAAAGGATTTTTCGACCGGGCACAGGCTCTCATGGAAGAAAGTCTTACCATCCTTCGCGCGCTCGAAGAACATGCCCTGATGACCGACTCGTTGATCTATCTTGGGGTGATCACGCATTTGAACGGCGACATGGAACGCGCGCGTGAATTGATGGAGGAAGGTCTTGAATATTCGCAAGCCGCCGGGTACGACTGGTTTGCCGCCTATGCCATCTATAACCTCGGGTACATCGCCAGCCTACATGGAAATTACGTTTATGGGCGCGAAAAAATGTTGGAAGGTATGGCGGTCTGGCGCAGGCTCGGCGACCCGCATTCCATTGCCCTTGGCTTGAACTACCTTGGTCCCACACTGGTCAGATTGGGATATCATGATGAAGCCCGCGCCTTTCTACAGGAAAGCCTCGAGTTGTGCAAACTCTCCGGCAATCGCTGGGGCATGGGAACAGCTTATCGTTATCTTGCCCTCGTGGAAATGGCGCAGGAAAATTTTTCAGAAGCGCAATCGCTCCTCCAAAAAAGTTTGGAGACCTTCGGCGATTACATCGTCGGATGGGATATCGCCAAAAACCTGATTCATCTCGGCGAGATCAGCCATCTTACAGGCGACTCTTACAAAGCCAGAACTCTTCTGCTGGATGCTTTGCGGCTTGCGCGCGATATTTATTCAAAACCGCTTATCCTCGAAGCGTTGACTGGAATCGCTTCCCTTGAAGTACGCCTCAACCCCGACCTCGCGGCTGGTCTGTTGACCCTGACTCTAAATCACCCCGCCGCCACTCACTTCGTCAAAGAACACGCCGCGCGATTGCGTGATGAACTACCCTCAACGCAGGAACCCGAATCAAAATGGACAATCGAAGCCGCGTTGGAAGAACTTCTCAATTCGTGACACGCCAACGGGAGTAATGGAAAACCATCGCTTTTCGGATTTGATTGCATGATTCGTCACAAGCGCATGGTAAAATCCCAAATTGCCAACACCATAAGGCGTGGACGTCCCGCCTAAAAAGACCGCCATTACCAACCAACAAGCCGCGCTGCCCGAACGGATTTGGTTTCCGTGCAAGGGCGGTTTTCCACGCCGGCGGCAGGGCATGTATAGGCTTTCGGAGCAACACCATGATCAAACTGAGTTACAGCACATTTGGCTTGACCAATCTGGATTTTTTACGTTCCATTGAAGTCGTGGATGAGGCGGGATATCCCGGCATCGAACTTTCATTCCATCGCGACCAGTTCAACCCCTTCGACATCACCGACGAATATCTCGAACTGGTCAAAAAGCGGTTGGATTCTCTCGAAGTAACCGCCGCCTGCGTGTCTACGGCTTCGCATTTTTTCACCCCTCAGCGTCCGCACGAACCTTCATTGATGAGTCCGGACCTGGCTGGACGCAAACGCCGCATTGACCTCGTCAAACGCGGGATACGAGTCGCACGAAAGTTAAACGTGCCTCTCGTTACATTCGGAAGTGGATTCATCCGCTATGAACACGTCAGCAATTCGTTCGTCAACGCGCGCGAACTGCTGACCGACAGCATCCATCAGTGCCTGAAGGAACTGCGCGACGACGAGGATATCACGCTTCTCATTGAACCGGAACCGGGCATGTATATCGAGACGCTCGAACAGGGTATCCATCTCGTCAATGAGATCAACTCACCCCGCTTCCAACTCCACCTTGACCTGAATCACAACTACTGCTCCGAGCAGAACTACCTCGAAGCATTGGGCAAGGCAGCGCCTCACGCAAAATTCCTGCACGTCTCCGATTCCCAGGAAGGTTATAACCTGAAATTGGTCAAATGGTCTGCCGACCTTAAGATGGATCTAAGTTTTGCCAAGTATTTAATCTACTTTCCAGAAACCGCGGAATACCTGTTGGTTGATCCCAAGCATCCGATTTATTTCCACGATGAAATGCCGGACGGAAAAATAAAGAAACAAATTGAATCCATTCTGGGATCGGTGAACATCGACCAACCACCCGCCTTCGTGAACTATAACAACCTGTATGCGGGTCAATCCCCATTCGAGAGCGAGATATTTGTTTACCTCATCTCTGTGCCGGGATTAAGCTATGATGTGCTCGAACGCGCCCGTCCCATCATAATATATCTGCGAAGCACAAAGGACGAAAACGGCAATTTATTAATGGATAAAATGGTGGCAAACACACTGACCGGCATCGTTCATTTCCATGAAATCCCTGGCGAAGGGACGATGGATTTTGCCTCCAGTTTCAAGGCATTGACCGACAACGGCTTTTCCGGGTACGCATCCGTGGAGTTGTATCACCACGTCGCTTCGTGGGAAAAGGCGCTCGCGGACAGTTACAAACATTTGTCACAATTTGTGTAACAGCAGGTGGCAGCCGCTTTCAAAACGACTGTCGCCGCAACTCAAAACAGGAGAGAGGTATGATAGACGTTACTCAACTCGGTTGGGAGGCCGGTACAGTTGGGGAATTGGACCATCGCAAGTTAAAGGCGCCGCACGTTAAACTGCGCGCTGCAACAGCGGGCGGCGAAGGCGGCGTGGTATATGCCGTTGACCTGCGCATCAACCAGCCCAACTCGACCTTTTTATCCACTACGGAAATGCACTCCTTCGAGCATTTCCTCTTGTGGGGTTTTCAAAAATACACGCCGCAAAACTTCATCTCCATCGGCTTGATGGGATGCCAGACCGGTTTCTACCTGATCCTTCTCAACGAAGGGCGTGCCGAAGCCATCATGGATGTGTACGAAAGAATCCTGAACGACATTCTGTCCGCCGCGGAAGTGCCGTACGCCAACATCGAGCAATGCGGCAATTATAAGAACCACAGCCTTGAAATGGCTCAGGCGCTCGCCCGCCGGATTTTGGATGCCAGGGACAACTGGCGTCAGGTGGTATGAGGGAAAGAATGAGCACGCGAAAAGTTACATTTCAACATCTGATCGAATACGAGGTGGTCAACACCACGAACTTGTTCCACCCGCAGAACTGGGCTTTGCTCTCTGCCGGGCGCATCGAAGACGCACGCCGCTTTGTGGTCGTGGACAGTAACGTGGAAAAACATTACTCCGCCGCCATCCGTGAATACTTTGCCTATCATCATGTGGAGGCAAAAATAGTCGTATTCCCCGGCGGCGAAGAAAGCAAGACCCTCGACCACTACCTCTCCATCGCGCACGAACTGGACTCCTTCCCCATCCACCGCCGCGACGAGCCGATCATCGCCATCGGCGGCGGCGTGCTAACCGATCTGGTTGGATTTGTCGCTGCCAGTCACCGCCGAGGCGTGCCCTACATTAAAGTTCCAACCACACTCATGGGCTACGTGGATGCCTCCATCGGCATCAAGACCGGATTCAACTTCAACGGCAATAAAAACCGCCTCGGCGCCTTCCACGCGCCTCAGATGGTCCTGCTCGACAAATCCTTCCTGCTCACATTGCCGCGCCGCCACATCCTGAATGGTTTATGCGAGATCATCAAACTCGCTGTCATCAAGGACCCCTGTCTATTTCACCTGCTCGAAACCCACGGCGAGCAAAGCGTGGACGCCCACTTCCAGGATGAACACAGCGGCATCATTCTGGACCGCGCCATTGAAGGCATGTTGGAGGAACTCGAACCAAATCTTTTCGAGGAAGACCTCGCCCGCAAAGTGGATTTCGGGCACACCTTCAGTTACGGTTTGGAAACGCGGCATGAAGCGCATCTATTGCACGGGGAAGCCGTCCTGCTGGACATCCTCCTCTCGACAGTGATCGCGCGGGGGCGCAATCTCTTAACCGAAGAGGAAATGGGACGCATCTTCAACCTGACCGATACGCTTGGCATCAAGCTTAACGCTTCGCTTCTGGACCCGAGCCTGCTCTGGGCTTCGCTGATGGAGCGCACTTACCACCGAAACGGACTCCAGCGCGTCCCGATGCCGCGCGGCATCGGCGGCTGCGTCTTCCTCAACGACATCAACGCAGATGAGGTCGAATCGGCTGTGAAAATATTAGAAGATCGGATAAACATAAAACATGAAATCATTTGAAAATGCAGACCATAACGAGATAGAAAAGTTCGACCGGGTCTCCCAGATCTGGTGGGATCCAAAAGGCGAGATGGGCACGCTCCATACCATCAACCCCTTGCGGACGAACTTCATCATGGAAAAACTCGCCGCTCCGAACCCGAAGATATTGGATGTGGGATGCGGCGGCGGAATCCTCTCCGAGGCGTTGGCAAAAGCCGGGGCACGGGTAACAGGCTTGGACTTGTCCGAGGCGTCCATTGATGTCGCAAAAAGGCACGCGCAGAGTCAGGGTCTGAACATTGATTATCGCTACGAAAGCGTCCACGATCTCGCTGAAAAGGAAGCCGGGACCTATGACGCGGTTGTCTGTATGGAAATGTTGGAGCATGTGCCTGAGCCGGCAAAGGTGGTGGCATCGTGCGCGCAGGCGTTAAAACCGGGCGGGCATGCTTTCTTCTCGACCATCAACCGCACGCCCAAGGCTTTTTTGTTTGCCATCGTCGGCGGGGAATATATTTTGCGCCTGCTCCCGCGCGGCACGCATACCTACTCGAAGCTCATCCGCCCGATTGAAATGAAGGAATGGAACCGCCAAGCGGGTTTGGATTTTGAGCGCCTTGCCAGCCTGATGTATAACCCTTTCACCGGCAGTTGGAAGGTTGCGCCGGGCAAGGAAGATGTGAATTACATGGCGCATTTCAAAAAGTAAATATGCCATTGCAAGCAAGGCGATCTTCCGCATACAGGGGGTTGCTTCGTTCGCAATGACAAATAAGTGGAGATATCTTCAATGAAACGTTTCTTCGCGCTTTCCCGCACAACACACGGAGTTTTGGACCTCGCCACGCCGGGATTTGTTGCCCTATTGTGGCTTGGGGAATTCCCTTCCATTTGGACCATTGCTCTTTCATTGTTCACGGCATTTGCGGCATATACCGCCATCTATGCTTTGAACGATCTTGTTGGCATCGTTGTGGATAAGGAAAAATTCGCAGGGGGAATCAACGCAGGGTATTCGGTCGAGGCGTCCGACCTGCGTTATCCGCTGGCGCAGAACGCGCTCAGTTATCGAAGCGGAGCGCTTTGGTTCTCAGGCTGGTTCGTGTTGGCGCTCATCGGCTCGTACATGCTCAACCCATTCATCGTCGTTATTCTGATCGCCGCCGCAGTACTCGAAGTGATCTATTGCCTTTTGCTCAAAGTTACCTACCTGCGGACCTTCGTCAGTGGGTTGGTCAAATCGAGCGGGCCCATCGCCGCAATCTACGTCGTGGACCCGGCTCCCGCGATTCCGCCTGTACTTTTAGTGCTTGCCTGGGTCTTCTTTTGGGAGATAGGCGGGCAAAATGTTCCCGCGGATTGGAACGACACTGTGGAAGACAAGCGCGTCCACGCCAAGACCATTCCCCTGCAACTCGGCACACAGACAGCGGGACTTATCGTCCTGCTCACGCTGGGTCTGACCGTCATTGTCAGTTTGCTCCTGCCGCGCGTTTCGCCTCTTTCTCTGAACTGGTTGTATCTTCTACTGAGCGGTCTGGCGGGTGTCCTCCTCCTTTTGAAGCCGGGGTATGAGCTTTTCAAACGCCAAAACGAAGGGCGCTTTGCAGCCAAATTATTCGATAATGCCAGTTATTATCCGCTTGCTCAATTGACGATCATCACGCTTTTTGTATTGCGAAATTATTAACAAACGTATACGAACAGGCCATGACTCAACGGCATTTCATTGATGTCGGGAACGTCCGCCTTTCCTATCTCGATTTCGGCGGAGATGGAACTCCCCTGCTTGCCTTGCACGGACATTTCGGTTGTGCGCGCATGTTTGCCGGGCTGGCAGATGCACTCCGTGATTCCTGGCGCATCATCGCGCTCGACCAGCGCGGTCACGGCTGGAGTGACGATCCCGGGGAATTCTCGCGCGAAAGTTACATCCGCGATGCAGCACAAGTGATAGAGACGCTCGGTTTAAAACCTGCCTTTGTGCTTGGGCACTCCCTGGGAGGGATTAACGCCTACCAGCTTGCCGCCCGTCATCCCGAGCATATCCGCGCGATGATTATTGATGAGGCTGGTGCACACACGACCGATATTCCCGTTTTCTCGACGATGGATTGGGGTGAACGCTTTAAATCCATTAAAGAGGTCATTTCCTTTCTGGAAGAGAAGGGATTTAATAAGGGAGATCCGTATTTTCTGGAAAGCCTTGTGGAATATGAGGACGGCTGGGGCTTCCGCTTCAACCACACCTCGTTGATTCAATCGCAGGAACATCTCAAGGGTGATTGGTGGGCAGACTGGCTCGGCTCGAACTGCCCGACTCTCTTATTGCACGGTCACAAAAGTTGGGCGGTAAGAACAGAACATGCTCGGGAAATGGCGGAGAGACGCACAAACACCCAATTGGTGGAATTTCCCAATTGCGGTCATGCCATCCGCGACGATGACCCGGAGGGGTATCAAAAAGCGGTAAGGAAGTTTTTAGAGTCTCTTTAACAAACAGCCATGCCCTCAGGGTTCTGGCTTTGGAGGCATGGAAAACAGGGAGTTGGAAAGGACGCATGGAAGTCACGGGGAAATCATCCAGCCAACTTCACAGACCTTTCTTTTTTGCAAACAACGACCATGTACTGTGATTTTTATCACAGAAATTGTCTTCTTTCCTAAGTATATTTTGTGAGAAACACCACAAAAATTAGAGAGAGGCAGATATGAAAACCAAATTTGGGATAGCCCTGCTATTCTTGGGGGTTGTCATGATCCTGTGGGCGTGTGCCCCATCGGAAGAAGCGCTAAGTTTTGAGCCCGTCGAACTGGAGCCGCAAGCTGTGGTGGACGCCTTCACCAAAGGCGGATGCGGTGCATGTCACGCAATCCCCGGTATTCCCGGCGCAGTCGGCACTATTGGTCCAGACCTTTCGAACATTTCCACAGTGGCGGAAAGCCATCTGGCAGACAGCGCCTATGCTGGCAAGGCAAAGACTGCTGAAGAGTACATCCTTGAATCGGTATTGAAGCCCGATATATTCGTCGCGCCTGAATGCCCGACCGGGGTATGCCAGCAAGGGCTGATGCCCGCAACGCTCGGCGATACGCTTTCCGGCACGGAACTCAGCTTGATTACCAGATATCTCATCACCCTGCCCGACGGCGCATCCCTTATGGAAGGCAAAGATGTAGCAGTGGATACCTCCAGCGCGGATGTCTCTTTAAGTGATGATGACTTTGCATGGGCGAAGCAGACTTTCTTCGACCGTTGCGCGGGCTGCCATGGAACCATGCGCAAAGGGGCGACGGGTCCCGCTTTGACCCCAGACCTGACTCTGCAAAAAGGGACTCTTGCCCTTTCCTCGATCATTTACAACGGCACCGCCAAAGGCATGCCGGATTGGGGCAAGCAGGGCTTCTTTACGCAAGAAGAGACCGAGATCATGGCGAAGTACCTGCAAAACGAGCCGCCTGCTCCCCCGGAAATGTCGATGGAACAAATGAAAGCCACCTGGCAGGTCTTCGTGGAGCCGGAAGACCGCCCCACCGCGCCTCAGACTACGCGCAATTGGGAAAACTACTTCTCGGTCACTTTGCGTGATGCCGGGCAAGTCGCCATCATTGACGGTGACACTTATGAAGTTGTCGCCAAAGTGGATACCGGTTATGCTGTCCACATCTCGCGCATGTCTGCCACAGGGCGTTATATTTACGTCATCGGGCGCGACGGTAAACTTGCGTTGGTTGACTTGTGGATGGAAACCCCTGCCAAAGTCGCCGAAGTACAAACCTGCTACGATGCCCGTTCCGTCGAGGTAAGCAAATATCACGGCGAATTGGGCGATTTCAGAGACGAATACGCCATCGTTGGTTGTTACTGGCCCTCGCACTTTACAATTCTCGATGGTGAAACGCTTGAGCCGTTCAAGGTGGTCAGCGTGCGCGGATACACATCCGATACCAACACCTATGTCGGCGATCCGCGCGTGGCGGCAATCGTCTCTTCCGAATACAAACCGGAATGGATCGTAAACGTCAAAGAGACCGGCATGGTATGGATGGTCAACTATCAAGACCCAATGAATCCCACCATCAAGATGATCAATGCGGCGCTGTACCTGCACGATGGCGGCTGGGATGCCTCCAAACGTTACTTCCTCGTGGCGGCAAATCAATCCAACAAAATCGCTGTGGTGGATGCCTTGAACGGCGATCTGACAGCCTTGGTAGATACGCCTGAAGTCCCGCATCCTGGACGCGGCGCGAACTGGATCGATCCTGAATTTGGTCCCGTTTGGAGCACGCCTCATCTCAGCGCCCCATCCTTGATCGCCATTGGTACAGACCCCGAAGGCAACCCCGACAGCGCTTGGAAGGTCGTACGCAACATCGAACTCCCCGGCGCGGGCAGTCTGTTTGTCAAGACGCATCCCAACAGTCAGTGGGTTTGGGTGGACTTTGTCTTGAATTCGGACGAGAAACTTCAGCGGACGGTTTGCGTGGTGGCAAAGGCAGACCCAACAGAAGTGCATAAGTGCTGGGAGGTATCCGATTACGGACGCGCTGTTCACTTTGAATACAACCAGGACGGCACGGAAGTATGGGTCAGTGTGTGGGGCTCCGCCGACCAGCCCGGCAAGACCGGCGAGATCGTGGTCTATGACGATGCGACTTTGGAAGAGATCACGCGCATTCCCGACCTCATCACCCCGACCGGAAAGTTCAACGTCTACAATACCGTGCATGACATTTACTAAACCCTGACATTCAAAATGACCTGCCAGCCCGATAGCTGGCAGGTCATTTCGTTTTTCGGGAACATGCAGGCGGAATCCGCTTACAGCGGCGGGTAAGGATTGTGTCCAAAGACCCGACAAAAGTCGGGGCGTGAGGCATGAATGAGGTGTAAAGTCAGGCACATCCGGAAGAATGTCCCCGTTATTCGAAACAAATATAGAGGAGAGAAAATGAAAAGCACGCTGAATAAAACCGCCGCCGTCCTTGCTTTCATCATCGGTGCGATGGCTGTCTTTGCGGGCGGACAAGTATTGCTCGGAAAGATCCCCGACTATTATGTGATCAACTGGCTTCCCGTTTACAACTACACAGTTGGCATTCTGACTGTGTTCGTTACCGCCGCGCTCATCTGGAGCGGACACAGGTTCGCCATGCCCGCCGCCGTCGCCACGTTTGTGATTCATACGCTGGTAATGTTCGTCCTGCAAACCGCCTACCGCAGCGTTGTCGCGGTGGACAGCGTCATGGCGATGACGATCCGCATGACTGCATGGGTCATTATTCTCGCGTTGATGTACGTTCAAACGCGAAGGAACAAAATCATTGCATAACCCAAAGGAGAAACTTTATGTTACAAAACGCACCTTCCCGCTATCATCCCATGCAGGTTGCACTGCACTGGCTGATCGTCATTCTCGTCTTTGCTGCATTCGTGCTCGGCAAGTTTATGAGCCGGTTGCCGAATGACGATGTCGCCAAACTCACGCCGCTTGCAGTTCATATGGGTATTGGTATTTTTACATTGGTTGTGATCGTCGTCCGCTTCATTTCGCGGATGAGACTGCCCAAACCCGCCTACGCTTCGACGGGGAATGTTTTTCTGGATTGGCTTGGCAAGTTTGTCCACGCCGTCTTGTATCTGTTCGTTTTTCTGATCGCAGTCAGCGGCGTATCGCTTTCCATGCAGGCAGGGCTTGTACCGATTGTCTTCGGCGGCTCGGGAGCGTCCCTGCCCGCAGACTTCTACGATTTTGCCGCGCGCGCCTTGCATGGGTTTATCGCGCCGGTCTTGCTGCTCCTTGTCGTTTTGCATGTCGGCGGGGCGTTCTATCATCAATTGTTTTTGAAGGATAACTTGATTTCCCGAATGTGGTTTGGAAAATGAAAC
Source organism: uncultured Anaerolinea sp. (assembly GCA_964563315.1). GTDB lineage: Bacteria > Chloroflexota > Anaerolineae > Anaerolineales > Villigracilaceae > Villigracilis. The sequence continues at coordinate 54,432 of CAZLWG010000013.1, read as the reverse complement.
GTCTTTTTTTGCTCTTTTTGCTTTCCCTGCTTTTGACCGCATGCGGCGCAAAAGAAACACCGCTGCAGCCCGGCATGGGCATGGGCGGCGGGAACGGAATGATGGAACGTCACCACGCGAAAATTCCGGAGGAATACGCAGGATTGTCCAACCCAATTTCAGTGGATGATGAATCGCTGGGACGCGGCGCCTCGCTCTACGCCGTCAACTGCGCCTCCTGTCACGGAGACGGCGGCATGGGAGACGGACCTGCAGGCGCAGCCCTCGATCCCGCCCCAGCTCCGGTTGCGCACTCCAGCCGGATGATGGGAAACGACTATCTATTCTGGCGCATCAGCGAAGGCGGCGCGCCATTCAACACTGCAATGCCCGCATGGAAGGACATTCTCGACGAGCAGGCGCGCTGGGACTTGATCAATTACATACGCGCTCTTGGCGATGGAACAGTGAAGCCCTCGAATGGAATGGGCGGCGAAGCGTACGATCCCGAAGCGCAAGCCGCGCGGCAGGAGGAAATCCTGGCTAAAGCTGTGGAGCAGGGAGTGATCACACAAAAGGAATCCGACTTGTTCACACTCGTCCACGATGCAGCAGAGGTGTACCGCCTCGGACACTCCGAACTTGCCGAAATCAGCGACGCAACCGAGCGCGAAGCCGCCATCCTAACCGCGCTGGTGGAGACAAAGGTCATCACACAGCAACAGGCAGATTCATTCAATGAGATTCATGATCGCTTGGGAAATTCGGGGTTGATGCCATGATCTAATGACTGGCGGATTCAGGCGCGAGGTCCGATTGTGAAGCGTAAAAAATTAATCTGATTCACCGTGACAATGCGATAAAATTATCCAACCATGTCACAATCCGGTCTGTTCGATACATCACCGCAGCATCGATCTCTTGACGACGTGCTCGATGCAATTCGCGCAATGAAGGACGATCCCCTGGCAGATGCGGGGACGAACATTGTCATCAGCCGCGGCAATCCGAATGCAAAACTTCTGCTCATCGGCGAAGCGCCCGGCCCGCAGGAAAACATCCAGGGCAAGCCATTTGTAGGTCCGGCTGGAAAACTGCTCGATAAGATTCTGCTCGCGGCAAACTTCGACCCCGAAACGGATGTGTATATCACCAATTCGGTGTTTCGAATGCCGCCGGGCGACGACGGCAAATCGTTCCGCAAACCGAATGACCGCGAGATCGAACATTATCGTCCATTCGTTTTCGAGATCATCCGCATGATTGACCCGCTTGTGGTCCTTCTTACCGGCAACGTGGCGTGCCAATCCATACTGCAAAAAACAGGGATCACCACTCTGCGTGGAAAGTGGATCGAGATGGACGGGCGCTGGTTGATGCCTATTTTTCACCCGTCCTACTTGTTAAGGAATCAATCGCGTGAGCCGGGTTCGCCCAAAGCCCTGATGTGGGATGACATTCGCGAAGTACGCAGGAAGTTCGATGAACTGGCTTCCAATTGACTGATCATAAAACGAAGGCTGGCGTATAGCCAGCCTTCGATGATTTTACTTATGGACGCCCGGGAAGTCCACCGCCTCCACCGGGGAGACTTGGCCCACTGCCTCCACCGGGAAGATTAGGACCGCCGCCCCCGCCGGGGAGATTGGGTCCGCCGCCTCCAAAGTCGGGACGCGAGCCAAGAGATACCTCGAATTGATTCAGGTTGTTCCGTCCCTGCGGGATTTGTCCGCGCGCGAATTGCATACCGATCTCGTCGAACTTGCCTGTAAATTGAGTCAAGTCAGGTCCAAATGAATCCGCGCCGCCGAATTGCTGCAAACCAACCTGCGCGTTCCTGCCGAGTTGGGCAAGGTTCATCAACTCATCGCGGGTAAGCTTGTTATCGCTCAATGCAGAGTTGGCAAAATCCACGAACGTGAAGGCGGATTGCAGGGCGGAGAGTTTATCCGTTGGGATGCTGTTCGGCTGGATCTGCGAGATCTGATTCACGCGTCCCTCCTGATCGGCTTGCAGAACCGACATCATATCCTGCACATTCGTTTTCAATTCTTCCGCATTGGACTGGGCGGTCTGCGCCGCCGTTTCGAGCTGGGAGATGGTCTCTTCAGCGAGAGTAAGCCCTTGTTCCAAAGTGGAACTGATTTGTTGAAGCGACTGGTCAATGGAATTGAGGGTCTCATTCATTTGGCTCAATTCGGCTTCGATGGCGTTGAGTTCGGCGATCATCTCGTAGGCAAGATCGGAATACAAGGCGTAATATTCGGCGATCAGGTCTTCGGCGTATTTCACGTAATAATCAGCGTAGTAATAATATTCATAGACATACGCCACTTCTTCGGTGGTGACTGTGTCATCCTCGGTCACATAATAGACATTGGTGGTGGTCTGCTGTGTCGCGGCGATGGCCTCGGCGATGGCTTCATCGATTAACGCGGCAAGTTCCTCTTCGGTCAATGTCACGTATTCGATTGTCGGTCCGGGTGTGGGTGTGGCAGGCATGGCTGTCAGCACGGCTGAGTTGACCGTGGCTTGTGCCAACGCGAAGGCCTGCTGGGTACCAGCCACGGCGGTATTGACTGCATTCTGGTCTATAGTTCCAGCGGGAAGTCCGCAGGCAGTGATGAAAGCAGTCAGAAGAAAAACAAGTAAAACGGTTCGAAGCATGGATTTCATTTGTTCCTCCAAGTTTTAATAATTATCATCATACAACGCGGCGCGTGATGATGACCTTTACATTTTTGTCTGGTCGCAGAGTAACGCTCGGTTTCGGTTTTGCAAGTCCGCGCTGCATGGGTGCAATATGCCATCGCCGCGCGATCAAAGCCAGCACGGCAACCGCTTCGGTCATGGCGAAATGCTCGCCGATGCAGAGGCGGCTTCCGCCGCCAAAGGGGAAGAAACTGTAACGGGGAGTCGCAGCTCCATCGAGGTCGAACCAGCGTTCGGGGCGGAATTGATGCGGCACGTCAAAGAAGCGCGAGTCATGATGCGTCACCCATTGACTCAGGATGACCGTCGAACCTGCGGGGATGTGCTGTCCGCCGATCTCACAATCGCGCACGGCTTCGCGTCCGATTGCCCAGGCAGGCGGGCGCATTCGCAAGGTTTCTTTTACCACCGCACGGGTATAAGCAAGTTTTTGAATATCTTCGGGGGTTGGAAAACGCTCGCCCAGCACCGAATCAATTTCGGCTTGCAAAATGGACTGCGTCAGCGGATGATGCGCGAGCATATCCCAGCACCAGGCAAGCAGCAACGCGGTGGTTTCGTGACCCGCCAGCAGGAACGTAAGCGCGTGCGAATGGATTTGTTCTTCAGTAAATGCCTGACTTAATTTGAGGATATGAATCAGCGCACGTTCATTTTGCGGATTGCCCACCAGCGCTTCCGTTACTTGACGCAGGTTTGTTCTTGTTTTCTCGAAACTTGGGAACAACCCCTGAGCCGACTCCATGAAGGGTAACTGCGCCAACGGAAACAACTTGACAAGAGTTTTCATCGCCTCTCCAACTTGTTCCACGGCGCCTTTGGGCGCGCTGCCAAAGAACGACCACAAGGCAATGTTGAGCGTCAGCCGCATCATCCCTTCGGACATGTCCACCTGCTCTCCATCCTTCCATCCGGCGAGATGCACCAGCGTGTTTTCGTTCATCAACGGAAGATACTCTTCCATCATGTGACGATGAAAGGCAGGCTGTAAGGCGCGGCGCTGGGAAAGGTGTTCTTCACCTTCACTGGTGAGCAGCCCTTCGCCCAAAATGATCCGTGCCCGCCGAAGGCTGGGGCCTTTGACGAAGTTATCCGCCTGTTTGAGTAAAACCTCTTCGATGAATGACGGGTGATTGAACAGGAACAAATCGCGCTTTCGTAGTTTGACCCGCGCAACGTCGCCCTGTTCGCTGGCAAGGTCGGCCAGCGCAGTCAGCGGATTGCGAAAGGATTTCCACAAAAACTCCGGGGTGGATGTTTTGTAAACGGGTTGTTCAAGGATAAGATTTGTTTCCATCAGCTATCTCCTTTCGATAGCCAAAGGATACTTTTGGAAATTGATATTGTCCGCCCTCAAAGGTTGGGAATGTGACACCCTATTTGGTGGGTAAAGCAAGGGTCCACGATCCACGAAGTTCGCGAAGAAACACAAAGTATTTTTTCTTCTTCGAGAAAATTCGTGTTTTTCGTGGACCGAGTTTACAACTCTTCCACCATCACCAACCCATACCTGACCGCCATCAAAGCTGCCTGAGTTCTATCATTCACCCCCAACTTTACGAACAGATCACTGACATAACTTTTCACTGTCATCTCAGTCAGCGATAACTTACTCGCAATTTCTTTATTGCTTTTCCCCTTCGCCAGCAATTTCAAAATGCCGCGCTCGCGTTCGGTGAGCGCATCGAACGGGTCGTCGGGCATCGGCGCGCGCGCCATCAATCGGCGGGCAATGTCTGGATGCAGTTGCGGCTTGCCCCGCGCCGCCCCGCGAATCGCAGCCACCAAATCATCGCCGCTCATCTCTTTCAGTAAAAATCCACTCGCCCCAGCCCGCAGCGCCGCATATACATGCGCATCATCACTGAAGGTCGTCAAAATTAAAATCGGCAGATCAGGGAATTCAGGTCGAACCTGCTTCAATACATCCACACCGTTCATTTCCGGCATTTGCAAATCCATCAACACCACATCGGGCATGTGTTTTTTAATCAATCCAAGTATGCCCGCGCCGCTCTCCGCCTCAGCCACCACGCGCATATCCTTCTCCGCGTCAATGGTCAATGTCAACCCGCGGCGAACAACTTGATGGTCGTCGGCAATGATTATTTTCAACATGTTCATCTCGGTAACGGGACTTTATATGTCAATATTGTACCGCGCCCATTTTCAGAATCAATCGTCAACTCGCCGCCCAACGCCAGCGCGCGTTCACGCATTCCACGCAAGCCATAGTGTCCCGCAGGCACGGCATGGATATCAAACCCTGAACCGTCATCAGAAACATTCATCTGCAAAAATGAATCAGCAATGATGTTCACAGTCACATTCCGCCCGTCGCTGTGTTTCACCACATTTCGCAGCGCCTCGCGCAGCACCCATGTCGCCTCATTGGAAATATTTTTGGGGAGAATTACAGCCCGCGGCATCTCCAGCGTAATTAACAGCAACGCCCCGCCTTCTGGTCCGCTTCGGTTGGAGAACGCCTCACACTCCGCCCGAACCGCTTTGGCAAAATCGACCTTTTCCTCACTGGTAGTTTCCCGCAGTTGATCGAGCATCAGACGCATCTCTTTGAGCGTTCCGCCTGCCATGTCTTCCAACTCGGCGAGTTTGTCTTTGAAATTTTCCGGCGCAGACGCTTTCAATCCACGCGCCACGAGATGCAGACCAAACATCTGCTGCGTGACTGAGTCGTGCAAATCCCGCGCGATACGCTGACGCTCCTCATACGCCGCAATGGATTTTTGATCGGCAATGGCTTGCGCGGTCTGTTCCTTCACCCGCGTTTCGAGATTCTTATTCAACTCGTACAGGCTTTCATACGCATTCGCATACGCGAGAGCCAGAGCCGCCTGCCCAGCCAGCGCGTTGAGACGCTTCACTTCATCCCCATCATATTGCGGACCCGCGCGACGCGGTCCAAGCCAGTAGCCACCAACGGTGATGCTGCCCGCCACCAAGCGCGTGTTCCATGCGGGAGAAAGATACGGCGGAGGGACATCCGGTTCGGGGAAGAGTTTCAGCGCGCCCCAGTCCGCGCCGATCTGGTTCGGGAGGACTTCGTTGAGCAGGTGGATGATCTCATCACGCCGGTTAGCCCGGGCAAGCAGATATTGCATGGATTGCACCGCCGATTCAAATTTGAGCCGGTCAGGGTAGAGTAGTTTGTCGAGCCAGCGTTGAATGAATTTACGGGTCGGGTCGAAGAGAATGGCGGCAACGAATAAACTGATAATCGGCGCAAGCGGGCGCGAGGTCAGAGAATCCGCAAAGAGGGAGGTGAGGCTTGTGGTGAGGGACAGATACAACGTCAGGAGAAGAAGCGAGACAGACCCATAGACCAGAGTCCGCCTGAGGGCGCGGTCAATACCGAAGAGGTCGTGACGCAATACAGCGTATGCAATTCCCAAAGGCACAATGAGTTGAAAGGCAAGCAGGATGTCATAGGAGAAAATATCCAACCCCAGTGCCAGCATGAGCGGTCGAAGCCAGAGGGGAACTTCGGCGAAAAGGATGCTTGCTCCAACCACGCGGGCGCGTTGAGCTTCCAGGTAATTTGCAGGATCAGTATCGCGTGCCACGCGCACCAGGTTTCTGACGAATATGATGATGACAAACGTGAACGATATGAACAACAAAGCGGTTGCGGCCACTCGCTGCCAGACATCGATGCTGAACAAAAACGAAAAAAGGAGAAGGACGGAAGCAATATATGCTAAAAATATTCTTTGAACGGGCGTATTGGTTTTGAGTGGAAAACGCGCACTGACATGAAGTGTCATTGGAACCAGAACTGCAGCTTGAAAAAGCCTCACAATGAGATAAGGGGGAAGAAATTGATAGAGCGGCCTTCGCGATGAAATGTTGGGCATGTCGCTCAACTCAAAAGGAATGAGAAGGAAAAAAGCGAAGAATACCGAAAAACAACCTATCAGGGTATGGTTTTCCTGCGGGCGGACGAAGGCTGGGATCAGACCGGTGATAAGAATCAGAGAGGATGCAACTGCAGAGAACGGGGTAATGACGTCATAAACCGTCTGGCCGCCAACGCGGACAGACCAACCAAGAAGAATTCCGTTAATCAGCAGGACGACAAATATGAGCAGGTTGAATGTAAAGCTCTTCATTAAGGAGGAAAGTGGGGAGGTTTAACGCGGCACATTAACCAGTTGAATGGCGTCTACTTGAATACTATCTGTGGAAGAGGTCTTTCTTGGAGAAATAACAACCAAATAGGGGTATTCACCAGGCGGAGGTTCGCTTACGGCGTTGTCGACATCCAGAAGGATGCCTGTGCCCGGATATGGATACAAATAGATCATTTGTATCAGTTGATTATCCGCCTCTGTTACATCCCATACGTTTGAATTGTAATCAGGCATTCCGTCACCCCAATTAAATATTTGATAGTATTCACGCCCATCGACGTATTTCGAAACACCCAGTATTACGCTGTCCAGTCGAATTGTTCCTGAACTTTGATATTGCATCTCATAGTACACTAGGTCGTAATTTGGTTCTATCGAGCCTTCAACAAGAATCGGAGATAAATTAAAATTAACAATTGTGTACGTTCCTTGCGGAAGGCTACTGGCGAAGCCGTCGGGGTCACTCGTGCTGATATCGGAAGGGACCAGCGTCCATATAGGATCTGGCGTAGAGGGAAAACCTGTCGGTGTTGATGTTGGAGTAGGGGTTAGCGTCTCTGTGGGCGATTCCGTTGTAAATGTGTAAGATGGAGTTCGAGATGGTCGGGGGGGCCGCGATGGAGTTAATGTTTTCGTAAGGGTCAAAGTTTTTGTAGGCGTTTTCGTGGGAGTTCTTGTTGAAGTAGATGTATTTGTGAGGGGCGACGTGGAGGCGGCCATATGTGTTCGCGATGCAGTAGGATCAAGAGTTAGTGTTATGGTTAAGGATTGTGAAGCTACTTGGGTCGGCGAGACAGGTATCGGGGAGATGGAGGCGGTTTGTGCGATCACAAAGAACGGCGGATAGGAAATATCCTGCGGGGTGAGATAATCATCTTCCCATGGGGCCGGGGTCAAGATTTGCGGTGCCAGCGGCCGAAAGAGGGAAATCGGCTGTGCAAAAAACGACTCGGGGTTCAAGTTGGATTGCATTCCTGCATCTACACTCCAATAGGGCATGATGCGAATGGCAATCTGTCCGGCGATCAACATGATAAGTACACCCAGTGGAACAATGAAAATCAGCAGGCTCCAATCGCGGCGTCCGTGCTCATTCTTGTTCATGGAGCACCTGCGGTATCTTTTTGAGCGGGAAGCGAAACGATGAACTTGCTTCCGGGAAATGTCTCTTCATTGTAGCCAGGGCTTTCGACCCAGATCCTCCCTCCATGTGCTTCGACAATACCGCGAGCAATTGCAAGCCCAAGACCGGGTCCGCCTCCCTTGAATTTTGTCTTGCCGGAAGAGTGCATCAGCACTTCGCCAGTCTGATGAAATTTCTCGAAGATCAGATTTGCCATTGCCGGATCAACGCCGATTCCCGTATCACAGACGGCAATTTCAATTTGAGGCGGCTCAGCACTGTTGAGATATCTTCCCACAACTTTTACCTGACCACCATCCGGGGTGTATTTGACAGCATTCATGATAAGGTGATAAAAGACTTTTTGAAGCATATCCGGGTCCGCTGGTATCAAAGGGAGTTTTTCCAAACCGTCCATGTCAAACTCGATCTTCCGTTCCTCGAATGCATCCGCAAAACCCTTCCACACTTTGCGGATGAGCGGACCCAATTCCAGGTTGGTTGTCTTTAGAGAGAGTGAATCGCTGTCGATGCGGGAGACATCCAGCATGCTTTCGACTACATCCGCCATGCGTTCGGAGCCTTCTAAAATTCCCTGTGCCAGTTTCAGCATTTCAGGGTCGTGCTTCGTATCTTCTTCCAGCATTTGCGAATATCCCATGATCAGCGTCAAAGGGGTGCGCAATTCATGTGCGGAGATTTGAATAAAATTGGTCTTTGTCTTGTCAATTCGTTGAAGAATTGCATTCGCGCGTTCCAGTTCAACCGTACGTTCCTGAAGACGCGCCGTCATCTCATCGAAGGTGTTGGCGAGCATGCCGATCTCATCCTTCGTTGTGATGCCAGTCCGGCGGTCAAGATCGCCCCGGGTGATCGCCATTGATGTATTGACAAGAGAATAGAGGGGGACGATGATCGTTCTGGAAACCACGAATCCGATGCCGATCACAACAAGCATGACGAGTGTGAATAGAAGAACATAAGTTGTGCGACTGTCTGCACCGGATTGAATCACAAATTCCAGCGGCAAGATCACCCCGAATACGCCGATCCGGTCACTGCCGATCTGTAAAGGCGCGCGCGCCAATGTGTAATAGCGCCCGTTCAAAAGGAAATTATCTCCGGTAACGTAATTCTCGGAGACGATGATTTTTTGAAATACCTCCCCAGAAATCGATAACCGGCCAAGGACATCTGCACTTCCTGAATCGAGTGTGGAAGCTACCGCGTGACCATCGTTACTGTATATAACAACATCGGCAAGGGCAACGCTTTTCAATTCAGGCAACAGGCTGCGCAGGGATGTTCCCACGACCACCACACCATAAAATTGATTGTTCAACGAGATTGGCAGGGCCGTATAGTAATAAACCTCATAATCAATGGAATTCCTGCCCAAAGCACGAGTCGGCAAAGCGTCCGGATCACGCTCCGCCAAAAAAGGAGTCACAATCGGGGAGAGAGACGCGCCTGTATCCTGCTCCACCTGCCGTACTTCACCTGCCGCGCCTACGATAAAATGAATCACTTCATCGCCCTGGGGTGCAATCAAAATCAGATTATCAATCCCCCCCTCCGCAAAGATCGGACGCGCCAAGTCCAACACTGCCCGCTTGTCTCTGTTCCTCACCGCCTCCGCCATCCCTTCGGTGTATGCAATCCGGCGCGCCTCCGAAACATGCCGCTGTTCCTGCCGCACAAAATGATCCGAAACAACCCTGCCCGCTTCGAGCAATTGATTTGTAAGCCGCTCCCGCATCGTCCCAGTCACGAGGCGCGTCACTACATAGACCCCGATGATTGATACAACCACGGTCAACAACAAGTATGGAAGCGCTACCCGAAGACGAATGCTCATTCTGACGTCCGCGCAATCCTCCGCAAACCAACATCGTGGATCAAAAGAATATCAACTGTGAATGAGAAAGATCGCAACCTAATTATAATGTCAGAACATTGGAACACGACACGACTTTTCCGCCTCCCCCCGACTCGAAACCTGTTCCCGTTCCCAAGCTTTCCTCTTCCCTACAACTGCTTGACGAAATGCACGAGCCGCTCCGCCTCGTGGTAACCAAGTTTCCTATGCGCGCGAATGCTGACCTCGTTATCCAGCCAGGTATCCGAGCCCATTTCGGTACAGCCCATCTCCCGCGCCCAATCCTCCGCCGCTAGAGTCAACGCCCCTGCTACGCCGGAGCCGCGAAACTCACCATGCACAAACCAACCCTCAATGTATCCCACCGGGCTGGTCTCGCACCCTTCGGCATAATCCCGCAGGCGAGCTTCGATCATCCCAGCCGGCTGATCCTCCACCCACGCAATGAAAACGGCGTCTTTATCGCTGGAAAATATTTCATCCATATCGAACAACAGATATTCATCGGGCGCTTCGGGCCAGATTCCCTGGCGCATTTTGAACCACTCATCACGGTTTTCGAATGAGGCGCGTTTGATCACAACTTCCATATGTCTCCTGTTATTCGCCAAAAACGAACAGATCCCCAATGGTCTCGTGACTTAAGTTATGCCGGATGGCATCCGCAAAGACCGAAGCGACTGAAAGAATCGTCAACTTTGGATGGCGTTTTTCTGGAGGAAGGTAAACCGTGTCTGTGGTTATGATTTCGCTGATCTGCGGAATCGCCGCCAGCCTTTCGAGTCCGCCCTTGGTAAATACGCCATGTGTGCAGATCACAACGATCTCCTCCACTCCTTCACCAATGAGCATCCGACTCAACTCATCAATCGAACCGCCAGTTGCGATCTCATCGTCATAGATCAACGCGCGTTTATGCCCCTGTACCTGATTTCCCACCAATCCGCTGATTCTGACTTGCGTATCGGAAATACGCTCCTTATTACCTGCCGCGATGGGAAGCCCCAAATTGTTCGCAAACCGCGCCGCGGATTTTGCCTGCCCCATATCCGGGGAGACGATGATCGAACCGGAAAGATCGCGCTCCTCCAAATACTTCTTGAAGACCGGGCGGCTGCTCAATGGATCGGTGGGCATTGCAAAGAATCCATGCACCTGCGGCGAGTGGAACATCATGCTCATGACATGCGTGGCTCCGGCGGTCTTCAACAAATCCGCCACCAGCCGCGCCGTGATGGAAATGCGAGGCGCGTCCTTTTTATCCGAACGCCCGAAGGAAAAATACGGAATGATGGCATGTACTTCGGAAGCCGCAGCACTTCGGGCGATATCGAGCATCATCAGCAGTTCCACCAGATGGTCATTGACCGGCTGCGACAGGGACTGCACGATATACACACGCCGATACCGCACGCTTGCGCCCAGTTGAAGGTACAAGTTGTCATTGCTGAAGCGGGAGACATGGGTATCCTCCAAGGGAACTCCCAACTCGGAAGCAATGTTCCTCGCAAGAGTCGGGTTCGAACTCCCGCTAAAAAAGCGGACTTCCTCCGCCGGAATTGATTTTTTCATCATCCTTGTATCCTCGAATTGAAACTATTTCTATTCAGAAGCATCCGACCTCGTCAGGAAATAAGTGAAAACTGCAATACCGGAAAAGAACAGCAAAGCGCCGATCAATCCGATCATCCAGCGGGGGATTCCCCAATCCGAAATGTCAAACGGCAGGACGCCAAAATAAGCAAGTAATGCCGCCGCGCCCAGCAGACTGTCCATCGCGCCGGAGACCATGAAAACAATGCGCTTGTTACTTTCCATGCTTAATTCTTGTTTTTCCAAAATTTTGTCACAATGAACGCGCTCACAAAATACCAGAATACAAGATCGAGCCCCAGATACCATCCATTGAATTCGGAGCAAATCCTCCCCGGTGGGCAGGGACCCCAACCAAGATAAAATTGCAGGGGAAATCCGTGCGGAAACGTATCCGAAATCGTTGAAACCACATACATCCGCCAAAGCAAACTGGAGAGGACAAATAAAAGAATCGCAACAACGCTTTTTGCAAGGGAGGGTTTCAGGAATGCTTTCATTGATCCGTTTTCATCTGGCTTGAGACATCGTCGAGCAACCGATCCAAAACATCCGCCATCAAATGGTTCTTTTCGACTTTACTCAACACAATATTTTCCGACTTCAACGCTTCATCGTATGTTTCCTGAACAAGCGCGGAAATCCGTTCCGTGATTCCCGACGATTTTATCTTTCCAAGGACCCGGCGTTTAAGCCCCGCATAAGAACCTGAATCGTTCGGCGCAAATGGATTCAACATCTCAACCTCTCTTCTTCAACCAATCCAACAACTTCTTCGTGGACCAGGTATTGATCACATCCTTCGGTTCCAGCCACGCGCGGCGCGCAATGGCTACGCCATAGTGGAGCATATCCAAATCGCCCTCGGAGTGCGCGTCGGTGTTGATGCTCAAGAGTACGCCCAGTTCCTTCGCGCGGCGGGCAAGCCCGTCGTCAAGATCGAGGCGGGACGGGTGGGCATTGATCTCCATCGCCACGCCGGATTCCGCCGCGGCTTTGAGAATGACTTCCATGTCCAGGTCTGCCCCTTCCCTATCCGGCATAAGTTCGCGCCCGGTTGGGTGACCGATGATATCCACATGCGGATTGTTCACCGCATTTAACAGGCGCTGCGTGATCTTCTCGCGCGGCTGGCGCAGGCTGGTATGAAGCGACGCGACCACAATATCGAGCGTGACGAGAAATTCATCCGGGTAATCAAGCGTGCCGTCGGCTTTGATTTCCACTTCGGTGGAATGCAAAACCAGAATTTCATCGCCGAGTTCTTTTTGAATCTTCTTGATCTCGGCGGCTTGCTTTTTGTGATCTTCCATTTTCATGCCGCCTGCAACACCCAACCCCACTGAATGGTCGGTGAACGCAATGACCTTGATGCCGCGTTTCGCCGCCGCACGCGCCATCGCCAGCATGCTTAACTTACCGTCGCTCCATGTGGAATGCGTTTGGAGACTCGATCTGATGTCTTTCACCTGAATCAACTTCGGGAGTTTGTCGGCCTTTGCCGCCTCCACCTCGCCGCGATCTTCGCGCAACTCAGGCGGCACCCACGGCAACCCCAAAGTTTTGTAAACCTCTTCTTCCGTAGAGCAAAGGATTTCGCCCTTGCCTTTGGTCTTCGTCAATGCATGCTCGGAAAGCGATAAACCTTTCTCCAACGCGATCTGCCGCAGTTTCACGTTATGGTCTTTCGACCCCGTCGCATATTGCAATGCCGTCCCAAACTTCTCCGGCGGATGCACCCACACCTGCGCGCGCACGCCGTCCGTAAATTCGATGCTGGCCTTCGTCTCGCCCTTTCCCAATACGCGGCTGACGCCTCTTAGATTGATGAAGGCTTCCATGACAGCGGATGAATCCTTTGCCGCCACCAAAATATCCAGATCGCCGACGGAAGAACGCATCCTTCTCAAACTTCCGGCTGGCTCTGCAGCGACGACTCCCTTCACGCCTTTGAGGACTCCAATGATCTCCTTTGCAAGCGGATATGCCCGCCCGAGTGGAATCCTCCCCGAACGCCGCGCCAGCGACGCCAACCCGTCAAGGATCGCCGTCTCCGATTTTGCGCCCATGCCGGGCAGGTCGCGCAATTTTCCGGCTTTCGCCGCCTTTTCGAGTTGGGCGAGGGTTGTGATGTTCAATGCCTTCCAAATGGCGGCGATCTTCTTTGGGCCGAGCCCAGGCACTTGCAGCCACGATGCCAGATCCTCCGGCACTTCTTTCTTGAGTTTTTCCAGAAACCCAAGTTTGCCGGTTGAAAGCAGTTCGTCTATTTTTTCGGCGATGGCTTTGCCTACACCGGGGATGTCTTCGAGCTTGCCCTCTTTCCAGTATTCGGACGCTTCACGCCCCAGACTCATCAGGCTCTCGGAGGCTTTGCGGTAGGCAAGTGTTTTGTAGATAATCTCACCCTTGATCTCAAGCAGGTTGGCGATCAGCGTAAACGTATCGGCAAGTTGACGGTTGTTCATCATACCGGTAATCCTTTCGATATACGCGGATTATACGCTTTACTTCACGGTCAGCCAAACACCCGCCAGCACAACGGAAAGCCCCAGCACGCGCGAAAGCTCGAACGGACGTTGAACCGCGCCCAGCCAGCCGTAGTGATCAAGGATCGAACCCATCAGCAACTGCCCCGCCAGCAGGATGATCAAAGCAGGAGCAACGCCGACTCGGGGAATCATATAACTCATCGAGAAGATCACTACCAACCCAAATACGCCCGCTCCGAATGCATACCAGGGTAGGCTTCGCCACTGATCGAATTTACTGCCAAAAATGAGAAGCGGAATCAATGCCACGAGTGCGCCGCCTGCATGAACGATAAAGACGCTCTCCAAAACGCCAAGCCGCTGGCTAATCATGCTGGAGAGCGGACCCTGAATGCCGACCGCGATCCCGCCCATAAGACCGATAAGAATAATAACGATGAGTGACTGCATGTTGATTCCTTTGTTTTTGGCTGATTATAAGGCGTATCTCATCCGATGTTTCATCCGCCTGACCCAAACCTGATAAGATTAAGCCGCCATGCAGAAACATTATCGCTATTCGAAACATCTCCTGGCCGTATTCATCGTCATTGGCGCTGTGCTGGGACTGACGCGCTTCAACTCGCTGCAGGTCGGCGCCTCCTACGACGACGCACACTACATCATCCTTGCTGAAAGCCTCGCCAGCGGACAGGGGTATCAACTGATCAATTTTCCACGCCCTCAGATCGAGCGCGCCTTTCCGCCGGGGTGGCCGCTTTTACTCGCGCCTCTGACCTCGCTCTTTCCGGGGGATTATTCTGTCCTCAAGTTCTTCTCGCTCCTCCTCTCGCTGGCATCCATCGCGTTGACGTATCAACTCTTTTCGAAGCGGCTCGCATCGCCATATCTCGAAATATTGACGGGGCTGGTCGCGTTGAATCCTTTGCTGGTCGGCACCTCCGTCACGGTGATGTCCGAATCCGCCTACCTGTTCTTTTCCCTGCTCGCGCTAGTCCTTTTCGATAAATGGAACACAAAAGATAAAGCCTACCGGCTCATGGCATCCATCGCGGTGATCGTGTTTTACACACAATTGATCCGCACCATCGGGATTTCATTATTCATTGCGCTTGTGATCCATCTGCTGTTTACCCGCCGCTTCCGCGAAACCGGCATCATGATCGGCGTGTTCGTTGCAGGCACACTGCTGCAGGGATGGCTCAGCGGCGAGTTGATCTCCAGCGGCTATCGCTCGCAGGTGTTCAACAGTTCGGTCGTCGAAAAACTCGGGCAAATGGGATCGAATGCGCTGGGATATTTCAATGAAACCCTGGCAGGCTCGCTGATTCCCGTCTTCGCCTCCAGCCTGACCTCGTTCCTGAGCAATTTCAATCTTGAGTTCATCCCCGCCCTTCTTAACCTTCTGATCCTGGCATTGATCGTCCTCGGAGCAGTACGGCGCAAAAGGATCGAATTTCTGGATGTGTATCTTGTCGTCTACCTGCTCGGCATTCTCGCATTTTGGAACCCGCGTGTTGGAAGCGTGAAGGCGCGCTTTCTGATTCCCGTCATCCCTCTGTTGTACTTCTACTTCCTGCAGGGACTGGCTTGGGCGGCGGAAAAAATCATTCCAAACAAAACCGGATTCGGCGCAAGTCTTGCGGCGGGTCTTATCGCGGCTACCCTGCTGGCGCGCAGCGTTCAAGATTGGCGCAACCCGGTCATGAATCAAATGACCGACCTTTCCATTGGCGCAAACTGGGTGGCGGAGAATGCCCCGCAGGATGCGATTGTGATGGTGAACGAACCCGTGCCGTCATACCCGCATGTACGCCGAAAGACCATCAATTTCCCGAAACAGGGACAGGACTTGAAGAAATATCTGGATAACCAGGGCATTGACTACATTATCATTGCGCCGCCGCTCCAATCGCCGCGCAGTACAAAACTGGATAAAGGTGTTGAAGAATATCTCTCTGTTCTCGACGCGCAGCCGGATACATTTGCGATGGTCTTCTCGGACGCAGAAAATAACGTATTGGTGTACGAATATATAAATCAAGATCAGCCGTAATTTCACCCATTTTTTCGGGTATGGGACAACATCAGTTAAAATAGCGTCATCAAACCACAACAAAGGCTCAAAGACTCATGACTTCGAACGCCCCCGCTGAAACCCAGCCGCTTCAAAAACATTTTTCCGAATTCAAACTGGACCAGTACGCGGACATCCCGCCGCATGAACTGGTGGTGTTCGCCGTTCTGATATTGCAGGGGGAAGGCGTTACCGCCACGATGGAAGAGATCGTTTCGAACTGCTTCCGTTTGTTCCCGCACCGCTTCTCGCTGGCTAATTATTTCTTCTGGCCCGATTCGGCTCTGGTGGCTCGTTATCTCGACGAAGCCAAGGAGTATATAAAGGGCAATCCCGCCGATGGGGTCGAATTGAAGGTCAAGGGAAAGCAGGTTGGGCGGCGGGTTGCCAAGGCCTTGGGAGTTTCGCTGCCTGAGCCGGTAAAAGCAGAAAAGAAACCTGCTGCGGCAAAAAAGGAAACAAAGCCAAAAACCGCCAAGCCGAAAACCGTGAAGAAAACGAAGGCGCCGAAAAAGAAAGCCAGCACGGCGGCAAAGGAGAAGGAAGCGCCCAAGAAACGCCCTGCCAGGAAAAGCGCCTCAAAGAAGACAAAACGGACGAAGAAGCAGGAAACCCCGAAAGCGGCAAAACCCGTAAAGAAGACATCGCCGAAAAAAGCGAAGCCTGAAAAGGCTCCTGCGCCAAAGAAAAAAACGCCCACAAAACGGAAGCCGAAGGCGAAAGCGCCGCTCCCTGCCCCGCAAAAGAAGACGCCCACCCCAAAGCCGAAGGCGAAGCAGAAAACGAAAAAGGCAAAGGCTGCGCAGCAACTTGCGCTGCCGATCCAGCCGTCAGCGAAGGCGGAGGCGCAGCCAAAGGCGGTGAAACCTTCGAAGAAGAGGAAGAAACCTGCCGCGCCGAAAACGGTCAGATCGAAAAACGTCCAGCCGCAAAAGACTGCCCCGACTTCCGCGCCGCCGCAGGCGACAAAAGAGGAAAAGGCGAAGGCCGGCAAGTTCATCAAACTCATGGAAAAGTCGGATGCGTACCGCCAGTATCGCAAAGCCGGGGCGAAGGCGAGAATCAGCGAGTTCGATTTCCGCAACATGCTCTTCGCCACGATGGAATCCTCGGCGGAGACGCTCACCAGAAACGTCCAATCGTTCAAGCGTTACGCGGGCATACAAAACCGGGACGACTTGATCGATTTCCTTGCCTTTTGCGAAACGAGTTTTGCCCCCTTATTGAGATCACAGGCAAAACACCCTGCGGGGAAGTCGAAGAGATAAAGAAAGGTTTATATGGTAAGCAGTCGGAAGTTACAGTATGCAGACCGCGTCGCGATCCAGCAGGCAGATCAGGCGATCCGCAAGGACGTGATGCGCGCTCTGGTGGAGATCATCACCAACGCGAACGACAGTTATTCGCGCCTCGAACAATCGGGGGGCATATCGAACGGCGAGATGATCATCGAAGTGCGAAGGAAGCACAGGAATTCGGTCATCCGCGTGCGGGACTTTGCCGAAGGCATGACCGACGACCGCATGGACAAGGTGGTCGGCACATACGGCGAAGCCACCAGCGGACTGAAGGAAGACCAGCGCGTGCGCGGCATGTGGGGGCGCGGCTTGAAGGATTCCATCTTCGGGCTGGGATACGGGCATGTGCGTTCGTTCAAGGGTGAGAACTTTTATTCGTGTTCCCTGCTTTTGAAGGACGGTGTGCCGACCTTCGATCTGGATGACCCCATCCCCGCGACGGTGGAATTGAGGGAAAAGTACGGAGTTCCGGCGGGAAACGGCACAGTGATCGAGATCATCGTCTCGCGCGACGATGTGAAGATGCCGCAATACAACAACCTGCGCAACTATTTACAGCGTCATTTCGAACTGCGCCCCATCATGAGCAACCCCAGCCGCCGGATCATTCTGCGGGACATGGCTTCGGGTGTGAAGGTGCGTCAGGAACAGGTGCTCAGCTACAAGTCGCCGCGAGGCGAAAAGGTCCTGGAGGAAACGTTTTCCATCGAGGGCTACCCCGCCGAAGCGAAGCTGGGGGTCTTCCGGTCGAACATCCAGCTCTCCATGCGCGGCGAGGAAGGCGACTATGCCGACGGCGGTCTGCTCGTCATCAGCAGGGACATCGTCATTTCGCTGACCATGCTCAAGTTCGAGAACGACCCATACGCGGCATATTTCTACGGTTCCATCGAATGCGATTACCTGCACGACCTGCTGAAGAACGACGAGCCGGTGCTGACCGCCACCCGCGACGGCATCAACTGGACACACCCGTTCGCGAAAGCGTTGAAACTTGCCGTGGAAGCCAAACTCGAACCGCTCATTCAGGAAGAGCGCGAGCACGCCATCCACGACGAGCAAACCAAGCTGGATAAGAAACTGCGCCAGAAACTGGACCGCGCCCTGCACGAACTGAACACCATCGCCGTGACGGAACTGCGCGAACAGCGCGACGGCGGCGGGCGCAAACAGATCGAACTGCCGGAATCGGGCATGGGCTTCTTCCCCGAACGCACCTACGTGCAGACGGGACAGACCGCTTCGCTTACCCTGCGGGTTGGGTTGAGCGAAAACGGACGCACGAACTCCACTGCGACCGTGATCTCCAACAACTCCGAAGTGATCGTCGTCACTCCGCTGGTGAAACTCAAGCCGCACAAGACCGAGCCGAACGTCCTCGAAGCGCGCGTGAAAGTGGAAGGCAGGCAGGTGGGCAGCGAAGGCACGGTGACAGCCTACCTCGGCCGGAACCGCGCGCAAGCCATTGTGCAGGTGCATTCGAAAAAGGAAACGATCCCCTCGCCGCCCATGCGCGGAAGCAGCGCCCTCTTCACCGACATCCGCTTCGACGACCGCACCGACCCGCGCCAGCGGGTGTACTTCGACCGCGTCAATTCGAGCATCGTCATTGCCACCGCCGCGCCCTCAGTCAAGATCTATCTGGACGGGAACGGACGCCTTGATACTACCGTGCAGGGTCAGGTGTTATTGGCGGAACTGATCACCGAAGCCGTCTGCCGCGAGATCGCGCGCGAAGGCGTGGAAAAGGGGCGCTTCCTCGTGCTGGAAGGCTCCGAAGCCGACGCCATTCAAAACCACTTCATCCGCCTGCAAAACCGCTACTCGCATTTGATCCATCGCTATATCGTGACGCTGGAATAGCCCCGTCATTGCGAGAAGGGCAATAGCCTGAAGAAGTGCCCCCCATCGGTGCGGAGATTGCTTCACCGCTTCGCGGCTCGCAAGGTCAATAGGGTGTGTATGCAAAACCACTCTCAACATGTCATTCTGAGGAGCGGAGCGACGAAGAATCTCTACTTTTGCTCAAAATCGCCTGCTTTGGGCAAGTGAGAGACCCTTCGTGGCGCTCCGCGCCACGAAGGGTGACATGAATTTAATTTGCATACAGACCCTAGGAATACTGCGCGATCACACCGGCGATCAATGCGATCTGACCGAGGTGATAGGTGAGGATGTTATAGATGCGTCCATGACGGATGTGGGCGACGAACTTATTCCAGGCGAGGATGATATCCGAGATGTAGAACAGCATGGCGCCCGCGCCGACGAGCAGCGCCGCGCCCGCCTCCCACGTGAGATCGGACTGCTTCATCAAAGCGGACAGCACCATCACTGAAATCACCACCCCGTACACGATGATCGGCATCCGCATGCGCGCCTGACCTTTCGCCTCCACCGCGGAAAGGATGCGGCGAATCACGCGCGCTCCGCCAACCCCGATGATGACCGCCAGCGCAAAGCCCCACAGCGACACCTCCGGCACGGGGATGTTGAAGCCGATGACATAGGCGACATGCGCAAGCAGGAAGGCGGACAACCCCGCAAGGAAGAGGCGGTCGAGCGAAATCATCAGCAGGATATCCCCCGCCAGTGAAAAAAGAATCCCAAGCCCGAACCAGAGCAATGCGCCGTCCAACCCGGCGGCAGTGACCAGCCAAGCGAGCAGCGCCGCCATCACGCCTGGCTTGGCTATGACCTCCAGCTGGAACCAGTCCTTTTGCAATGCCAGCGCCTCGAGCGCGGCAAAGACGAACGCCAGAATTAGAAAAATGTTCATGGAGAGCCTCCCGCCGCTATCGTACCATAGGGCGCATCGACCCGCCGAACGGCGCGCAGTGACATGGACATGCTATACTGACGCCATGACCGAAAAACAAGTGACCCTCCATTGGAACGAAGAAGAACAATTTATATTGAAGGATGAGGACGATTATCGTATCGTCATGAAGAAGCCGCAGGGGGTAAGCCCTTCGGACCTGCTGCCGATGGCGTTGATCGGATGCACGTCGTACGATGTGGTGGAGATCCTGAAGAAACAGCGTCAGGAACTGGACCAGCTCAACGTCACGGCGGAGGCGGCGCAGGATGAGACTCCGCCCTGGCGGTTCCGCAAGATCCACATCCGTTATCAGGCGGTTGGGAAGGTGGACATCGAAAAGCTCCGCAAGGCGATCGAGATCAGCGAGGAGAAGTATTGTTCGGTGTATGCCACCTTGAAGGACGCCATCGAGATCACGCACGAGGCGGACGTGGTGGAGGCATGAATCAAAAACACTGGGACATCCATCCCAGTGTTTTTCATTTCTTCACGTTGACAGGGTTCTCGTCATCCTCGTCCCACAAGTGCGGATTGGATTCGATGTAATCGGTTTTGTTTTGCAGATCTTTGTCGTTGCAGATGATGTGTTCGTAATAATTTCCTTGCCAAAATTTTGTAACCGTGCCTGTATTCTCAATCCTGTTCATTTCTTTTGTTGATTGATATTTGAAATAAGCTACGATCTGTCCCAATGTCGGTTTCCGTAGGGGCGGGGTCTTCCTGCCCTGGGTGATACCAACCACATGATTATTTTGTAAAATCGTATTTTCACCATAATCCCTGGGCACGGAGACCGTGCCACTACGTCCTTCAACAATAAATATAATCCCATGAACATGGTTTGGCATAATCACAAATGCGCCCGTTTCTACATTTGGAAAATGAACAGGGATTTCATTCCACCATTTCTGGACGATCTCCCCATAAGGGCTCAACATCATTTCCTTGTACACAATGTCCCCAAATAGAAATTCCCTCTGCCACGTCACAATAGTGACAAAATATGCACCCACCTGTGAGTAATCATATCCCTGCAAGCGGACGGAGTCTGTGGTGCTTCTGCGGGTCGAATTTGGTCATGATGAAATTATAAATGGTGTAATCACGTAGGGGCGGGGTCTCCCCGCCCTGGATTTTAGTTTACACCATCATCCTTGGGCACGGGGACCGTGCCCCTACACCCCATCACGCGGACATTCCATCTCAAATCAAAAACACTGGGACATCCATCCCAGTGTTCTCTCGTTCGTTAAGGTTTATCCAAAAGGCAAAACCCTGACTCTCGTTTTATCTTCATCCACAGTGACAAGAGCCCCTCTTTCCAGAACAGATTGTTGTTCCCGTAATACCTGTATCACAGTATTTGCCAAGGCTTGCGGAAACACATCTTGTGTACGGACTTGTATTACGCTGGGACTCTCAGCGCGGGTCAATGCCAGTAGTATGCCGAAATCCAGGTCGTGTGTAAAAACGACAAAACCATTCTCTCTCGCCCACGACATAATAACCTCATCAGTCGCGCGGATATCGCCAACCGCAGACTAATGCGCGGACTCCCATCCGGCGGCTTGTAATACTTCCGCCCATTCGGGCGAAAGGTTCATATCAATGACGATTTTCATGCGTTTGCGAGCGGCAATTCGATTTCTTCAACACGCCACGCAGCATAAGTAAGGGCTTCGCGAATATCCTCTTTCTCAAGATATGGATAAGCCTTGAGAATTTCCTCTGCGCTGTGACCCGCCGCAATCAAACCGACGATCATTCCCACTGTCACACGCAGCCCACGGATGGTGGGCTTGCCGCCCATCACATTTGTATCAAAGGTAATGCGTTTCAAGTTCTTCATGGTATTGCTCCTGCCTTATTTTACCTGTTTTTCGACCCTTTCATTTTAGACGCAACAGCCCCTCTCCTTTAGGAGAGGGCGGGGGTGAGGTCCCACCCATGCAAATCAAAAACACTGAGACATTCATCCCAGTGTTCTCTCGTTATTTTGAAACGCTTGCGTTGAGCAAAATTGCTATCTTCTCGGCTCGTTCTCTTGCATCTTCTTTTTCGTTGTATTCCGAGCAAATACAGACTTCACGTTGTTCAGTTTGGTCAATGACCACAAATGTATTTCCATCAAACTGATTAACAATATATCTCTGCATAACTTATCTCCCTTTGAGTCTCAGCCGATATTGACCACGTCCAACAAAATCAAGAACGCCTTTATCCCGCAAAAACTGCAACTGCTGACGTATCTTTGCCTTCACATTGTTATTGGATGGATATTTGGCTTTCAACACCCCTTCAAAAGCATAGACATCCTCCAGCGAAAACTCTTCCCGCTTGATTTTCTCCACACACATCAAAACATCCAACAGCCAACCTTTTGATTCAATATTCTGAGTTGCTTTTACGAAATCAGTTTTGCTCCATTTTTCAAGAACCTCATCTTTGCTTTTGATCACGCCATTTTGGACAAAGAATATCTTCCCCAATTCAGGGATATTGCTCACGTCAATATTGCAGCCGACCCAACCCGCCCGCCTTGCCGTTGACGCAAGGGGTTTTCTCTCGACAATAATCGCAGGGATAAAGAAGTACTTCGGGATGGTCAGAAAATTCCTTATCTCCAGTGTGGACTTGTCATACGTCAGGAAAAAGAAGTTTGGGTTGTTGTCTGCTTGCAGGCGTTCAATCATCGTGGAATACGCCCCGTCCACGATTTTCTTGCCCATCGCCCCGCTTTTTGATTTCAATTCATATTCTTCCGAACAATGACTACAATAAAAATCAGCGACAGGCGCATTATTCTCAAAGCGACTTAGGCCACTCCCGCAATTCGGACAATACGCAGACTGATTGACCCACCTCTCCGTCATTACGCGGATTTTTTGGGTTAGGCTGGAATAATTAAAATTTATCAAACTCGTAAGTTTCAAACTCATTAAAGCCTCAAAGAAACTATTCAATTGGATCTAGTCAAATTATAATTTACAGATCGTCTCATTTTGGAAATGTATTTCGGAGGTTGTATGGATGCGACAATCAGGAGAATAGTACAAGAAGTTGCCGAAGAATTTAGCCTTGAGCCAGGTTATTTACTAAGAATTATTGAACTTGAAGAATCTAAAGCACACCTCGCTCGTCGTCATGGAATATTTGAAGACTTACGAGATTTATCAAGAAAAGCTGCTCAAAGAGAGTTGGGATATAAACAGGAGGAAATAAAGAATGAAAATCAAGAATCTTGAATTGAAAAACTTTCGTCCCTATTTCGGCGATGTAAAAATACCTTTCCCAAATATTGACACAAGTCCCATATATTTGATTCATGGACACAATGGTTATGGAAAAACATCGTTGCTGCTTGCATTAAACTGGTGCTTGTATGGTCACAAAACTCAAAAAACAGCCTTCGAGTATTTCAATACACTTTCCCGAAAAGAGAAACGTCCAATTATGTCTGTGGGAATTGAATTAATCGATGGAGAAAAAAGTACATCAATCATCCGACAGATTAATTGTAACGAGCCCGTTCGTACAGTCAAAGATCTCTCAATAACAGAACTTTCATTCTTTGAAAACCAAAAAAAGCGGCAAGCACAAGATACTCAGGTTCTTCAAGAATTGATTAACGAAATTTTACCCTTAGAAGCTAGCCAATTCTCCTTTTTTGATGGAGAAAAAATTGAAGTGTATTCATCAGGTGATGATACCAAAATTACAGAAGCTACAAAAAATGCTATTTCTTCTGTTCTCGGACTAACTTTATTAGATCAGGCTAAGGACGATGCAGAAAAGCTTATTTACGAAATTGACAAAGACCGTCGTAGATTGCTTGAAAAAGAGGGGAAAGGGGCAGATATTGCTCAAAACATGAAAAATATTGATCGTGAAATTGAAGAAGCAAAGGCTCAAAAAAACCAGCTCGAAGAAGATATTAAATCTTTAGCCTCTCAGGAATTTGATTTACACCAACAATTATCCAACCAAGAATCCGCAAAGGCGCTCTTGGATGAAATAAAGAAAAACAAATCTAAACAATCAGAATTAGAAAAACAAAAAAAACAAATAATTGATGACGATTTAAGAAATACAACACGGTCACTGTAATTAGAAATCTTAGAGCTAGTTGTTGAAAGGGAGCGAGAAGTATCTCAAAAAAGACACCAGGAAATAATGTCTATTCACTTTGATACTGTTAGAAATGATGTAGCAAAAGAGATACTTAAAAGTATAAAAGATTCTGGGGTTTGTTTATGTGGGCGAAACATTGATCCAGTACACCTTGAAAAAGTAAAGAAAATACTTAAGTATCAAGATTTAAAAATAAATAGTGATGACTCGGCAAATGGTTTAGGCTTTTTATCTTCGCTTATCGAAACATTTGATTTTGCCTTGGCAACAAGGCATCAATCTCTTACATACGCAGAAGTTTCTGCAAAATTAGCAAACCTCGAAGATGATATTGATGAAATAGCAACAAGCATAATATCTAAAGAGAACTTACTTATGGGTAGTGACGAAGAAGCTATAGAAGCATTATCGAAGTTATTAGACAAGGTGCAAAAAGAGAAAAGCCAAAAAGAAAGAGAAATTGGAAGCTTACAAAAGACTCTTGAGGATCTTGCAAACAAGAAAAAGCAACTTGAAAAGGAAATCGCCCAAATTTCAGGCCAGGTACAAGGACTTGACCTACTTACTAAGCAAGTTGAATTGTTAACCAAGAGTGCTGAAGCGTTTGGAGAAATTGTCAATCGAGCAGCAAAAGCGAAACAAAGCGACATTCAAGAATCTAGTTCATATTATTTTAGAAAAATCACAAATAAAATACATGCCTACGAACGAATGATCATAAATCCTGATTTCTCTTTTGGCATAGAGACCACTGAGAATAATAGACCGCCCATGGAATTAATATCAGCTGGAGAAAAGCAAGTTACCGCATTGTCATTTATCTTGGGATTAAGTGAATACACAAGGAGAAACGCCCCTATTTTCATGGACACTCCTATGGGCAGACTAGATGAAACTCATCGTAGAAATGTTGCGAAAGTTTTACTCGAGCTAGCAAATTCAGGGCAACAAATTATCTTGTTAGTCACTGATACAGATATAGCATTTGGAGTTTACGATATTTTGAAACCTGCAATTGGTGCTGAGTTTGAAATTGTCCATGACCAATCAAATTTAACATCAAGAATAGAAAGAAGGACATAATGAATGCCGTAACAGAAAAAAATTGGGGCGGTGCCAGTAAAGTTTACACAACAAAAAGAGATGCATACAACAAGGTTGTTGACTCCGAAAACTCAAGCAAATTTTCTCGGCAAGTTGACGCCTTTCATGCGGCGGCTGCAATTGGTATCAGACTGGGAAATCTCAGTTCAAATGAAATTAACGAGAATCGTGAAGAACTGCTAAATGTATATTCCATAGACCCTGATGGCATATTGTGGGCAACAATATCATCGTTACACCATGAAGCATCTGGGGACGAAAGATTTAAAAAACTTATGCAATATGCTGACAATGGAATTGAGAGGTTAGCTGAAGAATTTGGCGTCTACGGAAACATACAAAGCGCAATTGATGCAATATTAAAAACAAAAACATAGTAGGTAAATCATGGATATTCGTTTACGGGAATACCAAATACACGCCATACAGTTATGGGAAAATAATGGTTACAGAGGAATATGGTCAATGGCTACTGGAACAGGTAAGACCTTGACTGCTTTAATGGCAATATCAAGAAAGATATCTATTAATGGGGTTGCTGTTATTGTGGTTCCGGGAAAGGATTTGGTAGACCAGTGGGCAACAGTAATAAGGTATTATGGATTTTCTAAGAATATTGTAAAGTGTTATTCTGAAAATAATAGATGGCGAAAATCTGCAGCTAAATCTCTCTTGCAAAATCATCTTTCACCAGATGAGCGCAGAGTTCCTTATTTAATTACAACGGCAACGACAGCAATATCTCTCGACTTTCAGAAAATAATAGAAGTAATCCACAACAATCAAATCCTTTTGGTGGGAGATGAGGTTCATCGATTGGGCGCAGAAGCTTGGCAAAAAGTATTTTCTATCCCTGCGAATTTGGGAAGGCTGGGATTAAGTGCGACTCCATCACGCCAATGGGATGAAGAAGGAACTACTGCTATCAACGATTATTTTGGAGGAAAAATATTTGAATACAACCTTCACGATGCATTGAGAGATGGCTGGCTATGTCAATATTCTTATTATATAAAACTAGTAGGAATGACAGTTGAAGAACGCAGCGGATATATGGAGTTTAGCGACAAAATTAGGATGGCGCTTCTTGCACTTGCAAAGAAATACGGCTTGCAAAATGTTGATATTCAAAAAATCCTAAAGATTCAGAAAGCAGAAGGTAACAACCAACTCGAATTATTGCTTTTTGAAAGAGCAAACATAGTAAAAGGCGCGGCAGGGAAATTAGAGATATTGAGCATATTAGCAAAAGACCGAAATTTAACATCATGTATGGTTTATTGCAACGATGAAACTCAAGTTTCATCAGTATTAAAAATCTTAAATTCTGAGGGAAGAACTTGTATAGGTTTTACATCTGCGCGTTTAGTGAGCCTTGATCGAAAAAAAATATTAAGCGATTTTGAAAATGGGGTTTATGATTTCATTGTTGCAATTAAGTGCCTTGACGAAGGTATTGATATTCCAAACACAAAAAACGCGCTAATAATGGCATCAAGTAAAACTGAAAGAGAATGGATACAACGTCGGGGACGTTTATTGCGCAAATCGGCTGATAAGAAAAAAGCTACTATCTACGATTGTGTTGTGGTGCCTGCCCGTGTAGACATAGATGGAAATATTCTTGACAATATTTCTTCAGTTGAAGTAAATATTACATATGGGGAATTGCATAGAGCAAATGAATTCGCTCAATCCGCCATAAACGCCAGTGAGGCATTAATTTCAATTGAAAAAATCAAACGAGAAATTAATAGGGTAAAAGTAAATTAGGTTATTGGTGAATTCTTATTAAGTGCTTTCGCAATCTTTTTCGCCCTTAGTTCTGCATCTTCCCAATCATCATAATTCGAACAAATGCAAATTTCACGTTTTTCTACTGTGTCAAAAACAACAAATGTGTTTCCATCAAATTTATGTACAACAAATCTTTCCATGATTCACCTTCCACTGTTCTAAAGGAGACAAATATTCATGTCCCAAAACTCTTACATCATGCCAGCAATCATCACACAATTCGAGTAAATCCGTCGAGCCCTCTTCCCAACAAACCTTCTTATGACAGCGTTCACACTCCCAAAGTTCACCTTTGCAGGAAGTGTGATTGGTACTCTCGCAACCGACAATCCTTTTGCCTTTCCATATCGTATTCATAGTGTGGCGATTATAAGGATCGAAAAAAAGAGGTTGTGTCCATTTTCAGACACAACCTCTTCTAGATATGAAAAAGGCTTGTTTGTCACATTTTGGCGCTCCATGACCCGCCCCGACCTAACCAATCCCCCCGCTTACCTCATATCGTGCTCATATCGCTCCCATACCTCCCGCCAGAAGTTCGGAGTCCATCGGCTATCCGCACATCCTACGTTCATCCTTCGCTCAACCTTCGCTCATCCTTCACTTCCCCGCACACCGTCCAGCCTCGCGCAGGGGATTAAAGCCCCACTCCTCTCAAATTCTCATCGCTGCCTTTCTTCCTACCGCCACCGCTCATCTCCTTCCAAAACGTCTCATCATACCTTCGTGACCGCACAGGCAGCGGCATTGGCACACCCCAGCCCAAGAGCAAAACCTCTTCTTTCGGCTGTAAACGCGCCAACATGCCGCGCAAGGCATCCCGTCCCGCCAGCCCCGAAAGCACCGCCTGAATATCGAGGTCATCGCCCAGCCAGCCGCTGATGCGCGTGCCCAACTGACTCATGACCTCGTCATAAATTTGCGACGGGCGCTGGTCCACGATGAGCAGGGTCACATAATATTTGCGCAGTTCGCGCGCGATGGTCGCGAAGGTCGTCTGCGAAGCCATCTCGCGGTTGAGCAGTTTATGCGCCTCCTCCACCACGATGATCAACGGCTTGGGCTCCGGGTTTTTCACAGGGTCGCTCCGATAATCATTCGTTTTCTTTTCCCATGCAGAACGAATTCTGCGCGTCAAAATATTTGAAACAAAAAGATAATCCAAGTCCTTGTCGTATTTTTCACCAAACGACAAGACTACATGATGACCAGCTTCTAATTGCTGAATGATTTGCGCCACCGAGTCGGCTGCAGATTTTTCCACGATATAGGGCTTATTGAATAATCGATTAAGTTTGCCGTGCAATCCTTTGGCAGCTGCAACATTAACCCCAGCCTGCATAGCCCAGTATTCGACACTATCGGGGGCTGGTATCTTTTTTCCTGTTTCAGGATCTTCAATTGAAGATTCGTACTTCATCTCCCTAAATTTAATAAACCATTTATCGCCAAAGGCATTGTTCAAAGCCTCCAATGTTGTCGGAGTCGTTTCCTTCAAATTTAATTCTTTGGTTAGCATTTCAATGTCGGATGCTGAAATATCTTTCATCGAGATTTCCAAATGAAAATCAACTGGATTGCCACGGATGGTGGTCCCCGCCCCCAAACCAACGCATCGCACTCCGCCTTTGAAGAGGGTCTTCAAACCCTTCACGGGCTTTTTCGTGTCTGATGCCACATCGTCAAAGCCGTACTCGTTGTGCATGTCCAGCACCAGCACCGCCGCCTGATTGTGTTTCATCAGCCCCGCCAGCACCAGACGCGTCAGGAACGACTTGCCCGTCCCCGTCGCCCCGAACACGCCCGACGAGCGCTGCACGAACTTATCGAGGTTGACGCATACGGGATGTCCCTGCTCGCGGGTATATCCGATGACAAAGTTGCCGTCTTTATCGGGGTCCCCGAAGATCTCGGCGATGTCGCCTGCATTCGCCAGCGACACGACCGCATGGTGCGGTGGAATGTTCTTGACGGGCAAAATGCGCGGCTCTTCTTTCAGCCCCTTACGCCAGTCCGCATACTCGGGTGAACCTGGACCGGGCCCCACCTCCAGCATCAAATTCGGCAGCACCTCGAGGTTCGCATACAAGGTCTGTCCATGCAGCGCCCTGGCGATGTGGGCGGGGAAGCGCACTTCGGTCTGTTCGTCCGCAAAACGCGGGTCCGTGGCACCGAGATGGATATCGGTCACAATGCCGTAATAATTCCAATGTCCGCTCTGGATGACGACAAACGCGCCCTCCTGAATCTCCTGCGGAGACACCGTGAGCCTCACGCGGAAGTTTTCCTTCAACCCGCCGCCGACGAGATAACCGATTTGAGTACGCTGTATGTTCATAAAAACCTCTTTTTAAACACAAAGGACACGAAGGGTCACACAGGATTCTTTACCACGAAGGAACACAAAGGATCACAAAGGTTTAAAACCTTTTGCCCTTCCTTATTGCTCCTTTGTGACACTTTGTGGTTTAAATCTCTCACACCACAATCCGCTTAATTCCATCTTTCAAATGCACCACATTGAAATTGATCAAAAAACCCAAACGGATTCCCGTCAACTTCAAATACGTGATCAACTGCGCATCGAAGACAGGATGCATCGTATCCACAGATTTGAATTCCACAATCACAACATTCTCAACGATCATATCGGGCTTCAAGCCAGCCTCCATTTTGATGCCGCGATATGTAACAGGCAAACCAACCTGCGTCGGCGCGTTCAAGCCGCTTCCCGTCAATTCGAACTTCGTACAAGTTTCATACACCGACTCCAGCAACCCAGGTCCCAGCTCCGTATGGACTTTGAACGCCGCATCCAACACGGCCTTCCCAACCTTCTCCACATGCGGCGGGACAGGAGCATATACTTTCTTTTCCATATTTCCTCCTTCTACTTACCACAAAGGGTCACGAAGTGTCACTAAGGTTTAAAACCTTTTGCTCTTCCTTCGTGTACCTTTGTGACACTTTGTGGTTTAAATATTTCACGAAATATCGGCCAGCGCGCCCAACACACTCATCAACGTCGGATAATCATCGCGCAGCAAAGTGATCACCTCCTGCGTCGCGGATTCGATCCACCGACCGCCATCCACTCCCCTCGCCTTGCCTGCCTGCAAAATATGCGCCGCGACCACTTCACCCACGGGCACATCCTTGCCGTTCAAGATATGACGGAAATACCCGAAGCGTTCAGTGAACCGAATAATATCCTTATCCTCGCATAAATAGATCACATCCAAGCTCAGCGGCGGGCGCGGAGGAAGCAAGTGATGGATCTTCCCGTCCTGCTCATACCCCACCGCCAGCACGGACATCTCCACGGGCACAATGCGGCGCTCGCGGTTATCGCGCATCACTTCCTCGCTGACGCTGTCGGCGGTCACAAGTTGGCGCACCAGCCCGTCATCGTCGATGTGAATATCGTGGATGAGTCCATAGACCTGATATCCATCCGCCAATGGCGCGCGGACTAATGCCCCGAAAGAAGGCACGCTCAACTGATTCACGCGGCAACCCGCGATGAAGCCCGTCGTCCCGGCGCGGAGTAGTCGTCCAATCTCGATAGGTCCTGTCATACGTTTCCTGCCTTGTCCTGGTTTTGTGCAGCCCGTTCGACATGCTCAACAGGCACCCAGCCCCGTTGTCCGCTTTGATTTGCAACCCAATAAAAATGGCTTTCTTCTTTATACACGGTCAGCATCTCACCGGCATGGATGGTCAATTCGATGGCGTCGTAATCATGGAGCACCTTTCCGCGGGTTTCCTTTATTTCCAGGTATTGTGCCGGCACCCAACCGCTCCTGCCGGAAGAATCCGTACACCACACCCAGCCTTGTATTTCTGTCTTCTTTTCAAGGTCAATGATGACCTCCTCCCCCGCTTCCGCCCGAATCGGGTCTGGATACGGAGCCTGATAATCTGCAACCACATGAACTGTAAAAGGATGCGTCATTTGTATCTGCCCCTCCCTGGGCGGTCCTTCGCGGATTGCTTATTCGAACCATCTTCCACATCTTCATCGTGCCTGCGGAGTTCCATCGTCAACAATTGCCCGATCTGTTGTTTTTCCTCGTTCTTGACCACCGCTGTCTCATGCGCGCGGTGAAGGAGATATGGATAGGGTTTGCTTCCCATCATGCGGCATTGCTCCACCAACACGGCATGCAGCAGATCGAGCTGCTTGCGGTCATCCACCACCCAGCGCGGAATCTCCACCCGCACGGGCCAGGGGTGGCTTTCGCTTCCCACATTCAAATAAAAGAAATGCAGTTCGAGCACGCCTTTGTAATTCTTCTCCGAGTTGGATTGCAGCTTGAAGACCGCCGAGCGGTGACCCGGGGGAAGCAATTGGAAGTCCTTGTTTTGATAGCCGAACAGCCAGCGGTCCGTGACGTGTTTGAGCGGCGGCGCGTTGCGGAGTTTTTCCAATTCTTCGGGCAGCATGACCTGGGTCAACTCCAGCAGTTTGACGACCAGATTGGAGGCAGGCTTGTCAATATACCCCGCCGAGATGATGCCCCGCTCCTGCAGACGCGAAAGGACGGAAATATACGCATTGACCGTGTTCCGGTACATACCGGCGCTTTCGACATCTCTGGTGCGGAAGATTTCGAGCGTTCCGTCTGTGAAGGATACGACCTGCCCTTTCAGCGTTTTGCCAAGCTTTTCTATGATGGTACGTTCGGCAAGGTCTCGTCGCAGCGCCACGCCGCCGTCGGTGGTTAAACCGTTCTCTTCGATGGCGTCTCCGTAGAACAGTTCGCTCTCGACCTGCACCGACGGCGTCTCGCCGGAGCCGGGTTTCAGGGTGATCGCCCCCACGTTGATGACGCAAAACTGTACCGCGCTATGGCGGTCCGCGATGGATTGGGACCCGTCGGCAGCGATCAGAGTCGTCTGAGGAACCGGATCAGGCGTCGGGTGGGAGGAGGCGAGGGGTTCATCCAGCGGCACGGCGCAGCGGATGTTGGAGTCGGCGGCTTTGGCGGTTTCCACTTTCATGCGCAGCATATCCAATTCGGCATTGAAGGTATCGAGCAGAGTCCGCGCAAGGACGCGCCGCTCTTCGAGGGTTTTCTTCCGCTCGCGGGCGCCTTTGCCTATTTCCTGTATCGTTTCGTAGATTTGCTGATAGTCTATGGGCATGTGGTTAGAACATTTGTGCAAGATTGTAGCCGTAAATGGGTCAAATTTCAAGGACCCGGCGGGAACTTTTTAGAAATGGGCTCGTCATTATGGTGCATAATCAATACAAAAGGAGACAACATGCGTACAAAGTTTTTAGTTTTTTCGATACTGGCGGTTCTGGCTCTCGTCTTGAGTGCCTGCGGACCGACCACCATCAATCAGGCGGCGCCTGAAAATTTGCGCACGTTGAATGTGAACGGTGTCGGTATTGTTTATCTTACCCCCGATATTGTCTACATCAACATTGGCGTGAACACCCAGCGCGATAACGCCGCCGATGCCGTGGAAATCAACAAGGAGCAGACCAATGCGGTGACTGCTGCCATCAAGGAATTCGGCGTGGATCCCAAGGACATCCGCACGACGAACTTCAGCATCTGGTCGAACCCGCAATATGATCCGAGCGGCCAGATTCAAGGCACGACCTACGTGGTGGACAATACGGTCAACGTAACGATCCGCGAGCTCGATAAATTGGGTGATCTGCTCGACGCCGCCATCGATGCGGGCGCGAACAACATCTACAGCATCCAGTTCGACGTGGAAGATAAGACCGAAGCCAACAAGGAAGCGCGCGCCCTGGCGGTGGAAGATGCCAAGTCGCAGGCGCAGGATTTGGCGGGTGTTGCCGGGCTTTCATTGGTTGATATCCAGACCATCAGCTATTACGAGAGCGGAGTCACGCCCTACTTCTACGGAGGTAAGGGCGGCGGTGGCGGCGGCGCCAGCGAAATGGCGGCCGTGCCGATACAACCCGGTCAACTGGCGGTTACCGTTACAGTGAACATGACCTACACAATCAAGTAAGACCCTGTTACCCTCCCCTGTTTGGGGAGGGTTTTTATTTCCAACCGGCTCAGCGTTGATTGCGTACTACGCACGTTATAATCACTCCATTCTCAATCAAGGAGTCTCTTCATGTTAAGAGTTGGATACATTGGTCTGGGGTTGATGGGCAAGTCCATTGCGCGAAACATCCTCAAGGCGGGATTTCCCGTCGTCGTTCATAACCGTTCACGCGCCGCAGTGGATGAACTGATCGCGGAAGGAGCGACATCCGCCTCCTCCCCCGCCGAAGCTGCTCAACAAGCGGACGTTGTTTTCACAAACCTGCCCGATTCCCCCGACGTGGAAAAAGTGGCGCTCGGTGAAAAGGGAATCGTCGCAGGCGCAAAAGCCGGGCTAATCTTCGTGGATAACTCGACCATCAAGCCCGCATCCGCGCGCATGATCGCGGGAAAGTTAAAGGAAAAAGGTGTGCTTGCACTCGATGCACCGGTCTCCGGCGGCGACATTGGCGCAAAAAACGGCACGCTGACCATCATGGTCGGCGGCGAAACTGAAGCGTTGGAAAAGGTCATGCCGATCTTTCGGGCGATGGGCAAGAGCGTGACGCATGTCGGCGAGGCTGGCGCGGGGCAGGTTGCCAAAGCCGCCAACCAGATCATGGTCGCAGCGCAGATGGTGGCGATGGGCGAACTGCTCGTCTTTTCGAAAAAGGCGGGTGTGGACCCGCGCAAAGTGGTGGACGCCATCAAAGGCGGCGCGGCGCAGTGTTGGAGTCTCGATGTCAAACCGCCGCGGTTATTCGAAGGCAACCGCAATCCAGGTTTCAAAGCCTATATGCAATTAAAGGACATGGGCATCGTGCTGGAAACCGCCAAAGAATACGGCATTCCCATTTCCGCAACGGAAGAGAATACAAAATTCTTCCAACAAATGATAGAGCAAGACATGGGCGAATTGGACAACTCCGCAGTGGTGGGCGTGATCGAGAAATTGGCGGGGGTCGGGATCCTGGATTGAGCATTTCCGTCAACCAACCTGCCCCCGATTTTGAACTGTCCGACTTGAACGGCAACACACATCGCCTCTCCGATCATCGCGGGCGTATCGTCATCGTCAACTTTTGGTCATGCGAATGCCCTCATTCGGAACGCGCCGACAAAGCCATCATGGCGATGTTCGTGCAATGGCAGGATGATGTGGCGATGCTGTCCATTGCATCGAATCGGAACGAGACGGTGGAGGCGTTGAAAAAAGCGTCCGAAGCGCGACGCCTACCAAACGTCCTGCTCGATTCGGATTGCCGGGTTGCGGATATATTCGGCGCGGAGACCACTCCGCATGTCTTTGTCATGGACCGGGATGGAATCCTGCGCTATCGCGGAGCGGTGGATGACGTTACGTTTCGCCAGCGGAACCCCACCCGCTTCTTTCTCGACGAGGCAGTTGAGTCGCTGCTCGCCGGGCATTTTCCCGCGCTGACGGAGACTCCCGCATACGGATGCACAATCGTGCGTGAAATTTGATAGAATCAACCTGTGATTGATATCAAACGCCGCGCCGGATTTTTAGATCGAATCCATCTCTTCAACGGGTTGAAAGAAGAGGACCTGGAGGGAATCGCCGCGAAACTGATGGAACGAAGGTACGAAAAAGATGAAGTGATCTTCGACCGCGGAGTGAAGCCGGACGGTTTTTACCTGATCGTCAAAGGGAAGGTGAAGGTCACGCGTCCGCGCGAGAAGGGGGAGGAATTTTTGGCGTGGCTCACGGAAGGCGATTACTTCGGCGAAGAAGCGTTGTTCGAAAACAGGAACCGATCTGCGACTATTCGGGCGGTGGAAGATTCGACCCTGTTCTTTCTTTCACGCCAGGATTTCGACAACCTCCTTACGAAATACCCAAAACTGGAACCGAATTTCCTTGTTGCGATCAAAAGCCGGAAACTGGCACGCGCCACGTTATTTAAATGGCTGGGCGAGAATGAAGTAATCTACTTCATCGCGAGGCGGCATAAGATTCGTTTATATCAAGTCCTGCTGGCTCCTCTGTTTTCGTTGACTCTTCCCATTCTCCTGTTTATCTGGGCGTTCTTCGCGCAGGCAGTCACACCGACTGTGGTCGCTGTGATTCTTTTGGTGGGAATCCTTTTGTGGGCAGCCTGGGTTTGGGTTGACTGGAGTAATGATTATTACATCGTCACCAACCAGCGCGTGGTGTGGGTGGAGCGCGTCATTGGCATTTATGACAGCCGCCAGGAAGCCCCGCTCAGCACGATCCTTTCGGTCGGCGTCGAGACGGGCGTCATCGGGCGCATGTTGGATTACGGCAATATCTCTGTGCGGACTTTCGTCGGGAACATCCACTTTGAATACGTGGATCATCCCGACCAAGCGGCGGAGTTGATTCGCGAGATGTGGGAACGTTCGAAATCGAAAGGCGTTTTCGCACAAAAAGAGGCGATGAAGAACGCCCTCCGTTCGAAACTTGGGCTTCCAACGCATAAACTCCCCGATGAGCCCCTGCCGCCGGTCGAGGCGGATAACAGGACCGTGGAAACAAGAGGATTGTTCCGCATTGTGCTGGCTAACCTGTTCAAACTCCGCACGGAAGAAGGCGGGACGGTCATCTACCACAAGCATTGGATCGTGCTCCTGCGGCAAATGGGGCGCCCGCTGACATTTTTCCTGATCCTGCTGGGATTGTTGATCTCTCACATTGTGAGTTTGGCGCTGGACCCGGCAAGAGTCTTGGTGGAATTTCCTGAAACAGGCGGGTTTATACCGGATACGCTGGCTGTTACCATTCCGCTTCTCATGCTCCCCTTTATCGGCTGGATGGTATGGGAATACATTGATTGGAGCAATGACATCTTCAAGGTGACGCCCGACGAGATCATTGACCTGGACAGGACCCCGCTCGGCACGGAGGAACGCCGCGCCGCGCAGATCGAAAATATTCTCAGCACCGAATACAAACGCATCGGTCTGCTGGGTTACCTGTTCAATTACGGTACGGTGTACATCGTTGTTGGAGGAACGAAACTTTCCTTTCAGGATGTACTCGACCCAGCAGGCGTGCAGGCAGATATCAACCGCCGACGCATGGCGCGCATTGCAAAGAAGAATGAAGATTCCGCCAACGTGGAACGTGAACGCATGGCCACATGGCTGGCCGCTTATCACCAGAATATGGATGAATTTGCCCCCGGCTCCGCAAAATCGGATGAGGAGGATGACATCCAACGGTTCACCAAAGCGGGGATACAACTATCCGAGGACGAACTCGAAGATGGCATCGAAGACATGCTGGACGAGTCCATGGATGACCAATCCATGGATGGCGCAGAAGGATAAATGGCAAAGGAAT
This sequence comes from uncultured Anaerolinea sp., assembly GCA_964563315.1. Taxonomy (GTDB): domain Bacteria; phylum Chloroflexota; class Anaerolineae; order Anaerolineales; family Villigracilaceae; genus Villigracilis. The sequence goes on along the minus strand of CAZLWG010000013.1, from coordinate 17,930 downwards.
AAAAGGAAAAGAACAAATCATGGCATTAAGACAAATCGTACATTTGCCCGAACCGATCCTACGGAAGAAGGCAAAACCGGTAACCAAATTCGACAAAGACCTGCAATCCCTGATAGACGACATGATCGAAACCATGCGCGAAGCGCCCGGTGTGGGTCTCGCCGCGCCGCAAGTGAACATTCCATTGCAACTGGCGGTGATCGAATATGCCGAAGGAGATGACGAGGACGAAGAGACTGAAGATGTGCCTCCCAAGCCGAAGAAACTGTACGTCGTCATCAACCCGGAGATCACCAAAACATCCGATGAAAAAGTGATGGGCGTGGAAGGCTGTCTCTCCATTCCAGGTTTGGTAGGCGAAGTGGAACGCCACGAAACGATCCATGTCAAGGCGCTTAACCGTCACGGACAGCCGTTGAAAATCAAAGTGGACGGCTGGATGGCGCGTATTTTTCAACATGAGATAGACCATTTGCACGGCGTTCTCTTCACAGACCGCGCCACACAGGTGTGGAAGCCCACCGAAGAGGAAGAAGTACCTCTCGATTAACTGATAACGATATAAATTTACGATTACTGTTTGCATGTCTGCCAACTGCTGAATGCACTTAAAACACCTTTCCCTTACCAACTTTCGCAGCCTCACCCGCCTGGATGCTGAACTTCCACGGCGGGCTGTTGTGTTGGTGGGACAAAATGCGCAGGGAAAAACCTCCGTCCTCGAAGCGATTTATTTTCTTGCGGCATTCACATCGTTCCAGACCCATGCAGACAGGCAGATCATCAACTTTCACGAAGCGAAAAATCCGTTGGCAGTGACGCGTCTCGTGGCGGATTATCAGCGCGGCAAGACCAAACACCGCCTCGAAGCACGGCTCATCCTGGAACCGACCGGCGTCAACGGGCAGCGGCTCCGCAAAGAAATTCTGCTGGACGGTGTCAAGCGCCATATCAACGATGTCATCGGTCACTTCAACGCGGTCATCTTCGTGCCGCAGATGTCGCAGATCATCGAAGGTGGACCCGACGAGCGCCGTCGTTATCTCAACCTTGCGCTGGCACAAGCCGTCCCGTCGTATGCGCGCGTGCTGGGGGAATATTCGCAGGCGCTCAGTCAACGCAATGCGCTGCTCAAGGCGTTGAACGAAAACGGAGGAAACAGGGATCAGCTTCAAGTGTGGGATGAGGCGCTGGTCAAGTTTGGGTCGCAGATCATCCTTTGGCGGATTCAAGCCGTCAAGGAGATCGAACGACTCGCTTCGCGCATCCATCACGAGTTGACTCGCGGAACCGAGATACTGCGCCTCGCTTATGAACCCGCCTACGATCCCCTTCCCAAACCGAATGGTCAACTCGGCTTGAAACTCGATACAGCCATCGATCGTTCATCCATTGAATTGGATGAAATTCAGAACGGTTTTCTGGCACGGCTCAAACAAATCCGCGCAGAGGAGATCGCGCGCGGTGTGACGACCATTGGTCCGCATCGAGACGATTTGCGTTTCATTATCAACAAGGCGGACGTGAGCAACTACGGTTCGCGCGGCCAAATGCGGACGACCCTGCTGGCGCTGAAACTCGCCGAAGTGGAATGGATGAAAGAGCGCACCGGCGAGTATCCGGTGATCCTGCTGGACGAAGTGATGGCGGAACTCGATACTTCGCGCCGCGTCGATCTGTTGAAGTATGTCGGTGAAAACCAGCAAGTCTTGTTTACCACAACAGATTTGACGCTGTTCTCGTCCGAATTCACAGCCGGTGCAGAAATCTGGGATGTGAAAAACGGAGTGGTCACGTCGAGGACATGACCGATGAGGCTATTCATTGCGATGGTGTAAAATTGCCGCATGGAAGAAACAGAAAAGTATGACGTCCTCGTCATCGGTTCGTTGAATGCCGATCTGGTCGTCCGCGCGCCGCGTTTTCCCGCGCCGGGCGAAACCATCAGCGGGGGCGATCTGCTGACCATCCCCGGCGGCAAGGGAGCGAATCAGGCTGTGGCGGCCGCAAGGCAGGGGGCGCGGGTGGCAATGGTCGGACGGGTGGGACGCGATAACTTCGCTCCCTTTCTCATCGAGAATCTGAACGCGAATAACGTCAACACCTCGCACGTGCCGCAGGATGATGTCGCTTCCGGGACGGCCATCATCATTGTCGATGAGAAAGGGCAGAACAGCATCGTCCTTTCGCCGGGGGCAAACGGCAAGGTAAATGTGCAGGATGTGGAAGGCGCGCCGGATGCGAAGATTTTGCTCCTGCAATTTGAGATCCCAATCGAGACGGTCCTCCACGCCGCAAAGCGGTACAAAGCCTCCGGCGCGACGGTCATCCTTAACCCTGCGCCTGCCCGCCAGTTCCCAAGCGACTTGCTAGCCGAAACCGACATCCTCGTCCCCAATGAAAGCGAACTCGCCCTGCTCTCGAACATTCCTGTGACAGATATTGAGTCAGCGGAACGCGCCGCGCAGGAAATACTGAAGCAGGGCGTAAAAACTGTCGTCGTGACTTTGGGAAGCAAAGGCGCCTTGATAGTGACCGATACGCAAACCACTCACGTGAACGCATTCAAGGTGGATGTTGTGGATACCACCGCCGCCGGCGATGCTTTCATCGGCGGGCTTGCTTCCGCCATGTTGAATGACAAACCGCTCGAAGAAGCCGTCCGTTATGGCTGTGCCTGCGGCGCCCTCGCCGCAACCAAACTTGGCGCACAACCTTCATTACCTACAAAAGAAGAAGTGGAAAGGTTCATGCTGTAAGGCGGGATAGTCCTGCCAGGGCAGAGAGACCCTGCCGCCACAGAAAATTATGCCCCCAACCCGAATCATCATAGATACCGACCCCGGCGTGGATGATGCGCTGACATTTTTGCTTGCGCTCGCCTCGCCCGAAATCCAACTCGAAGCGTTGACCACCGTGCAGGGCAATGTGAACGTGGAGAAAGCCACGCGCAATGCATTATCCGTATTGGAGTTTGCAAAGGCTGGTGATATTCCCGTCTCGCAAGGATGCAGCCACCCGCTGGTCAAATCGCCGCATAATTCCGGTGAAGATGTGCATGGCTTCAGCGGAATGGGCAAGACCTCCCTGCCAGAGTCAATATCCAAGCCCGTCCAAGCACATGCAGTGGATTACCTGATCGAACGCTTCCTTACTGAGCCAAAGCAGATCAGTCTCTTCACCATCGGTCCGCTCACCAATCTGGCGCTTGCCATCCGCAAGGAGCCCCGCCTTGCAGATGCGATCAAGGAGCTGGTAATCATGGGCGGGGCAATCCGTTCGGGCGGGAACATCACGCCGCTGGCAGAGTTCAACATACAAGAAGACCCGCATGCGGCGCATGTCGTTTTCCATTCAGGGATTCCCATCACGTTAATTCCGTTGGACGCGACGTATAAATGCCTGCTCACTTCAGAGGATGTGGATCGCTTGAATCGAACCGATTCGCCGGTTGCGCGTTTTGTCCGCGATGCGACTGCAAATTACATGGCTTTCTACATGAAATACGAGGGGTTCAAAGGGTGCGCCTTGCATGACCCGTTGACACTCGCTACGATCATTGCGCCTGAACTGTTGACGCTCGAAGAGCATTACGTCAGTGTGGATATTTCGGGCGGAATTTCCACAGGCAAAACCTTTGCCGATTTCATGAAAGTCTCGAAGAAGCCTGCCAACATGAAGGTGGCACTCGATGTGCATGGACGCGAGTTCGTGGAGTTGTTCATTGAAAGAATGGAAAATTTATGTAGGACTCTTGCAGCGTGACAGTCACGCCTACAACGTGAGCAACGGAATTATTATGCCAAAACACATCATACTAGACACCGATCCCGGCATTGATGACTCGCTGGCAATCCTGCTGGCCCTCGCTTCGCCCGAGATCATCCTCGATGGGATCAGCACAATTCACGGGAATACTTCGACAATTCAGACAACGCAAAATACATTGGCGATCCTGGAAATGGCTAAGGAGAGTCATGTACCCGTTTATCAAGGCTGCGAACTGCCTTTGATAAAGGAATCCCTGCTCAGCCCGGAGACGCATGGAGATGCAGGCTTGGGCTACGCAAAACTTCCAGAACCACAGACCAAGCCCAGAGCGGGGCATGGAAGCGATTTCATCATCGAGAGCATCATGTCCAAGCCGGAGGAGATCACGCTGGTTGCCATCGGTCCGCTGACGAATGTCGCCATGGCGATCAGAAAAGAACCTCGCATCGTGGAAAATGTCAAGGAAGTGTTCGTGATGGGCGGGGCAATCCACCATCCGGGCAATACGACCGCGCTGGCAGAGTTCAATACCTATGTCGACCCGCACGCGACGCACATCGTTTTTCATTCGGGCATGCCGATCACGCTCACGCCGCTGGATGTGACGTATCAGTGCATTTTCACAAAAGACGATGCGAATCGATTGTCGAAGATCGATTCGCCGATTACAAAGTTCATTGCAGATGCAACGCGTTATTACATGGAATTCCATGACGAATACCAACGCATCGACGGCTGCGTCATCAACGACCCGATGACCCTGGCGCTGACCTTCATGCAGGAGATCTGCGATTATCAAAATCTTGTGATGGATGTGGACGTTTCGACAGGCGTGGGGCTTGGCAACACGTTCGCAGACTTCTATAATTATGATAAGAAACCCGCGAACATGAGAGTGGCAATGGGCGTACGTCCGCGCATGTTCATGGAGATGTTTCTAGAAAGGATGGAAAAACTGGCTCAAACTGTTGCGTGACTGTCGAATATAAAAAGTGTTAAGATGAACAGGTCGGTTGGCCCATAATTTTTTCGGAGGAGAACATGTTGGAGAAAATCAAAAATAATTTCAACACGCAGACATGGGTACTCATTCCCATTGCCATAGCGATCAACATTGCCATGGGGCAGATCGTGCTCCTGCTCAAACTGCCCGTGTACCTCGACTCAATCGGCACGGTGCTGGTCGCCGTTCTGTGCGGACCCTGGGCAGGCGCGCTGACAGGGGCGCTGACCAACATCATTTGGGGTCTGGCAATTGACCCGAATGCGCTTCCCTGGTGGCCCGTTGCGTTCTTCATCGGTTACATGGCCGGACGCATGGCGGGTTGGGGCTTCTTCAAGAGTTGGTGGAAGGTCGTAGTGACAGGTTTCGTGGTTGCGCTCACCGCCGCCATCGTGTCCACACCGATTGCGGTGTACATTTACGGCGGCATCACCGCCAGCGGCTCCTCGTTCATCACGGCATACCTGCTCCAGACCGGACAGGGAATTTGGGAGGCGGTCTTCAGCACCAACTTCCTCGTCGAGCCGGTGGACAAGATCACCACTGCGATGATCTCCTTCGCCATCATCCTTGGTCTGCCCAAACGCACGGTTGGCGGCTACCCCAAACCGGAACAGGTCGAAGTGGAGGCCGGCGCAGGCAAGAACCAACTCTACATCGCCATCGCTGTTGTGGTTCTGCTGGTGCTGTTTGCAGCGTTCATGCTTCGCAACATCCTTGGCGGATAACCCCAGACTTTCAACAATTTGCAAAGAGGCCAGGCTTGCGCCTGGTCTCTTTGTTGTCGTTTATAATGAGCGTCTATGCATGAGCGACTCTCATTTCATATCAAACGAGACAGCGCCATTCACCGCCTCAACCCGCTCACGAAACTGCTTCTGGTGCTCGCGCTCATTCTGAGCGCCTTTCTCACCCCCTTTTACTGGACTCCGCACATCCTTGCAATCCTTGTCATACCGGTTCTGAGCGTCTTAGGCAAAGTCAACAGGGAATATTTTTTGACCGCATTCCGTCTCATTTTGCCTGCCGCCGCGTTTCTTTTTCTTATGCAGGCATTTTTTCACCCCATTGGCGAAGAGATCATCTTCGCATTTTATTTCCTGGATGTGACACAGGAAAGCTTGATGTTTGCTTTCAGCAACGCCATGCGCATCGTTGTAATGGTTTCGGCTTTCACCCTCTTCCTGCTCACCACCCATCCCAGCGAGTTGATGTCCGACCTGACACGGCGGGGACTGCCCGGACAGTTCGCTTATGTCATCATCTCCACGCTTCAGATCCTGCCGCAAGTGCAAGCCAAAGCCCAAACCATCATCTCCGCTCAACGCTCGCGCGGGTTGGAAACGGAAGGCGGTTTTTTCAAACGGGCAGGCGCATTGATTCCCCTCGTCGGCCCGCTGGTATTTGGCTCACTGGTCGAAGTGGAGGAACGCGCCATCGCCATCGAGGCGAGGGGCTTTACCTCAAAACATGTCAAATCCTCTCTCCACGAAATCCCAGACACCCACGGCGATCAACTCCTGCGCTGGCTGCTCACTGCCGTTATCATTGCCTCCATCGGAATGAAGTTATGGCTTTCGTAAACCTGCAAAACGTCACCTACAAATATCCGCTTACGAAAACGCCCGTTCTGCAAAACATAAGTCTGCGGATAAACGAAGGCGAGTTCGTCGCGGCCATAGGCCCCAATGGCGCGGGCAAGTCCACGCTGTGCTATGCGCTGGCAGGCTTTGTGCCTCATTTTTTCAAAGGCGAGTTGAGCGGCGAAATCGAAGTCGACGGCAAGAAATCCAGCGAGTCCACATTGGATGAATGGGTATTGAACGTCGGACTGGCGTTCCAAAATCCTTTCAACCAGATTTCGGGAGCGAAATATACCGTCTTCGAAGAGATCGCTTTCGGCTTGGAGAATATCGGGGTCCCGCGTGACGAGATGAAGGTCCGTGTGGAAGAGGCGATGGCGTTGACTGGAATCCGCGATCTGGCGGACCGGTCACCCTATTCGCTTTCGGGTGGTCAACAGCAGCGCGTCGCACTGACCTCGATCCTGGTCATGAAACCCAAACTTTTGGTGCTCGATGAGCCGACCTCGCAAATGGACCCGATTGGCACGCGCGAAGTCTTTGGCGTCGTCCGCAAGATGGCAGAGGAAGGCATGACTGTCGTGATGGTGGAACATAAGGTGGAATGGATCGCTCACTTTGCAGATCGTGTGATCGCATTGAGGGAAGGTCAGATCATGCTTGAAGGCAAGCCGAATGAAGTATTGACTTCCGATCTGTTGATCGAAAACGGCTTTGGCATATCGCGTTACACGTCTGTGGCGCGAGAGGCGAAGAAACAAGGCTTGTGGAAGAAAGACCAGCTTCCAGTCACGTTATTCGAGGCGGCGGAAGGATTCAAATCCTAGTCCCATGAACATCGAAATCAAAGACTTGCATTTCATTTACCCCACAGGGTTGGAAGCGTTGAAAGGCGTCAACCTCACGATCAACCCAGGCGAACAGGTTGCCATCGTCGGTCAGAACGGCGCGGGGAAGACCACGCTTGTCCGTCATTTGAATGGATTGCTGCGGCCGTCCTCGGGTTCGGTCTGGATTGGAGATTGGGACACGTCAAAATATTCAGTGGCACGACTTGCTGCGCGGGTCGGGTATGTCTTTCAAAACCCCGATGAACAATTGTTTTCACGAGACGTACTGACCGAGGTCGCATTCGGCCCGAAAAATTTGGGCTATGAAAAAAGGAAAGTGGATGAACTCGTCAACCGCGCACTCGACCTGACCGAACTGAACGACCAGACCGAAACCAATCCATACGACCTCTCACCCACTTGGCGGAAAATGGTGGCGCTGGCATCCATCATTGCGATGGATACGCCCATTGTCATCTTCGATGAGCCGACAACGGGCCAGGATGCAGTCAATATCGCGCGGATCGCAAACGTCATTTCCGGGCTAAAAAAAGAGGGCAAGACCGTCATCACCATCACGCATGATATTGATTTCTGCGCTGAAAATTTCGAGCGCGTCATTGCGCTCTCCAACGGCAGAGTTTTATTGGATGGCGAAGCGCATGATGTGCTGGGGCAGGAAGAGATTCTGGCAAAGACCTACGTTGACCCTCCGCAATTAACAAGACTTGGTAAATTACTGACACTGAGGGAAACAGTGATCAATCAGAAAGAATTTTTGAAAGCAATCAAATAACCGCAGGGACACAGCACATCGTACCCCTATTTTTTGTGGATCACCAACTCCTCATACCCCGAATCGTTTTCCAGCAATTCCCTCTTATAAACTAGATCCTCAAACTCGGCGATAACGATCTCGGCAGTGGTATAGACCTTGCACCCACTGACAAGATGCCCGCCGATAGTGGCGCCGTCGCCGTTGGAAATGGCAATGTGCAGGTGTGAGCCGTGAACCGATACTGTCCCCGTCATGGAGACGATCTCGAAATGTCCTTTGTATTCATTGTAATGACTACGATTGGCCAGGCGCAGGGTGGCATGGGTCAGACTGCCAACACTGGAAAGTATACATCCCGCTCCAATATTGTTCCGCTTTACATACTCTTCGATGGAGTCAAATAAATCCTGCGCAGGTTTAAGGCGAAAGGTGTGAATTTTCATAGGTTGATATCATGGCGCGTACGACGCGCATTTCGATCCTTTCGTTATTTGTTTGTAAGATAATTCTACCAATTTCGATGTTACACTGAAAATAAATATTCAGACAGGAACTTGGGATCCTGTGTTTGCGGCGATACGACACGCTGAGAGGTTCTTATGAAATGGATTTTCGAGTCCGTCTTTCAACGCAACGCGGTCTGGGGGTTTCTTGCAGGGTTGGTTTTCCCATTGTTTGGCGTGATATTGATCATTTCTACAAACGACCTTCCATGGGAACTTGCCTCCGTATGGACCATTCACCAAAGTCAACCTCTGATCTGGATCATCGACACGGCGCCGTTCATCCTTGGCGGATTGGCGGGAACTTTGGGGGCGCGAAGCAAACTTTCATTGATTGTTCAACAAGGCAAAAAAGAATGGGAAGCCATTTTCGATTCCTTTTCGGACATGATCTTTCTTGTTACAGAAGAGGGGATCATCCAACGCTGCAACCACGCAGCGATAGACCGTTTGAATACCTATTTCTCTAATGTGATCGGCAAGCCGCTTCACAAGGCATTGAATGTGGCAGACCGGAAAAGTCTGGACGATATCAGGGATACCACAAGGGATGTTGAATTGTTCGGCAGGCTCTACGAAATACAAACCCGCAAAATCGAAGTGCCCGGGCTGAATCCCCACAGGTTGTACATCTTTCACGATATTACTGAAAATAAACGGGCGGAATTTGAGATCATGCGTCAAAGGCATTTTTTCGAATCGCTTGTCGAGAATAGTCCCGTCGCAATCGTAGTCCTGGATAACGACGAGAGGATACTCTCCTGCAATCCAGCTTTTGAAAAATTGTACGGCTACGCCCAAGCGGACATCCTGAATGCAAGGATTGATACGCTGATCACCACCCCCGAAACGATTACTCAGGCAAAAGAATATACCCAGCAGGCGTTGACCGGAAGCGTCCATGCCATCGGCAAACGCCGCCGCAAAGACGGGTCACTGGTGGATGTGGAAATATTCGGCGTTCCCGTCACCGTCAATCAGGAAAAAATCGGCGCGCTTGCCATCTACCACGACATTTCCGAACTCGTTCAGGCAAGGCGCGAGGCGGAGGAATCCAACCGTGCCAAGAGCGATTTCCTGGCAAACATGAGTCACGAGATCCGCACCCCCATGAACGGCGTCATTGGCATGATAGACCTCGCGCTCGATACTCAACTCACTGCTGAACAAAACGACTATTTGCAGACCGCTCTTCAAAGCGCGGAAGCCCTTCTCACCCTTCTCAACGATATTCTTGACTTCTCCAAAATCGAATCCGGCAGACTCGAGATCGAAACGATCGAATTCAATTTACGGAACATGGTCGAAGATGTGGCATATGCCCTGGCAGGGCGCGCCCAGACAAAAGGATTGGAATTGGCTTGCCTCGTTCACCCGGAACTGGAAGCAAACTTGACAGGAGACCCGAACCGTCTGCGACAAATATTGATAAATCTCGTCGGCAACGCTATCAAATTCACACATCAAGGCGAGATTGTGATCCGCGCCGAGGCCGCCCAAAACACTAAAGAAAGCGTCCACGTCCGCTTTTCGGTGGACGATACGGGAATCGGCATCCCGCCGGAACGCCTCGCAGTAATCTTTGACCGCTTCACACAAGCCGATACCTCCACCACCCGAAAATACGGCGGGACAGGGCTGGGGCTTGCCATCAGCAAGCAACTTGTCGAAGCCATGGGCGGAACGATGGGCGTGAACAGCACCGTTGGCGTCGGAAGTAGTTTTTGGTTCGATGTCGAATTCAACAAAGTACCGGGCGAAAAACCACAAACCGCGCCCCTTACCCTACACCCCGTCAATTTGCGTTCCGCCCGTATCCTTATCGTGGACGATAACCATACCAACCGCACCATCCTCACCAAAATGCTCGAAGGCTTCGGTAGCCGAGTAGACAATGCCGCCTCTGGAGCAAAAGGCATCGAATTACTGCGAAACGCCCACCGCATCCGCGACCCCTTCCGGGTTGTATTGCTCGACATGCAAATGCCTGGTATGGACGGCGAACAGACCGCTCGCGCCATCAAAAGCGATCCCTCCATTAAGGATGTAAAAATCGTCATCCTCACTTCCATGGGCACACGCGGCGATGCGGCGCGCCTCGAAGCATTGGGCTGTTCAGGCTATCTGCTGAAACCGGTCAAGCAACAAATGCTCCACGATGCGCTTGTCGCCGTGATGGGAAGGGCGGAAGACAATCGCCCAAGCCTGGTTACCCGTCACATCCTCTCCGAACAACGCCGCTTCAATCAACGTCTCCTGCTCGCCGAGGATAACTCCATCAACCAAAAATTGGCAGTCACCCTGCTGCAAAAAGCCGGCTTCCAGGTGGATGTTGTTGAAAACGGCATTCAAGCTCTTGAACGCGTGAAACAATCCAAATACAACGCAGTCCTTATGGATGTTCAAATGCCCGAAATGGATGGGTTTGAAGCCTCCCGCCATATCCGCGTGTGGGAAGTGGAAAACGGCGGACGCATCCCGATCATTGCCATGACCGCGCACGCCATGCAGGGAGACCGCGAGCGCTGCATAGAAGCAGGCATGGACGATTACATTACCAAACCGCTTGAACCGCGCGTCCTCTTCAATGCACTGGAACGCTGGCTGGGGGTGGAAACCAGGCAAACCATCGAACGGGAAGACTTCGCCTTCAAGGAACAAAACTTTTCACTGGACGTGGGCGAAGGGTTGTTCGGCGACCAAAGCCCGCCCGCCTCGCCCTCCACCGATAAACCTGTTCAAACAACCCAAACAACATCTCCCCCGGAGCTTCCCATTGACTTGAACGCCGCCCTCTCCCACTTTGATGGAGACCGCAAGTTCATGCTTGAAATGTGCAAAGACTTTCACGACCATCTGCCCCTTCGCATCGAAGAAATCAAATCCGCTTTCAACGACGGCGACATTAACCGTCTCGCCCGTCACGCCCACACGCTTAAAGGCGTTTCACTTAATTTCAATGCAGATCATCTCGCAGAACTGGCGGCTCACTTGGAGCAGCAATGCAGCCAAGAATATACCAACGGCGCGGAAGGTCTCGTCTCCCGCATTGAAGCCGAAGCGCAACGAGTGCGCGAGTATCTTAACCAGATACATTGAAACTGGAGGCATTCATGCCAAACATTCTGGTCATTGATGATGAGCCTATCAACCATCGATTAGTTTCGAAGGCGCTCGAATCGCTGAATCATCATCTGTCGTTTGCGGAAAATGGAACCAGCGGCATTGCTCTTGCCCGTACCACGAAGCCCGACCTGATCATCACTGATGTAGTCATGCCGGATATTTCCGGGTATGAAGTCTCGCGTCAACTCCGCCGCGATTCCCGATTCATTTCCACTCCCATTCTGGTATTGACCGCCCAGTCCGGCTTGCAGGATAAACTACACGCCTTTGAAGCTGGAGCGGACGATTACCTTAGCAAGCCTTTTGAACCCGCGGAACTTGTGGCTAGAATTTCCGCTCTCCTGCGCCGCGCTGAACTAACCTCCCCCGTGGAGGCGGTTTCCCCCTCTCAACTCGCCAAGGTCATTGCCGTCCACAGTCTGCGCGGCGGAACCGGTTGCTCCACCCTTGCTGTAAACATCAGCATCTCCCTCTCCAACCTGTGGGGTGGAACCATTCTTCTCGACCTGACCATGACAGCAGGTCAGGTGGCGCTGATGCTCAACAAAAACCTGCGCCGCACCTGGGGAGACATCGCCCGCTTTAAAGCTGGTGAGGTGGATATGGAAGCCCTGAATAGTGTTATCAGCACCCATGATTGTGGGCTATCATTCATCGCTGCGCCTACCTTCCCGGAGGAAGGCGAGGCGTTGCGCGGGGATACGCTCGCATATGCAATATCCCTGCTCAAGGGGCAGTATCAATATATTGTCGCCGATCTACCGCATGATTTTGGGGAGATTTCGATCAACGCATTGGATGCTGCAGATATCATCCTCCTGGTCGGATCGCCAGATATGGCTTCGGTGCGGGCAGCATCTGCTGCCATCGGCATCTATAAAAAACTAGGTTACCCCGTCGAAAAGATCAAAACGATCTTGAACGGAAATTTCCCACAATCCAGCCTAACGAAGGAAAAGATCGAATCCGCTTTGGGAATGGATTTCGTGGCATCCATTCCATATATTCCCAACATCGTTCTGGAAGCGATCAATTACGGCAAGCCGCTTGTACTCGACAAGGCTAAGGAGCCGATCTCTGCCCTGCTGGAGGATTTTTCATTTTTCATCAGCAAGCCGGAGCATAAAAAATCCAAGCCCGATAAACCAAGCGAGGCATGGATGAGGGTTTATAAACGGTATCAGGATAAAAAGAGGTAAGTTACCAGAACATGAACCCCGTCGAGGAGGCGAACCAATCCACGAGAGGCTGATAGAACTGCAATCCTGCCACGCCAACGAGGATCCCCAATATTGCGCCTGCAATGATATCTGAAAGATAATGCACGCCCATGGCAACACGGGCAAGCGCCACCAGCGGCGCCCAAACCCAAAGAGCAAGAGCAAGCCATGGCGGAGCAAGAGCCGTGCCAACCACTGCAATCATAAATGCGCGGGCGGCATGTCCAGATGGAAAGGAGAGTGGGTCGGTATTGCGGTAGATCCCGCCCCATTCGCCTTCCGGGCGCTTGCGTCTGACGAGAAATTTTACGGCAAGCACAACTGCGGCAAGACCGGCAATACCGAAGAATTCAACAGTTTCCCATTTTTTCCAATCAGAGTTGCTGAAGAACCAGGCGATGATGAGTGCCGGAAACCAAAACCACGAGTCGCCGGAGTGGGCGAAGAAAATGGCGAGGTTGCGCAAAAAACCCGGCTTTTCAGCCACACGAAATTGACTGGAGAGTCGGGCATCGAGTTCAATGATGGAGCGGAAACTCATTTCTTTCCTGTTTTTGCCTTCCTTTTGGTTTTTGATGAAGCCGCCTTATTGGCGGATTTTTTCCTTGTGACTATCTTTTTGACAGGCTTCGCCTTTGCGACCTTGGTTTTAGAGACAGCTTTGCGAACAACCCGCTTTGCCTTTGGCTCTCTTTTTGCGAGGTCTGCGCGCATCATTTCAAGTTGATGGGGTTTGTCCACGTCCATGCAGGGTTCGGCATGCTCCCAGATGATGGCGCGGCCTTTAATGCCGATCCTTTCGCAAACGCTTTCCACTAATCCCTGCAACGTGAATTGACGCGTCAGATATTTGAACGCTGTACCCAAACCGATAATGGCGGCTTGTCTAAAGGGACTCTTGCGATTCCCGATCAACTGCTCCCACGTATCGAGGTGCTCGGTCGCCATGCGAACGTGAGTGATGTTGATATCCGCGCCGCAAACTTCCATATCCTTGAGTTTGGTGTAGGTGCGGTTGGAAGTGGGGAAACGCGCCTCCATGACCTCACGGGGGCAGACGCCATAATAAAGTTCGTGTTTGGTTTTCATGGCGGTTTTTACCAGCCAGTCCACCATATCGCCTTTAAGCGTGGGAATGTCCGCTGAAACGACTAGAAGATATTCACCCTTGGGATTCAATTCGAGGGATTTATTCACTCCTGCGACAATATTGGCAAGCATGCGTCCCTGATTTGAGATGTAATGCAGAGGTTTCTTGCAGGTTAAGTTGCTCTTAGGCGACAGCCCGATGACAATGATCTGATCCACCGTTTTTGCATTGCCAAGAGCATCCAAAACCCACTGCACCATGGGCTTGCCAGCGACATCTATCAACGCCTTGGAATCGCCGTTGGAATAATCATACAATTTATCACCGGGTTGGGGAATACCTCCAGCCGTTACGATGGCGTTCATCTTCATGTTTAGTTCAACTCCTGCAATTGAGGTTCAAAGCCAAGTTTGGCGATCAGTTCGCTTAATTCCTCCCAGCTAAGCGGACGCCCCTTGCCGGAAACGGCTACAAGAGCGGCTTCCATCATGTTCGTGCCGAAGGAACGCCCATCCATAACCGGGGTGGTTGTGATGAGATACTTGATGCCGCATTTCCTGAAAAATTCCACATCGTCGGGCGTGGTGGTATTGGTGACGACAACCTTGCCCTGCATATTCTCCAACGGCATGTGGCGTTTGATGTAATGACAATCGCCCGCGATCACAGTTGCCCATTCGTACCATTTATTGAATTTGGGTTTGTGTTCGTCCTGTTTTTCACCTGTCGGGTACAGCCATTCAAAGGGGAAACGCGTGACAATGGGAATCAATAACGCCGCCAGCGTTCTCAACCCTTTCATCGTACGGACGGGAATCGGAATATCCAACGCGAACATCAAATCGCAAAAGACGGTCTCGTAGCCCGCTTCTGCAAAGGACTTGGAGAGACCCCAACGATCCACGCCAACTGTAACCATCACTTTTCTTCCACGCTGGTTGATATAATCGCCAATTTTCTGGTCTAGGTAGGCGGGGGCTTTGTTTTCGAGTGTGTTCTTCAAACCGCCGCCATCCACCACGGGAGTCTGTTGAACAAAACGAACCAGTTTTTGAACGGAATGGAACGGATAGAACTTGCCTTCCACAATCGCCCCCAAGTCTGCGCCACCCACGCCGAAAGCATCGACTTTTCCATCAAGTTCCTTGTATTTCTGTGCGGCGGCTTCCATATCGCCGTCGGTGCCGATGCGTTCGATGCGAACCTGTTCGCCAAGCAAAGCAACTTCCACAGCCTTGTTGCGTTTGGATGAACCAATGCTGATGCTGACTGCGTGTTTCATGAAAAATCCTCCACAGGTGAGATAACGCCAGTTATATCACGATTCAGGTTTCGGGTCCGGTGGGAAGCGTGAAGTAGAAGGTGGAGCCTTTCCCCGCTTCGCTCTGGACCCAGATCCTGCCTCGATGAATCTCGATGATTCTCTTCACCAGAGCAAGCCCTACGCCGGTCCCTTCGGAGTCGGCATCGAGTTTGTTGAAAAGCCCGAAGATTCTATCATGATGAACTGGTTCGATTCCCATGCCATTATCTCGAACATAGAAAATTGGTTTCCCATCTTCGAAGCCGTCCTGACCAATCTTGATCTCAGACTGGGAATTGGAAGCGACGAATTTTGCGGCATTGTCAATCAGGTTTTGCAGAACCTCAACCAACCTGCGGTGGTCTCCGAAAACTGTCGGCAGGTTATCCTGAACCCGGACTTGAACTGAGTTCGCCTGCAAACGTCCATGAACCATCTCCAGCGCCTCTTGTACGATATCGGCAAATGGGATGACTTGATAAGGGGCTACCAGCCGCCCAATCCGTGAGATCTCCAACAATTCATTGAGCAGGGATTGCATTTTGTCGGTTGCGTCGGCAATACGTTTTACGTCGCTTCGTAAACGCGTGAGGTTGCCGCTGGAAGCGTCCTGCTCCAAAAAGCCCAGAAAGCCTTTGATCGTAATCAATGGCGATTTCAGGTCGTGCGAAACGGTGTAGGTGAAGCGCTCCAACTCACTGTTTTTTTCTTCCAACTCGTTGATCAATTTTTCGCGCTCGGTTTCGACCCACTTGCGCTGGCTGATGTCCCTTACCATGATGATGGCGGATTCGGGCGTCACGGCAGTGATACGCGCCTCGAAAAATTGGACTTCTTCTCCGGGCGGAAGTCCATATTCAAAGGCGTGCAATTGACTCGTAGCAATGGCGCGTTCGAGTGAGAACATGGTTTGTTTTGCTATGGCTGGCGGGAAGAGTTCCATGATGTTCTTTCCGATAAACCCATCGGGCGGCATGAGCGGTGTCACACCTGCGGATGCCATGAAATCCAGAAAGATGCCGTCTTTGGAAACTTCGAAGATCATGTCTGGTATGGATGCAAGGATGGCGCGCGTTCGCGCTTCTGCGCTTCGGAGGGCATCCTGGGTTTGTTTCTGCTCCGTGACATCGTAGAACATGGAAAGGATACAGAACTTCCCCTTGAGTTCGATGAATTCATACAAGGCAATGGCATGACGTGGTTCGTCTGTCCGATGGTGTAAAAAACGGTAGTCCGGGTTCAGGATGGAGTGTTTCTGTTTGAGTTCTGTAATAAAACTCTGGCGATCCTGCGGGGTATCCCACATATCCAACTCCAATGCCGTTCTGCCGATGGAGGTTTTCGGATCATATCCGGTAAGTTTCCAATAGGATTGGTTTGCATCGAGCAGGATGCCTTCTTCGAGAGTCGTTATGCAGATTGCCACAGGGCTGGCATGGAACACCTTGCGAAAGCGTTCCTCGCTGGATCGCAGGTCTCTCTCGATCAATTCGCGCTCCATGATCTCCTTCTGAGCGTCTTCGTAGAGACGTGCGTTGTCAATGGCGAGAGAAGCCAGCGCGGCAAATCTTTCCAGGAGGATGACCTGTTCGGGCATGAATTTTTTGCCCTTATCAGTGTGGGCAACGACCAACGTGCCTACCACCTTTGCGCCCGATTTGAGCGGCACGCCCAGCACGGAGCCGAAACTGATATCCAGAACTTCTGGATTCCTGCCCTGCCATCGGTTGTAATCCTGAGTGAGAATGGTCATCCCCCGCTCCCAAACCTTTCCCGTCAATCCCACGCCTTTGTAAGTGAGCACACCGTCCATGGATGAAAATACGCCTTTGCCAAGTTCCTGTTTTAATGCGGTTTCATCCGGCAGGAGGAGGTCGATGCCGACATGAGGCGTATCCAGAAGTTCGCTCAGGCGTGTGAGGATGGACTCAAAGAGAGGATTAATTTCAAGTCGGTTGAGCAGCCCCAGGGCGGTTTCGTGAAGCGCCGTCAGGTATTGGGCTTGCAGCTGCAGTTTCTTTTCCACCCGCAGGCGTTCCTTTAATTCAAGCTGGGAACTGGAAAGGGAGCGGTTCAGATTGTGAATCAGTAGATAGATGAGGACCCCCGAGGCGATAAAAACAGCGGTTAAATCTCGTGCAAAACTAAGCGGGGGGTCTGCTTCGAACTGACGCAACCCATGCTGTTCCTGAAATGCGAAATACCACATCGCTGCAAGGCTGGCAATGCCCGTCAGCAACCCTTCACGCCATCCAAGCAAAAGTCCGGCGAGAAGGATGATGGTCAGGTAGGATATGGTGGCAACATCCCGAAGCCCGTCCGATTGCGAGGCTTGGTATGTCATTGCCGTCCAGGTGGAGACCACAAGAAAAATTCCTGCAACACGCACGTAGCCGCGATGGATGATAACAAGCGTCAGGGCAAGAATGAGCATAACAAGCGGCAGGATGAACATGGATGAATCGCTCAGCCATTCCCCCGTTACCACGCGGAGCATGGTAATAACGAAAATCACGCCCATGGCCGACCATCCAAAGGCGTTCAGGATGCGGGCGGTATGGGTCAGTTCTTCATCCTCAAAAATCGGGGCGGCAAAGATTCGACGGAGTCGATTCAGCATGCTGGTCATTATATAACATGTCCAAAGTGGCGGCACACCTTAAATGAAAGAGAGTGTCCAAAAGGATGGGCTAAAATAGAGTGATGAACAAATGCCCACACTG
>CAZLWG010000012.1:0-72949 GCA_964563315.1 uncultured Anaerolinea sp. | reverse complement strand
CCATCGCTTCGATAAGACGATCCGTGACATAGCCCGGATAGGCATACATGATGCGGATCCAATCCACATCGGGAACAGAGTCGGTCAACTTTTCCAGCAAAATGGCAAGACCGTCCTTCATGCCAAGGTCGTGTCCATAATCGGTCGTATCCTGCGCAATGAGAACAAGTTCGCGCACGCCGTTATCGCGCAATATCCGCGCTTCATTGATAATGGATTCAATGGGGCGCGACACCGCTGTTCCTTTAATGAGCGGAATGGCGCAGAACGCGCACGGGCGGCGGCAGCCGTCCGCCACTTTGATGTAAGCGCTTGTTCCCGCCACACTAACCCGCAACGCTTCGCGTTCATCCGCACCGACGGTTGGGGCTTCCGGCAGATGATAAACAGGTTCGGGATGTTTACCTTTTCGCAGTTCGCTCACCACTTGAACGATGTCCATCCAGCGGCGTGTGCCGAGAATGCCGTCAATGCCGGGGACTTTTTGCGCTACTTCCACACCATAACGTTGAGTGAGGCATCCAGCCGCGATCAGAACCTGGTTCTTTTTTTTCAACCGGGCAAGTTCGCCCAACACTTTGTACGACTCATCCTTGGCAGGTCCAATGAACCCGCAGGTATTGACAATCAGAATCGAGGCTTTGGATGGGTCTTCCACCGGGAGGTAACCGTCCCGTTGAAGTAATTGAGCCATCGAATCTGAATCGACAGTATTTTTTGCACAACCCATTGACACTAAATGAAAGGTGTTTTTTGACACAGGATTTTCCTATAAATAAAGTAAAAGCAGCTTATTCGTCCGATTCTGCCGCGGTCGCCGTTGGCGTAGCGGACGGAGTACGTGTGAGTGTCACGATGGGCGTGTTCGTCGGTGTCGGCGGTATGGTTGCAGTGGGCGTGGCAACGCCGGATTCCAAATACACGCGGCTGACCACTTCTCCAACGCCTCCCATGATACCAAGGTCGCGTCCGTTATACGTGACCCTCAACGCTGAGGCGTTCCCCGTCAGCACCACCACTTGATTCTCCGCCTCGAATACTTTCGTCTCGCGCGGAGCCATGCGTCCTTCAAACGCAATCTCGCCATCCACCGATACACGCACAAACGTCCGTTCCAAGGCAAAGATGTTGACGGTCACATTGGCGGTAATTTCCGGCGTCGGCGCATCCGGCGCAAGGGATTCTCCCCCGCCTGCCGCCAGCGTAGACGGAGGAAGACTGTCCGCCGCATCAATCGTGATTTCGAGAGACACTGTCGGCGACGAAGCATCGCCAATCACATCCACAATGGAAGGCGCGGTAGGTTGTGTCTGCTCCTCATCAGCCCGCGAAGTCATCACACGTCCCGCTCCCCAGACCGCCAATGCCGTCAACAGGGCAATCATCACGATACCGAAGATCAGATCGCCCGCAATGAACGTGCGCAAGAATGGCATCGATGTGGCGACTTGCGTCTGTATCTTTTCACGAGGGGTTTGCGCGTATTTCTCGCGATGTCTTGCCTGCAGCGCATCGGCAAAGCGCAGCAGAATCGCATCGGTATCCAGATCAAGGAACGCCGCGTAATTTGCCAGCATTCCACGCGTCTGTACAGGCGACGGCAACTCATCGAACGCGCCTTTCTCCAGTGACTTTACAAACGCTGCGCGCAGGCGGGTGTGCCGCTCCACCTCTTCAATCGTCAGGCTGATCAACTCGCGCCGCTCGCGCAATTGCACACCAATTTCCGCAAGGATCGCGTCCGCAGGCAGGCTCGGTTGCGGAGGCAATTGCTGCGTTGCAACCTGCTCTTCCACCATCTCCTCAACCTCGGGGACGGAATCCGATCCATCCTTTTTGACTTTGAACTTGAACAGGGATTTGAACCGCGCAAAAAGATTCGGCTGCGCTTCTCTCTCCGCCTCGACCTGCCCCACATCTTCAAGTTGATTCTTATCCTCAACCTTGACTTCCTCCATCTCCGCTTCAGGCTCCGGTTCGGTGGATAAAGTCTCAGCGGTGGATACAGGCTTGGGTTGGCGGGCAAGCCATCGCTTCCAGAAAGGAGGCGATGGGGGTTTGTCTTCCTCATCGGTCAACGGCGGGACTTCCGTCTCAATCAAGTTGACTTGCGGCAGTGGTCCACTCATCTCTTCGGGCGCGGGCGCGTTGTGCTGCATCTCCGCGATGATCGCGTCAATATCGAGTTCGAGATAATCAGCGTAATTGCGCAAAAATCCGCGCCCTTGCGCGGCGGACGGCATGGCGGAAAAATCATCCGCCTCCAACGACTGCAAAAAGATTTTTCGAATGCGCGTCTCCTCCGACGCTTTTTCGAGCGTAAGATAACGGGCTTCCCTCGCTTTTTTGAGTCGTTGACCTATGGTTTCCGGCATGGATGTATTTTATTACAAACATCACCGACTTTCTGCCGGTGATGTGTTCGTGTCTTATTCGGCTGTTTCTGCAGGCGCTTCCGAAGCGGGTTCTTCGTGCTTTGCAGGAGCTTTTGCCTCTTCCTCTTCGGCGGCTTGGGTCACGCTTTCCGGACTTTCGCCTTCGCGGTAGACAATGAGTTTGATCTCGGGGACCAAGTCCATCGTCAGACGGACATGCGCGGTGAACTGCCCAAGCATACGAACCGGTTGAGTATCCACCTGCTGGCGTTTGATCTCGAAGCGGACTTTCTCAGTCAACGCGGCAGCAATCTCCTGAGTGGTGATGGAGCCGTAGAGTTTTCCGGTTTCGCCAGCCTTGGCAGGGAATGTGAGAGTCACGCCGTTGATCTGGTCGGCAATGCCCTTGAGTTCGTCATTCAAAGCACTCCGGCGAATCTCAGCCTGCGCTTTGATCTTTTCGATCTGTTTCATCGCGCCTGTCGTGGCAAGCACGGCAAGCCCCTGCGGGATGAGGAAATTGCGCCCGTAACCGTCCGCTACTTTTTTTACATCACCGGCGCGTCCAAGTTTGTAAACGTCCTTGATAAGCAATACTTTCATTTTGTTCAAGCCCTTTCCGGCAAAGAGATGTCAGGACGAAGGGTACAACGTCCTGCGGGGCAGGATTGTACCACAACCGGGTTTGCCAATGGGAAAAAATGCGTTAAGATAATAGCATGTCGCAACTCCCCATCAAGCTCCGACGCGTGGCAACATTTGCAGGGATTTTCGTGCTGATCCTCTTTGTGATTGAGTTCAATTCACGCCTCGAAGAACTGAACCGGTTGAACGATCAACGCGATCAGGTGCGCATCCTCGCAACCGAAGCGATGCAGACGCAAATGGCTCTGCAAACCCAGGTTGCCTACGCCGGGTCAACCGAAGCTGTGGAGGAATGGGCGCGAACGGAAGGGCACTATCTACAAGAGGGCGATCAGCCGGTAATCCCCATAGGCGTGCCGGGCAGCGAGCCAGTGATTGTAAACACGCCGATTCCATCCCCCACCCCAATGCAAAACTGGGAAATTTGGTGGACGTTGTTCTTTAATCAATAAGCTGAATCTCACATGGAAATCAGCCTGCCGATCTATCTTGTATCGCTGGGGGGTCTGGTTGTCGTGATTATCGGCATCGCCATTCGGGCATTCGTCAACTGGCGAAGGCCAGGCGCGCGCATGCTGGGGTTATTAATGCTCTCCATGGCGATCTGGGCGGGGTTTTACATGCTTGAAATCATTCACCCGTCCCTGCCAGTAAAGATCGCGGCAAGAAAAATCGTTTATCTTGGGATGTCACTCTCGCCTGCTTTTTGGTTGGGGTTTGCGATCCGCTACACCGGTTTTAGCGCACGGTGGTCGAAACGTGGACGCCCGTTTTTCTTTGCCGTTCCCGGCACAATCGCATTTTTACTGGGAGCCACGAACGAGAGGCACAAACTGATCTGGGAATCGATGACCAGTCCCAGTATTCAGCCTGGCGCGCTCGTTCTCGATCTGGGACCTGGGTTTTGGATATTCGCCATTATTGCCTACATCCTGGTGGGTCTCGGCATCATCGTGTATTTGCTCGTCTTTTTGAAAAGCGAAAGAAGCTTCCGAGTCAAAACGGGCATCGTCCTTGTCGGAGCGTTGATCACTCTGGTAATAAACATTCTGTTCCTGGCAGGACAGAACACACTCATGATAGATCCCACGCCCCTGTCTTTCGTGTTTATTGCATCCTTTCTTGCCTTTGGGTTCTTCCGGTTCGGGGTGTTCAGCCTGTTGCCGCTAGCCTCCATGATGGTAATGGACCACTTACAGGATGCCATCGTCATTGTTAATACAAGTGGACACGCCACCGATGTCAACTCGGCCGCGAGAAAATTGCTGGGAATCGAGACGATCGAGGAAGGAACATCCATCTTTGACATTCTGCCTCAGTCGGAGCGCTTCGAAGCGATTTGGGATTTGCCCGATACTGTTATGAGAATGGAGATAAGACAGGGTGGAAATGCCAGTTGGTATGAAGCGAAAGTCCTATTGCTGCAAAGTAAGGGTCAAAATCCATTGGGGAGGGTGATCGTTTTTCATGACATTACCAAAGAGCAGGCATTACTCAAAAACGAAAAACGACGCTCGCAACAGCTCACTTTATTGGAAGAAACCGGCAGGACAATCGCCGACAGTTTTGATGAAAAAGAAATCCTGCAACGCGCTGTCAATATGATCATCCAGCGCTTCAGATATCCGGAAGCGGCCATTTCCGTGGTGAAAGAAGACAACACATTGGAAGTGATCGCCATCGCCGGAACTGCGGATTTTGGCTACAATCCCGGGTTTCGTCAGGACATGGGAGCTGGGATCATTGGGCACACTGCGAGCATTCAACGCACGTATGTTTCCAACCGAGTCGCCAACGATCCCTACTATTTCTCGAATGATGCACACTTCGGCTCTGCCATCTGCACTCCGATCTGGAAACAGGGAAAACTCTACGGAGTGTTATATGTGGAAAGCGCCGAACCGGACACATTTGACGATCTTGATGTTAAAACGCTCGAAACGTTCTCCAGCCAGATATCGGCATCCCTGCAAAGAGCGTCCCTCCACGCCGAGACACAGGAGAGCCTGCGGACTCTTTTCGCCATGCAAACCATCTCGAAATCCATAGCCAGTTCCCTCGACCTGGAAACGATAGCCGGGCGGGTTGTCCATGGATTAAAAGACGCTTTTGGTTACTCACACGTCAGCATATATCTTCTGGAAAATGATTATCTTAATCTGGTCACCGAAGTCGGCTACCCCGAAGAAATGACCATTCAAAAAATACACATCAGTCAGGGGGTCAGCGGACGCGCGATCCGCACAAAGGCTGTTCAATTCATCGAAGACACCACAAAGGAAAACGTATTCCTAAAAGCGGATGAAAACATAACCAGTGAGATCTGCATTCCACTCTTGAAAGAAGATGCCGTATTGGGAGTGCTGAACGTCGAATCCAATAATGCACGCAAACTGACCCAAACCGACGTAAGCCTGCTTGCCACCATCGCCAGCCCCATCGCCATCGCAGTGGACAATGCCAGACTCCATGCCCAAGTTAAAAGACTCGCTACCACTGATGCAGTCACCGGGCTTTCAAACCGCCACGTGTTCGAAGAGACTTTGATCACCGAAGTCGAGCGGGCGCGCAGGCTGGGAATCAATGTATCCCTTCTCATCTTCGATATTGATTCGTTCAAGGAATATAACGATACCTATGGGCATCCTGCCGGCGATGCGCGTCTGAAAGCCATGGCGGAAATCATCAGGAAAAATCTGCGTAAATACGATATCGCCGCGCGGTATGGCGGAGACGAATTCGCCATCATCCTTTCGAATACCGACCAGCAAAACGCGTTGACATTCGCACAACGACTTCACGAAGCCTCACAAGTTGGTTCTCCGCATCCACCCAAGAATGGCTTGGGAGTGCCGGGCTATACTCTAAGCATGGGAATTGCAACCTTCCCCGACGATGCAAAGACCCATGCCGAATTGCTTGTGGTCGCAGACAATGCCGCTCTCAGGGCAAAGCATCTCGGAAAGAACCATATTCAACTTGCCAGCAAACTTTGACATGCATCGAATTGGACTCTTTCCCCTTTCCACAAAGATCGAGAACGACTGCTTGACCATTGCCGGACATGATCTCGCCTCCCTCGCCGAACGATATCAGACCCCGCTCTACATCTATGACCGATTGACCTTGGACGCAGCCGCAAACGAATACAAATCCGCGCTCGCCTCACACTACCCCGGGCCTGCTTCCGTGACCCATGCCGGGAAATCGTTCCTCTGCCGCGCCATTGCCCAATGGACACAAATGCATGGATTGACTGTTGATTGCACCGGCGAAGGGGAAATTGCCATTGCTGTCGCAGGCGGCGTGCCGCGTGAAAACATTCTGGTCCACGGGGTCAATAAATCGAATGAAGACCTGAAAACTGCAATAAAACATGCCGCCATAATCGTTATTGACAACCTTAATGAACTTCACCGGCTCAAGAACCTATTTTTTACTTCCACTTCCCAATTTCCTGATCTATGGCTCCGCCTTCTTCCCGGCGTTGCCGTCTCAACTCACCATGCCCATACACAGACAGGCCAGCACAATAGCAAATTCGGCATGACTCGCGAGGAACTACTCGAAGCTGCGCAATTTTGCAGGCAAAACAAACTGCCCCTGAATGGAATTCACTTTCATCAAGGTTCCAACTTCCGCGACCCTGAGCCATTGATCCCAGCCATTGACATGGCTCTCGATCTTGCAAAGGAAATCGGCTTCGAGAACGAATGGCATTTCTGCCCGGGAGGAGGATGGGGTGTGGCATATCATGAGGATGAATTACCGCATCCGCTCATTGAAAGTTATGTGTGTGGTGTTGCTGAAGCGGTCATTGAAGGTTGTCAATCACGCGGACTTTCGCTCCCCCATTTACATTTGGAGCCGGGGCGCAGCCTCGTCGCCCGGGCCGGTGTAGCGATCTATCGTGTCGGTGCGGTGAAAAGACGCGGCGATAAAATCTGGTTACTGATAGATGGTGGCATGGCGGATAATTCCCGTCACGCCATGTACGGGGCAAAATATTCCTGTTTGCCGGTATCAGGCGTCGGGTTGGAAAGAAGCGAAAGCGTATCCATTGCCGGACCGTATTGCGAATCCGGAGATGTCCTCATCAATGACCTGCTCATGCCAAAAATCAGGGAGGGGGAATTGATCGCCGTGCCGATGAGCGGCGCGTATCATATGAGCATGTCTTCGAATTACAACGGGGCAAGGAGACCTGCTGTTTTGATGCTGGAAGGCGGGAATGCCGCATTGATTCAAAAAAGGGAAACGGTGGAAGATCTATTGCGGCGCGACCTGCCGTTGACTTAACCGCGTTCCATCAAGCGCGCCAAACCGACGCGGTCGGTCAACACGAATTCAGTGCGGGTGACTTCGATCAATTTTTTATCTGAGAAACTATATAGGGCGCGGCAGACCATCTCGCGGGTGGTTCCAATCTGCGCCGCCATTTCGTCCAGCGTCAAATGGCGTGAGATCGCCGAGTCTCCAGCTATTTCGAAATTTTCAAGAAGGAGCCGCGCCAGCCTGCCTGCCACAGGTTGAAAAGCCAATCCTTCCAATATATCGCTGGCGCGCTGCATACGCTCCGCCATCAGTCGACTGAGCTCCCAGGACGCTTTTCCATTGCGGAATAAAAGCGGAAGGATGTCGTCCCGCGACCAAAGGTAAAGAGAGCTCTCTTCTCTCGCGCTCAAAGTAACTGGCATGAGGGCGTTATCGTGGAAGAAAGCCAACCCCCAAAAAAGTTCACCCTTTGTAAAAGTATTGACTAGCAGGCTTCTGCCTTCACTCGACTCCTTGATGGCGGCAATACTTCCTTTTCCAACCAGAAAAAGATAAGACCATACTTCACCGTAGAGAATTACTCTGTCGTCCTTGTAATATTTTCGCTCAAGGGCATTACGCACCATGGTGTTCATGTCATCCGGATTCAGATGCGAGAAAACGGGGGATTTCTCCAGCAATTTGGCAAGGTTTATCATTGCTTGGAATCTCCAGCGATTTTTTCCAATGTTTCGCGGTCGAATAATTCTATATCGGTGCGGGAAACCTTGATCAATCCATTATCGGCAAATGCGGAAAGCATTTTGCAAACCATGACCGGGGTCGTCCCCATCATCGTGGACATCTCTTCGAGACTTACGCGGCTGGCTATTGGAACATTGGCAGTATCGAATTGATTAATGAGCAACCGGGCAAGGCGAGCCCGCAAGGGATGAAACGACAACTCCTCTACCAGACTGCTCGCCTGACGAATCCTCCCCACAAGCAGAAGACATATCTGCCACAGCGCATCCGGATTCCTTTGAATGACGGTCAAGATTTGTTCCCTCTCCCAGAGGAATATACTGGTGGCGTCATCCACAATCAATGATGCGGGCAGGGGTCCCATATCGAATATGGAGGGACTCCAAAAATCGCTGCCGGATTCCAGTTTCAATGCACCCAACCTTCGGCCCTCTGACGACGTTTTTACAACACGAATTATTCCCTTTTCGATAAGAAAAACATAAGGCCATACATCCCCGTAATGTGCCAGATATTCACCTGGAACCAGGTTTTTTAAGGATGCACGGGAAGCCAGCTCCTCGCGCGTTTCCACGTCCAAAGCTTTGAATACACGGCTGGAAACCAAAACATTGGCAATGTCATTTTTCATCCAGTACCTCAATTTCGATGAGTTTACCTTTGGAAATGACTTGTCGC
Source organism: uncultured Anaerolinea sp. (assembly GCA_964563315.1). Taxonomy (GTDB): domain Bacteria; phylum Chloroflexota; class Anaerolineae; order Anaerolineales; family Villigracilaceae; genus Villigracilis. The sequence goes on along the minus strand of CAZLWG010000012.1, from coordinate 64,232 downwards.
ATTTTTTTATTATAAAAAGTATAAATCAATCATAACATAGTATTCGATTAGGGGACCCTCATGAAAGAAAATGCCTTCTCTCCCGGTGCGAGGCTGGCCATTCTCGCGGTCCTGTTTGGCTTGTTCATTGTCTTTCCGGCAACATTCATGATTCAGTCCATGCTGGATGAAATGCTTCAGTTCATAGTGGAACATCAGGTGGAAGAGCCGGGATTCAAAATCGCCTCGGTTCTACTTCCCGCCTATTACTGACTGTTTCGCTCCTGATTCCTGCCTTCAAAACCCGGCTATTTCCAAAATAAGGGATGCCTTGAATCATTCTATTAAACAAATTGGAGTCAGCTGACACTTGCTCCAACTTTGACTTTAAAGAAAGGAAACGCCAACCTGAATGTGAGTTCAATTATAAGAATGGCGCTAATTACACTTCCTCTTGCAAATCCAGGGTAGAAAATGCAACATGGAAATTCCTCCGAGATAAGTGTTTGGTAGATTTTTAATCGGCAAACGTATTGGCAGGGATTTCCTCTTCTGCGGGGAAGATTATTCCACCCTAATCAATCCTTCTAACGCTTCTCGATCCTGCAAGGTGATACTCGCCCGTGTCACATGGAGAAGTCCTTCCCGCTGAAGTTGGTAGAGCGTACGGCAGACAACTTCGGGAGAGGACGCAACCATGGAAGCGATCTGGTCGAGAGTCAAATCGCGCTGCGCCTAAGTCTCCGAAACGGGCACTTGTTCCAACAGTAATTTTGCCAGCCGATTCTCCTTTGCAGCCGGGACCAGAGCCGACTGGCCCCGGGTTTGCTTTTAACATCTCACCTCCCCAACACCCGCGCCCGCTGATGCATTTTGACCGATGGAATCAGGAACAACACGCCGCTCAACGCCAGCATGGATAAGTCCAGCCAGGGATTGAGCAAGCCGTTTCCCAAGACGGCATGGTTCATCACGTCCTGGGCGTAAGTCAGCGGGGAGAGATAGGCGATTGCCCGCGCAAAGGGAGCCATTTCACTCAGCGGAATGAACACTCCACTGATAAATAGCAAGCCCCAGCGCAGGAGTGTGCTGGGCATTTGCACGTCGCCGGGGTTGGTGGTAGGCATGGAGCCGAAAGCCAGCCCCAAAGTCGAGAAGGAGAACGCCGCCAGCAAAATGCCCGCCGCCAGCAATCCAGGCTGAAGAATATCCGCGCCGAAGAACAACAGCCCAGCCAGCAGTGACACGCCCGAAACCGCTATCGCAAAGAACGCTCCGACTGCGGTCTTGCCGAGCAGCAGAGTCATCAGCGACATCGGCGCGGCAAGCAGACGGTCATAGGTGCCGATTTTCCGCTCGGTGGGGATGATGAAGGGTCCCGCCGCGCCCGCCGTAAAAAAGACCGCCATCGCCAGCAACCGCGCCACGCCCTCCGCCGCGCCCACGTCGCGCTTGACCGAAAACGAGAAGAACATGAAGAACGGCATCAGGAAGCCGAACATAATCATGCCGGGGCGCAGGTAATACACACGCACATCCTTGACCGCCACCGTCCAGGCTTGCGCCAATTCATCTTTGATTCGCTCGATGTTCATTTGCGACCTCCCATCCCGCGTTTGGCGGGCTTTTCTTCTTCCGAACTGACCGCGCCCAACTGCCCGCCCGTGATTTCGAGAAAGACATCTTCCAGGCTGGGACTGAGCGTGTTCAAACTGATGATTCGCAGGTTGCGCGATTCAGCGAACTGGACGATGCGCGGAATCAGCGCCGACGGGTCTTCGGTGTACAGCCGCATCTTGTCCCCAACTTTGACCTGAGTCGTCACCCCAGGCAGGGATTCCAGTCCCGCGCCTTTTCCTGCCACCTCCCCATCCAGCGCCACCTCCACCGACTGGGCGCGGCGGAAATCCGCTTTCAGGCGTTCGGGTGTATCGATGGCGGCAATCTTCCCGTGCGAGATGATTGCCACGCGCCCGCATAACTGATTCGCTTCTTCGATTTGGTGGGTGGTGAGAAAAACCGTCGTGCCTTCGGCGTTCATCTTGCGGATCAGTTCCCAGATGGCGCGGATGCTTTGCGCGTCCAAGCCAGGCGTGGGTTCGTCGAGAAAGAGCAGGGCGGGTTTGTGGATGATAGCCATGGCGATACTCAAACGACGGCGCATCCCTTTGGAAAAGTTCTCGGCTTTGATGTCCCGCTTTTCCCACAAGTCGAAGGTTTGCAGCAATTCTTCAGCGCGCTTCGCCCGTTCATTGCGCGGCACACGGTAAATGCTGGCAGTGAACATCAGGTTGTCCCAGGCGGTCAGTTCGGTGTAAACGTTGGATTCTTCGGGGACAAGCCCAATCTGCCGTTTGGCAGGATAAGAGTCGCGGGCGAGGTCATGCCCGTTGATGAGTATCCGCCCCTCGGTCGGGGTAAGAAGCGTAGTGAGCATCCGCTGGGTGGTGCTTTTTCCCGCGCCGTTGGGTCCCAAAAATCCAAATATCTCGCCCTGTTCCACGTCGAAGTTGATGTGATCAACGGCTAGAAAAGCCTGCCCTGAGCCTGCCGAAGGGTAGTATTTGGTCAGGTTTTCGACTTGAATGGCATTTGTCATTGTTGCCTTTCTTTCTCCACGATAACGTAGGCGTTGAAACTGCTCGTCTCGATTCGGATTTTGGCGTTGGGGTAACTCAGCAGTTCGGCAATGCGCGGCGGGGAGAGGAAGTGACTGCGCATGAGCGCCAGTTTTTCGGCGAGGGCAAGCAACTTCACGCCGAAGAGGCGCAGGTCAGGTTCTTCGATGACGAGTTTTCCGCCAGGTTTCAGGGTGCGCCAGAGTTCGTCCAGCGTTCCGCGTTGGTCAATGACGTGATGAAGCGCGTCCACCATGAGAATGCGCGCAAAAGTTTCATCCGCAAAGGGCAGTTTTTCGGTGTGCGAACAGACGGGGCGCAAGCCGTCCTTTTGACGGGCTTCAGCCAGCATTTTACAGGACAGGTCAGCCACCACAACGGGATTGGCTTTGCCGTTCATGAATTGCGCCACCCGTCCTGTGCCGCCGCCCGCGTCGAGCAACGCGCCAGAAACAGGCAGGTCTGCTAAATCCCACATCTCCTGCGGGTCTTTGGGTGGGATGAAGGTTTCATAGAGCGGGGCAAGGAAATCGAAATGGTCAAAGATGGGCATGGGGTTTTATCTCCATTTGTTTTTCATCCTACTTCAGGTTCTCCTGAAAAAATCCGCCGACCTTCTCCCAGAATTGCGAATGGGTGTTGCAGTCGCTGTGACCTTTGCCGGGGACAACCCACAGACGCATCTTATCAGGACTTCCAGCGGCAAACAGCGCCCGGGCTTGCTCCAACGGGACGGTTTCGTCCCGCTCACCGTGAACAATGAAGAAATCCGCCTTCGATTTGGGGAGGTTGTTGAGTGGGGCAATCGCGTCGAAATCCAGCCCATAGCGGCGTCGCATGTATGCCAGCAGGAACGATGCGGCAAAAGCTGGGACATGCCGCTTGCGAAATTCATACTTCATCACCGCCACCGGGTGCGAGATCGCGCCCACCGTGACGACGCAGCCAATCCGTTCGTCCCAGCCTGCGGCGTTGATGGCTGCCCCGCCGCCGACGGAAAGACCGACGACGCCGATTCCGTTGGAATCGAGGCGGCTGTTTTGCAGAAAATCCACAGCAGACAAGACATCCTGCGAAAACGTGCCAACGGTGGGATGTTCGACGGGGGAACTGCTGCCGTGATTGCGGGCGTCGAAAGCCAGCAGGTTATATCCTAACGGAGACAATGCCTGGATGTAGGGCAGGGTGCGCGCCAGATTACGTCCCCAGCCGTGCAGCAAAATCAAGGTGGGCGCGGCAGGCATGGATGGAATCCACCAGCCGTATAAATGCGCTCCATCCGTAGCGGGAATTTTCACTTCCTCAAACGGCAAGCCATATTTTTCAGGGGTGACGCGATGGGGTTCGATTTTGTACTCATACATGCGATCAATCAGAGAGTCTAAAAAGAATTTCATGGCTGGCTCCAATGGGAAGATATCAGTTCTTCAACCAGTTCAGTATATCGAAAATTTTCCCGTCCGCCGCAGGGCGGGAGGCAGACAGGCAGAAATGCTCCATACCGAGAAAGAGACGCTGTTTTGCTTTGGGCGCGTCCAGGATGGGCGATTCACCGGACTGCGTGCGATGACAGCGAATGGCGGACATCTTGGCATCCCAGACCGATGAAACGTCCACCGTCAGTGCGATGGCTTCATCGGACACGGCGCGGATTTGCTTCATGCCCAGACTCTCCGCCAGCGAGCGCGGCACAGCCACGGTGTAGAGCGCGCTTACATCTTTGGCGCGACGGAAGGCTTCGGCGGCGGCGAGTCCAATGGCGATGTGATCGGGATGCCCCGAAAGACCGTCCGCGCCAAAGGTCAATATTACCTACGGATGTGTCTCATTCACGACTTGCAGAATTTGAGCGGCGAGTTGCCCGGGGTCGGCTTCCGCAAGTTGACCGTCCTGATAGTCGAGCAAAATCGGCGGCTGGATTCCCAACGCTTTGCAGGCGCAACGCAGCTCCGTTTCGCGCATGGCAGGCAATTCGGCGGGTGAACACAACGGCGGATTACCGCGCGAGCCAGCCTCTCCGCGTGTAGCGGTCAAGACCTGGGCGCGCACGCCGCGGCGGGCAAGCAGAGCGAGAGTCCCTCCGGGGCGGAAGGACTCATCGTCGGGGTGGGCGAAGACGGCCAGCAGGTTTGCGCTTGTCATGATCTGACTTGCGCGCTCTTTCGTTTCCACTTTGTCCAGTATGGCAACAGCCATAGATACGTGCCACTGATCGCCATAATGATCATAAATACAGCCTGTATCCGCTGTGCAGTATCGCCAAGCGGTGTGCCGCGCATAAAGATGACGGTCAGCAGCAGTGTAACGAAAGGCAGCACCAGCCAGCGGTGAAACCTGCGAAACCATTTGTTTAGAAATTTGTTCATATTTATTTATTCCTTGAGTGTTTTGATTTAATCTTTGTCATTTCTCATCGTCCCTGGACTCCGCTGTCTGGAGCGCCTTCGCCAAAAGTTCAAGCAGCGTATCCCGTTCCTGTTGCGTCAACCCAGACAGGATGAGTTCCAATTTTTGGCGGCGAAAGTTCTGTGATTGCTGCGTGAGCGATTGTCCTTTTGCCGTCAAAAAAAATTGAACAGCGCGTTTGTCCTGCGGGTGGGATTTGCGCTTCAACAAGCCCGCCTCCTCCAACCGCCGCACGCCAACACTGACAGTGGGCGGTGTCAGATTCAACCCATCCGCAATATCCTGCACGCCGCACCCATCTGAGGCGGCGATCCAATCCAACAGAGCCATCTGGGCGGGCGAGACCAACGCAGTTCCCGAGGATGGACTACCCATCCCCAGTTTCCGCAAGCGCCCCATGAGCGCGAGAAATCTTTCTCCAGATTCAGTCATTTCAATTGGCACAACCTTGCTCCCATCAATTATTTAGTTAGTCTAACTAATTATATACATAAACTCATCTATGTCAAGAGCAGGAACAAGTTTCCCAACGGCTTTTGCAAAGTCCGGTTTGTGTCGCTCCGGGGGAGTGTGTTTGCCGTGACCAAAGAGTCTCGCACCGTTGTAGAGGCCCTTCGCTCCGCTCAGGGTGACATGTTGCGTTTTTGTCAAGCGACTTTTTAAAATTATGCAAGTTTCCCAGTCTTTGCCTTAAGGCAAAGAGGTCGTCATCTATTTGTGATAACGTTCACATATAGATGACGCTAAAACAACAGCGTCTTGGATCCATTCTTAATAAGGAGCGAAGAAATGAAGAAACTGCATTTTGTATCTGCGGTGTTGATCACGGCGGCATTGGTCCTATCCGCCTGTGCCCCCGCCGCAACCAGCCAGCCTCCGCCTGCAGCCGTCACCGATGTTCCGGCAGAGGAATCAGCCGAGGTCCAGGAAGAGGCGCTGCCCGTCGAGGAGGAGGCCGGTTTGTGGACCCAGGATTACATCACGCAGGTTCCGCCCATCATGATGATCGACCCGTATTTCCAGATCTTCGGGCAGTCGCAAACAGCGGTTCCGTATACGTATGAAAACGCGGTAAAACTCGCCGGGCATTCCTGCGGCGCAACCGCAGGCGCCTGGACGATTGCCCGCAAGGCGCTTGAAGTGCTGTATCCCGACGGGGAAATTCCCGTGCGCGGGCAAATCGCGGTGGAAGCCCCGGGCGCCGAAGATGAGTGGTTCGTGGGGGTGTTTGGCGAGGTGATCACCTTCGTGACTGGCGCATCTCCCAAGACAGGCTTCATCGGCGCGGAGTTCGGACAGACGAACAATCTCTTTGTGCGCCAGAACAAAATGACCTATCCCGATGAGCCAACCGGTACGCCTCCTCCGCAAATGGAATGGGTTTTCACCCGCCTGGATACCGGCGCGAAAGTGGGCGTCAACTTCAACCTGGCAGTTATCACCCCTGTGGCGACCCCCGAACGTCAGGAAATGGGCAAGAAGATGGCGGCTGGTACAGCAACCCCTGAAGAGGCGGCTGATTACTATGAATACTGGAATGCCAGGGCAAAATTCGTCTTCGAAAATGCGGATACCCTGGAGGGCTTCTTCAACGTCAAAGTCTACCAGGAGCCGACTACCGCCCCGGATGCGAACATAAAAAAGACTGCGCCTGCCTCGGCTGAAGCTTTTGCCTGGGAGCAGGATTATATTACCGAGGTTCCGCCGATCATGATGAGCGAACCGTATTTCGACATCTTCGGGCAGACTGCGGGTCCGGTCCCCTACTATTATGAGGAGGCCGTTAGGTTAGCCGGGCATTCCTGCGGCGCAACCACTGGCGCGTGGGTCATCACTCGCAAGGCGCTTGAAGTGCTATATCCCGACGGGGAAATTCCCGTACGCGGACAAATCGCGGTGGAAGCCCCAGGCGCTGAAGATGAATGGTTTGTCGGCGTGTTCGGCGAAATCATCACCTTTGTCACCGGCGCATCGCCCCACACCGGCTTCATTGGTTCCGAGTTTGGACAGGTCAACGACCTCTTTGTGCGCCAGAACAAAATGGTCTATGCGGAAGAACCGACCGGACAACTCCCCCCGATGCGGGAATGGATCTTTACACGGTTGGATACAGGCAAGAAAGTAGGGGTGAAATTCAACCTCGTAATCATCCTGCCGATCCCGACGCCAGCGCGAACGGAAATGGGCAAGAAAATGGCAGCTGGCACAGCCACGCCTGAAGAGGCGGTCGATTACCAGAAATACTGGAACGACAGGGCAATATTCGTTCTGGACAATGCCGACATGGACGGCTTCTTCACCGTGACGGTTTACGAGGAATAACAAACAGCAGAATTTCACCAACCACAGACAGGCAGCCTGTATGGGCTGCCTGTCTGCTTTCCCCATTTGACTTAACGCAAAGAAACCAGACATATATTGTGATACATTTCACACATAATTCAATTCATCCACAAGGAGGATGTTATGAAAGATACATCTCAAAGCAACCGCCTGATCCTTGCCATACTGGCTGTCGTCGTCGGCTTGTTCATGATCGCAGTTGCGCCTTTTCTGATCCAAACCTCGTTGGACCGGGTCATTGCGGCATTGCAGGTTGTTTCAGCGGAAAAACCGGCTTATGCCAGCGGGATCTTGATCTTCTCTTACGCCTTTCCGCTCTATCGGGGATTGATCTTCATCGGCGGGATTGCCCTGCTTTGGCTCGCCGGCCCAATCCATCGCGGAGAGGAATGGGCGTTCCCAGTCGGGTTGTTGGCGTCGGCTTTTCCATCCGCGGGCGGGATGTTCATGATGATGCCCTACGTTTCCTTTGTGGACGGGTTCCCCCTTCCAACTGCAGTCTCGATTGTGGGACTGATCTTTTTCTGGACGTTCATCCTCCTGCGCAACGTGGATAAATGGCTTAAATGGGGTCAATTCCTTGCGCTGACCTTTGCAGGGATGTTGACCACACATGCCTTCATCGTCGGGACCGGCAACTTACGCACGCTGTTGACGCGCCCCGGAAAACCGATGTACGACGGGCTGGGAACCTGGGTGCTGGCATGGTCGCAGCCGATCCAATGGATTTGCGTGATATTACTCTTCGTCGCCATCTACCAGATCGCCGCCCGAAAATTCTCCGGCTGGTGGCTGGCACTGATCTCGGTGACATCCCTCGTGGCAATTGACGTGCCGATGCAGATCATCCGCCTCACCATGACAGACTCCACCGCCTGGGATTACACCTACGGCTTGCCGGTCATTATCGGATTGCTGTTTACCCTGCTCTTTCCAAAGTTCAAGAATGCGTTGACCGCCGAAGAGTGAGGCGGGCACATTCTCCTTACACCCCCGTCCCTGTTTTTCAGGGGCGGGGGCAAACATCATGAAAATTCATCCCCGCTATTACCCCGCCATCATCATCGCCGCGTATGTGGTTTTCCTGCTGATCGGCTTCCTGCTTGGCTTTCTGCCGGAGCGCGGAGGCGAAGGGCATGGAGGAAGCGCATTAATGCAACTTGCCTTATCGACATTCGGATTTTCGACATGACAACGCCCAAGCCCTTCACGCTCGCCAAAAACCGACAAACCATCCAATGGATGGTTGTGATCGGGACGTTGGTCATCGGCTTACGCCATATCATGCCGGGTGAATCCTCGCGTGGTGGATCGTTCGACTCATTCTGCGCCTTTGGCGGGATCGAAACCATCCTGCCTTATCTTTTCACCGGACGCACGCTCAAATCCACCAACCTGCTCAACTTCTCGGTCTTGTTCGCCACATTGGGAGTCGCGCTCGCGGCAGGACGCGCCTTCTGCGGCTGGCTCTGCCCGCTGGGGGCAATACAGGATTTCATCACAGCATGGACGCGGAAACTTTTCGGCGAAAAGCGGCACATCCGCGGCAAACAGAGCAAAGCCATTTTGCCCCTGCGTCTGCCCGCCATTGTAGATCGCCCGCTGCGCTATGCGAAATATCTGGCGTTGTTGGTGATTTTGATAGCCAGTCTCTACATGGCATTTCCGCCCCTGCGCGATTTCTGTCCCGTGCGCGCCGTGTTCGGACTCCACATGACCACATTGCTGTGGATTACGCTCGCCGTCTTTCTGGCAGGCTCGATGTTGGTGGAACGTTTCTTGTGCAAATATCTCTGTCCGCTCGGCGCTACACTCGCCGTCTTCAACAAAATCTCGCCTGTGCGCCTCGTGATGGACAATAATCATTGCAACAACTGCGGACGCTGCGACATCGAATGCTCAATGGATATCGCTGATGTACCGCATCAACTCGACCATCCCGAATGCGTGCGCTGCATGGAATGTCTCGACACCTGCGCCCGGGAAGGGTCGCTCACTCTTCAAATTGGATACAAGGAGAATCAAATATGAAAAACAATTACAAACTTGGAGCCGCATTGGCGGCGATTGGCGTCCTAGCAGGGATTTTATGCCTGTATTTCTTGGCGGCAACTTACAACACAGTCATTCATACTCATTTCGGTGCCGGGGAATGGGAGGAAAGCAATACTGTGCGAGTAGTCTACGCCGTTCTCGGCTGGCTGGGAACAGCCGCTGGCGCTCTTTCGGCATCGGTTTTATGGGCGTTTATAAAGAAACTGGATTGGGCATGGTTCTGGGGCGCCATAGCCGCCACCATCCTCCTGCTCGCCGGGTTCTTCCCCATGATCCCCGCCGCCGACAGTGGTTTGCCCGTCCCCACGCTTTGGGTTTTCCTTCTGGCTGCGGTCATGTGGTTTGGGATGCTCTTCATCGGCGGCGTGGATAAAAAGATCATTGGATTAACCTTTACCGCCGGGCTGGCCTACGTTTTAACCTTCATTGACGGAGTGGCGCCAATCTCCAAATTCCAAAGCACGTTCCAAGCCCCAGAGGCGTTTATCCAAAATCAAAACACCTTTTGGAACGGGATGTACGTTCTTTCGCAACAGGTGAACTGGTGGGGCGCAGCGGCGTGGGCGGTCTTCATCTTCGCGGCGCTCAAACAAAAATCGTGGTCGGTTCCGGTGGGCATTTTCGCCGCTGTCATGTCCATGATCGGCGGATACCCGATGGGTATCCATAATGTAGCGGAAGTCCAGCGCTTTTCGATGTTCCTCCCGGCACCGATATTGAGCACGATCCTGTTGATTGTATTGTTGCTGCCCGGAACGCAAAAATTATTGGGGGGCAAATAATCTTGCACTTAACATCAAACAAGGAGGTTTGCCATGAAAAGTAACCATAAGGTAGGCGTAATATTGGCAGTGGTTGGCATTCTGACTGGCTTGCTCGTGCTGTTTTTGATGGCAAGCATCTACCAGGTCAATATTGACGGAAAAATGGCGGGGGAACGCCCCGACGAAGCCATCACAGTGCGGATTGTATTTGCCATACTCGGCTGGCTGGGTGTTGCGGCTGGGGCGCTTTGGGTAATGGTGCTGTACGGTTTCCTGAACAAGGCAGGTTGGGCATGGTTTTGGGGGACCGTGGCGGCGACCATCCAAATTCTGGCTGGCTTTTTCCCCATCATCCCGCCGTCCAGCATTGGTTTGCCTGCACCGACCATGTGGGTATTTTTGATCGCATTCGTGTTGTGGTTTGGAATGCTCCTGATTGGCGGCGTGAGCGGAAAGATCATCACGCTGGCATTTTTCAGCGGGCTGGCGTACGTACTGACCTTCATTGACGGGGTTGGCGCAATCTCGCGTCATCAGACCGAAGCGAAGGGCTTTATCAGTTCGATGTATGCCATGTCACAGATGGTGAACTGGTGGGGCGCAGCGGCTTGGGCAGTGTTCATCTTCGCGCTGGTGAAAGGAAAATCGTGGGCGCTGCCGCTGGGAATTTTTGCAACATCCATGTCCATGTTTGGCGGATTCCCCGTCGGTGTGACAGATGTGATCGTGAAGGGTCGTTTCTCCATGTTTCTCGTTGCCCCAATCATGAGCGCAGGTCTGCTTGTTTATTTGCTGCTTCCGTCCACGCGCAGGATGATCGAGGCGTGGAATGCGACGGTGTAGAAAAAAGCCCATGGATAACAGGAAGGTCAAAGGTCAGGTGTGAGGCGGTTGGAATTTGTCGAGTCAAGCGTGAACCAAATATGTGATGTATGTCACAGAATCTGTACATAATTTGTGTCATAATTCACTAAAGGCAGCCGCGTGGAGTTGCCACCTGTTCCAAAAAGGAGAATGATATGTTCACGCTTGACAATCTGTTTCTTTTGCTGACTGGCTTGATTGCCGCGTACCTGTGCTGGTATTTTTGGCAACGGTACAACCTGCATAAAGCGCTGCACAATCTCTATTATTTGATGGGGTTTGCAGTGCTTTTGATTTCAGGGCTGCTGTTGATCTTCCTTGGCTTGGGGATTCTCGCTTCGCCCTACGTGCTGACGGTTGCCAGCTTGATCCCGCTTGGCATTTCGATGGGGATCGCTGAAGAGTACTTCCCCGCCTGGAAAAAAGCCTTCAAATGGTTCGCATTGGTTGGCTTTCTGGCAATTGCCGCCACAAGCATCGGCGGCATGGACTCGCTGAAGAAGATCGCAGTGCCGCTCTTCCATGGCGTGGCGGGGCTGGTCATCTTCATCGGTCCATTTGTAGCGAAAGGCGCGCCGAAGGGATTTTGGTGGGTTGGTGTCGGCGGACTTTTGATCGGATTGGGGGGCATTGCGCTGGCGTTCATTTCGATGGGCGCGCAATTGCTGTTCTTCAGCCCTGATTTCGTGATGATGATCCTCACTCCCCTGCTCTTCCTGATGACGGGCGCGTTCGCGCTAGGCTTTGCGAAGAAAGGATAATTGAGACACAGAGATATTACCCGCGAAGCCCGCAAAGCATGCGAAGAAAGAATAAGCAAATCTTTGCGGACTTCGTGTGTTCCACAATTCAAAAAACTCTGTAATTCCGCGACAAACTGGTTTGCTTATCATTTGTCTTTTGTCAAAGACGTACAGGTTGATTTGTGATATTTTTCTCATAGTATAAAACTTCCATTAAGGAGGAACTTCCATGCAGTTCGTCAAAGTTCGCTTCAACTATCTCTTTGGCTCGACCAAGGGTCTCATCCTCGTGGCGATTGCCATGATTGCCATTGTGACTGCGATCTGGGGCATGCTTTCGGGTCCGATGGCAGAGATGGGTGTACGCGAAGTGGTAATCAAACTTCTCAACATGGACATCGTCCAGGCAGAGCGCGAAGGGCGAATCATCATTCTGTATCACTCCATCGCCATGGCTGTTGTCGCCATCGAAACCTATATGGTGACGGGAATCTTGAAGATGAAGGAATTCTTCAAGTTGGCAGTCCGCGTTCTCATCACCGCCGGCTACATTTTGACGATGGTGTTCGGGATGGGGTTTGCCTACTTTGGTCATAATTGGGCGTTCCACGGACTGTACATCACGGGGCTTTCGCTGATCTTCTTTGCAGGCGTGCTGTTATGCATCGCACTCTGGCCGTGGAATCCCGAATACTACATCACGGACAAGGACTATGCCCGCACCAAAAAAGGTGTGGACTTGGAGCGTACCGCCTTCTTCGCCACCGCCGTGACAACCGTCATATCAGCGCTTTTCGGCGCAGTGCCTGGTTCGTTCTTCGGCAACGGCTTCGAAACCTTCCTCGCAGAGAACATCATCCGCCTGCCGCACAAAACCACGATGGAGTACTCGGTCATCGGTCACTTGCATATCATGCTTGCCCTGATCGCCATCATGATCACGCTGATCATCGGGCGCTGGCTAAACTTCAAAGGCGCGTGGCACAAAGTTGCCATGCCGTTGATGATCCTCGGTACCATTGTTCTCAACCTTGGCGTCTGGGGCGTGGTCACTCCACTTGAGCCCATCGCACATATGATCATCTACGTCGGCGCGACACCATCCATGCTGGCAGCGCTCTTCCTGCTCATTTGGAGTTGGAACAAATTCATCAAAGAAGGCACGGCGCATCTCAAGAAACCAACTTTCCTCCAAAAACTTGGCGCGATGGTCAGTGACCCGCTCAAATTCGGACCGACCTGGCAGATGCTGTTTATGAATTTCACCACCAGCGGCATCGGCATCTTCATGGCCATCCGCCTCGACGAGATATTCCGCATGTGGCCCGCCCGTGAAGAACGCATCGAACTGACTGGACACTGGCATGCCCTCTCCGCCATCGTCGCCACCATCATCCTGCTCTACTACGGCGACATGCTCGGCTTGAAGGGCAAAGTCCGCCAACTCTACGGATGGAGCATCATCTTCCTCTCCGACCTCGCCCTCGGCGCGGTGACCGTTTTCGAGATGAAGCGGCTCTTCATCACCGAAGCCGAACAGCAGCCTCTTGTCAATATATTAATGTACATGATCGACATCGGTCTCGGCTTCCTGCTCGTGCTTCTCGCCGTTGTCATGGTCTGGCGTTTGATTGACCTCTTCAAACCAAAGGGACGCTGGACGGAGGAAGTAACTCATGAACTCTCACAGGAGGTGAATCAATGAAACGCCTCTTTCTAAACCTCAGCCTGTTGACCGCGCTTCTGGCATCATGCGCCTCCGTCGACCTCAACGCTCCCCTCCCCTCCTACGACACAGGCATTGACCCCAACTCCTGGGCGCAAATCCCCGCTGGCGAATTCCTCTACGGGCAACATGACGAGGTCGAAACAACGGACGCCTACGAGATCATGGTCACAAACGTCTCGACCGCTCAATATGCAGACTTCCTTAACACTGCTCTTGCGGATGGATACGTCAAAGTGGACGGCGACAACATAGTCGGTTACTATCCCGGCGACCCCTTCAACGCCGTCAACCACGAGATCGAAATCAAAGCAGGCAATTGGGCCTTCACCCCATTGACAGACCCATCGCAGAGAATCAAATTTGATGGCAGCCGGTTTACAGCTCAGGCCGGGTACGAGAATCACCCGATGACCTCCGTTACCTGGTTTGGCGCGTGGGGCTACTGCGGTTACTACGATTACCGCCTGCCCACCGAGATCGAATGGGAAAAAGCCGCGCGTGGCACAGATGGACGTCCTTTCCCATGGGGTTGGGAGATCCATCGCGAGAACGCCAACTTCTATTCCAGCCGCGACCCGTTTGAAGACATGAAAACCTACGGCTCGCGGACAAGCCCCGTGGGCTTCTACAATGGCAAAACCTACGATGGTTACGCCACGCTCGACTCCGCCTCGCCATACGGCTTGTATGACATGGCAGGCAATGTCTGGCAATGGATCGGCGACGTCCAGCCGCAGGAAGGCTTCAGCGACCGCTTTATGCACGGTGGTTCAAAAGACACCTACGACATGGATTTGCGCGTCTGGGTACGCAACTCCGCCCCGCCGATGTATTTCAGTCCAGGTGTTGGCTTCCGTTGTGTGAGATAGCACGCAAGTAGACAGGTACACAAGTACGCAGTTATACTTGCAACCAAGTCTTACGCTCTTGTTTACCCGTGTACTTATTGATATATGTACCTGTCTGCTCAAGGAGTTTCCATGACCACCATCGCCACAAAATTCCGCCACTACTGGGCACTGACCAAACCCCTGCAATCCGGTTTGCTGCTTGCCACCGGGTTGGCGGGTTATATGAGCGCGCGCTGCCCGGTTCTAAACATTGGCACGATCCTTGGGTTGGCGGTCAGCCTCTTTCTCGCCATTGCAGGCAGCACTGTTCTCAACATGTGGTGGGACCGCGATATAGACGCAAAGATGGGACGCACTCAAAAACGCGCCACTTCATCAGGCGCAGTCGATGAAAATGAAGCCTTGCGGGTCGGCTTGATTCTTTCGGTCATCGGCGTCGGTTGGGCGGTTGCAATGGATGCGCTTTACGGGTTGATCGTCTTTGCCGGTCTGTTCTTTGACGTGGTCGTATACAGCATGTGGCTCAAACGCCGTACCGCATGGAGCATCGTTTGGGGCGGCATTTCCGGCGCAATGCCCATCCTTGCAGGGCGCGCGCTCGGCCTCGGCGCAATGGATTGGATCGGCATCACACTCGCCCTTGGCATCCTCTTCTGGATTCCAACTCACACGCTCACCTTCAGCATGAAATTCGCCAAAGATTACGCCGATGCCTGCGTGCCAACCTTCCCGTCCACATACGGGCTGGGCGCCACTCGCGCCACAATTGCCATCTCATCCGTGCTGGCGGCGGGAGCCATGGTCGTGGCAGGTTACGGCATCGGCATGGCATGGGGATTCCTGCGTCTGCTTGGCGTGTTGTCGGCAGGCTTGCTGATGCTTGCTGTGGCCATCACATTCAAGCCGTCCGAGCGGGTCAACTTTGGTTTGTTCAAATACGCCTCCATCTACATGCTTGCCGCTATGCTCCTGGTTGTGCTTGAGGTCATGTGATGAAACTTTCCCCTTCCGACCGGGTTCTGCTTCTGCTCACCGGCATCCTCGCCGCGTATCAGGTTGCAGTCGGCATAGACGACTTTGATACTTTACCTATCATTGCCTACACCATTGGCTTCGGCGTCTTGCTGGTGGCAGGATTGCTGATCTTCATCCTCGGCTTCGATGTACTGGACTCACCCATCGTGGTCATCGTCTCGACGATAATTCCATTGAGTCTTTCGCTGGGACTCGTATGGCAGCACCTCGCCTCATTTCGGACCTCGTACCTGCTCTTTGCCATCATCAGTTTCCTCGCCGTGATCCTGACCCGCGCGATTCCCATGCAAAACAAGCTTCCGATCATCGTCCTTGCCGTCACGCACGGTATTGCAGGCTTGACGATATTCCTGCTCCCCATTCTCTTCTCACTTCAAGGAAAGGCACAGCCGCTCTACACCCTCGTCGGCCTGGGCGGCGCGCTGATCGGCATTGGCGGACTCCTGCTCTCGTTCCTGAAGGCAGGTCGTCCCATCCTCTCGCGTGAGACTATCCTGAAAGTCCTGCCTGGTTTGTTGTTTTTGATGACACTCTGTTTTGTGATTGGATTCAGGTACACATGATCCAGAAGATAACATCCCTGCTTTCATATCTCAAATCCATGCGCGGTGAATTGAAGAAAAGCCGCTACAAGATCTGGCTGCGTGCCTTCTTACTGGTACAGTTCTCGGCCATATTCTGCGTATACTTTTTGCGCGACATCCGCAACGGATATTTCAGTTGGGCAAACGTGGCGGTGGTATTCGCATCCTTCATACCAGTTGGGTTCCTGCTAAGCCTCATCGTCCCCATGAAGGCGGATGTGGAACTTGGCGCGGTGACTCTCTCACTAGACCGTGTCTATCTCTTCCTGATCTGGCTCCTCGTCATCGCCAAACTGATCATCGGGCGCATTCCATTCTTCACCCCCGAAGCGGACTTCATCATGGCGGCCATCATCGGCATCATGTTCGGGAGGCTCGGCGGGATCGGGTTGCGGGTTCGCCAACTCAAAGTTCGGTTTGGCTTCATTGGTAATTAGAATTCACAAGTCACGCGGATGCGCGACTTTTTTTCTATGAAAGGAGTACACAATGTCCACAAATGGTTTCTTCGCAAAGTTCCTTCGCTTCATTGGCATCGTATTGATGGGGTTGACAGGCGGTTTTACCCTGCTCGGCGGCATCGGCACAACCTGCGCCGCGCTCTTTCCCGCCAACTATGAGAGCATGGCTGCGCTCGCGCAGCTCCAATGGCTCTACATCCTATTCGTGCTGGCAGGAATCGCGCTGGGGATTTGGGGAATACGAGCAACGATCAAGCTTGTGAAAGGAACACCCGACTCCTATAAGATGAGCCTGCAAACCTTGATCGCAGGCGCGGTGATCGGTTTCGTTCATATCTACGTTTCGCGAACGTTACGCGGCGCGTCCATGCCGGTGGATGCGGTGGTGTACACCACCGTCCTCACGCTGATCATCTTTCTGCTCTTCCGCATTCCCTTCATCTGGCAGGGCGTGGACTTCACGAAAGGCAAAACCAAGGACAATCTGCCCGCAGGCGGCGCGGCAGCAATTATGCTTGGCATTCTCACACTGACCATCCAACATACTATGGCATCCACACACACATGGGGCGGCGTGAACTACGCGAATGTGTTCAACACGTCCATGACGGCGGCGGGGATTGGGTTACTGCTTTTGGGAGCGGGACTCTTCGTCGGCGGGTGGAAGGTTTGGGAAACGGGAGCCAGGCTTCAAGTCCAGGAAAGAAGCGCATGAAAAAGTGCGTTGCGCACATACATCTGTAAAAAGCATCCCCGTCAGTTGACGGGGATGCTGTCTTATTTTTCCACTTTATCTGGAACGTTTGCAGTCGAGTTCGCTTTTCGCATCTGGTCTTCCTGCACCATGCGGATGCCGTTGTTGACCTGGTTGCTGACCTTCGCGATCTGGTCCTGCAACTGCATGAGAGTTTCGAGAACGTAGTTATCCGCATCGGCGCGGATGGCTTCAGCCTCGGCTCGCGCCTGCGAAACGATCTGGTCGGCGCGGCGTTGAGCGTCCTGCGCGATCATGTCCTTCTGAATCATTTGGTCGGCTTTATCGCGGGCGATCTGCAACGTGCGGTTGGCTTCTTCCTGCGCCTGTGCCATGACGCGGTCACGCTGGGCAACGACTTGTTGTGCCTTCTTGACTTCTTCAGGGATGGCGATGCGCATCTGGTCTATCAGTTCCAACATGCGGTCTTCATCCACGACAACATTGTGCGTGAAGGGCACGGCTTTGGCGTCGTTGAAGAGTTCTTCGAGGCGGTCAATAAGCTGCAGAATATCCATAGGCTACTCGTAATGAGAAAGCAGTTTCTTCAATTCTAGCACAGATTAATCGCGCAGGGCATTTGGCAGGGATTGCTCGCCCATATTAGCCACCTTCTCCTTGAGCGCAACTTCCACAAATGGCGGGACCATGCTGGATACGTCGCCATTGAGCATGGCGATTTCGCGCACCGTGGACGAGGAAAGGAAGGTATGTTGTTCGGCCGTGATGAGCGCGACGGTTTCGACGGCGTCCTTTGCCATGCGTTGATTGGCGAGCGCCATGCGGAATTCGAACTCGAAGTCGGAAAAGACGCGCAGTCCGCGCACGATGACCTGCGCCTGAATCTTCTGTGCGAAGTCAATCGTCAAGCCGCTGTAACCTGTGACTTTGATCTTGGGGTTGTCTCGAAACGCTTCGGTCACCAGAGAGATGCGCTCGTCCGGTTCGAACATCAGGGTTTTCAGAGGTTTGTCATACACCGCCATGACAATCTCATCGAACAGTTTCGAGGCGCGGTTGGCAATGTCAATGTGACCGTAGTGGATCGGGTCGAAGGTTCCGGGGAATAAGGCTCTGACCATTTAGTTTGATAGTCCTTTGGTTTGACAATTTTATGGTTGGGCGGTTGTTGATTGGTTTGACAGTTTATCATCCGGCTGTTGACAACGGGACCGATCAACTATCTAACCGCCTAACTTACGTCACCTGCCGTGCTCTTCCAGAATCGTTCGAAGGTCTCAGCAAGCAGGTTATGCTCGGGCTGTTTAAGATAGGGGTCTTTCTCGAACAAGGTTTGCGCCTGTTCACGCGCTTTTTCGATCAACGCCACATCGGTGATGCTTGCCATCTTCAAGGAAGAAGCGAAGCCAGCCTGTCGCGTACCAAGGAATTCGCCGGGTCCGCGCAGTTTCAGATCGAGGTCGGCGAGTTCGAAGCCGTTGTTGGTGGTAACCATCGCCTGCAAGCGATCATTCTCGGTTGCATCTTCGTGCGTGGGTATCAGCAAACAAGTGGATTGTTTCGAGCCGCGTCCGACACGCCCGCGCAATTGATGCAGCTGCGCCAGCCCGAAACGGTCTGCGCCTTCGATCAACATCAACGTGGAATTGGGCACGTCCACGCCGACTTCGATGACCGTCGTCGAAACGAGGATGTCGAATTCCCTGTCGCGGAATTTGTACATCACTTCGTCCTTTTCACCCGGCTTCATCCGCCCGTGAAGCAAGCCGAGTTTCAAATCATGGAAGACTTCTTTTGATAACGTCTCAAAGTCATCCACGGCGGCGCGGGCATCGATCTTCTCGCTCTCTTCGATCAGGGGGTAGACGATAAACGCCTGGCTGCCGCGTTCCACCTGTGCTCGAATCATCGTGTACGCGCGTTCGCGTTCCTGCGGGCGGAGGACATGCGTTGCAATCGTCTGCCTCCCGGCGGGCATTACATCCATCACGGAAATATCGAGGTCGCCAAAAACTGTCAAAGCCAGCGAGCGCGGAATGGGCGTGGCAGTCATCACCAGCAGGTGCGGGTTCGTGCCCTTGCTGCGTAGTTCAGCGCGCTGCTCCACGCCAAAGCGGTGCTGCTCGTCAATGACCACGAACTGCAAATCCTTGAACTGGACATCCGGTTCGATGACCGCATGCGTGCCGATGACGATTTTTATCGAGCCATCCGCCAACCCCTGACGGATCGCCTCTTTCTCACTTTCAGGCGTGTTCCCCACTAGCAGGCGGATCTCACTCTCTTGCAGGAATCCTTTTTCACCTGCCAGCAAATTAGTGAAGTTGCGATAGTGCTGTTCCGCCAAAATGGACGTTGGCGCCATGATTGCCGCCTGCGCGCCGTTTTCAACCACCATGCTTGCGCCAAGCGCGGCAATGACCGTCTTGCCCGAGCCGACGTCGCCCTGCAAAAGCCGGTTCATCGGTCTGCCGGAATCGAGGTCGCGGCGGATGTCGTTCAGTGCGTCTTGCTGGGCAGAGGTCAGGGTGAAGGGCAAAGCCCCTAAACGCGCATCCAGCCACTCGTCTGAGACAGTGAAGCGGCGGCCTTCCACAGATTGCCAGTCACGCTTCTGGCGAAGCACTCCCATTTGCAAGTAGAAAATTTCGTCAAAGGCAAGGCGTTCGCGAGCGAATTTGAGGCGGTCCTGCGAATCGGGAAAGTGGATTTGCGTAAGCGCTTCGCCAAGCGAAACCAATCGCGCTTCGCGTTTGACGGCGTCGGGCAATGCGTCCACCACGGCGGGCGCCCAATAGGTTACAACCTGCTTCATCTGATTGCGAAGCCATTTTTGCGTGATGCGTTCGGTGAGCGAATAGATCGGCACAATGCGGTTGGTGTGCAGGCTTTCCATCTCCACGAATTCCCAATCGGGACTGTTCATCACAATGCGTCCGAGATATTGGTCAATCTTTCCGGAAACGGAGATCATATCGCCTTGTTTGAGGCGATTCATCAGCCATGGTTGATTGAAGAACGAGAGCCGCAACGACCCCGTGCCATCGGCGATGATGACTTCGATGATGTTATGCTTGCCGCCGCGAATCGGGCGACTATGGATGCTTTGGATCGATCCCAACACTGTGACCACATCGTTGTAGTTGAGTTCCTGGATCGGTTTAAGCAGGGTGTAATCTTCGTAACGGCGCGGGAAGTTATACAACATATCGCCAAGCGTGCGCATGCCAAGCTTTTCCAGCGACTCAGCGTTCTTCGGACCCACACCCTGCAAAACAGTCAAATCCGCTTCGAGCGCGGCGGGTGTCTGACTGTGCTTTGCCCCGGCTGTCGAATCGAATTTGGATGGCGGAGCCTGACGCGGCTTGCGCTGAGATGGTTGTCGTTGGGGCTGGACTTCTTCAGGTCGGGTTGGCTGTCTTTCCCTTTCGCTTCGCGCCGGACGAGGAGATTGGTTCTGCCCTTTTGGCTTTTGACTCACCTCAGGGTAGGTTTCTCCTATCCGCTTCCACAAGCCTTTGAGCGATTCTGCGCGGCCCTCGGGGCTGAGTTTTTCATAGGAACGCAGGCGCGCCACCACTGCCTGAATGACTTCTTCGTTCACGCCTTCGGCGCGGGCTTCCCCCTCCCAATAATCCAGCATGCTGGCGAGTCCACCGATGACGGCGGTATTGTCGTATTTATTTCCGTGCTCGAGTCGAAAGAATTTTCGCAGTTTTTCCAGTGAGAGTTGCATTGGGCAATTTTATCATGGGCGCGCGGATGAACTCGAAAATAGAAGAGACCGTTGTTGATAAGCAGAGATAATATCCCCGTCTATCTCCATTGATCCAAGTTATTTCATCACCCCCGCGAACCCAATCCCATTCGGACCGAGATGAGTCCCGATCACAGCCGTAACATTGACGAACAAGATATCGCGCGGCACGGATTTTCGTGCCCGCTCCATCAATTCGCTCAGGAGGTTTTTCGCCCGCGCTTCGGCGTTGGTATGCAAAATCGCAAGGCGCTCCATATCGCCAAGTTCCAGCAGGGAATTCAGTATGTGATCATCAGCCTGCCTGTTTGTGCGAACGGCGCCGATGGGTTTTACTTCCCCATCCCGCAGTTCGATCATCGGCTTGATGGAGAGTAATCCGCCTACATTGGCAACGAACCCGGGAACGCGTCCGCTGCGTTTTAGATATTCCATTGTGTCCAACGCGGCTTTGACGATCAGTCGTTTCCGCGCGAACGTAATCGCTTCGAGTACAACGTCCAAGCCAAGGTCAGCGGCTTCGGCGGCGGCGAGGACTTGAAAGCCAAGACCCATCGAAAGCGAGCCGCTATCCACACAGGTGATTTTGCCGGGGAATTCCTGTGCGGCTTGGCGCGCGTTGTTGATGATCGCGGTCAATTGCGAGGCAGCGTGGATGGAAAGGATATGGTCACAACCAGAGTCCAGCAGGGATCGATAAGGCGTGATGAAATCTCCAATGGACGGCGCGGCAGTTGTCGGTGGGGTTTGAAGCGAGGGCAGGCGGTTGTAAAAGTCTTCGCGGGTGATGCCAATTCCGTCCTTGTACTCTTTTCCCTCCAAAATCAGAATGGTTGGCACAACTTGAATTTCATGCTGTTCGATCAGGTATGGAGGCAGGTCGGCGGTTGAGTCGGTGACAATTCCCAGTTTCATGGTCGAAGTGTAGCATAAAAGAACCCTGGCGATGCTTCGCGGCGCCAGCAATGAGAGTTGAATCACCCAATACTTTCCCCTTGACATACTGTGTAAAACACAGTATAATGCGATAAAGGTTGAGATATGGCAAACATAGAATCGCTCGAAAATGTTGTATTGGAATTGAGGCGCGGGGTGATCGTGCTCGCGGCGCTCAGCCAGCTTGGAACCGAACAGTACGGTTACTCCCTGCTGAAAACGCTCGCCGATCTTGGCTTGGAAGTGGATCAGGGGACGTTGTATCCGCTTCTCCGCCGGTTGGAGGCGCAGGGTCTGCTCGAGTCGGTTTGGAAACTGGAAGAGTCGCGTCCGCGCCGCTATTACGTCATCAGTGCGGAGGGAAGGAAAATCCTGACGAAACTGAAAAAGGAATGGGCTGGCATTGTGTCTGTGATGGACATGATGCTGGCATAATCAAGGAGAATGTCATGAAACTCATAGATCGTTATGTTGCCGAAGTGGGCAGACGCCTTCCGCTGGTGAAGGGGCGCAAGGATATCGAAAACGAATTGCGCTCCACGCTGGAAGACATGCTCGAAGACCGCGCGAACAGGGCGGGGCGTCCCGCCGATGAGGCGATGGAGATGGAACTGCTCAAGGAATACGGCGCGCCACAAAAGGTGGCGGAGACGTACAACCCAAACCCCTATCTGATCGGCCCGCGCATATTCCCGTTCTTTATGTTCATCCTGAAGATCGTCTTTGCGGCCATCACCCTCGGGTTGACCATTGCGACGGGCATTCAGATTGCCACGCAATCGCCCGTGTCCGCTGTGGAGTTGTTTTCCGCCATCGGCAAGGGCATCCTCAACATCCTTTCGGCGTGCATTGCGGCGTTCGGGAATATCGCGCTGATCTTTGCATTGATCGAGCGCTTCGCTCCCGCCGCCGATTTCAAGATGGATGAAGAAAAGGAATGGGACCCCGCCTCCCTGATGAAGGAACCCGAGCCGCAGGACGTAAAGGCATGGGAAGCGATCCTTTCCATTGTGCTGACCTTCATCGCGCTCAGCATCTTCAACTTCAATCCGCACCTGATCGGCATCTATTATTTGGATGGAAGCGGATGGAACGTCCTGCCCCTGCTTTCTGAAGCGTTCTTCCGTTGGCTCCCGCTGATGAACATTGGATGGGTCGCGGAGATCGTCCTAAATGGCATGCTCCTGCGGTCAGGCCGCTGGGACGTTAGCACCCGCCTCTTTTCCGTCGGTATCAAGGCATTTCAAATCGTCATCATCGTGCTGCTCCTGACGGGGCCGTCCATCCTCGCGATAACCCCCGAGTCATTGGCGGCAATTGGGATCACCGATATGGAATCCGCGCTAACGCTGAGCGGAATGGCGCATCAGGGCATCCGCATTGTGCTCTGGCTTGCAATCTTCGGCACAGCGGTGGATATCATCAAGTCACTTTACAAACTCGTTACGCAGAGGAGTTCGGAAAACGCGTAATTCATAAAAATAAAAACGGGCGCACAGTGCGCCCGTTTTTATTTTACTCCACCGAAATAATGAACTGATAATGCGGCTGCCCGCCTTCCTGGATCTCAACTTCCAAGGCAGGGTATTTTTTGCGAATTAGATCGGCAATATGGTTGGCTTCGGCGTGAGTCAAGCCTTCGCCGTAGAACAACGTGACAATTTCGTGTTCGGCGGCTTCGGCTTTCTCGAGCAGGTCCATTACGCCCTGTTCGACCGAATTAGCCGCAACAACCAGTTTGCCGTCCAACAAGGCAATGACCTGGCCTTCTTTTACTTTTACGCCGTCGATCTCGACCGAGCGTGTGGCAACGGTAATCTCACCGGTCTTCACGCCGCTCATTGCCTTGTTCATCTTTTCGGCAATCGCTTCCACGTCGCCGTCGGGAATGTACGAAAGCATCGCGGCAA
Source organism: uncultured Anaerolinea sp. (assembly GCA_964563315.1). Lineage (GTDB taxonomy): Bacteria > Chloroflexota > Anaerolineae > Anaerolineales > Villigracilaceae > Villigracilis. The sequence continues at coordinate 40,482 of CAZLWG010000012.1, read as the reverse complement.
GTCCCTGCGGGACGGTGCGCGTCGGCACTACCTGCACATTCTTCACCGTTACTTCCTTCGCTTGATTCGCCGCCATAATGATGTTCTTATTATTCGGCAGAATGATCACCTTATCCGTCGGCAGGTTTTCGAACGCAGCCAAAATATCCTGCGTGGACGGGTTCATCGTCTGACCGCCGGCAACCACTGCCGCAACACCGAGGCTGGCAAAGATCTTGCTCAAGCCCTGCCCCGGTGAAACGACCACCACCGCGATCTGCCCTGGTTCCACCAAAGCGAATTTGATCTGTGCATTCTTCTGAATATCGTCCATCTGGGCAAGCAGGTTTTCAATTGCAACCTTCGTCACAGTACCGATGCCCATGATGTAATCAATCGGCGTATAGCGATTCTCTGTCGGCACGTGGATATGCATGCGATACATCCCCTCGCCCTCGCCCACCTGAATGGACGTGCCCATGCCTTCCAACTTACCGTAGAACGTTCCCAGATCCAACTCGCCCTGCGGCACAAAATCCACAACCACTTCGTAATCCTGTCCCTCCTCCACTTCCTCCAGCGCGCCCTGCAAATTCATCGCAGACATCGGTTGGACGCTCATCGTCGGCGTTTCGAGCGATTCGCCATACACGTGTCTCAACATTCCTTCCAGAATAAAGAACAGACCTTTGCCACCCGAATCCACCACACCCGCCTGTTTGAGGACGGGAAGCTGCTCCGGCGTCCTCTTGACGGCTTCATCCGCCGCTTTGACCGCAATTTCCAAAATCTCAATCGCATCTTTCGCGGACCCGAGACTTGATTCTGCCGCGTTGGCAATTTCCTTAATGACAGTCAGGATCGTCCCCTCGACTGGCTTGACCACACCTTTATATGCCGTATCCCGCGCCTCACTCAACGCTTTGACGAATGTCTCCTTATCCAGCATGGCTTTCTCATGCACACCACGCGAAAACCCGCGCAGAATCTGGCTCGTAATCACGCCGGAGTTGCCGCGCGCCCCCATCAACGCCCCTTTGGAAACCGCCGCCGCCATCTCACTAAGGTTGCGCGTGCCAAGATCCTTGATCTCGTTCCAGGCAGATTGCAGGGTGAGCGTCATGTTCGTGCCGGTGTCGCCGTCTGGGACGGGAAACACATTCAATGAGTTGACAATCTGCTGGTTGGTGCGGAGCCAGGTCAATCCTGCGTCCATGAGGCGCTTCATCGCGAGCCCGTCGATGGGCTGCTTACGGAGCTTTTCAACGCGTGCTGTGTCAATAGCCATGTGTCGCAGGTCTCCTAATCCGTGTTGCTGATGCGCAGTCCCGCTATATGCACATTGACAGAATTAACGCGCAATCCGAGCGCCTTTTCCACATGGAAACGGACCGTATTCGCCACGCTGTCCGCCACCGAGGTGATGCGCGTGCCGTACTCGACGATGATATGAACATCTATGTGGATCTCGTCGTCCTTGTAATGGACGGATATGCCCCGCGAAGGCTCGCGGGTGATGCTGGAGACGATGCCGTCCGCCAGGTTTTTCGGCGCAAGCCCAACTACTCCGTACGATTGGAGCGTGGCATGATAGGCAATCGTCGCCACCGCATTTGGCGAGATGTGGATCCCGCCTAAAGTCGTAGTTTCTTCACCCATGATTTTCCTTTCCGGTTCCCGTCACTGCTTCGGGCTTCGCTCTCGCAATGACGATCTTGTCTGACCTATTTTAACATCTTATCTTGAAGTTGGATGCGTTGTGTGGTAAAATGCCGTGCCTTCCGAAAAGGAAGCAGGCTATTAAGATACTGGAATTATTGCAAGGAAAGGAAACATCCATGGCTAAGTGCAACCACTGCGGCAAGACAACCACCTTCGGTCATAACCGCTCCTTCTCCCAGCGCGCTACCAACCGCAAGTTCAAACCAAATTTGCAGAAGGTTTCGGTGATGGAAAAGGGACGCATGGTCAAGAAGACGCTGTGCGCCAAGTGCATCAAGACGCTCGGCAAATCAGCGTCATAGGTTTGTCTCTTCATTTTCATACAAGGATCACGGCGAAAGCCGTGGTTTTTGTTTTAATCACGACACGAAACGCGGCGCCGCCGGCATCTACAGATCTGCAATTTCCTTCAAGGCGCGTACACCCGCCGCTGTCCCCTGCGGGTGACTAAAGACGGCGCTTCCGGTTACAAAAGCAGTTGCGCCCGCTTTTTTCATAAACGGGAGTGTTTCGAAGGAAATACCGCCGTCCACTTCGATGCGGGCGTTTGAGCGGATGGCGTTCAATTTATTGCAGAGTGCCCCCACCTTGGCAATCATCTCCGGCATGAATATTTGACCGGAAAATCCCGGATGGACGCTCATAACAAGCACCAAATCTGCAAGCGGTAAGGCGGAATCCAATGCCGAGGTCGGGGTGGCAGGATTCAATGTAATGCCTGCGCTGCAACCCAGCGATTTTATTTTCCGCACCATATCTGGCAGGTTGGGGCAGGTTTCGGCGTGGACGGTGATGTTATCCGCGCCCGCCTTTGCAAACGCTTCAATATATTTCGCCGGTTCGGAGATCATGAGATGGACATCCAAAGGGAGTTTGGTGATTCTCCTACACGCCTCCACGAACAACGGTCCGATGGTAATGTTCGGGACGAAATGACCGTCCATAACGTCCATGTGAAGCCAATCGGCGCCGGCAGATTCGCAGGCGCGGATTTCTTCAGCGATGCGGGTAAAGTCTGCGGCAATGATGGAGGGGGCGAGGATGTATTTGGTCATAGTAAACGAAAAGCCTGACAGGTCTTTGAAACCCGTCAGGCTTGATCAACGAATGGGAGGATTGTACGTCAGATAGACCATCAGCCAGAATGGAATAAGCCCGCCAATGGCAAGGACCGCCAGCAAGCCAAGCCCAACGGAGACCCAGTCAATGTTTTCGGTGTCAGATTCGGCTTCGGTGGTTTCAACAGGAGCGGGCGGAGTCCGAGGCGGGGGTTGGGGTGGATAATACGGCGCAGGAGTCGATTCCATTCGGGGAGCGGGTCCGCCTTGTAAGATCAATCGGTCAGCCACTTCGGGGCGAAGGGTAATCACCGGCGGAGATTCGGACTCCTTCACGGTTGGAAGGTCTGGCTGTGTGCCAAATTTTTGCAGGACGCGCCCAAGTTGGTCGGCGGTGCGATAGCGGGCGGAAGGTTCTTTAGCGAGCACTTTCATCACGATCTCTTCGAGCGCAGAGGGAATATCCGGGATGTATTCGCTGATTGGAATCGGGCGCGCAGAGATATGAAGACGCGCGAGTTCGTCGGCGGTGGATGCGGTGAATGGCGTAGTTCCGCTGAGCAATTCGTACATGACGACACCGAGGGAATAGACGTCGGATGCGGGCGTGGGCGGCTCGCCTGCGGCTTGCTCGGGCGCAAAATAAAGCGGCGAGCCCCAGACGATATCGGACTTTTCGCCCGGCGCAATGGTGGCAAGCGCGCGCGCGATACCAAAGTCGGTGACTTTGAGACGCCCATCCTTCGAGACAAGCATGTTATGAGGTTTGATGTCGCAATGGACGAGTCCGGCGCGGTGGGCATACCCAATGCCCTTGCAGGCTTGTACGATGAGTGGAATGCCGTCTTCGATGGAAAAACGTCCGCGATCGCGGATGAGTTGTTTTAAGTCCTTGCCGGGGATGTGCTCCATGACGATGTAGAGCAAGCCGTCTGCAAAGCCGAAGTCATGCACGGTGACGATGTTGGGATGCGACAGATTCGCGGCAGAACGCGCCTCGAGCCTGAACTGGCTTTGGAATTCCTCGTTATCGGAATAGTCTTTGCGCAGGACTTTGATAGCGACGTTGCGATCCAGCACCACATCGCGCGCGCGGTAGACATCCGCCATGCCGCCTGTGCCAAGCCGTTCGAGCAGTTGATATCGGTCGTTGAGAAGTGCGCCTTCGGTCATTGTGGAGAGATTATAACATCAGGGTGACGATGGTTTTATGAACGAGACAAACGTTTTTTATGCTTTAAAGTGAACAGTGACGAAAACGTCACAGTAAGGAACATCAGTAAGAAAAGCGTGGTTCTTAATCCTCCGCCCTGTTCAGGGTTGGTCAAGCCCTCGCGGACGAGGAAAATAACGTTAAGAATAGAGTACAGTCCCAATGACCCGATAGCAACTGGCAGGAATTTTGCGTTAAACCATCCCAAAGTCACACCTGCCAGCCAAACAAGAATGATTAGATTGGAAGAAACCCGGATTATCTCCAACTGATCTGTGACGGCATGGATGAAAATATCCAGCAATTGAATAATGGCGATCCCGATTGAAAGAAGGCTCAATGCCGGTTTCATTTTTATCGTTTCGGTATTAAATTTACTGTCTCGATTTCTTGTCATGAGAAATTTCCAATCCTTTCCTCCCGATATTTTACGACGAGTTGGCGTTTTTGAATTCATTTTAACGTCCTGTTTATGCTTCGGAACGAGTCATCAGTATTCAGGCGGTTATAATCCCGCCATGCGAAAGGGACTTTTACTCTATAACCCAACAGCGGGGCGTTACCCCGTCGGGCGATTTGTGCGGAGCATCGTCAAACCGCTTCGGTCTGCAGGCTGGAGTGTGGATGTCGCCGAAACCCTCAGCGGCACTCACGCCGTCCAAACTGCGCATCAAGCCGCGCAGGAGAAATATGAAGCGGTCTTTGCCATTGGCGGCGATGGCACGGCGGGTCAGGTCGCCAGTGGGTTGGCGAACACAGAAACAGCGTTGGGGGTCCTTCCGGCAGGCACTACTAATGTGTGGGCAATTGAACAGGGACAAAAACCCTTCAGTTGGTGGCAATGGTGGAACCTGCGCGACAACGCCAAACTGCTGGCAAACGTCGAGCCGCAATATGTGGATGTAGGGCTTTGCAACGAACGTCCCTTTCTTTTATGGGCAGGCATCGGTTTGGACGCGGAAACCATCCGCAAGATCGAACCGCGCCCGCGATTCTTCAAACACATGTCTGTGCCGCATTTTTTTGCCACCACCGTTTGGGAGGCATCCTTTTGGCATGGACTCGACCTGCGCGTCTACGCCGACGACAAACTCGTGGAAGGTCATTATCTCGTAGCCGTTGCGAACAACATCCGCCACTATGCAGGCGGGCTGTCTGTCATTTCGCCGGATGCGCTTCTCGACGACGGCGAAATGGATCTATGGCTCCTGAGCGGCAACAGCCTCGCCGACGCCTTCCGTCACTTTTTCGAACTTGTATCGGGGCGTCATCTCAACTCTGAACATGCGCGGCGCATCCCTTTCCGCACTGCGCGCATCGAATCGGATGCAAACTTTTCCATTCAAGTGGATGGTGATCCTGTGCTGGGCGGCAATCATGCCGAGATCAAGGTGTTGCATCGCGCGCTCAAGGTATTGATTCCCGAAAACGCTTTATACTTGTTAAAGCACCCAAAGAAATGACATGGACCTACGCCCCTATCTCAACCGCTTTGTGATTGCCGGATCGCTTGTCATTGCGGGAATTCTCACCCTGATCACTCTCATCCTCATCGGTTGGACATCTCCCCGCCTCTCTCCTGACGTTGGGTTTGCTCCCGCCGACCTGACCGTGATCCCCGCCCCAACCCATACTCCCGCCGCCTCTGCCACTCCTATAGTTGATCCGCTAGCCTCGCCCACCTTTGACCCAACCATCATCCACATCGAAGGTTATGTGCAGATCACCGGTACCGAAGGCGACGGGTTAAGAATCCGCTCGGCACCGGGTTTGAATTCAGAAACAGTCTTTCGCGGAGAAGAGGCGGAAGTCTTCCTTGTCAAGGATGGGCCGCGGGAAGCCGACGGTTATACCTGGTGGTATCTCGTCGCATCCTACGACGACACACGAGCCGGATGGGCGGCGTCTGAATTCCTCGCGGTCGTGCCTTCACCGTAAACCTTCACCCCGATAACAAGGAAACATAATGACTGAAAAACCAACCAGTGTTACAGCAAATAAAAGCAAGCGCGAACTCACCCTCACATGGGATAGCGGACACACAAGCGTCTACCCGTTCGGATTACTGCGCGCCGCCTGCCCATGCGCCTCCTGCCGCGGCGGACACGAAAATATGAAATCCGAACCGGATGAGGATGTGTTCACCAGAAAAATGGAAGACAGTCCTTCCACACAAATCGCCAACATCGTCGCCACTGGTTCTTACGCCCTGACCTTCGTCTGGGAGGACGGCCACGACTACGGCATCTACAACTGGCATTATCTGCGGGCGTTGTGTCCATGCGAAGAATGCCGCGCAGGAAAAAAATAAACGAGAAGGCGACCATGATGGTCGCCTAATTTATTGTTTTTCACGTCCTTGCAGCGAAACATTTATCTGAGTTACGGGGTCGGAGTCCTTGTTGGAGTTCGCGTGGGTGTTCTTATCGGGGTCGGTGTGCGCGAAGGCGTTGGGCTTGTCCGCAAGGTCGGTGTGACGGTGGGGGTTCGCGGCGTGGGCGTTGAAAAGCCCAATTCTTTAAGATGATCCAAAGCATCCTGCCGCATTTTCGGGGTCATTACAGCCTCATCCATTCCCAAGAGTTGGAGATATAAGCGGATAGCATCGCGGGTATTTCCGCGCCCCTCCTGGGAAAGCGCGCGCCAGTAGAGTGTAAGCACCTCTTCCTCTTCAGTCTCTGCAAGGGCATTCATTGCATCGGTTTGCAAAAATGCACTTCCATACTTGCCTTGCATATAATAACCACGAGCCAGCCCCAACCGCACTTCGAAAGAGTTGTTACCATCCCTTACCGCGACTTCAAGATCGTTCACAGCCTCGTCGGCGTTCCCCAGTTCCAGATGGGCAAGTCCGCGATAGATGTAGAACCTGCGCAAGCCGGTTGGGTTGAGTTCTGTCGCTTTATCGAACGTCACCACCACAGCTTTATAATCCATCAACTCAAAATATGCCTGCGATAATTCAGCAAGGACAAATGAATCTTCAGTTTCATAAATCACATAGACTGCCAGTGCCTCAGCCGCTTTCTGATATTGTTCATCTGCAAGGTATAACTCACCCAGCAATTTATAGACCGGTAAGGAAGTAATATCAAGCGAATAGACCTTCTGCGCAGAGGCTAACGCTTTCTCTTGGTCTCCCATCGCCAGGTAGGTCTCGGCAAAGGCGAGATGCACAGCCGGGGAAAGAGGCACAAGTTCCTCGGCGCGTTTCAAATCTTCCAGAGCAGCCTCTGGGTTGTTTCGCTGGAGATAAAAGCGGGCACGCTCAAGGTATGCTTCTGCATAAAAAGGATCACGCCGAATGGCCTCGCCAAAAAGGGGCTCGGCATCGATATTTGGATTGCCTAAGAGCCGCGCGCGTGCAATTCCAAGGTAGGATGGGCCATAATTCGGATCGATATTTATCGAGTCGTTATAAGCCCGAATAGCATTATTTACCTCGCCTTTTAAGCGATAGCCTTCACCGATTAAATAGGGAATATCCGCAGAAGTCGGCTCAATGGGCAGGATGTTCTTCATATTCATAATGTAAGTATCCAGGTCCCCCTTGTTTAATGCATCCTCCGCAAGGCGGTAATAATCGGAAGCCTCAATGGATCTTGGGGTGCTGGCATATCGCGGAGTAGGCGTATATGTTTCGGGCAGGAACATCCACAATGGAGTAGGACCTGTAAAGCGGCTTGTTGGGATCGCCGTCGCACCGAACAAGGTCGGCGTGGCAGTGAACGTTGGGGACGGTCCTGGTGTGCTCGTCTGGGTTGGGCGGATGTTCGTGCGGCGCGGCAAAACGAAACCAAACACCACCAGTGAGCAAAGCGCCACGCCAATTACTGTCAAACCCGCCAGACGGACAGCTGGTTTTTTGGTAAATGCCTTTAGTCCTTTTTCTTTAGGCTTTTCAGTCGCAAGCAGTAATTTTTCCTCCCACGTTCGCGGACGATTCATCGGGAACGGCTGGATGCTTTCATCGGGAGCCAAGGCTCCAAGCAGGACCAGGCCTCTTTTGGCTGTGCCATTTTCCGGGTCCAGTTTGAGCGCAGTTTGCAGGCAGTACACGCGCTCGTTTTGAGTGTCCACTGCCGCGCTCAACCAAACCCAGTAAGTCGGGTTGTTCTGATCCGATTTAAGTAAGAGAGTCAGCAGTTCTTTTGCGCGCGGTTTGTCCCCGCGCTGCAATGCATCCACAGCGTCTTGAAAGATCGTGTCGTCAGAGTGTTCTTTGAAATCATGCGCCATGGTTCGATTTTAATTCAATTCGTGGAATTCTTCGACCTGATATGTATAAACCTGCAATTTTGTATTGCGCCAGAGTTCCGGGCTCGCACCCATTTTATAACAAAGTTGATCGAGAAAGACGGACGGCTCAGGCAGCTTCTCCCAGACCTGCGGCAGGAATGTCGCCTTGCGTTGGCCATGTTTCAAGATGACACCATCCACATGCGGCGTTAACTTTTCGAGCAGGTCATCGCTGTTTGAATATTTCAATTCCCGCGGCGCGCTTAAATGCGAGACCTCGATGCTGATCCTGTTTAATTCGCTCTCGCTCACCGGTGGAAAGCGCGGATCCTGCATTGCGGCCGCGACAGCATGTTCGCGCACATCGTCTACAAGCGGCTGGTAAGCTTCCAGCGCACCGATACAACCCCGTAGTTCACCGTGAATGGTCAGCGTCACAAAGGATGCGCCCTGCTCGCGTAAAGCCGGCGTAAGCGACTTGGCATCCACCGGAGGCAATGGCTTTCCTTTAACAGATGATTCGATCGCCTCGCGTGCAAGACTTAAAAGAATTTTCTTTTCCCCATCGGTTAATTTGGCAGACATCTTTCCCTCCAATGTGGTTCGTGTAGAACACGACCTACGGTAAATCGGTCAACTTCCAATACCTGCGACTGTGATAGATCAGCGGCTCCCCGCTTCCATCGCCGCGGGCGGCGAGCACTTCTGCAATGAACAGGGTATTCATCCCGACATCGAAGGTTTGCGCCACGCGGCAATCCAGCCATGCTAAACCGCCTGCAATCAAAGGGGATCCGGTCACCAACGACTCGGTCTGCAAACTGGCAAAACGGTCATTCACATCCGCAACCCTGCCCGCAAACACATTCGAAACCTGCACCTGCTCTGAAGAAAGAATCGTAAGACCAAACGCGCGCGATTTCATGATCAGCTCGTGCGTGCGTGAGCCGGATTGAAGCGATATGGTGATCATCGCCAGTTCCAGCGAAATGGACGTAAACGAGTTCACCGTCATACCGTGACGTTGACCTTCATACATAGCAGTCACAACCGTCACCCCGGCAGACCAGGCGCGCATTGCGTTTCGCAAAACATCAGCGTCAAGCGTCGTCACAGGCAAATTCTCCATGGTAAGTTCATCATACTTGTCAGGGAAAGAGGCGTCAAGTCAAAAATCAAACAGGCGCTTTTTTGATTCAATCATGGCTTGTTTCCTTACCTTAAAAGCATTTCATATACGCGTGGTAAACTCCCAGCCATGTCAAAAAGAACGAGAAACATCATCATTGCGCTGACGGGCGTTTTCCTGTCGGCTGTTTTGATTTACCAGATACCCCATGTGCGGGAACGGTTGGCATGGCGTGTGGAAGTTTTCCAGATCTACGTGAAAAATGTGATCAACCCTGTTGGCCCCGTGCCGACCGCGCTTCCCGTCACGCCGCAGCCTGCCACAGCGACCATCCGCCCCACCAACACGAAAAAAGTGAACCTCACGCCATCCGTCACGCCAACCTCCACTTTTCCCCCGCTGCCTGCGCAGGTTTCCATGACATCGCCGTCATATGAAAAACAGACCCCCAACAACTGCGGACCCGCAACCCTGTCCATGGCATTGCATATGTATGGCTGGGAGGGAGACCAGTCCGACATTTCAGATCTGGTCAAACCCGTCACCGGAGACCGCAACGTAAACCCCGAAGAACTGCGTTATTACGTCCGCACGCAAGCCGGATGGCTCAACCTCGAATACCGCGTGGGCGGAACCATCGAGATCATCAAACGCCTGCTGGCAGCGAATTATCCCGTCATCGTGGAAAGCGTCACTTCGCTCAACCCTGGCGACGCGCTCGGTCCTGCCGACGATCTTTGGGCAGCGCATTATCTCCTCATCACCGCCTACGATGACACAACACAGGAATTCACCGTACAGGATTCCTATCACGGTCCAGACTTGACCATCCCCTACACCCAACTCGAAGAGGAGTGGAAGCCCTTCAACAACCTCTACATGGTGATCTACTTCCCGCAATATGAAGACGAAGTAAAGAACCTGCTCGCCTCAGACTGGGACCCGAACCTGAATCGGCAAAATGCTTTGATCGCCACCCAAACCGCCGCTGCCACTGACTCCGCCGACGCCTTCGACTGGTTCAACTACGGCAGCAACCTGACCTACTTCGAGAAATATGAAGAAGCCGCCCTTGCTTATGACAAGGCGCGCGAGGTCGGTCTGCCGCTGCGCATGTTCCGCTATCAATTTGGGCCTTTCCTCGCCTACTTCCACTCTGGCAGAAACGACGACCTGCTCGCCCTCACCAATTACGCGCGCGGCATTACGGAAATGTCCGAAGAAGCCTGGCTTTGGTATGGCTATGGTCTCTACCGCAAGGGAGATTACGACGAAGCGCTCAAAGCCTGGCAAAAGGCGGATAGCATCAACCCAAAATTCTTCGAGGATCAGGCGCGCAATGCCATGCAGTTGGTGCAATAAAATTTCACCCAAAACAATAAACCATGAATCATCGAAACATCATTCTTATCATTCTGTCTTTATCGCTTGCCGCCTGTCAACCTGCTTCGACTGCCACGCCGGAAACTGAACCAACCGCTACACAGACGGTCGTCCCGCCGATGCCAACCGAGACCAAAATTCCCACTGCGATGCCTGGGGTCACTGCCGCGCCGGAAACGATCAGAATTTCGCCAAAAGACGGCATGACTCAACTGTTTATCCCGGCTGGCACATTCATTATGGGCGGGCTTGACGTACACCGCGAAAACGATGAATTGCCGCCTCACGAAGTTTACGTCAGCGCGTTTTGGATGGATCAGGTGGAAGTTACGAACGGCATGTATAACCTGTGCGTAACGAGCGGCGAATGCAGACCGCCTTCCCAACTCCGATCCGATAACCGCGAAGATTATTTCGGCAATCCTGAATTTCAGGATTACCCCGTCGTGTATGTGACATGGCACGATGCGAACGCCTACTGTCAATGGGCGGGGCGGCGGCTGCCAACCGAAGCGGAATGGGAGCGTGCAGCACGCGGCGGCGACAAGCGGAATTTTCCCTGGGGCGATGAGTTTCCCAATGAATACAATGCCAATGCCGCCAACACTGTTGGAGATACCTCACGCGTAGGGTCGTACGTTGAAGGAGCCAGTCCGTTTGGGGTGTTGGATATGTCCGGAAATGTTTGGGAGTGGGTAGCCGATTGGTATAAGCCGGATTATTATGCAAAGTCCCCGCTTGAGAATCCATTGGGGCCATCTGACGATGAAGTCTTCAACACAATGCGGGTGATCCGGGGTGGATCGTTTCAGGATGATGGGGTTGTATTACGGCTCGCCAATCGGAATTTTTTGAACGGACCCGACCCAAAGGCACAGCCAAATGAAGAGGCTTACTATGGACGCAGTTCGGTAAAGATCGGTTTCAGATGCGCAGAAGCCGATTAAAAAAGAACAAGTTCAAGCAGAGTTTGAGGCGGTTATTCGTCCACAAAACTATAGCCGCCGGGCCAGGTCTTGATGAGATGCGCTTCGCTGGTTTCCTCTTCCAGCTTTTTTCTAAGGCGGTAGACCACATTCTTTAACTGGATGATATCGCCCTCCGCGCCCCACACAGTTTGAATGATTTCTTCGGAAGGAAAAACAAAGCCGGGGCGGCTCATAAGCAAATGAAGGAGACGAAATTCAAGGTTGGTGAGTTTCGTCTCCTTTTTATTCGAACCGATGATGGAACGATGGGATGGATCCAGTCGTAAACGTCCTGCATGACGCGGTCTCATCGGTTCGCTCCAACTGCGGCGGGACCATGCCATGATCTTTGCAAGGAAGATCGCAGGGCTGATGGGCTTGATCACACATTCATCCACGCCATATTGATAGGCTTCCAGAATTTCAGATTCATTGTTATAGGGCAGGAATAGAAGGATGGGGCTTGCGCCAAGCGAACGGAATTTTCGGCACAATTCAATACGTTGAGAATGAGGCGCATTCACGTCAATAACGATCAGATCCGGAATTTCTTCCACAGAACGCTTCATGGCGCGTTCGACGGATGTCTCCACGATGGCAATCAGGCCTTTTTCGCGGATGATATATCCCCAAATCGGGGCGGTGGCATCCTGGTCACAGACGATGAAAACGCGAGGCGTGTTTTGGGGCGGAGTTAGGTTGTGAGCATTCATTTGGACTCTTGGGTTTACAAAGATGCAAGCCACATTATATCTAATAAAGTCGCAATAAGTCGTTTTTTCTAACCAATATGTTACCTTTGGGGGATTAGGAAAAAAGTCCTTGTTTTATATACTAAGTTCATAAATATACAAGGAGGCTCGATGAAAAAGCTATTTCCAATTCTGGCTGTTCTGGCTTTGTTTGCCTCAGCCTGCCAGGCGGGCAATGCCCAGCCAACGGCGATTGCACTTCCAACTGCAATGCCCATTGCCACTACTTCCATCAACCCTACAGCAGAAGTTGTGTCTGGTGGTGAATCCGGCTCGGAACGGGTTTCGCAAGTGGACGGAATGCCGCAGGCTTACATTCCTGAAGGCACATTTCGCATGGGCTCATTGGATACTGATTCACAAAAAAATGAAGAACCGGATCATAACGTGACCTTGAAGGCTTTCTGGATGGATAAGCTCGAAGTAACGAATGGAATGTACACAATATGTGTACAAGCAGGTGCATGTGATCCGCCGCAGGAGTTTAAATCGCAAACACGCAAATCCTACTTTAACAATCCGGAGTTCAACGATTATCCGGTGGTATACGTCACCTGGCTGCAAGCTGATACCTATTGCAAATGGGCGGGGCGACGTCTGCCGACAGAGGCGGAATGGGAACGCGCGGCTCGCGGGGACGACTTCCGCACTTATCCATGGGGTGATGATCGCCCGGATTCCTCACGCGGCAACTTCAACTATTTCGTCGGTGACACCACCCGCGTCGGCAGCTTCCCTGCAGGAGCAAGTCCCTTCGGCATTTTGGATATGGCAGGAAATGTCACTGAATGGGTGCATGATTATTACGACAGCAACTACTATGCCCAAGGTGTGACAGTGAATCCACCTGGTCCAAGCGCACGCAGTCTATATTTCAACCGTGTGATTCGCGGCGGCACTTTCCAGGACGTATTCAAGGATGTCCGCCTTGTAAAACGTTCCTCCGTGCGTGGTTCCAATCCGGATGCGGATGATATCTACTCTGCAGATTATCTTGGTGAATTCTCGCCCAAGATCGGTTTCCGCTGCGCTTCAGACTAAGCCTCAACCTGTTTGCCAACAAGCCGCCGGTTCAACCCCGACGGCTTGTTTTTTTATTTGACTTGTAATTTTTGCTATGGTATTATCCGCGCTACAATTTAATAACCCAGAAAAGACGCTCTTATCCAGAGAGGCGGAGGGACCGGCCCTGCGATGCCTCGACAACCGAATTTAGTTGGACGGTCAGGTAGTTTGATAGTAGAAAACCACAACGCTGTTAAACCACGAAACTACATAACTAAATCACGGTGCCAATTCCGACAGGATACGCTGGAAGATGAGAGGGTAACCTAGCATAACTCGAATTGCCCTTTCTGCACGTCTGAATGGGCAATTTTCTTTTCAAAGGAGAAACACCAATGAGCAATACCTTTATGTCTTCCCCCAGCCTGATGTTTACATCAGAGTCGGTATCGGAAGGACACCCCGACAAGATCTGCGACCAGGTTTCCGATGCGGTATTGGATGCCTGCCTGGAGCAGGACCCGCGTTCACGCGTGGCTTGTGAAACGGCGGTCAAGACCGGTTATGTGATGCTGCTGGGCGAGATCACTACAAATGCCCACATCAATTACGATGAACTCGTTCGCAAGACCGTAAACGAAATCGGTTATGACTCCAGCGACAAAGGCTTCGACGGAAATTCCTGCGGCGTTTTGGTCGCCATAGCCAAACAATCCGGCGATATTGCCATGGGCGTAAACCACGCATTGGAAACACGCGATGGGCACCACCTTACAGATGAAGAAGTTGAATCAATTGGCGCAGGCGACCAGGGCATGATGTTCGGTTTTGCATGCAACGAAACTCCCACGCTCATGCCATTGCCGATCTACCTCGCGCACAAACTTACCCGCAAACAAAGCGAACTGCGAAAGAGCGGTGAACTGCCTTGGCTGCGCCCCGATGCCAAAAGTCAGGTGACCATCGAATATTCCAACGGCAAGCCCAAACGTGTGGATACCGTTCTCATCTCCACGCAGCATGCTCCGGAAGTCTCACAAGCCGACATTACGGAAAGCGTCACCGAGCAGATCATCATGCAGACCCTGCCCGAAGAATTGGTGGACAAAAACATCAAAGTATATGTCAACCCCACTGGGCGGTTCGTGGTCGGAGGTCCGATGGGCGATGCGGGTGTGACTGGACGTAAGATCATCGTGGATACCTATGGCGGCATGGGTCGTCATGGCGGCGGCGCCTTCTCCGGTAAAGATCCCACAAAAGTGGACCGCTCCGCTGCATATGCTGCCCGGTATGTAGCGAAGAACATCGTTGCCGCTGGTCTGGCAGACCGGGTGGAGGTACAGGTGTCATACGCGATCGGTGTCGCTCATCCACTTTCCGTGAATGTAGAGACGTTCGGCACCGCAAAAATAGCGGATGAAAAGATCGCCTCGCTTATCAACGATCATTTCGACCTGCGTCCCGGCGCGATCATCCGTGACCTTGGCTTGCGCAAGCCCATCTACCGCAAGACCGCCGCATACGGCCACTTCGGACGGGACGACATCGAGTTCCCTTGGGAAAAGACGGATAAAGCCGACGCCTTGAAAAAGGCAGCGGGTTTATAAAATAGTCCGCAGTAAAAGCCTTCCGCGAATATCGGTTCAAAACCATATTTTCGGGAGGCTTTTTGTTTTAAAATACTCCAAAGATCCTGCAAATTCAAAAAATGCAGGGGAAAAATCGGTGAACATCGCGCCGTTTCGGATATATAAAGTTTGGTTGGAATATCCCGGCCAACCTTTCTGCTTTGTCATGAAAGTACCATATACCTGCGCAGGGGATGTAGTGTAAAATTCCTGACATGATGGTGCAAGGCATGCAGCGAGGCGTCCAGGTTGGATTTCGGCGATACGGCTTTCTCATCAGCCAAATCCTGCAATGGATCGTATTTGCCTATCAGGCAATGGCGGTCGTTCTGTTTTTACTCGCGTTATATTTGGGGAATCGCTGGTTTCAGCAACCGTTTCTTGGCGCCTTTTATGAACACACCCTCGTCTTCAACGGCACAGGGCCGGAACAGCCGGACCCGGCTTGGGCGTTATACGATCAAGTCAGGGTCGGAGATCAGCTTATCGCGGTCAATGAAACGCCGGTAATAAATTCGATTGAAATTCGTCAAATCCTCCAAGAGCGTTTCCCCGGGGAAACGGTTACAGTTACAGTACGCGCTGAGGACGGGAATACTCGCAAGCTTGATATCGTCCTCTATGCCTTTCCCGAATCAAGCCAAAGGACATACTTCGTAATCCCGTCCATTCTGGGCGGAATCTTCCTGCTTGTCAGTTTGTGGATCTTTGGTTTCCGGCGCACCGAACCGGCAGGGCGCGCCTTCTCCCTTTTCACGTCTTCGCTTGCAATCGTCACGGGCGTTTACTTCAACCTGATCACAACCCACGAATTCACATACATGTGGACATTGGCATGCGGGATTGCGGGCGGCGCACTAATCAACCTTGCCCTTGTCTTCCCCATCGAACCGCGCAAGATCATCACACACCCATATCTGCGTTGGAGCGGAATCGCCGTCGGCCTTCTACTGTCTCTTCTTGCCTTTCCAAACCTTTTCAATCCCGACCGCCCTACAGTTTACATTCGCAACTGGCAGATCATGTATGGTTTCATTGCTCTGGGAATATTTTTCCATATCGGCATGAACCTTTATCATGCTTTGAACGCCCAATCCCCGGTCATCAAAACCCAGTCGCGTACCATTCTCATCGGAACCATCTTTGCTTTCGTGCCTATGGGTATTTGGCTGGCGGCTGGTTTTATAAGTCCAATTAATTTTTCACCCTATCTCTTCCTGCCGCTCGCGTTATTCCCACTGGTCATAGGATACACCATCCTGCGTTTCCGCTTCCTGCGAACAGATGATCTTGTGCGCCGTACGGTCATGTACGTTCTGCTCACAGCCTTTGTCACGATTGGCTATGGACTTGTCGCTTCCGGCGCAGGGCTGATGTTTGGCTCTTCCCTTCCCTCAAATAATCCATACCTGGTGGGCGGCGCAATTCTGGCTATTGTTCTCTTCCTCGAACCGGTTCGCACACGCCTGCAAAACCTTGTGGATTCCCTTTTCTTTCGCGGCGCGCGCGCCTTTGCCGAACAACTCGAGGATTTTTCCCACAACCTGACCACTGCGCTCGACCTTAACACGATTGGCTCGATCATACGGGACAAAGTCGCCTCTACACTGACCCCGGACCGAATCCACATCTATACATACGATTCCCTCAACGACTTTTTCTCCGCCCTCCCCGGCGACGACCAACGCCCGACCAGCGACATTCGCTTTACATCCACAAGCCCCTTTGTACGTTATTTCCAAAAGGAACGTCTGCCGCTGTATCTGGACAATACAACTCTCCTGCCGGAAGGATTGCAATCGGAACAGTCTCGTTTGGCATTGCTGGGCGCCCGTCTCTTTATCGCCCTGCCTGGAAAGGAACGACCAAACGGCTGGCTCGCATTGGGACCCCGCCTGACAGGACAACCTTATACTCCGCGAGACTTGCGTTTCCTCGAAAACATCTGTGACCTTGCCTCTGTTGCCATTGAACGTGTGCAAACAGTTGCGCATCTCGAACGCCGTATTCAGGAAATGAATGCCCTGACGCGCGTCTCGCAGGGCGTAAATGTGACCCTGACGTTCGACGATGTGCTCGAACTGATCTACGCCCAAACTGCCCAGATCATTCCCACTTCGCATTTTCATATCACTTTGTATAACAAAGACAGCGATTATTATTACTACGGTTTCTGCCTCGAAAATAACGAGCGCATTCAGGAGCGTGAAAACCTGCCCTTTTCGATGAGTACAGGCCTGGCACCGGAAGTGATTCGCAAGAGCCGTCCGATCATCACCCAGGATTACGTCCGCGAATGTCAGGCGCGCAGCCACACGCCTGCGTTGGAAAACGTCTTTGCCTGGATGGGCGTGCCGCTAAACGCAGGAGCTGAGACGATTGGCACTCTCAGCGTTGGCAGCCGCGATGGAGCTACTGTCTACACACGCGGACAACTCGAATTATTGCAGGCAATTGCTGACCAAACTGCCGGCGCCATCGTCAAGGCGCGCCTTCTTGAGGAGACTGAACAACGCGCACGTCAACTTTCCACCCTGAACGAGATCACGCGCCAGTTGACATCCACCCTCGAACTGGAGCCGCTCCTGCAGAATATTCTCGAAAACGCTGTGGGTATTTTGCAGTGCGAAGCGGGCAGTCTTTTCCTGGTGGACGAACAAACCGATGAACTCGTCTTCAAAGTGACAGTTGGACCTGTGGCATCGAATCTGATTGGTCAACGGCTGCCAGCCGGCACTGGCATTGTCGGGCGCGCAGTGCAGTTGCGGCAACCTGTGATAGAGAATGAAGATCAAAACACCGCCTCGCATTTTAAAGGCATTGACGATCAAACAGGCTTTGTCAGCCGCTCATTAATGGCGGTCCCGCTTCAAGTAAAGGACCGCGTGATCGGTGTGATCGAAGTGATCAACCGCCGCGACGGGCTTCCCTTCGTGCAGGACGACCAGACTCTGCTCACAGCATTTGCGGGGCAGGCGGCCGTGGCAATCGAAAATGCCCGCCTCTACACCCTCACCGACCAGGAACTGGCGGAGCGTGTGGAGGAACTTTCGGTCATGCAGCGGATCGATCGGGAATTGAACGCCAGCCTTGAAATGGACCGCGCCATGCGAATCACACTGGACTGGGCGTTGAGACAATCGAATGCAGAAGCCGGTTTGATCGGCATCCTTGAAGATAAAGACCTGCGCGTCATGGCACATCAGGGTCTGGATGAACAAATAGAACGATTCCCGGATCAGTTGATGAAGATCGAATTGTCGTCCATGTTGAAAGCCATCGAAACCGGACTGCCTCAACAAATGAGCACTGAATCTGCAAAGAATAAACTGCTCGACGCCGCGCACAATCAACTGGCGATTCCCATCCGCCGTGAAACGACTGTGATTGGTCTGCTTTATCTCGAAAGCATGGATGATTCCCAATCGGATGTGGATTTCCTCACCCGCCTCACAGACCACGCCGCCATCGCCATTTCCAACGCGCAGCTCTACGGAGAAGTCCAACGCGCAAACCTTGCCAAGAGCGATTTCGTCTCCTTTGTGGCGCATGAATTGAAGAACCCGATGACATCCATCAAGGGGTATACCGAATTACTCGCCGGTGGAGCGGTGGGGCAGATCAACGATATGCAGACCAACTTCCTGCAAACCATCAAATCGAATGTGGAGCGCATGTCCACATTGGTTTCAGATTTGAACGACAATTCGAAGATCGAAGCAGGGCGGCTGCGACTCGAATATAAAGCCACGCCTGCCGATGACGTGGTGGATGAAGTCCTCCGCACTTTTACCCGTCAACTTGAAGAGAAGAAACAAACTCTTGAACTGAGTGTCCCAAAAAACCTCTCCCCCATGTGGGCGGACCGTGTCCGTGTAGGACAAGTGCTTACCAATCTTATCAGCAATGCGCACAAATACACGCCTGAAGGCGGGGTCATTCAGGTAAGCGTAGAGGAAAGCACCAATCAATGGGATCCGGACGGCGCGCCGCGGGTCATCCACCTTTGGGTCAAGGATAGCGGCATCGGCATGACCATCGAAGACCAGCAGAAGATCTTCCAGAAATTCTTCCGTTCTGAAGACCCCAAGGCAAGGGAAGTTCCCGGCACCGGACTGGGCTTGAACATCACCAAGAGTCTGATCGAAATGCAAGGCGGCAGGATCTGGTTCGAAAGCGAATATCGCAAGGGAACCGCCTTCCACTTCACCATTCCAGTGGCAGAGGAATAGCGAGGCGAAATGGCAATGATCGCATCTGTTGGGTCTGCCCAGGCGCTCGATGGGCGTGAAGCGGGTTTACAAGCCGCACATCAGGCATTGAACCGGCTTGGCTCGAACACTCCAAATCTGGCTGTTGTAATCGCATCCCATCAATACCAGCCGCGTGAAGTATTGAACGGCGTATCCAGCCTGCTTGGCGATTCCCCGATGATCGGTTTTAGCTCCCCCGCCGGGTTAACCGGCGAAGGGGAACAACCGCATTCCGTGGCGGTGGCGCTCCTCAACGGTGATTTCCAAGCAGACACGCTTTGGCTTCCAGGATATGCCCAATCCGGGCGTGAAACCGCTTCGAAGATCCAGCAACATGCCGCAGCGCGGGTCGAGCGTCAATCTTTGTTGCTTTTTGCAGACGGTTTCAACGGAGACGCCGAGCAATTTTGCAATATCCTTTCATCTGGTCTGATCATCGCGGGCGGACTTTCCAGCGGAGATCTTCATACTGGCAATACCTTTCAAATGGCAGGGAATCAAACAGGCTCCGGCGGGCTTGCAGCCGCATTCCTGCGCGGCAACTTGAAGATGGGCATTGGCTCCGACCATGGCTGGAACCCAGTTGGCAGCCAATTCCGCATTACACGCTCGCGCGGGTTCTGGCTGCGCACATTGGATGGGCGCCCCGCTTCTGAAACCTATTCCGGCTTGTTTGGCTACCCCGCCCGCGATTGGGCGTTCCCGCCGCTGAGTCACCTTGCCCGTTTGTACCCGCTTGGTGTGGAACAAGGCGAAGGTCTGGTAGTCCGCTCCCCGATCCGTGTGGAAGCGGATGGAAGTTTCCGAATGAACGCTGCCATTCGCGACGGCATTGACGCCTATCTTTTGGTGGGCAGCCGCGCCACCTGTGAAACCGCCGCGAAAAATGCCGCGCAACAAGCCCTGCGTCAATTGGGCGGCGCCAAACCCGCGCTCGCCATCGTCCTCGTGGATATCGCCTGGCAGATGCTGTTAAAAGCTCAGCCGGGAGCTGAAATTGCTGCAGTACAGGAAATTCTCGGCAATAACATTCCCATCGCCGGAGGCTACACGCTTGGGCAGATCATGTCGGATGAAAACCCCAAGCCGAAATTCCTCAACCAGCACATTGTCGTGATCGTATTTGGCGAAGAACAAACCAATTAGGAAATCACCAAACGAATGGGGGGAGATGCAAATGCAGAGTAGTACAATAAACCGGCGTTTCCGCCGGTTATTTTATTGAAAGGATGAAAATGAAAAAGACGATTTTGATCCTGACTCTTTTGACATTCACCGCCTGTTCGATTCCAGTGGACGCACCCCCGCCTCCCACTGCCCTGCCATCTGACACGCCCCTTCCGACATTAACCACGGTTCCGGCCGTTACTCCCCCACCCACGCCGACAGCGACTCCAACATCCGCCCCCGCCTTCTGCAACGACCTTCGCGCCTTCGAACTGCTTAAATCCTTGCGGATTGCTTTTGAAAATGAAGACGGCGCTCTGCTGGCCTCACTCATCTCCCCGACCTCTGGCGTGGAAGTAATCTTCATCCGAAATGGGAAAATCATCAATTACGATGCAGAGCACGCCAAATTTGTCTTTGAAACCACCTACCAGGCAGATTGGGGGCTGGGTGCAGGAAGCGGCGAGCCTGTCATCGGCTCATTCCAAGAAACTGTCCTTCCTTCGCTGAGGCGTGTTTTTACGCCAGATGCCATCATCACATGCAACGATCTAAAGACCGGTGGCGTGACTTACATTCCCGAATGGGATTATCCGGAAACTGGTTTTTACTCCGTCCACTTCCCTGGCACAGACCAATATCAAGGTTTGGACTGGGAAACTTGGGCAGTTGGAATGGAACCTGTAGGCAACAAACTGACCATTACCGCACTCGTCCACTATGCATGGGAACCCTAGCAAAAAGCGGAAGGCGACAAACAGAGATCAAAAGAAAACGTTCTGGAAAAATTATCCGGCATCCGTTTAACGTAAGAAAATCTCCGCTGTGATACTCTATACAACATACTATTGCAAAAAGTTGCAATAAGGAATTCAATGTCCTGTGCCTTTGTTTACACCCCCAAACTCCGCGCCCGCGGTTACCGCATGACGCCCCAGCGTCTTGCGATTCTCCACGTTCTGCATCATACAGGAAAACATCTCTCCCCGGCGGAGGTGTTCGAAAAAGCAAAAGAAGAACTGCCAGCCATAACCGAAACAACCGTCTATCGCACGCTGGAATTTCTTGCCCAAAACGGATGGGCACGCCCCGCCTACATGGGAAGCGGACATCTCGTTTATGAGATCGCGCAACACCCGCATCATCATTTGAAATGCCGAAACTGTGGAGATGAGATCGAAGTGGAACACACTTTTCTCGAAAAGTTGTACCGTGATCTGGAGACTGCGAGCGGCTACCGGCTGACAGACAGTCATGTGACATTTTTTGGCCTTTGCCAAGACTGCCAAAAAGGAGATTAGATCATGTTATACGCACCTGCCCCTCTTCACATCCCCGATGGTTTTTTAAGCGTCTTAGTTTCCGTCATCTGTTGGGTAATCACAATCATCACCGTCGGCATTGCAATTTCCAAAACGAACAAATCGCTTGGCGAAAAACAGATTCCGCTCATGGGGGTCATGGCGGCATTCATCTTCGCCGCACAAATGATCAATTTTCCAGTTGCAGGCGGCACGTCCGGTCACTTGCTGGGTGGCGCGCTTGCAGCGATCGTGCTCGGTCCATGGGCCGGGATGCTCGTCATGACAGCAGTCATCGCCGTGCAAGCGCTGCTCTTTCAGGATGGCGGTCTGCTCGTGATGGGCGCGAACATCCTTAACATGGGTCTGGTCACTGCCGCAATCGGTTACGGCTTGTACCGCTCGGTGGCGGGTAAATCCAAAGCCGTAAAGTTGACCGTCATCGGAATCGCTGCGTGGCTTTCAGTGACGGCAGGCGCATTGCTCACCTCATTGCAACTGTGGTTAAGTGGCACGTCACAGCTTGAGATCGTCATCCCGGCCATGTTGGGCGTACACACTCTCATCGGAATTGGTGAAGCGCTGATCACAGTCTTTGCGTTGACGTTTATCATGCAGACCCGTCCTGACTTGATCGGCGAAGGCTCCGAATCCGCAAAAGCCAGCCGCAATTGGGTGTTTGTCGGTGGGATCGTTTCCCTGCTGGTGGTCTTGCTCTCGCCCCTTGCCTCTGCCGACCCCGACGGATTGGAGCGTGTTGCAATGGACATGGGCTTCATTAACGCGGGTCAATCGGCGCCATATGAAATCATTCCTGATTACACAATCCCTTTTCTCGGTGGGACTGCACTTTCGACCGTTGCCGCAGGCGTGATCGGCATTCTCGTGGTCGGGATCATTATTGTATTGATTGCTCGCGGCCTGAAAGCGAAATCGGAATAGACCATCATGCATTTTGACGCATTTGACCGCTATCACGAAAAGGAAAGTCTCCTTCACCGCCTCGACCCGCGCGTGAAGGTGCTCGTAACGGTCATCTTCATCGTCTCGAATGCCCTGCTTCCAGACGGCGCATGGATCGCATTCCTGCTTGCCTGGCTTTTCGTTCTTGCCGCGAATCTGTTTTCACGGCTGGGAATTGGATATAGTTTGAAGCGTTCGATCATTGCCCTGCCTTTCGCGCTGATCGCGGTCACAGTCTTATTCTCCATTCCCGGTCAGCCGGTTGCTTCATTCCAGCTTTTGATGTGGAACCTGACCATCACCGATATGGGTCTTTTGCGATTCGTAAGCATACTTATCCGCGCATGGCTTTCGGTGCAGATGGCAATCCTGTTGGTAGCTGTCACCCGCTTTCCAGATTTGATCCATGCGCTCGAACATTTGCGCGTACCCGCCATCCTGACCACCATCATTGCCTTTCTCTATCGCTATCTCTTTGTATTGACGGACGAGGTTTTCCGTCTGCTTCGGGCGAGGGAAAGCCGCTCGGCGGCCGTACCGGGCTCGAGGTCTGGCGGAGGCGTGTTATGGCGCGCAAAAATTGCCGGCAACATGGCAGGTCAACTTTTTTTGCGAAGTTATGAGCGCAGCGACCGCATCTACAATGCAATGATCGCGCGCGGGTATGCCGGTCATCTTTATACGTTGAATCCTCATGAGATGAAGTCAAGCGATTATTTTACAACGGCGCTTGCCATTGCCGTTATATTCATTCTTCAAATTCTTGGAAGGTTGTAATGCCTGTTACCCACTTTAAAAGCACCTTCGTAATGCCTGAATGCGAGGGCGATGTTTTATCCGTGAATGATCTGCGTTTTGCTTATCCAGATGGGCACATTGCCTTGAACGGCGTTTCATTGAAACTGTGCGGGGGCGACAAGGTTGCATTGGTAGGACCAAACGGCGCGGGCAAGTCCACGTTGATGCTGCACCTGAATGGGATCTTGCATGGGCGCGGCGACGTGGAAATCGCGGGCTTGCGACTCACGCGTGACAATTTGCCTGCGATCCGCTCCTTGGTCGGACTCGTATTCCAAAGCCCGGACGACCAACTCTTCTCTCCAACCGTGTTCGAGGACGTGGCGTTCGGTCCGCTTCACATGGGTCTTCCCGAGGACGAAGTGCGCGCGCGTGTGGATGCCGCGCTTGAAGCAGTGCGCATGTCTGGTTATCGGGATCGTTTGTCGCATCACCTGAGCGTTGGGGAAAAGAAGCGAATCGCGATCGCCACAGTCCTTTCGATGAAACCCAGCCTATTGGTATTGGACGAACCCTCGGCGGGGCTGGACCCCCGCGCGCGTCGGACGCTGATCAATCTGCTGCGCGAATTGCCGATCACGATGCTTGTCTCCACTCACGACATGGCGATGGTAAAGGAGCTTTTTCCGCGCACAATCGTGATGGATGAGGGCAAAGTTGTGGCGGATGGATTGACTCATGAAATTCTGGAGAATGAGAGCCTTTTGATGGCGCATGGGTTGGAAAAGCCATGACGGCTAAATCCACACAAGTTAAATTATTGCCCAAGTTTTTCGTAAACCGCTTCTGGAATATCCATCATGCGATAGATTTGAATGTATTCCAAACCATTAATAAAGATTGTTTTCTCAGGCGGGACATCCTGCAAGACGCCCAGAATTTTCTCAGTTTCAGGCTGTGCTTTTTTCACAATGGGATATAGGACCAGATAGTCCGAACCAAGCATATCGTCGGCGATGGTTGTGAAATCGTTCTCGATCAGATAAACTCTTTTGAAGACCAAAGTTTCGCCGGAAAAAAAGAAGGAAAATGTACCCATGCCGTTATAGGCATAAACACGCATGTCCGTTGAACCCGGTTTCTGGGATAAATAATCCGCCGCTTGAGCCATCCCTTCGCCATATCCGATCGTGGATGCGGTCTGCGCAAATGGGTTCTTGTAAGTGAAATAATAGGGAGCGTATGGAAGCCCAACCCCGATTTGCATTCCGATCAATGCAACAGAATAGAGAATGCTGGCAGATATACGCTTCATCCCCTTCCATTTTGCCTGTGCCTTCAGCCAGATATATCCCCACCCCGCCCCAGCCGCAACGTTTAAGCAGAGATGGCTGGTAAGAATATAGTGCGGAGAATTGCGCCCCTGCGCCACGCCAAACATAAGGATAAACAACGCGGCAAGAATAATCAGATATGCAAGCGTAGATTTTAGCGGCTGCAGAAGTTTTTCTTTATCCTTTGAGTCCAACGCAATAAAAGCTAGCATCAACCCAACCCATGTAATTGGAGTGGAGGAAGCCGCCCAACCACGCATATATTGCAGAATCCCGCCGAAGCCGGAGGCAAGGCTGAAAGAGGAAGGCTGCAACTCCTCGGTCACATCGAGGCGGGCGCCCTGAAAGGCATAACTGAATGCATTCCCATAGATATCGCCAAGCATCTTCCCTGGCGCAACCCACATCCCAGGCCATAATAAAACATAGACCAACACAGCCGCCCCAAGCCAAAGCAAGAATGTCTTAAATGACTTCAGAAGTTTTGCGTGGAGTTTTAATTCATCTTTCTTGAACAATTCAATAAAAAGCATAAATCCAACCAACGCTGCAACAACGATGGATGAAGATTTCGTCAATTGCGCAAGCCCGAATGCCGCGCCGGAGAGAAGAAGATAAATCGATTTGCGGTTCTTATTCAAATAGACTTGCATTCCCAGAAACGAGACAAGCACAAACACCGCAAGCATCCCTTCATGGTTGAGCAGGCGTGAGTGGCCCAAATAAAACGGGGCAGTCATTGCCAGAGCAACGGAGAGGAACGCCGTAATCTGATTCGTTAAAGACTGAATAAGGAAAAATGCCAGCAATGCAAATGAAAGGATTAGCGCAGATTGAATCAACCGGCTGTTTCGCACAAGATCAAGCGCTTCCTTCCCGTTTTCCCGCAGGAATTCCTCGAATTTGGGTTTGCGGACATCGAAGTACCCCTGACCACCCCCCCGATATTCAGGAAAGTAGGAAAGCATACCCGCCGTCACCACCCACGTGGTCGTAACAGCCGGGTGATAGTCATAGAGTGTATTTGCAAAATCCCCGTGCGTGAGGGCGTAATAATAATTCGAGCCGGAGATCACCCACCAGGGCTCATCCACTGTCACGACCCGATCATTCCCAATGAGATGCGAAGGCGCTATCATTGCGAGGAGGATCAGCGCAAGAATGGTTTTCCCTAAAACAGTTTTGTTAATTGCGCGATTCACAGATTTTCCAGCGCTTCTAACATCTCTGGTGTAAAGGAGTCCGCCCGGTAGATTTGGACGTACCTGTATCCGTCAATCCAAATTTCGTAGATCGGATCCGCTTGAGAGAGAATTTTCAAATACGGGTGGTATTTGCTCAACCGAATCTGGTTTGCATAATAAACAACCACATAATCAGCAGTGTTTATATGATAGAGGAGGTCCTCGGCATGTTCGCCGTCAATATAATAAGGACGAAACCCCGTAGTAATGCCGGGATAGAAATAGGAGAAACACCCGCGTGGATAGTAGACAAAGACTGTCGAATCCTGTGCGCCCGGTAGTTGGGCGAGGTATTCAGCGGCAATTTCCAGTCCCTCTCCATAGGGGAATTGGGGAGCGTCTTTGTACCATCCCGCCGAGTAAAGGACGGGGTTTCTGTAGGTGTAGTAATAGGGAAAGAACGAGAGCGCACTCCACACTTGGAGAGATAGAACAACGACCAATATTGTGTAACTTGCCTGTATCTCCATGGTCTTAAAGCGCTTTGCAAGCCGCTCAATGATCAAATACCAGCCCAAGCCTGCAAGCACGTTCAATGCAAGATAACTGGAGAGAATGTAATGCGGAGAGTTGCGTCCCTGGGCTACGCCGAACATGACGACGAATGCGATGGCAGTAGTCAGCAGGAGGGCAAACAACTGTTTGTGGGGTCGAACCAGTTCGGGGTCCCGTGTGAACGGAAGCGAAAACCCAAACAGGGCCCCGAGCCACGTCAGCGGAGTGATTCGATAGAGCAGCACGTTTGCCATGTCCCAAATCCCGCCGAGGTTTGAATTGAGGTTGAAAGCAGCGACATCCAACTCTTCGGTCACTTTGAGGCGCGCACCCTGAAAAGCGTAGCTGAAGGCATTGCCGTACACTTCGTAAAGCATCTTCCCGGGCGCGACCCACATGCCGGGCCAGAAGATGAAATAGGTCGCCGCAAGGATTCCAATCCAACCGAGAAAAATCTTGAAATTTATCCAAAGCGATCTAACAAGACCCTGTTGGCGTTCGGACATCACTTGCATCAATAATAGAATACCGACCGCCGCAAGCATGGCAACCGCAGATGATTTCGTTAATTGAGCAAAACCCGCCGCAACGCCCGAAATGAGAAGAAAAACGAACTTGCGTCCCTGTGAAATATAAACGACAAAAGCGGTCAGTGATACAAGCACGAATAACGACACCATCGCTTCATGATCGAGCATGCGTGTGTGGCCGAGAAAAAACGGATCGAATGAAGCGAAAAGAATAACAAACGCGGCGAGTGTTTTTAGAACGAATCGTTGAAGGAAGTAAAACAACAAAAGGAAAAGCGCAAGGATGACAAAGACCTGGATCAAACGCGCAATGTGCAGCAACACAAGCGGATCCATGCCGTGTTCGTACATAAACGGATCGAGCCGGCCCTTTTCGTAATCGAGATAACCCTGCCCAAATCCGCGATATTCGGGAAAATAGGCCAGCATCGCAATGCTGATGATCCACATGGTAGTGACGGCGGGTTGGTATTCATACACCGTGTTTTCGAACTCCCGCTGACCAAGCGCATAATAAAAATTCGCGCCCTGGCTCAGCCAGGACGGTTCATCAAGCGTTACAAACGAGTCAAGTTTTGGAATGCGCGGCGCAAGAATGGCAACGATCAGCACAACGTAAATTGCGATTTCAATCGTCTTCTTTCGGTTCATGGTGAGCATTATACCAAAGCGGATTTCATCGGTTTATCAGCCGGGGAGGGCGAGCCAGATGGTAAAATCACTTAAATCATTTGGGATGTATGGCGTGAAAAATAATCCTTCAAAATTCCTTCGCAACGAGCGCATTGCCGTACCCGGCATTCTTCTTTTGCTTATGATTCTCGCTTACGGGCTTCTCGTCCCCTGGATGGGATTTTATTGGGACGACCTGCCCTTCGCCTGGTTCCTGCGCTTTTTCGGTCCAGGTGAATTCATCGAAGCGTTCCGCCCGTTCCGCCCGTTTCTTGGACCCATCTTCGCCGTCACCACCACCCTCTTTGGCGGACACCCGCTGACATGGCAGATTCTTGGGTTGATTATCCGCCTCATCCTCGGACTTCAGGTCTGGTCGCTGTTTAGACAGGTCTGGCCCGCCCGCAAGCAGAACGCGCTCTGGGTGGCTCTTCTTTTCACGGTGTATCCTGCCTACCAACAACAATGGGTGGCGTTGACACATGTCAACCAGGAATTAATTCCCCTGCTGTTTCTGCTTGCATCTTTCATCATCACTGTCCGTTTGATGCGAAACCGGCGTTCCAGCTGGGGTTTGACAGTTCTCGCCATTTTCCTGCAAGCGTTTGGGCTGCTTTCCACTGAGTATTTCTTTGGGTTGGAAATCCTTCGTTTTCTATTCATACTCGCCGTCTATTCAGAGGATGCTTCAAATTGGACAACGAGACTACAAAAAGCCGGTAAGGCATGGCTCCCATATTTTATTGTGTGGCTGCTGGACGCCGTATGGACGTATACCTATTACCAATCCAATTCCTATAATTCGTATGACATCAGCATTTTCTCCAGTTCCACTTTTGCGCCTCTAGCGCTGGTAAATGAAGTCGTCACAACGCTTTCGCTTTCCGGCTTTACATCATGGCTGGGTTCTTTCGATATCTTTTCAATCATAGACGGTTCGACCACTCAAGCCATTGCGTTGGGTGTTCTGCTGGTATCGGCATTCGTTGTATTGGTATTCATGCGAAACATGCAAGATGAAAATCAAGAAACCGGTGCCTCTCACACAAGCGACAATTGGGGCTGGTGGGCTATAGCTATTGGATTCGTTGGGATATTCGCAGGCAGGCTTCCCTCGTGGGCGGCAGGATTGCCCCTGAAAATCGAGTTCGATTATGACCGTTTCTTTGTTTCGATCATGCTTGGGGCAAGTTTATTCATCATTGGGCTGGCAGACTTGTTGTTAAGAAATTCGAGGCGGACTGTTATCCTGAGTATTTTGATCGGGATGTCCACCGCTTATCAATTCACAATCGCCAACACTTTCCGCCGCGATTGGGCAAATCAGCAAGATTTTTTTCAGCAAATGGCATGGCGTATGCCCGGACTAAAGGAAAACACTGCCATCCTCTCATACGAACTCCCTTTGAAATACGCCGCAGACCTGCAACTGACCGCCGGTCTTAACTGGCTGTATGCGCCCGACTTGAACAGCCGCGAACTTCCTTATGCCTTGCTTTACCTGAAAACAAGATTCGCCCCCGCTGAGTTGCGGGTTAATAACCCCATTCAAATTAATTACCGAACTGTGAACTTTAATGGTTCGACATCCAACAGTGTCGTGATTTATAAGGAAGCAGACGGTTGCCTGCGTGTGCTTGACCCAGTTTACGGGAGCGCAGAAACCGTTCCCGGCGCAAGTTTTTATCTGACCGATGCCATTCCGCTCTCCAACCCTGATCAAATCATTGCGGATGCATCCGAGCCTGGTTTGGAAGAAACTCCGTTCGGGAAAAATGCAGGAAATGCATGGTGCTACTTCTATACCAAAGCAGAGCTGGCGCGCCAACAAGAAGACTGGACTCAGGTGATACAACTTTATAAAGAGGCACAAAAGTCAGAATTAAATCCCGCCCTGCCGGTCGAGAATTTAATCTTCATCGAGGCTTTCGCGCTCACAGGTGATATGGATGCGGCAATCAAACTAACCGAGCGGACTATTAAAGGGCAACCAACGCTTTGTCCTGCGCTCGATACGTTGTGGGGTCGGGTTTCGGGAAATCAGGATGTTTCGGGTGTTTTGCCCCTTCTTAATAAAGAATGCGCTCGTTGAACGAGCGCATTCCTGCAAATTATTTAGCCATCAATCATCCGTCTACTCGAAATCAACTCTTTCCTTTGTGATCTCGATATGATATATGATATTGGGGTCGGTCATGCAGAGAATCACGGAACCCGTCTTTGCGATGGAAGGTTCTTTGCCCTCGATCCATGCCCAACCCCAATAACAGCCAGCCAGCACCTTCGCGGCACGTTCCCCAGCCACTCCAAAAGTAAATGAATAGGTAACACACTCTCCCTTGTCATTGGGGGCGTTCATCCCAAACGAAAGATTGACGCTCCCCTCCGAGCGGTTCGTGAATTCGACGTTTACCAACCCGCCCTTTGGTTCGATGGGCGGGACTTGATTACATTGATCCTCTGTGGGAACGGACGCCACTGCTTGTGTTTCAGGCGCAAGCGTAGGCAAAGGCGGCAGAGTCGGAAGGAGGGTTGCAGTGGGTTCTGGAGTAAAGGTTGGCGTGACAGTAGGCGCGGCAAGGGCGGTTTGTGTGATGGCAACCCACGCCTCGGCAACCGCCGTGTTTGCAATATCTTCAGCACTGAGAGTCGGTTCAGCGGAACCGCAGGCGGATAAAGTCAAAGCAATCAGGATGAATGTAGTGAGTAGGTTTTTTCTAGTCATTTGTGCTCCAGCCCTCATTTTTACCACAAAGACAGTCAACGGGATGCGCTTCCCCGCCGGATCTTATTTTGGGAGTACAAGCGGAACATCTCTAAACGGATGCTCGATCACCTGCACGGGCAGGCAATAGGCGTTTGAAATGGCTTCGGGGGTTAATACATCGCGCGGTGTACCGATGGCATCCAGTTTCCCGCCAACCAACAAAGCGACTCGATCCGCGTAGCGTGCGGCGAGATTGAGGTCATGCAGGGCAATCAGAACGGCGAGATTTTCGTCACGCGCCAGTTCACGGATTAACTCCAGCAGGCTGACTTGATACTGCAAATCCAGATGGGCGGTGGGTTCGTCCAGCAAAAGAATCGGCGTGGATTGGCACAAGGCGCGGGCGAGCAAAATGCGCTGTGCCTCGCCACCGGAGAGTTCGCCTACGCGCCGTTCCGATAAAGCTAAAGCGTGGACACGGCTCAGGGCTTGGCGCGCAATTTCCTCGTCGTGGGCAGAGGCGTTCCCGAGAAAACCGAGGTAGGGCGTGCGCCCCATCAAGACCGTCTCCCAAACTGTAAATGCAGGCGGGAGGGAAATTGCCTGCGGTACCACTGCCATGTATCGCGCGCGTTGCATCGGGTCGAGCAGATGGAAGTCGTAGCCATTGGTGCGGACGTGACCCGTTGATGGAACCACCCCGCTTGCAGCGCGGATGATGGTGGATTTGCCCGCGCCATTTGGACCGATGAGCGCCAGTACTTCGCCGCTCTGCACTTCGAGAGAGACAGCATGGAGGACTTGATGATTTTTGTAGAAAACGGAAAGGTTTTGAATCTTCAACATGGGTTATCCTGATAGAAGATCGGGGCTCCAAATTATTCTATCCAGCGCACTCATATCCAACGCGCCTTCTACAGCATCGGCAAGTCTTTCGAGCGATTCTTCCAGGCGCGAAGAATGCGAAGCATCCGCGCCCTGCCAGCCCAGACTTTTCAACCATTGATGGCGAAACGAATCGTTGTGGAACAACCCGTGCAGATAACAGCCCCAGACTTTTCCGTTGGATGAAACGCTTCCATCGGGGACCTTGACCGGGTCTCCGTTTCTGGAAACGATTTCCAACCAGTGGGCTTGACCTTCTGTTCTCCCCGCATGGATTTCATATCCTTCAATGAGACTGCCAGCAATCTGTGAAAAGGGCGGAGAATTTAAGATTTTTGCCCGAACCTGATGAGTGGATTTCTCTCTGGCAAAACTGGTTTTCACAGGGAGGAGGCCCAGTCCTCCCGCCATGCTGTTGGGCGACTCGACATGAAATGGATCGCGGACGACCTGCCCCAGCATTTGGTATCCGCCGCAAATTCCAACCACTGTGCCGCCGTTTTGGGCAAAGCGGATGAGCGCTTCTGCAAGACCTGTCTGTCGCAGCCAGTTTAGGTCTGCCAGTGTGCTTTTTGTTCCGGGAATGATAATGGCATGAGGCTTACCCAAATGCGCGGGCGAATCCAAATGCCGGATGTGAACATCCGGTTCCGCACGGAGCGGGTCAAAATCATCGAAATTGGAAATACGGGGCAATGCCAAAACCGCTATATCCGTTTGGGCAGGAGAAGCAGGCTGTGCGGCGTATGCGGCGGTTTCGACTGAAACAGCGTCTTCATCGGGCAGGGAAAGTCCTCTTAAATAAGGGATCACGCCCAATACCGGGACTTCCCCCTTTTGTTCAAGGATCTGGATGCCGTCTTCAAAGAGGGAAATGTCGCCGCGAAATCTGTTGACAATGAAGCCCCGCACCAGGCTTCGCTCTTCCGGTTCGAGCAGCCAGAGCGTGCCGAGCAGTTGAGCAAAAATTCCTCCGCGATCGATATCGCCTACGAGCAAAACAGGTGATCGAGCGTAACGCGCCACCGACATATTGACAATGTCGCCGCGTTTAAGATTCAGTTCCGCGGGACTGCCTGCGCCTTCGATGATGACCAGTTCGTATTCGCTGCGCAAATGGTTCAATGCGGCAGTGACATGTTCCCAGAGCACCGCTTTCTCCGTGTAATAAGTTTTCGCTTCCAACGTGCGCCAGGGACGCCCCATTAAGATAACCTGCGAGCGCGAATCCGCTTCCGGTTTGATGAGGATGGGATTCATCTGTGTGGTGAACGGGATTCCGGCGGCGACTGCTTGAAGCGCCTGTGCGCGCCCGATCTCGCCTCCATCCAGACAGACCGCAGCATTGTTGGACATATTTTGCGCCTTGAACGGCGCGACCTTTACACCCCGCCTCGCATAAATGCGACATAAGGCTGTTGTCATCAAACTTTTTCCAGCCGAGGAACTGCTTCCCTGGATCATTAGAACTTGCGACGTCATGACAAATCCTGAAATCCAACAATGCTGTTGACGGTATACATTACCAATACCCCTGATTTTTTGCCGTTCGCAGAATCCATAAAAAGAATGGCGCGCCTGCCAGCGCGGTGATGATGCCGAGGGGAATTTCCTGCGGGGCAAGGACCACGCGCGCAATAATATCGGCAATAAGCAGTGCAGACGCGCCGCCGACGATTGATAGAGGAATCAAGCGGCGATAATCCGCGCCAAACCACAGGCGCATGACATGCGGGACGATCAACCCGATGAAACCGATGATGCCGGAAAATGCAACAGCGGCGGCGGTTGCGAGAGAGGATGCGATCAACAAGATCGTTTTTGTGCGCGTAACGTTCAAGCCCATTTGTTGAGCCTGGTCATCGCCGTATTGCAAAAGGTTGAGCCGGTATCCGCTGAAGAGAAGAATCCCCAAGCCGATTGCAAGATATGGAAGCATGGCGAGAACGGCATCCCAGCCTGCCTGGCTTGCGCCGCCGAGGATCCAACTCAAAGCGCGCCGGACTTCGTTGGTGGAACGGAGCATCAGGAAGGACGTCAGCGAAGTTGCAAACGAAGAAAACGCCACGCCTGCCAGAATCAAATTTGTGGTGGGAACCGTCTGACCGACACGGGCGAGAAAGTAAACGATGAACACCGTCAGCAATGCCGCGATGAAAGCGGACATGGGAATGGTCATCAAGCCCCAAAACGAGTAGGGCCATTGAACAGACATGGCAATGACGGCGCCCAACCCTGCGCCGGACGCGACACCGATCAGGAACGGATCCGCCAGCGGGTTGCGGAACAGACCCTGATATGCCGCCCCGCTTCCGCTCAAGGCGGCACCTGTCAGCGCAACCAGAACGGTACGCGGCAGGCGAATCTGCCAAACGATGAACGCCAGAGTCTCTTTGCCAGCCCCGCGCGCGATCTGCCACAATTCAACCGGAGAAATGAAAACAGATCCGATTGCAAGACTGAGCAAAATGGCAAAAACCAAAAATCCGAAGGAAGAAAAAAGAGGCTTGCGCATACGACACCCCGGCCCCTCTCCCAATCAATGAAAGAGGGGCGCATGGGAGAAAAACTACTCGAACACTCCAGGGTGAAGAATCTTTGCCAGCGTTTCAAGACCATCCACCAAACGCGGACCGGGGCGGCTGATGAGATTATCGTCAATCGGGAAAATCTGGCTGGATTTTACAGCTTCGATGGTCTCCCATCCAGCGCGTTCCAAAACGGATTCGGGTGTCACGCCCCACATCGAGTCGCCGAGGATGATAATGGATGGGTTTGCCACCACGATCTGCTCGAGGCTGAGTTGGGGATACGGGTCGGATGCAACATTGCCGACGTTGAATCCGCCGGCGCGTTCGATCAGCAAATCGCCAAATGTGCCGGGACCATATGTCCATGGTTTGGTTGGATCGGAGGCGTCAATTTCATAGAAGACGTACGGGCGCGCGCTAAGCGGTGCGATCTTTTCTTCCACTGCGGCAACGCGGGCTTTGAGTGATTCGACCAATTCACCCGCATCGTGTCCTGTCAACTTCGCAACGGTCTCAAGATTGGCATACATCTCTTCCAGTGTGGTGGGATTGCGCAAAAAATACACGGTCACGCCGAGGTCTTCCAATTGATGGATCAATTCGGGTGTGTTGATCTCGGCGGCAAGTACAAGATCGGGTTCAAGTGCGACGATGGCTTCCGCACTGTATTCGCCCATCGAGCCGCCCACGCTTTCAATGGATAGAGCCTCTGCAGGATAGTCCGAAAATTCGTCGCGTCCGACGATCTGCGCGCCTGCGCCAACTGCAAAAAGGATTTCTGTGTTGGACGGCGCAAGCGAGATGATGCGTTCGGGCGTCTCTGTGAGCGTGATCTCCCGCCCCGCATCGTCAACGAAGTTTTGGCTGGCTTCTCCGGCGGGAGATTCGGTCAAGGCTTCGGTGGCGGGAATGTCCGTGGAAACAGGAGCAGGAGCATCCGTCGGGGTGGAGGCGGGTGCGCATCCTGCGAGGAAAAGCGCGAACAGCAAAGTCAAAATCAAGGTCTTGCGTAACATGGTTTCTCCTGAATGTGAAATGAAAATCCCCAGCACAGGCTGGGGAGGTTGGAGAGGTAATCCGGTTGGGACCCGTCCTCCACCTCCTTTCCGCGAGAGTGTGGTGAACCGACCAACAGCGGGCGACCTGGCTTTGTTAGTTTGGTAGTTTTTAGTTCGATAGTTTGGTAGTTCAACTACTTAACTAACTTCACAGTTGCGCGACAGCGCCGGAATTTCACCGGCTTCGCCGCTTGTTGATCGTTTATTTATTCGATTGTACCACCGATGCTTTTCAACATCCGGTGGAATTTCAACACATGGAACGGATACAAAAGATACCAGTATAAAAATCCGCCCAATCCGCGCGGAGCAAAGTAAGCGGTTTGCGTCAAAACGTTATTGTGAATGCGCCATTCCAGCCATCTTTCGCCGAACCTGGTCTTTGAATACGCCAGCAGGTTTTCATCCGTGTTATGTAATCGTTTGACCTTATCGGCGATTCTTTCAGCAGGAACATTCATCTCCATTTCACGATGATGGATGAAAAACCCTTCGTGCTTCAGTGTTGTTGTTTTACCGCGACCGTCCTCCCAAACCCGCTCGACCTCCAACGGATGCAGGCGCCTCAACGCCTCACCGACGGCTGTTTCGTAATCCATGAGCTTTACTTCGCGGAAGGTTTTTTCCGCCTCTCCATGCAAAATAACGCTGTCACCGGACAAGCCGCCCACCAATGCATGCGCAATTGGGTAAGGCACGGGCGTCATCAGGTCAATGCCGAATGCCATGAACCAAACGGGGACAAAGGGAAGCAAAAGAAAACCGCGTTTGTGACTGCGAACTCGCGCGTAGATTTGCATCAACTCCCGATAGTCATGGATTCCCGGCCCGCCAATTTCAAAGACGTATCCCTGCCCTTCGCGGTTTTCCAGCGCAGCGACCAGATAGTCCATGATATTCTGAACTGCAATCGGCTGGGTTTTGTTCTTCAACCACACGGGTCCAGGGATGACCGGAAACAACTCCGTCATAAAACGGATCATCTCGAACGAGATGCTTCCCGATCCGGCAATGACACCCGCTCGAAATTCAGTGACAGGGACTTTGCCTTTTCGCAGGGTTACCCCGGTTTCGATGCGCGAACGCATATGCGGCGCGATATGCTGTTCCGGGTCTGCCAGCCCGCCGAGGTAGATGACGTGTTCCACGCCTGCGGCTTCGGCGGCAGAGGCGAAATTGCGCGCACCTTCGATCTCGACCTCGGTATAACCATGTCCGCGGGACATGTTGTGGATCAGATAATATGCTGTCCAAATTCCTTCCAAAGCAGACGGTAGAGAGGAGGGGTCTGTCACATCGCCCTGGACAATCTCCACTTGCGAGAACCATCTGCGCGACTGCAATTTTTCGGGGCGGCGCGCCAACGCGCGAACGCGGTATCCATGCTGGAGGAGGCGGGGGATCAGGCGGCTGGCGATGTAGCCCGTCGCGCCGGTGACAAGGATGAGTTTTGCTGTCATTGCGAGGAGGAGTGAAACGACAACGAAACAATCTCTCGCAATGTTGAGGGGTGCTTCTCGAAGGCTCGCAACGACATGGCTATCGCTCCACTTTGAACGGCGTCACGTCGGGGTCAATGACTTCGCCGAATTCTCTTGCAGCGAGATGACCGCTGAAGACTGCCTGCGCGATGATGTTGGGCGCTTCGGCGTCGCCGATGAGGCGCAGGGATTTGAGTCTGCCATCTGCCAACGCTGGTTTCAATTCATGATACAGGCTGTCGTTGGGAATTCTATCTATGACCATGACGATGGCGTCGCAGGGGAGAGTGGTTTTGGCGGAGGTGATGGCGTGGGTCACGGTGGCAGTTGTCGGGGAGTGTGAAGCGAGAACGTGGGATGGGAGCAGAGTCACGTTCAGGTCAAGAAGTCGTTTGTAAATGCGATCCTGTTCAAGGGTGTATTCGGTCCAGGCGGAAATGGCGGGAGCGGGAGTCATCAGCGTGACTTCACAGCCATTGGTCGCAAGTAATTCCGCAAGCACGCCGCCCATGTAGTAATGGTCGTCGTCGTAAAGCAAAACTTTTCCGGTTGGCAGCTTCCCATTCATCAGGTCATCGGGCGTGAAAATATTTCCATTGCCTGGAACGGGGCGTGAGATGCTGCGCCCCACGCCGTCGCGCCGCCAGGCTGCGCCGGTGGCGATGATGACATGCGCCTCGCCAGATTCGAGAACATCCTTTGCGGTCATCGGGCTGGATGGATAAAAATAGATATTTTCAAGTTTGTCGATTTGAGTAAGACGCCAGTCAATGACACGCCGCCATTCGATCAGATTCGGCAGCGCGGACTCAAGCAGGACGCGCCCACCCGCCTCACGCTTCGCGTCGGTGAGAATGACCTTGTACCCGCGCTGACCCAACGCCCGAGCCGCCTCCAGCCCAGCCGGTCCCGCGCCGACGATCATGATCTCGTCGTCCCTCTTTTTCGGCGCGATGATTTCGGGATGCCATTCGCGCCTCCATTCCTCGCCCATGGTCGGGTTTTGGGTGCAGCGAATTGGCACAAAGCGCGTGTCGCCTGTAACGCAGATATTACAACCAATGCACTCGCGGATGTCTTCGTGCCTGTCATCTTTGATTTTATTTGGCAGAAACGGGTCGGCAATGGACGGACGCGCCGCGCCGATCAAGTCCATCACGCCGCGCTCGATGGCGGAGACCATGCTGTCGGGCGAGGTATAACGTCCCACACCGACGACGGGTTTGGTCGTGAGTTGTTTAATGAAGGAAATGTATTTTTCCTGATCCCCTTCCCTGCCAAAGCGAGATGTTATTGAATCATTTTTCCAGGCGCTGATGTTCACGTCCCATAGGTCGGGCAGTTCAGCAAGCATCGAAACGATTTCTTTTGCTTCGCCGTCGTGCTGCATCCCGTCCGCGCCGAGGAGTTCATCCACCGCAAAGCGGACGGCGACTGCGCAGGTGTCGCCGACGGCATCTTTCGTATCTTCGATCAACTCGCGGAAGAAGCGCACGCGGTTTTCGAGCGAGCCGCCGTATTCGTCGGCGCGGTCATTGTCTTTGGAAAGGAGATGAAACGCTAATGTCATGTTGTGCGCTGCATAACAGTAAATGATGTCGAAGCCTGCCTTCTTCGCGCGGATCGCCGCATTACGATGCCATTTGCGGACTTGTCTGAGATCGTCCTTCGTCGCAGCGCGGCATTGACCCGGCTCAAATCCGCCTCCACCGGTGATGCCCATTGAGCGAGGACCGAACGCGGCGGCGCGGGAATATAAATTCGCCGCGTCGTGGCTGTTGTAGGTCAGTTCGATGCCTGC
Organism: uncultured Anaerolinea sp.; assembly: GCA_964563315.1. Lineage (GTDB taxonomy): Bacteria > Chloroflexota > Anaerolineae > Anaerolineales > Villigracilaceae > Villigracilis. The sequence continues at coordinate 2,243 of CAZLWG010000012.1, read as the reverse complement.
CAATGCGCCGTATTTGTGTACGGCTTCGGTCATCAACTGCCAGACTGGGATGTCGCCGTCGTCCCAGATGCGACCCTCAAAATAAGGCGAGAGGTCGCTGGTGTAATGGATTTCCGTCTCTTCGGTGCAGATCACGCCCCAGCCGCCTTCGGCTTTCATGCCGCGCATGGCTGCCATCCCTTGCGGCATGCGCCAGCCAAAGCCGTTGCAGTGGGGCACTTGATAGAAACGATTCGGGGCAGTGACAGGTCCGATCTGGATCGGTTGGAAGAGAATGTCGTAGCGGGAGGTCATGTTTGGTTCCTAAGAGCAGATTGAAAGTGAGGGAAAGAGGCGGGAAGCGTATTCATCCAACAAGGCTTCGGCATCCACAGGAAAGGTCATCATCATGGTGATGACGCGGGTATCGGTGTCGTTCTTCACCCAGTAGCGGATGTTGTAATCGAAACCCTCGTTGATGGATTCGATCTCGTACAAACGCAAGCCGTTGTTTGTTTTGCATTCGTCAACGATCTCGTACTCGTCGTAATTTTCGAAGATGATGTCCCAATTGTCTGCATCAAAATAAGCATTGAGATCAGGCTCCTCATAACCGCACGGGAAGATCAAGGCTTCGAGATATGCCACCGCGCCGACCGGGTTGTTGAGCCAGGTCACGCCGACGCGCCCGCTCATGACCATGTAACTGCGTTCCCATTCGTCGTTTTGAAACATTTCACCCGTGAACGCGAGCGCGCGGTCGATATCGCGCTGGGTTGGTTCCTCCGAGATACAGACCGGGGTAAGCGTTGGAAGTATTTCAATTTGTCGAGTGGGAATGGGTTGTGGCGTGGGAGTGACAGGCTTAAGACCCGGCAATTCACAAGCCAGCAGGAATAAAAGAACGATGAGCCACAGCAGGGGTTTTGATTTCATGTTTTATTCCGGGCAGATGTCTTGTCGAAGTATAGCACGCGAAAAGAAAAACGCCCGATGCATGACCGGGCGTTCCTTGTGCCTATGCTTCCACGATCTCTTTTACACGCCCCACTTTTCCATCCGTCAGCCGCACTTTGATGCCGTGCGGATGCGTGGGCGATTTGGTCAGGATGTCTTTGGTCAATTTGCCCGTGCGCTGATCCTGCTTCAAGACGATCAGCACTGTCATACCGGGTTTGATGTGCAAGCGGGTTTGTCCGTTCAACTCAGCAACCCTCTTGCAAACGCCAGAAGCGATTGTACGTCATTGAAATTGGTGAAGGGCCCCACCGAAATCCGTACCGCGCCAGAGGATTTTCCGTCAATGCAGAGGCGGAAGTCGTCAATGGATAATCTGTCTTCATGACCCGGAGACGTGAAGCACACATCCAATTCCACACGCGAGATGCCGAGCGCGATCTCCCCCGCGCCTGGGTTGCAAAAGCAGCCTGTGCGAAGGGAGATATTGACCTTGTTCGCTTCTCCTTCGATGAAGCGATGATCGAAGGCGCGGTCGGTCTTATCGTAGAAGTTGACTGTGACCGCCCCGCCTCTTCCCTCGGTGGAAGTGGGTCCAAAGACCCGAACCAGCGGCACGCCGTTGCTGTGCTTCATGGACGTGAGATTGTCCAACAGCCAGCCGGTGAGGGCTTTGACGCGTTCGCCAATGACTTCGTATCCAATGGATTCAATATGCTTGAGTCCGATTTCCAACGCAGGGATGTTCAAATAATCAAGCGTGCCGTCTTCGAAAGCGGTTGCGCCTTCGGCGAGATAGTATTTATCGCCCTGCACCGATGCAACTGTAATCGTCCCGCCTGCGAACCAGGGACGATGTAACTTTGCCAGAGCTTCTTTTCTTGCAATAAGAGCGCCAAGCCCCGTCGGGTAGCCAAAAATTTTATAGAAAGAGATGGGAACAAAATCAGGTTTGACCTCCCTCAAATCCAATTTACTGGTTGGAACATACGCCGCGGCGTCTAGCAGGACGTCCCAGCCCTGGGCGTGGGCTTTCTCGATCCATTCGAGCGGATGTTTGACGGAGGAGAAGTTCGATTGGGCAGGAAAAGCAAACAGGTTATGACCAACCTTGGAAGGGCGGGACAGTTCCAGGTCAAGTTGGGAGGCGTCGACGCGCATGTCTGGCAGCACGACCGGGATATAGGTCACATCCGCGCCGCGGGCGTGGGCGAATTCCCGAATCCCGTTGACGGAATTGTGATTATCGAATGTCAGCAGGTAACGTCCGTTCGGGAAGGGATAACTCTCGCCGACAAGTTTGAGCG